>NZ_JAGGOO010000209.1 GCF_018614415.1 Streptomyces sp. ISL-12
CGAGACCGAACCGGCCCCCGAAACCGAACCGGCCCCCGAGACCGAACCCACCGCCGAAGCCGAACCCACCGCCGAAGCCGAGCCCACCGCCGAAGCCGAGCCCGCCCACGACCGCGTCCCCGACGAGGGGGACGAGGCCGACGAGCCGGTCACCGACAAGGGTCTGCCCAAGCGGACCCCCCGGATCAGCACCCCCGCGTCGGCGCCCCGCCCGCGCACGGGCTCCCTGGACGCCGACGCGCTCCGCCGCCGTCTGGGCGGCTTCCGCAAGGGCGCGGAGGCCGGACGGCGCGAGGTCGAGGCCGAGATCGCCGACCGCACCACCCGGCACGAGACGCCGGACGCCGCACCGGACCGCACCGAACCGTCCACGGGGGGCACCGTCGAGGAGGCAAGCAGTTGACCGCTCCCAGCACCGTCGGGCTGAGCCGTGAGGCCCGCAACCTGCACTGGCTGCTCACCAACCTCGTCGAGGAGGTGCCCGGCATCCTCTCCGTCGCGGTGGTCTCCTCCGACGGGTTGCTGCTGCTCTCCTCCGACATGGAGAGCAACGAGGCGGCCCGCCGCCCCCAGGGCCGCGCCGGCTCCGGCCCGCGCGGCTCCGCCGCCGACCTCGCCACCGTCGTCTCCGGCATCGGCAGCCTGACCGTCGGCGCCGCGAAGCTGATGGACTCCGGCGAGGTGAAGCACACGATGATCGCCATGGACGAGGGCAGCCTGTTCGTGATGTCGATCAGCGACGGCTCACTGCTCGGCGTGCACGGCTCCGCCGACTGCGACATGAGCGTGGTGGCGTACCACATGGCGCTGTTCGTGGGCCGGGCCGGCCATGTGCTGACCCCGGAACTCCGTAACGAGCTGCGGAAATCCGTGGAGGCCGGGGCGGCCGGTAACCCGCGGTGAGCCGGACCGAGAGCCGGAGACCGAAGGACAGACTTCCTGTACGCGGCGACCGCCCGCCCGCCCGGGTCCGCCCGTACTCGCTCACCGGCGGCCGGACCAGCTTCGGCCACGTCCTGCTCGTGGAGACCTTCGTCGGCGCAGTCGACGCGGCCGCCACGCCGGAGGCCGCCGAGAAGCCCGAGGAGGTGACGAACGGCCCGCTCCGAGTGCTCCCGGAGATGCGCGCCATCGTCGAACTGTGCCGCCGGATGCGAACGGTGGCCGAGATCGCCGCGCTGCTGAGGATGCCGCTCGGCGTGGTCCGCGTGCTCCTCAGCGACCTCGTGGACCAGGGAAAGATCCGTGTGTACGGCACCGGGACCGGCCATGGCACGGGCCGTCCGGACCGCGCTCTGCTGGAAAGGGTGCTGAGTGGACTCCGCCGTCTCTGACACCACCGTCCCCGGTGGTTTCCCGTTCGTCGAACCCGAGGAGTCCCTGTGGCCCTGGCAGACGAACACCGACCACGCCCCGGTCGCCACGAAGATCGTGGTGGCGGGCGGGTTCGGCGTCGGCAAGACCACCCTGGTCACCTCCGTCTCGGAGATCCCGCCGCTGCTGACCGAGGCGCTGATGACCCGGGCCAGCGAGGACGTCGACGACCTCACCGCCACGCCGGACAAGGTCACCACCACCGTGGCCATGGACTTCGGCCGCCTCACGCTCGACGACGACCTGGTGCTCTACCTGTTCGGCACCCCCGGCCAGCAGCGGTTCTGGTTCATGTGGGACGACCTGGTGCGCGGCGCGATCGGCGCCGTCGTGCTGGCCGACACCCGGCGGCTGAAGGACTGCTGGCCGGCGCTGGACTACTTCGAGAGCTGCGGACTGCCGTACGTCGTGGCGGTGAACCACTTCGACGGCAGCGAGCGGTTCGACGCGGCGGACGTACGGGAGGCGCTGACGGTCCCGGAGCGCATACCCGTGCTGATCATGGACGCGCGGCGCCGGATCGAGGTCGTGCAGACCCTGCTGACCCTGGTGGGCCACGCGCTGGAGGAGACACCCGAGTAGGACCGCGCGCCGCGCGTCAGCCCGCCGGCGCGTGCGCCGCCCCGTACCCCGCGTCGGCCCCGTCCGCCGCCCCCGCCGGCAGCCTCGGCGGCGCGTAGTGGGCCAGGGGCCGGCCGCCGGGGTCGGGGCGTACGGCGCCGAGGACCGGGTTGGCCGCGATGGGGGAGACCTTCACCGCGGCGCCGGGGCGCGGCGCCTGGACGACCATGCCGCCGCCCAGGTACATCGCCACATGGGTGGCCTCGGGGAAGTAGACGACCAGGTCACCGGGGCGCAGTTGGTCCAGCGGGACCCGCTTCAGCCGGGCCCACTGCTCCTGGCTGGTCCGCGGGATCGGCGTCCCGGCCCGCTCCCAGGCCACCGAGGTCAGCCCCGAGCAGTCGTAGGAGGCGGGCCCCTCCGCGCCCCACTCGTACGGCTTGCCGAGCTGGTCGACCGCGAAGCGCAGCGCCCGGTCGCCCCCGGCGGACGGCTTTCCGTCGTCGTCGCCGATCGCCCCGGACGCCATGAACCGCTCCTGCGCCTTCGCGGTCCCGTCCTTCTCGAACGCGGCCAGCGCCGCGAGCTGCCGCGGGCTGAGCGAGGCGATCATCTCCTCGACGTCCCGCAGCCGGTCGAGCACCGTGTCGCGGGCCTTCTTCTGCCGGGCGGCGAGGGCGCGTTGCGCGTCGAGCGCCTCGCGGGCCCGGCGGGCCAGCTCGTCGGCCCGCTTCTCGCTGCCGGTCAGCCGGCCGACGGTCTCGGCGCGGTCCCGCGCCAGCCGGCCGATCACATGCCCCTGGTCGAGGGCGCGCTGCGGATCGCGGGCCAGCAGCAGGCGTACGTAGGGGGAGAGGGCGGTGCTGCTGTTCTGGTACTGCTGCCGGGCCAGCCGGGCCGCCGCGCCCCGGCTGTCGCGCAGGGTCAGCCGGGTGCGGGCCAGTTCGGCGTCGAGGCGCTCGGCCTGCGCGCGCCGGCGCTTCAGCTTCTCCTCGGTGTCGTTGTAGGCCTCGGTGGCCTTCTCGGCCGCGCGGTACAGCCGCTGAAGGTCCGTCAGCAGATGTGCGACGGGGCGTTCGCCGGGCTCGGGTGCCGCCGCGGCGGGCAGGGGGGCGAGGACGAGCCCGGCCGCCGTCGCCGCCGTACACACCAGTCGCAGAAGCCTTCCTGACATGCCATCACCTCCGCTGCGGGGCGGCCTGTCCGCTCCGCACGGCGAGCATCGGGCGGCCGGCGCGGCTTCGCGCGCCGAGTGTGGGCCGCCCGGCGCAACGGGGTCACCCGTCGGCGTCGTCCGGCTTGCCGCCCGGCGTGGCGTCCGGTTTCGACCAGGGCCGGCGCACTCGGGAGCGCGGGGCGCCCTCGGGCGCGTGGACGTACTTCCAGCGTGCGAAACCGAGACGGGTGCCGTCCTCGCGGGGGACCCGGCGATATACCAGCACGGTGGCCGGCCGGCCGTCGCCGCCGGGGACCGGGATGCGGTAGGTCTTCGGCGGGTGCCCGGTCATCCCCACCAGCACCGGCAGCACCCGGCCGTCCATCGGTCCGCCCTCGAAGGGCACGTCTTCGCTCTTCACGGCACCCAGTGTGCGCCGCGCGGCGCCCGTGTCAGACCTCCGCCACCAGCGCCTCGACCAGCGTGGCCGTCAGCGGGTCGCGCCGGGCGGTGACGGACAGTACGGCGACGAACTGCTCCACGAGCCAGTCGCGCAGCTCCCCGACGGGCGGCTGCTTCTCCTCGTCCAGCCAGATCAGCGAGGCGGCCTCCACCGCCGTGATCCACATCCGGACCGTCATCCGCAGCCGGGGGCCCGGTTCGTCGACGCCGAGGTGGCTCATGATGTGCTCGGCGGCGGCCCGGCGTACGCCGTCCACGATGGCCGTGGTCCGGGAGGTCTCGACGACGCTGCCGCCGCGCAGCAGGGCGCTGAAGCCGGTGTCGTGCTCGTCGACGAAGGCGAGGTAGCGGTCCAGGGCGCGGGTGAGCCGGGCGAGCAGCGGGCCCTCGCGGGGTTCGTCGAAGCAGAGCCGCAGCTCGTCGGCGGCCGAGCGCAGCGCGGCCTCGTAGAGCTGCTGCTTGCCGCCGGGGAAGTACCGGTACACCAGGGGGCGGGAGACCCCGGCCTGCTCCGCCACGTCGTCGAGCGAGACCTCCTCCGGCGGCCGGTGCGCGAAGAGGGCGAGCGCGGCGTCGAGCAGCTGCGCGCGCCGTTCCTCGACGCTGAGCCGGCGGTAGGCGGGGGTGGAGGCCTGCGGGGTCATGACCCGCAGGGTAACCGGTGCGCGGCCCCCGCCCCCGTTTGTCCGGCGGGGTCAGGCCAGCAGCCCCGACGACTTCCACAGCCGGCGTCCGGCCCCGCGCAGCACCCCGATGTCGTCCAGGAAGTCGGTCAGCCGCCTGGAGCCGGTCTGCATGATCTCCTTGCGGTGGCCGCTCGCCTTGACCTGGGCCACGGCCTGGCGCTTGTCCAGCCCGACGTTGGTGTAGACCTCGGGGTTGACGAAGGCGACCGAGAAGACCCGGGCGAACTCGCCGGAGGTGAGCCGCGTGAACTCCTTGGACCACTTCGGGGCGGTCACCATCTGGCGCCGCAGCTCCTCACGGGCGTACCGGACGTGGCGGGCCTCCTCGACCACGTGGATGCGCGTGACCCCCCGGATCAGCGGCTGCACGCGCTCGTCGGGGAAGGTCAGCCGCTGCATCCAGTCCAGGACCTCCTCGCCGAGCAGGGTCGCGGTGAAGGAGCCGGGCGTGGTGGAGATGGTCTTGAAGAGGCGGCCGAGGTGCTGGTGGACGGGGCTGACCGGGTACCACGGCGTCCCGCCCCGGGTTATCAGCCGGGCGAACATCTTCGAGTGCCGGCACTCGTCCTCGATCTCGGTGAGCGCGTAGCGCACGTGCGCGCTGGTCGCCGACTTGTCGTAGATGTGCCGGACCAGCAGCTGCATCAGGATCAGCTCGAACCAGATGCCGAGCGAGGCGAGGGCGGCGGCCTCGTGCTGGGAGAGCAGGACGCGCTGCTCCTCGCTCATCCGCTTCCACAGCGGGGTGCCGTAGAGCGACACCAGCTCCGGCGGCCAGAACCACTTGCCGTCCTCGAACGGCGCGTCCCAGTCCAGCTCCTTGTCCGGGTCGAACGAGTGCTTGGCGGAAGAGTCGAGCAGCCGTTCGGCCACCTGCTCCCGGTCCTTGAGCAGGCCGAGCGCGTCGCGCATGCCGTCGAGCGCGTCGGCTTCCGTCAGGGTCGTCATGGCTGTCCCATCTCGTCGTACCTCGCCGTACGGGTTACCCCGGGTTACTCCCCCTTATGAGACTGCTCGTCAGCAAGCGCGTCAATCCCCTGGGCGGGACTTGTCGACCGGCAGTAAAGGTGTGGGGTTCGTCAATGCCGCTGTGCGGCGCCACCCGATGGAGCGCGGCGTCGGCGTTCGCCCTCGGTATCCTGGCCGCGTCAGCCAGACTCCGGCACATGGGAGCGATCATGAGCGCCGCACGTGACTACGGGCTGGACGGCGACTACCAGTGGCCCCGTCCGCCGGAGGGCGGCTGGACGGCGGACGACCTCGACGAGCTTCCCAACCTGCCTGCGCACACGGAGCTGATCGACGGGAGCCTCGTCTTCGTGAGTCCGCAGACCAACTTCCACTCCATGGCCATCCGTCTGTTGGACAACGCCTTGCTGGCTCACGTACCGGACGAGTTGAACGTCATGCCGCTGATGACGATCAAGCTCGACGAACGCAACCGGCCCGAGCCGGACGTGCTGGTGTTCCGCGCGGATGCCTACGGCGGTCCCCATCAGACGTGGTACCGGCCGGAAGACGTCGTCATCGCCGTCGAAGTCGTCTCCAAGGAGTCCGAGGAGCGGGACCGCGAGACGAAACCCCGGAAGTACGCGCAGGCGGGCATCCCGCACTACTGGCGGGTCGAGGAGAACGAAGGACTCCCGGTCGTCTACGTCTACGAGATCGACCCCGCGACCCGCTCCTACGTGCCCACCGGCATCTTCCACAACCGCCTCAAGCTCACCGTCCCCTTCCCCGTCGACATCGACCTCACCGCGATCGACCGCCGCCGCTAGCCCCCTCAGCCCCTAGGGCCTGTCGTTTG
>NZ_JAGGOO010000210.1 GCF_018614415.1 Streptomyces sp. ISL-12
ATATATTCCTTACTATTAGGATTAAAGAATGCAAACTGTTCAGTTTTAATTGATATAGGACCTGCTTTCTTGGGAATCACAACATAGTTTGCTAAAACCTCTCCTTTTATTCCAGTCATATCAGGAACTACTTTCGAAGTGATCTTAGGTGCAAATAAATCATAATCCGGAGATTCAACAATTTTTGGCAAAATCATATCTGTTAAATTTCCTACACCGGAAACCTTTACAATGATATTCAATGGTTTCTTAACCTCTACTTTTTCGTTGGAAGTATTGTAAACGCTCACATTGAAATTTCCTACTGCATTTTTAAAATACTCTGGTGAACCTTCGGGTAGTTTTTTTACATTAAGCTTAACCTTATTTGACAAAATTTTATTCTTGTTCGCATATGTACTTACAGAAGCTGAAACAGAGGGAACTTCGACATATCCTGCTTCATTTGGAAAAACCATGAACATAGCTAAAACCTGCGAAGCCATATTTCCGTAACCTGAAGGATCAATTTCTGATCTGTTGAAATTAATAGGATGAACATTGATATTATCCTGATCCGGAAGATGAATATTTTTCACCTTTCTGAAGTTGTCTATATTTTTAGAATAAACTTTTAAAACGGCAATAGTTGGTTGATCCTGATAAACCTCTCTGTCTTCAATCTCCATATTAAGATAGACATCGTTTGAAGCATTAGCAACAGATTTTTTTTCAACATCTTTCACAAAGATGTCGAAAGGTTCGGTTTTATAAATTTTATTATTTATGGTAACAAGTACAGACCCGATTTTTACTTTTCCTTTCTGTTTAGGTTCAAGGGCTACTCTGGTTACATATTGGGTAATCACAGTATTGGTTTCAGGATCCATATAGCCACTGCTTACAGATCCACTACCCACCATATTAAATTTTGATAGATCGGGTAAACGAAGTGGTGTTTGCTGATTGTATTCGCTCCCATTCAATTCAAGAATAATGGTAAGGTTTACAATGTCCTTGCTGCTGTAATCTGTTTTATCTGGGGTTACGGAAATATTTACCTGTCCGTAAGAAATTACGGAAGTAAGGATAACCAGTATGTAAAACAGTTTATATTGCATCACCAATCTTTCTCATTGCTTTCAGGCATTGAGTAAGAATCTTTATTTAAAATTCTTTTGGCGGTCTCTTTTTCTTTTTCGCTTACTTTATTCAATATTGCATTTTCAAGATCTTTTGGCATTTTACCTTCATTATTCT
The DNA here is from genome assembly GCF_018614415.1 of Streptomyces sp. ISL-12. GTDB lineage: Bacteria > Actinomycetota > Actinomycetes > Streptomycetales > Streptomycetaceae > Streptomyces. The sequence continues at coordinate 1,240 of NZ_JAGGOO010000210.1, forward strand.
GGTTTTGGTCAGGATTATTGTTCTGCTGACTTTCACCTTGATTTTGCTGGCCTTTGCCCTGATCTTGTTTTTGATCTTTTGGATTGCCTTTTTGATCATCATTTTGTTGTTGGTCTTTACCACCGCCACCTTTTCCAGATTTACTCTGTTGGTTTTTCTTTTGCTGGCTTTCTTTTTCCTTCAACTTAGCAATTTCATAATTCTTTCTCGTAGCTTCGTTATAGGGATCCTGTTTTAAGGATTGCTTATAAAAATATGCAGCTTTATCAGGTTGATTCATCTGCATATAAGTATTCCCTAAATTATAAAGAGCCGCTGCTTTATCCGGCAAGGTCTGAGATAGCTTTTGTGCTTTTTCAAATTCAGTCCTGGCCTCTTCATATTTTTTATTTTTATACAATGCATTTCCTAAATTGTAATGTGCTGTAAAATCTTTTTCATTGGATTTTATAGCTTCCATATATTTAGAAGATGCGCCATCATAGTTTTTACCATTGAATTTTTGATTGCCTTCATACACCAAAGTCTTGTAGTTTTCCTGAGCAAACAACGTCCCTGACACTAGAAAAGCAATTATAAACGATAAAAAAATGATTTTAGTATTCATTATATGCAAAATTATTCCTTTATATGTTAATAAACAGGCTTTTATTTGTTAAAATTGGGTTAAAGTATCTGGTGAAAAAATAGGAAAAAAACTAGAAAAATCACACATTAAAATCTCTTTTTGGATTGAAAATGTAAATTAGCAAAAAAAACAATAAGGACACTGCTAAAAAGTATTGATAATAATGATTTGCGTTTTGAGATTTTACCAGTGTTTCTGAGGTAGACATCTTTTTATTTAAGGCATCAATAATTCGGTCTGGTGTTTCATTGATATTATTACCATCAACGTATGATCCACCTGTAGATTCTGCTATTTTTTTTAGTGCTCCGGTCTGTCTTTTTGAAATAACAGTTTCTCCCGCTCTATCGGTTTTATATCCCATTAACTGGCCAAATACATATTCCGGGACTGGCGCTCCTTCATCCGAACCTATTCCTACAGAAGTAACCATAATACCTTCCTTATTAGCAAGTTTTATTGCTGCATTATCATTCCCTTCATTATCTTCTCCATCACTTAATAAGACAACCTTCCGGGCTCCTTTGCTTACATTTTTAAACTTACTGACCGCTGCCTGCATGGCTTTAAGAAAATCGGTTCCCTGGATTTGCATAGAATTCGTTTCAATTGCGTTGATATACGTTTCAGCGGAAGTATAATCCGTTGTCAAAGGCATTATAGAAGTAGCTTCACCTGCAAAAATCACAATTCCTATTTTATCACTTTTCATCTTCTGCATCGTATTGATCATTAGATTTTTTGCCTCATTCAACCGATTTGGATTAATATCCTCCGCATTCATCGAATTGGAAACATCAAGCATAAAAATGACATTATTTAATTTTTGATTGGTTTTAATTTCTTCAGAACCATTTAATAGATCAATAATTGCAAAAATTAAAAAGAGGGTTCCCAAAAGATATAAGGCGGGAAATACTTTGGTAAATCCTGATTTTTTTTCAAAAAGATCTTCATGAAACTGATTATCCGCAAAAATCACTTTTCTTTTATCCTTCCATTTCAGGTAACGAACCAATAAAAAACCGAGCAGCGGCAAAAGCAACAGCAACAACAAATACCAATAATTCCCTAAATACCAATCCATCAACTCAAAAATTTATAAAAAAACCATCTTAGCAATGCATCAATAACGAGCATCCCTAAAGCGATCCACAGGAAAATTTTAAAATATTCCTGATAATTATACAGTTTGGAAACTTTCACATCAGACTTTTCCAATTGGTTTATTTCGTCATATACTTCTTCCAGACTGCTGTTTGAGGTAGCCCTGAAATATTTACCTCCCGTTGTCTGAGCAATTTCTCTTAAAATAGGCTCATCAATTTTAACTTCTGTTTCCGTAAAGACAAGATCTCCGAAAATATCGGTTTGGGTTGGCATTAGAGCGTATCCATTTGTTCCAATCCCAATAGAATATACTTTGATGTTATTATTCTTTGCCAGCTCTGCACCCACCTGAGTAGGCATCGCATTTTCAATGGTATTTACACCATCTGTCATAAGGATAATAATTTTACTTTTTGCTTTACTATTCTTTAAATGGTTTACCGCTACAGAAAGTCCCTCGCCAATAGCTGTTCCCGGCTGAAGTTCCAGTGGATTAAGATTCTTTAATTCATCTATCACCACCTGATGATCGGATGTCACAGGAACCTTTGTAAATGCCTCCCCTGAGTAGGTCACCAAACCTAATCTGTCATTAGGTCTTTTTTCAACAAATTTTATTGCAATATCTTTAAGAGCCGTTAATCGGTCGGGTGTTAAATCTTTAGCAAGCATACTTAAAGATACGTCCACAGAAAGCATAATATCAATTCCTTTTGTATCATCTCTGTCTTGAGAGATCGTAAAGGTTCTTGGTCTTGCCATCGCAATAATAAGTGCAGAAAGTATAATATACTTTGACATTTTAAGTAAAAACAATACTGCTACAATTCCATTGCTGCTATCCATACTTTTTACTGTAGGTACTTTTATACCTTTTTTCTTCTGCTTACTTATGTCTCTAAACAAAAGAGGAATAAACAACAGAAAAAGCAGAAAAAACCAGGGGCTATAAAATTCGAAATTAAACATCCTTTCTTAAGTTTTCAAATTCCAGATCTTTTGATGATCTTTTTACAAACTCTCTGATATCTGCAAAGTCATTTTCCATGGTCTTCTGATCAGGGAAAGTTTTGGCAAACTTCACTAAATCTCCCCTTAGAAAGACCTCTTCAACTACCTTTTCATTCTCCAATGATATTGTATTATTCTCTTTCATTAAATGTACAAGATCATCTGTAAGCAATACATCCGCAGGTAAATGATATTGTTTAGTGATAAATTTTCTTGAAATTTCAATTAATTCAACATAAAAAGAACGATAATTTCCTTCTTCTATATATTTTTTCTTTTTAAGCGAGTCCAGTTCCTTCAGTGTCTGATTGGTAGCTACGACAGGAGAGCTTTTTGATTTCCTTCCCCACTTCAGATACATAATGATTGCAATGATAAGGGCAATAACCGATAAGGCAGCCAAAATATACCATTTATAAAGCTCCCAATAATCTTTAGTTCCCAGTTTTACTTCTTTATTCTTCATGATATCATTAATCTGATCCCCTTTTTGGGCCGTATTAATGACGTCTATTTCATAAGGAATGGTTTTTAATATTTTATCTCCTACTTTAAATTCGAGTTCAGGAATGGTAAATTTCCCTTCTTCATAAACAGCAAATTCGATCTTTCTCTCATATAAATCTGGCTTAGTACCAATGCTGTCTTTCACCTCTTCAAAATGGAAAGGCAGCAGTTCATTTTTAGCTGCTGCACCCACCTGCTGATTGTTCAGGTTATCAATTTTAATAACAAAATGATTCACTTCTCCTAAAGCAAGAGTCTGTTTTTCAAGATGGGAAGAAAGGATCTGTGAAAAAGTATTTACACAGACCAGAGAACATATTATAAATAGTATTTTTTTCAATTTCAATTCAATTTTGGCTGAAAAGCCCTACCTGTTTTTTATTATTGTGCGTTCTTAAAATCACACCTGTTGATACAATTACTTTTTTTGAAAATAATTATATAATAATTTTGAATAATCTTCACCTGCAGCTACATTCATAAAACTAGCAGAGCTGTTAGCAAAATCTTCTTCTAATGCCCGTACTTTTTGCTTTTGTGCCTCCGCAAAGGTATACCTCCATCTGGCACTTGATGTATTTGCCCAAACCTGCTTTCCTGTTTCCGCATCATAAAATAATGCATATCCTACATCCGGAATCTCATTATCCTTTTCGTCATAAATCCTCATTCCCAATAGCTGATGCTTCTTTGAAGTGACCCTCAACATTTTAGAATCATATTCATCATCAAAATCCGAAAAGAGAAAAACGAGTGATTTTCTTTTGAAAATTCCCATCATGTACTCTAAAGCTTTATCAACCTTTGAAACCGCAGGTACATAATCTGCAGTTAAAATATTACTGATAATGGAAAGGATATGTTTTCTCCCTTTTTGAGGTGGAATTACTTTATATACTTTATCGGCAAATAAGATCAATCCTACTTTATCATTATTTCCTGCAGCTGAAAATCCAAGGCTCGCAGCAATCTCTGCTACATATTCTCTTTTGAGCTGTTTTTTTGTTCCATAGTCCATCGATGCCGATATATCGACCAGAATCATCATTGTTAGTTCCCTTTCCTCTTCCATTACTTTTACGAAAGGTTCCCGGAAACGAGCTGTTTTATTCCAATCTATCCTACGGATCTCATCTCCAAACTGATAAGGACGAACTTCAGAAAAAGTCATGCCCTGCCCTTTAAAAGCACTATGATATTGTCCCATTAAAGTAGCCTCCGTTTTCTTGCGGGTACGGATTTCTATCTGTTTTACTTTTTTTACAATATCTTTTATCTGCATAGATTAATTGGTAATTGAAAGTTGAAAATGGAGAAAGTGATAAACTATAAATTATTTGTGCTAAACCAAAAATTTTCAACTCTTTCAACCTTAAATTTTCAACTTCTTGCTTTAGTCTTTAAATTCAATGGATACATTAAGCCACTCATCATCAAATTTAGGGTTGTACTTTTTATAAAAATTGATAGCTGACTCATTCCAGTTTAATACCTGAAACATCATTCCACTATAATTATTTGATTTTCCGAATTCCACGGTAGCATCGAATAATTTCTTCCCAATCTGTTTTCCTCTCATTCTCTCAGTCACTACCAGATCTTCTAAATACAATCTCCTTCCTTTCCATGTTGAATATCTGTTATAATATAAAGATATCCCCACTATTTCATCATCAACTTCCGCTACAAAAGCTCCCCAGACAGGAGAACTCCCGAATCCGGCATCTATAAATTCCTCTAAAGTAACAGTAACTTCATGCAAAGCCTTTTCATATTCAGCAAGTTCTTTAATAAGCTCCAACATTGGAACGCAGTCTTCCTGAAAAGCTTTTCTTATAACAACATCATTCATAAAATAATATTAAGGAGCTTGAATTTTAGCCAAAATTCTATTAACGATTTCTTCTGATGAAATTTCTTCTGCTTCAGCTTCGAATGTTAAACCTATTCTATGTCTTAAAACATCTTTAGCCAATTCTTTTACATCTTCAGGAATTACAAATGCTCTTCCTCTTAGAAATGCATAGGCTCTTGAAGCTATTGCTAAGTTGATGGAAGCTCTTGGTGAAGCTCCGAAACTGATATAATTTTTAAGATCTGAAAGTCCATAATTCTCAGGATAACGGGTTGCAAAAACCATATCCAGAATATATTTCTCGATCTTTTCATCCAGATAGATCTGATTGATAAGCTCTTTTGCATCTACAATATCCTGAAGACCTATTACTGGCTGAACGGTAGGCTGGTGAGAGGTAGAGAC
>NZ_JAGGOO010000211.1 GCF_018614415.1 Streptomyces sp. ISL-12
CGCCGATGTCCTGCGTCCTGATCCAGACGACAGGCCCTAGGCGTTCGGCCGAGCCGCACTGGGGCACGTCCGGGTCATGACCGGGCCAGGTCCGGGCCGGCGGGAGGACCGGGCCGGCGGACAAGCGGCGGACGGCGGCCGGGTCGCGCTCGCACTGCCGATCTGACCTGCGCCGACGCCGATCCCGGAGGTGACTGTCAGTGGTCGGGTGCAAACTGGCCGGTGTCCGAGACAAAGGCGTCGAAGAGGACGCCACGGAGGTGATCGGCATGACCGAGGTACTGCTCGCCGTGGGCACCAGGAAGGGCCTGTTCATCGGGCGCCGGCGAAAGGGCACCTGGGAGTTCGACGAGGACCCCTGTTTCAACGCGCAGGCCGTGTACTCGGTCGCCATCGACACCCGGCGGGACACCCCGCGGCTGCTGGCCGGCGGGGACAGCGCGCACTGGGGACCGTCCGTCTTCCACTCCGACGACCTGGGCCGGTCCTGGACCGAACCGGCACGGCCCGCCGTGAAGTTCCCGAAGGAGACGGACGCCTCCCTGGAGCGGGTGTGGCAGCTGCACCCGTCCGCCGCCGAGCCCGACGTGGTCTGGGCCGGTACGGAACCGGCGGCGCTGTACCGCTCGGAGGACCGCGGGGAGAGCTTCGAGCTGGTCCGGCCCCTGTGGGAGCACCCCACCCGCTCGCAGTGGGTGCCGGGCGGCGGGGGCGAGGGGCTGCACACCGTGCTCACCGACGCGCGCGACCCGCGGTCCGTGACCGTCGCCGTCTCGGCCGCGGGGGTGTTCCGCACCACCGACGGCGGCGCGAGCTGGGCGCCTTCCAACTCCGGTGTCTCCGCGGTGTTCCTGCCCGATCCGAACCCGGAGTTCGGCCAGTGCGTGCACAAGATCGCCCGGGACGCGGCCACCCCCGACCGCCTCTATCTGCAGAACCACTGGGGGGTGTACCGCAGCGACGACGCCGGCGCGCACTGGGCGGACATCGGCGAGGGCCTGCCGTCCACGTTCGGGTTCACGGTGGCGGCACATCCGCGGCGCGGTGACACGGCGTACGTCTTCCCCATCAACGCCGACGCGGACCGGGTCCCGGCCGGCCGGCGCTGCCGGGTCTTCCGCACGTCCGACGCGGGCGGGAGCTGGGAGCCGCTCACGGCGGGGCTGCCGCAGGAGGACCACTACGGCACGGTGCTGCGCGACGCGCTGTGCACCGACGACGCCGGGGAGCGGGCCGGGGTGTACTTCGGCAACCGCAACGGCGAGGTGTACGCGTCGGCAGACGACGGCGACAGCTGGCGGCAGCTGGCCTCGCACCTGCCGGACGTGCTGTGCGTTCGGGCGGCGGTGGTCGGATGAGACGGTGACGCCCCTGGTGAGGTCCTCCGGTGCCACGGGGACGGACCCGCCCGCGGCGCCGGGAAGGCGCCGCGGGCGGGCCGACGGGTCGGGAGGACCGGACTCGCGTCCTGACGATCGCGTCAGCTCAGGGGCCGCACCTGGACGTTGCGGAACCGGACGGTGTTCCCGTGGTCCTGGAGGCGGATCGCCCCCGCGGCCGGGGTCTCCGGCCGTCCCGAGGCCGTGGGACCGTCGAGAGCCACGTCGTCGTGGACCTTCTTGCCGTTCCACACCACCGTCACCCGGGCGTCGGCGGTCTTGTTGCCGCTCTCGTCGAAGCGGGCCGCCCGGAAGACGATGTCGTACGTCTGCCAGGTCTCGGGCGCGGTCGCCGCGTTCACGTCGGGTGCCTTCTTGAGGTAGAACGCCCCGGCCTCGTTCGTGGCCGGTGTGGTGTCACCGTAGGAGTCGAGGATCTGGAGTTCGTAGCGGTCCTGGAGGTAGATGCCGCTGTTGCCGCGGTCCTGGCCGGTGACCTCCGGAGGCAGCAGCGGCACCCGGAACTCCACGTGCAGCGCGAAGTCCTGGTAGGCGTCCTTGGTGCGCAGGTCGCCGCAGCACACCTCCATGGACTTCTCGTCGGACAGCGGCCAGGCCGTGGGCCGTCCGTCGGTGTGCTGCCACTGGGACTGCGAGGCGGCGGTGCCGTCGAAGAGGGTGACGCGGTCGCCCCGCGGGTGCACGGTGATCAGGTCGAGGTTGACGTGTCCGGTGTCGCCGGGGTCGTAGCGGTAGGAGACCGAGTTGTGCCCGGCGCGCAGCGAGATCCGCTCGGTCCTGGTGGACCAGGTGTCCCAGTCGCCGGTGGAGGGGAGGGACGTCTGGCGCAGTTTCTCGCCGTTCACGTACAGGGAGAGGGACTTGGTGCCCTGGAAGGGGTTCGGGCCGTTGGAGTAGCGCAGATTGACGTCGTAGGCGCCCTTCTTCGGGACCGTCACGTCGAAGGTGGTGCCGGCCTTGCCCTCGGTGGCGTAGCGGTCGACGAAGCCGTCGCCGGAGTAGCCGGTGTGGTCGCTGTGGATGCCGGCGGTGCCGGTGAGGGTGGCCTCCTCGGCCTCGTACAGGGTCGCGGCGGGCGGCTGCTTGCCGGGCATCTCGTTGAGCGTGTACCAGGCCTCGGTGGACCAGAGGGTCTCACCGGAGGCGGAGGCGAAGGGGCGCGGGGAGCGCAGGTGCACCACGCGGTCCGGCTTCAGGCCGTCCAGGCGCAGGCGGACGGTGCGGCCGTCGTCCGAGAGGGTGGCCGACTGTACGCCGAGCCGCTCCTCGGCGATCTTGGGGCCGCCGTAGTCGGTGGTCGGGGTGTAGCGCCACTGCTCGGCCTCGTAACGCTCGGCGAGCTGCGCCGCGGTCTCGGCGGAGAGGGGCTGGGTGTAAGTGAGGTCGAAGCCGCCGGGTACGGCGCGCATGGTCTTGATGTCGAAGGTGTTGCCGCCGTTGGGGGTCAGCTTCTGCAGGCCGAACTTGAGCTTGCCCTCCTGGCCCCAGTTGCCGTCGGCGCCCAGGCCGCCGGCGTAGATCGCGCCGTCGGGGCCGAGGGTGATGCGGTTGACGCCGGCCTCCAGGCCCTGGGTGTAGCGGAAGACGGCACCCTGGTACTGGCCCTTGACCTTCTCCAGGTAGGCGCGCTGGAGGCCGCCGTAGGTGACGTCGCCGATCAGCATCTGGCCCGCGTACTGGCCCTTCTTCAGGTACAGCGGGGTGGAGGGCGAGTTGCCGATCTCGTTCTGCGGGAACCACAGCACCGGTTCGGTGACGGGGTTGGCGTTGAAGGGTCCTGCGGGCTCGATGTAGTGGTTGAAGAAGCGGCCCTGCTTGATCTGGACGAGCTTCGAGGCCGGGAGCCAGCCGCCCTGGTTGTCGGTGGCGAACAGGTCGCCGCCGGGGCCCCAGCCGATGCCGTTGGGCGTGCGCAGTCCGCCCGCGACCGGGCTGATCTTCCCGGTCTTCTTGCTCACCTTGTAGGTGGCGCCGCGGTTCGGCGCGGGCTGCGGGACGGTGGTGGCGCCGCCGAGGTTGATGGCGACGGAGAGGTTCACGTAGAAGTAGCCGTCGCGGTAGAGGAGGCCGAACGCGAACTCGTGGAAGTTACCGCCGTACGGCCAGGTGGCGACGGTGCGGTAGTCGTCGGTGACGTCGTCGCCGTCCTCGTCGACGAGCCGGGTCAGCTCGTGCTTCTGGGAGACGTACAGGTCGCCGTCGACGTACGTGATGCCCATGGGCTCGCGCAGTCCGCTCGCGACCTTCTTGACGGTGACCTTGTCGGCGCTGGTCGCCCCGGTGACGTTGTCCAGCAGGTACACCTCGCCGGCCACGTTGTCGGTGCCGCCCCAGGTGCTGATCGCCAGGCGGCCGTCGGGCAGCCAGTCCATGCCGCTGACCTGCGGTTCGAAGCCCTCGGGGCGCAGGTCGGTGAGGGTCAGGTCGGGGCGCACGGAGGTCAGCGGGAGGCCGTCGCCGGGGGTGTCGCGGCCCGCCTCGCACTCCTTGCGGCCCGGTGCGGTGACGCGGACGACACCGGCGTCGGTGCTCAGCGCCTCGGTGGGGACGACGGTGAAGCCGTCGGCGCCGGGCGGGCGCCAGGACAGTTGCAGTTGCTGCCCGCCGTCGCGTTCGAAGTGGTCGATACGGAACGGGTGCGGGCCGGCGGCGAGGTGGACGGTGCCGTCCTTCGGCTCGGCGCCGTGCAGGCCGTCGTGGTCGATGACGGTGGCGTCGTCGATGGTCAGCCGTGAGCCGTCGTCGCTGGTGAGGCGGAAGACGTAGCTGCCGTCGGCCGGGATGTCCAGGTACCCGGACGCCTCCGACGTGAAGTTGTCCGCGAAGCCGCCGAAGTCGGCCTCCGTGGACCAGTCGACGGTCGGCATCAGCTTGTCGTGGTTGGGGGTCTGACCCGGCTTCAGGACGCAGAGCTTGCTCAGCGGGGTCTGCGTGTCGAAGACCCGCAGGGTGACGCCGGGCTCCTGGGGCGGGATGTCGGCCGGGGCCGCGGTGGCGGTGGCGGTGGCGGTGACGGCCGGGGCGGCGTACAGGCCGCCGGTGAGGATGCTCGTCGTCAGCAGGAGAACGGCGCGTCTGCGCAGGCGTGGCAACAGGCGTGGGCGTGGGTGCATTGGTCCTCCGGGGGTGGGGACCGGACCGTGCCGGAAGTCGCTCCGGTCGTGAGCGGTGTGGCTGCAGTTCCGCCGTCAAGGTAGGAGACTTCCGCTTGACATGTCCACACTTTGTCATGGGTGTGTTCAAAGTGGCGCGTTCAAAGCGCCCTGACACCCCTTCCCCTGTTCGTTCACAGGTGGCTCACGGGCGTTCACCTGACGTGCGCATGATCCGCCGTGGGTACGCCCGGTCCGGATCGTGGCGTGCCCCTCACCTTGTGACGACAGGAAGGACGGCTGCCGATGCGGCCAGCACAGCGACGAAGAGGGCGGGGCGGAGGGTCCGGCGGCCGGCGGCTGGCCGGCGCCGCGCTCGCCGCGCTCGTCCTCGTGGGCGGGAACGCGACGGCGGCGTACGCCGCTCCCGGGACCGACCGGCGCGCCACGGACCAGCGGGACCCGGCGGACGCGGACGCGACGTCCCTGCCCGTCCTGACCCCCGCCGACGGGAGTTACCTGGAGGGCACCCGGGCGATCGAGGCGACGCCGGCCGTGGCGGGTGACTCCGTCACCGGGCTCGCCGTCGACGGGAAGGCCGTCGAGGCGCAGAAGACGGTCGGCGTCTCCCGGCTGAGCTTCGACGTCGGGTCCAACTCGGTCGAGGCCCGCTACGGGAGTCACGTCCTCGTCAACGGCGAGTACCGGGCGGCCCTCGGCGACCTCGTCAACGAGCGCGGCACCATCGAGATCCCGAACGAGCACCTGGTCAAGGGCGAGAACGAGATCCAGTTCTTCGCGGGTGCCATCGAGACCTCGTGCGGCATGAACCACGACGACTTCGTGGTCTCCGACATCCGGCTCACGCTGCTGGGCGAGGTCGCGGACGGCGAGGAGAACGAGTACACCTACTCGTTCGGTGACGGCAGCTGCGGCACCAACACCTCGCTGCGGACCGAGGCGTCGCTGAGCTTCTTCGTCCTGGGCGACCCGCGGGGCACCACCGGTCTGCGGAGCGACCTGGACACCACGGAGCTCGCGGGCGGCGAGCACACCCTCACCGCGACCACCGCCTCGGGCAAGGCCGTCACCAACAAGGTGACCGTCAACAACGCCCCGGCCGGCGCGCCCCGCCTGCTGCCCGTGGACGGCACGCTGGTCCGGGGCGAGCAGCCGGTGTCCGCCGCCTTGCCGGCCGGCGCCGACGGCGGGGTCGCCGCGCTGACCGTGGACGGCCAGGCGCCCACCGCCAAGCCGCAGTTGGGCAACGGAGCGGCGGTCTTCTCCTTCGACGTCGGCGCCAACTCGATCGACGACAAGTTCGACAACCACCTGCTGGTCAACGGCAAGCGCATCGACCTGGGCGGCACCTGGGTCAGCCAGCGCGTCTCCCTGCCGGTGCCGGCCCGCTACCTGGTGCCCGGCGACAACACCGTGAAGGTCGTCACCGGCGCCTACCAGGAGAGCTGCGGCGCCAACCGCGACGACTTCCAGATCGGCGGCCTGGATCTCGCCCTGGACGGCGCCACCGTCACCGGCGAGGACATCGCGGCCTCCTATTCCATGGGCGACGGTACGTGCGGCTCGTCGTCGACCGCGCTGCGCGAGGCCGAGCTGCGCTGGACGATCGACGCCCCGGCCGTGCCGGTCGTTCAGACCCTCGGTTCCGGCACCGCCACCCTCGGCTTCACCGTGGGCGGCAACTCGATCGAGGCGCGGTACCAGAACCACGTCCTGGTCAACGGCCGGAAGGTACCGCTGGAGAGCGACTACGTCAGCCAGCGCGTGGAGCTGGCCGTCCCCAACGAGTGGCTGGTGCCCGGCTGGAACACGATCGACGTCGTCACCGGCGGCATCGACAGCTCCTGCGGCGTCAACCGCGACGACTTCGTGCTCTCCGACCTCACCCTCACGCCGGTCGGCGGCACCGCCGAGGGGCGGATGGTGAAGGGCTCCTACAGCTTCGGCGACGGCTCCTGCGGCTCCAGCGTCAACCCGCTGGACGAGGTCGACCTGGAGTTCTTCGTGGACGGCCCGGCCAAGGGCCTGCGTACCGACCTGGACACCACCGAGATCGCCGACGGTACGCACACGCTGGCCGCGACCTCGGAGTCCGGCAGGACCGCGACCCGCGTCCTGGCCACCGACAACTCGGCGCCCGTGGTCACGAACAGCACCCCGAAGGCCGGTCAGCGGATCACCGCCGCGGTCGTCCTCGACGTCCAGGTCGACGACCCCTCGGGTGTGACCGACGGTCCGCGGATCGAGCTGGACGGCAAGGCGATCGAGGCCGGCGAGGCGGTCGGCCCCGGTCTGAAGGCCGGCTCGCACACGCTCTCCGTCACCGCCACCGACGGCCTCGGCAACACCGGCACCCGCGAGATCGCTTTCTCCTCCGCCGGCATCCCGGACACCCCGAGCCGGCTGACCCCCGCGTCCGGCACCACCGACGCCGGCCGGAACGTCACGCTGTCCGCGCAGGTGGCCGAACCCGACGGCGGCGAGGTCACCGCCACCTTCGCCGAGGCCGACATCCTCACCCCGGGGAAGGTGTACCAGGGCACCGCCACCGCCGTGCCGACCACCCTGAAGGTCAAGGGCGAGAAGAAGGTCAAGGCGGCCGGCCTGGCCCCGGCCGACGGACGGACGCTGGACGCGCCCGCCTCCTCCGACGTCACCTTCCAGCGGTTCGACGTCGGCGTGCACGGCCGGGTCGACCGGCCGGTGCTGCGCTGGGAGGGCGTCATCGACCCCGAGCGCCTCGCCTCGCTGCGGGTGTGGAACACCGGCACCCGGCAGTGGGACGTGGTGAGCAGCGCCCGCGGCGCCGCCGAGGGCAACACGGTGCTGAGCGCGGTCCTGGACGACGACACGTACGTCGACCGGCGCACGGTCCACGTCATGGTCACCGGCGAGGACCCGTTCGCCGACGACATCGAGGCCGGTGACCCGGACTCCTTCGCGGACCCGGACTCGTACGACTTCTCGATCGTCCACCACACCGACACGCAGTACCTCTCCGAGGGCGCGGTCGAGCAGGAGACGGCCGCCGAGCGCGCGGTCTGGGAGAAGGCGTACGGGGACGTCGGCCGCTGGGTGGTCGCCAACAAGGACGAGCGGAAGATCGCGTACGTCGCACACACCGGCGACATCATCGAGAACAACATCCGCAAGCCCGCCACCGAGGCGTTGCGGCAGCAGATCGTCGGCGAGCTGGAGCTGTCCTCGAACCAGCAGAAGATCCTGGACGACGCGGGCATCCCCAACGGGGTGATCGCCGGCAACCACGACAACCAGTCGGGCACCGAGAACGGCCCGGACGCGATCTACAACCGGTACTACGGCCCCGAGCGCTACCAGGCGCTCTCCGAGGGCTGGGAGCACGCCAGTTACGGCGGTCCCTGGAAGCCGGGCGACAACCAGAACCACTACGACCTGTTCTCGGCCGGCGGCCAGGACTTCGTCGTGGTCGGCCTGTCCTACGGCGTCACCCGCGAGGAGGCCGCGTGGGCCGACTCGGTCTTCGAGCGGTTCTCCGACCGCAACGGCATCCTGCTCTCGCACGACTACCTCGCGCCGAGCACCAGCCCCGACGGACGCGGCGCCCTGTTCTCCGCGCCCGACGGTTCGATGCTGTACAAGACGGTGGTCCAGGACAACCCGAACGTGTTCCTGATCCTCGCCGGTCACGAGCACGGCGTGGGCACCAACGTGAAGCCGAAGGTCGGCGAGGTCGGCCACGGCGTGGTCGAACTCCTCGCGGACTACCAGTTCTACACGGTGTCCGCGGACCGACTCGGTCTCACCGAGGCCGGCGGCTACCGGCCCGACGACCAGCTCAACTTCGGCGCGAGCTTCTTCCGGATGCTCCAGTTCGACGTCGACCGCTCCGAGCTGACCGTCGACACCTACTCGCCGTTCCTCGACGAGTTCGGTGCCACCGAGTACGACTCCGACCACCGGTACGACGGCACCGAGGACAACATGGTGCTGCCGATCGACCTCCAGTCCCGCAAGACGACCTTCAGGACCGACTCGGTCGCGCTGTACAACCCTGTCAGCGTCATCGGCAAGGCCGAGGTGACCTCGGGCGAGGTCGCCTCGGTGACCTGGCGGAAGCTCAGGCCCGGCGCCGCGCACGCCTGGTTCGTCACGGCCCGCTCCGCCGGCGGCGGCGTCACCGCCTCCCAGCCGAGCGTCTTCGTGACGAAGGACGCCGACGGCCGTCCGGGCGACTGGGGCCCCGGATCGCCGTACTACGACTGGTTCGGCCACCTGGACGAGCAGGACTGACCCGCGCGCCCGCCCATCGGCCCGCCGTCCGGACCGCACCGGTCCGGACGGCGGGCCGGCTCGCTGGGGTGGCGGTGCGCCTCAGGGGTGACCATGGTGCCGCCGGAGCCGGCGAGGGGTGACCGCGGCCGTGACCGGGCCGGTCAGGGCAGGCGCCAGTCGACCGGCTCCGCTTCCTGGCGGGCGAGGAAGTCGTTGGTCCGGCTGAAGGGGCGGGAGCCGAAGAAGCCCCGGTCGGCGGAGCGGGGCGAGGGGTGGGCGGACTCGATCACCGGGTAGCGGTCGAGGTGCGGGCGCAGGTTGCGGGCGTCCCTCCCCCACAGGACGGAGACCAGGGGCCGGCCGCGTTCGGCGAGCGCGCGGATCGCCTGTTCGGTGACCTCTTCCCAGCCCTTGTCGCGGTGCGAGCCGGGGTTGTTCGGCCGTGTCGTCAGCGCCCTGTTGAGCAGGAGCACGCCCTGCCGGGTCCACGGGGTGAGGTCGCCGTTGGACGGGCGGGGCAGGCCCAGGTCGCTCTGCAGCTCCTGGAAGATGTTGATCAGGCTGCCGGGCAGGCGGCGCACCTCGGGGGCCACGGCGAAGCTCAGGCCGATCGCCATCCCCGGCGTGGGATAGGGGTCCTGTCCGACGATCAGGACGCGCACGTCGTCGAAGGGCTGCTGGAACGCGCGCAGGACGTTCGGCCCGGCCGGCAGGTAGGTGCGGCCGGCGGCGAGTTCGGCGCGGAGGAAGTCGCCCATCGCGGCGACGCGTTCGGCCACCGGTTCCAGGGCCTTCGCCCAGCCGGGCTCGACAAGTTCATGGAGAGGTCGTGGTGCCACGGGGAGTCACTCTACTGGCGGACGGGGATGTGCTCCGCCGGAGTCGGAACGGGGTGCCCCGAGCGGTACGCTTCGTCGCCGTGACGGACGGATATCTCGCCGTGGACTCCGGCGGCTCCGGGCTCCGGGTCGCGGTCGGGGCCTTCGGAGACTTCGGGGCCTTCGGGACCTATGGGCGCGGTACGCCGGTGCGGCGTGGGTCGCGCGAGCCGGTCCGTACCGGTGCGCGGGGCATCGACCCCGGACATCTGATGGAGCAACTGGCGCCGCTGGCCCGGGCGTCGGCCGCCGAGGCCGGGGTGGACCGGATCGCCGTCGCCGTGGTCGGGGCGGCGGGGCTCGCCACCCTGGGGGACGCCCTGCGCGCCGAACTGCCCGGTGTCCTGGCCCGGGAGCTGGGGACGCGGACGGTCGCGCTGGCCGCCGACGCCGTCACCGCCTACGCCGGGGCGCTCGGCTTCCGGCCCGGCGCCGTGGTCGCCGCGGGTACCGGACTGATCGCCGTCGGCACGGATCTGACCGGCTGGCGCCGCGCGGACGGCTGGGGGCACCTGCTCGGCGACTGCGGGGGCGGCGCCTGGATCGGGCGGGCGGGGCTGGAAGCCGCCCTGCGGGCGCACGACGGGCGGTCCGGCGGCTCCGCGCCGCTGCTGGCCCGCGCGACGGAGCGCTTCGGGCCGGTGACATGCCTGCCCGGCGCGCTGTACCCGCGTACGGACCGGGCCGCCGTCCTCGCCTCCTTCGCACCGGACGTGGCGTGCTGCGCGGACGGCGGTACGGGCGGCGACCCGGTGGCCGCGGGCATCCTGCGGGACGCCGCCCGGCACATCGCCGACTCCGCCGCCGCGGTCTGCCCGGACGGGGACGGCGTCCGGGTCGCCGTCACCGGCGGGCTGCTGAAGCTGGGCCGGGCGCTCACCGGGCCGCTGGAGGAGGAGCTGGCGGACCGGCTGCCGCGGGCGCGGCGGGTGCCGGCCGAGGGCGATCCGCTGGACGGCGCGGTCCGGATCGCGGCCGGGCTGGCGACCGGTCCGCCCGCCCTTCCGGACGCTCCGGGAATGCTGTGGGTGACCACTGCGGGGGGTGGCTGACTTCGGTCTTCCGGTGAGGGGAATCGTGCCGATGTCGTCCGATCCGTACATCACTCTTCAGACAAAACCGGACGGATACCGCTCACCTGGGCCCTCCCCGAACAGGGGAGCCCGGGAAGTTAGTAACATGCGGCGCCATGAGCTCCCCCACTGGGCCCGCGTCCGGCCTGCCAGTACGAATGCCGCGCCCCCGCCAGCCGGGGCGCCACCGCCGACCCGAGCCGCTGGTGGCTCCCGAGGGCGCGCCCGCGCTCGTCCTGGCCGTGCCCGGCACGCCCAGCGCCGCCACGCGGGGGCTGGCCGAGGAGGTCGTGAGCATCGCCCGCTCCGAACTGCCCGGCCTGGACGCCCGGATCGGCTACCTGGACGGGGACGAGGCAGAGTTCCCCTCGCTGGCCGCCGTGCTGGCCCACGCGGCCGAGGAGCGCACCGCCCGCTACGAGCAGGCGGTCGCCGCCGGGGCCGAGGTGAAGGAGCCCGACGGTCCCGTCGCCGTCGTCGTACCGCTGCTCGCCGGGCCGGACAGCGCGCTGCTGCGCCAGGTCCGCCAGGCCGTGATGGACAGCCGGGTCGCGGCCGAGCTGACGGACGTACTGGGTCCGCACCCGCTGCTGGCCGAGGCGCTGCACGTGCGGCTCTCCGAGGCCGGTCTGGCCCGCGCCGACCGGGCCCGGCTGTTCACCGTGGCGACCGCGGCGGACGGCATCGTCCTGGCCTCGGTCGGTGGCGACGAGGCCGTGCAGGCGGCCGGTATCACCGGCATGCTGCTGGCCGCGCGCCTGGCCGTGCCGGTGATGGCGGCGGCGCTGGACCAGGAGGGCTCGATCGCGTCCGTGGCCGAGCAGCTGCGCGGCTCCGGCTCCCAGCAGTTGGCGCTGGCGCCCTACCTGATCGGTCCGGAGATCGACGCGACGCTGCTGGAGGAGGCGGCCAAGGAGGCCGACTGCTCCGTCGCCGAGCCGCTCGGCCCGTACCCGGCCATCGGCAAGCTGGCGCTGGCCAAGTACACGACGGCGCTGGGCATCACCCCGCCGCAGCCGCAGGGGACGCCCGTTCGCTGACGGCGCCATGACGGGTGAGGGCCCGCCTTCCGGTTCACGCGGACCGGGGGCGGGCCTTTCGTCGTATTCGGGTGCCTGCGCTGACCGGGTGCCGGTTCCGGGGCCGACCCGGTGCCTGTGCTGACCGGGTGCCGGTTCCGGGGCCGACCCGGTGCCTGTGCTGAGCGGGTGCCTGCGCTGACCGGCGCCGGTGCCGACCGGTTCCCGGTGCTAGGCGGTTTCGTTTGGAT
>NZ_JAGGOO010000212.1 GCF_018614415.1 Streptomyces sp. ISL-12
CAGACCTGTGGACAATCTGGGTTGATTCTCATGAAGAATGTATCATTAAGAACTTCATGCAACTTTGAAATCATGTCGATGGATTTGATTCTATTTTGAAGGATATGCTCGAAAATTTCTAAAAAACACCATTCATTGATCTGCTCATAAAAAACAATGGAAATGTCGAAACAACCTAAATCTTCCAATTGAGATAGGTAATCCCTTAAGTAATAGATTGAACTTAATTTAAGTTCTATAATCGCATTTGTGATTTCAGATGGTACAAAAAACTCAGTGGACATAGCTGGAAAACAAGAAAATAGTTCAGCAGAACAATAAATACCAAATTCATTATTTATCATGTAATCAAGATTAGCGTCAATGATTGATTGTTCGTCTTCAGGGTATTTTTGCTTTACTTCTGCTACTGTTTTCCCGGTGTCAAGCTCTGATAAAAATTCTGAAAAATCAAGAGGTAAAAATTCGATTTTCCCGCGTTCAATATCATGAAGAACAGCATTTACCTTACCCTTTATGATTTTTATGTTCGGAAATAACTTAAAATAGTTCATATAAGACTATGGATATTTTTATAGAAAGAGTCAATAATGTAATTACCGTTATAGTACTTGCTGTATAGAATTTTTCGTTTTCGTTCTGACATTGGTTGCACTTCAAGAAAGAACATCGGTAAGGAAAATCGAGTAGGGTTATCCTTTACTTTTTGTTTGAATTCAATTAATTTCATAATTTTTCTGCCATAATTTTTTCTAAAGGGTAATTACATGTCATGGACAGGTTTGAAAACTGTCCCGTAGGATTCACCTCCAGAAAGTAATAATTATTGTCTTCTGCTAATATCCAGTCTATCGAGCCTGTTCGTAAATCAAGTGTCTCCATTAATTTACACAATGCCCGCTCTAAATGGGCCGGGATTTTAAATGGAGTATTTCTGTTTGGTTTCTGATTGTTATACCTTCTGTAATCATCTTTTGTTTTCTCGTCCTGCTGAGAAAAAATAGCCATTGACCAGGTTTTTCCATCAAGATAGAAGGTTCGGATTTCAAAAACTTTATTAATTTTTTCCTGGATTAAGGTAGGTGCAAATACGTCCGGTAATTCTCCTAATTCATCAATTTTCAACACATTTGTATAAATGATAGCCGCACAATCATCAAACTGAAACATGGAGGTATCTGTTTTCATCTTAACAATAAATTCTTTGTCATCATTTTTTTTAAGTAGAGTTTGGATATCTTTCTTCGTCTCAACGATATAGGTTTCAGGAATATGCAGTCCACTAACTTTAGCCTGTTCCAGCACGATCAGCTTGTTAACCGTATTTTCATTTATAAAGTCACCAATACTTTTCTTGTCTCTTAGTAGGTGCGAAACATAACCTTTTGTTACGCTGCGTTCATTAGCCGTTATAGGATCATTACCGGAATGTGGACCCAGAATTTGGCCTTTTCTGAACCAACAGGCTGAAACTTGCTTTAAATTCATTCCTTCTGGATCATGTCCATTTTCTGGAACAAACTTTACACCTTCTAGCCCAAAACTTATGTTTTTCAGATTGTTATTTACACGGATTGAATTTTTCTCGTAATAACACAACCAATCCTGAACAAGATTGGTTGTGAAATCATTTTGATTAGATAAAATCAATATCATTTATCTACTAAGGATAATGGTACGTACTTCCGTCTAACCTTGTTCCATCAATAGAAATCAACTGACCGCTGTCGCTGTAATACGTAACTTCGCTGTCTCCATCGTTCGCACCAGTACAGAAATCCTCTCTTCTCGTTGATCCTTCAGGAAGAAGACCGCCATTGATAGCGTCCATTGTTTCTTTTTCGATGCAAATGCTCTTTGACTCTTGAAACTCTTTGATTGTTTTCATAAAAATAGATTATTGTTTTGTCCTACTCTTTAAAGGATTTTCGGTTACTCCTATTTTAAAGTCATTTATAAGTTTATTGTTATTTCTTTTTAAGATCTTCCGACGTGATTCCCGTTGATTTTTAATGTAGTCAGTCTGGGAAACCTCATTTCCCGATGAATCATAGAATTTAGAAGATACAACCTCACCAGCATTATTGGATGGAATGACGTTATTAACAAAATCACCATCATTGCTGATTAGTAACTTTTTAAATTCTTTGGTACTTAAAATAACTTTGGTATTATTCGAAGTAAGCTGTTTGCTCTGAAACATAGGTATGAAATCAAGGTCAACAGTCTCAATGTTAGAAATTCCAGTTAACCTAAACGAATGTGAGTTCAGATCATCCTCAGCAATTAAGATTAGTCCCGGAAGACCATTGAAGTAATATGGGCCAGAATTGATGGGAATCTCTTTTGTGAACCAAGCTGTCCATTTCCTTCCGTTTACTTTTGCAGTAGCTTTTTGCACCTTAAAATTCTCATATACTTTCGTATCGGGTAAAATCGTCCAATTGATTTTTTGATCCAACTTTATTTCATAATAGTTCCTTGTTGGTCCTCCCATGAAATACAACTTTGGAGTCTCATTCTTTTTACTAATGATAACTTCGTGAAATAATACATCCCTATAAGGATATCCCAAAAACTTGGGCGGACTTCCTTTTGGATCTCTTAAATTATATAGGGAATCAATCTGATTAATACGGTGACTATAAAAAATTGTACCATCTGCGCTCGCGTCAAGTGCCAGCAATTCTTTAGCCTTATTTTTCAGGTTTGCTGAATCGTTTGCAAAATTATATTCGTAATAAAACCGTTTGTTCTGTCCATAGAGAATCCCTATGAATAGCACAGAAATGATGGTTATTAATTTCATTACACTGTGATTTGGTTGGCTAATATATAAAAAATTTAATATATTGGTTAAAAAAATATTATTTAACATGAAAAAAATTATTTTTATACTACTTTTCACAATCTGCAACTTCCTAATTGCTCAGAATAAACAACTTAGGACCTTTCCGGATATGGAAAGTAAATTAGATACCAGATTTCCGATTGAGAACTTTAAGGATCAATATGGTAATAATTTTAGTCCGGACTATTTAAAAGGGAAATATACGCTGATAAATTTGTGGTCAACAACATGTGCACCCTGCCTTCGTGAAATACCATTACTCAATAGCTTCAAAAGTTCCCTTCCAGACGTAAATTTTGTTGGTATAACATATGATAAGAAAGAAAAAATAGATAATTTTCTTTTAAAAAATAAATTTGATTTTATACAAATACCTGATGCGGGAAAAGAACTTGAATCTTATCTGGAAATCCAACGATTCCCAATGACATTACTAGTAAATAAAGAAGGAATAATAACTGACGTTATAGGACATATTACAGAGGAAAAACTTCCAGGTATCCGGGAAAAACTAACTGGGAAATAACAAGTAGATTATTGTATTTTTTATAAACGTTTTTAAGGTAGATCGATCTTAATTGAATTTAGGATTTATTTGACTTAAGAATAAACGTGAAATCCTAAAAAGGTTGACTATATTAGGACTTCATAGTTTCTTAGTTACTAGAGATTAAATTATTTGTATTCCTTTGAATACCATGCTAAGTGGAAAACATCACACGGCTTAACCCTGCACATTTAGCACAGGCTAAACGGATCTAAAAAATGGTTTAAAAAATATAAAATAATTGTTTACTCTGTACTGATTTTATGATCAGCTTTTTTTCCTCTCATCGATTCACCTTTACTAGCTCCAATACTTCGGAGAAGCCTTTGGCTTTCTTCATCAATTCATCAAGACTATCTATTAAATTTGCAATTAATAATTCTTCTGAAACGTTTCTAAGGCAAAGCTAATCCTCACTCACATCAAAAATTGACGTGTTTAAAATTCTTTTAGTACTGTGTTTCGGATTATATTGTCCTCTCAAAATATAATCAATTGATACTGCATAATAATTAAAAACCATTCCTGTTTGGGGAATGGTTTATTTATGGCTGTCAGTGTCAGATCATATTATGATATCATAATGTTAGTTCGATCAATATTAATAATTGAAGACTTTATTTAAAACAAATAACTAAAATGAAAGACTATTTATTCTTTCAAATGCTGTATTAATTCCCGAATTAGGACGTCTTGATTCCTGAAAAACAACAACATAAATTTTATTTCCATGATTCATAGATTTAAATTGCAGCTCAGTATTCCACTATAATTTCTACTAAAAAACACATTGATTATCAATTCTATAAAAAAATATCCAAAATAAACCTAAATATTTAAATTATGATTGATAAATCAATTAAAAAAAAGGTCTTAGACTAGACCTTATGAGCGGTGTTGTTACAACTAATAAAAGAAAAAAAGGGTGTTTCTTATATTTTTTAATTTTGAGAAAAAATATAAAATCTCCTGATCAGCTTCTTTTTTCATTTGTTATTCCTGTAAAGAATAAAAAATACACGGAAACCAAAATGATTGCCAATAACCCATTTGAAAAGGATAATCAAATTCTTATTAGCGGCTCTCTTCATTTTAGAAATGGAAAGGTCTCCTTCGATTTGTTCATAACACAGGATCATGAAGCCTATTTGCTAATAAATGATCAGTTATTTAACGCGGCTAACGGAGAGATTATTAGGATTAAAAAATCAAACAAAGGGATTCTAAAAATACAGCAACAAAGCCTCAAAAGCTTTCTGACCACATTATTAACATAATGCAAATAAAAATCCCAGGCCACTAATGATCTGGGATTATTTCTGGTTTCAATTATTTTTTAGTTTTTCCATTATGAAGAAACACTTGTAAACATAAAGCCTTTCATACCGAAAGGCATTTTAAACAGGTTTAATTAATATTTAAAGTGAATTTAACGGCCTCACCATTCAACAGCTTAATAGTTTGATCAATATTATTTTCATAGATATGAACATTCCCTAAAAACAAATGAATGCTTTTTAGCGACATATTGATTTGTTTGCTGATCAGATACAGGTGGTAAATATCACTTGGTAATCCTAAATTAGCATCTGAACTTCTTTGATATGCCGATAGAATCAATTTATCGTTTTCAATTTGAAACTGAATTAAAGATAAACAGGGCTGTTGAGTACTTTCTGTGTTATTGGCTCCCAAAAACAACACATAATTTTTAGATGTTCTCTTCTCTTTGTTAATTTTAGTAATCAAAGGCGGTAACTGTTCAAAATAAGTTGGATAACTATTAATCAAAATAGGACCGCAATAATCCCACCAGCTTACACCAATATCCCTGTATTTTTCCGTTAGCCGTTCCCCCTTCATAAAC
>NZ_JAGGOO010000213.1 GCF_018614415.1 Streptomyces sp. ISL-12
CCATTCTTATCGTGGGAATGTACTATTTCATGCACATGATCTTCAAAGTCCCCATGCCACAGGGAATTTTTAACTTCATTGTGCTTACAGCTGTTTTTGTTGGATCAGCATCTTTTCTGGGTGTTTTTATCAGCATTTTAATTCCGGATGCCCTGAAAGCAACTCAGATTTTAATGGTTATTGCTTCTCCTGCGTTTATTATCAGTGGGTTTACCTGGCCGTTGAATGCGATGCCTGCATTCGTACAATTCATTGCGAATATTATTCCTTTAACGCCTTTCTTACAGGCTTTCAAAATTTTATTGATACAAAAAGGTTCAGTAGAACTTACTTTTCCATATCTGAGACATTTAGGTATTCTTTTAGTTATTTATGCTTTTATCGGGTGGATCGCTCTTAAGATCAAACTATGGCTGATATTCAGATATGTAAAACCTGAGAATCCGAAGGAAGAAGATCCTTTCGATGAAATAGGATAATTTCGAACAAACAAAGCCCGCATCCCGAAGCTCCTGCCTCAAATCTCTCCCGTGTTTTTACGGTTTTTAAAAAAGGATATAAATTCATCAGAAAAAACTAATATCTTTGTTTTTAGAACAATTAAAGAGATAATGGAAAACGTATTTGAAGCACAAGTTGCTCAGAATTATATCAATAGAATAAATAATCTTATTGAAGATACCCACGGTATTTGGGGGAAAATGATGGTGGATCAGATGTTGGCTCACTGTTGCGTTTCTTATGAAATGGTGTATGAACCTGAAAAGCATAAAAAGCCGGGAACTATCGCAAAATTCATATTGAAAAATTTTGTAAAACCTAAAGTGGTTAGCGAAAAGGCCTATCCCAGAGATTCCCCTACAGCACCACAATTTATGGTCGTTGGAAGAAGAGATTTTGAAGAAGAAAAAAAGAGATTAATAGGATTTATTCAAAAGACACAACAATTGGGAGCAGAAGCTTTCGATGGAAAGGAGTCTTTCTCTTTTGGTAAACTAAAATCCCACGAGTGGAGTAATATGTTTGCAAAACACTTAAACCACCATTTATCTCAATTTGGAGTGTAACTCTAAACAGAAGAACTAATAAAACTATTTCCCGCACTAGTTTAAGTTCAACCTTATCATTGATATTGCCAAGGTAATATTTACATAAACCACAAACAAAATGAAAAAACTTTTATTACTCCTTATTCTCATTTCCAATTTTGTCTTTGCTCAGATGCCTAATATTTCTAATGTTTGGCTTAATAACAGCAAAGCCTATACAGGAACCATTGGAAATGATAAACAAGTTATGAAACTTAAGATCAATATTTCTGAACAGGATAAAAAAAATGATCAGGAATATTTTGTTTCCGGGTATTCTCTCGTGGATAAGACCTACACAAAATATGAAGGTAAACTGAAAATCACTAAATATAAAGATACCAAGAAGAAAGGAAGTGTGTACGGTGAATATGAATTAGCAGAAGAAAACAAAGGAAAGCATTCCGGTCTTTTTAAAGGTAAATTTATCTATACTTTTAAGTGGAATAAAACCAATGAGAAGATCGAAGGACAATATATTGAGTTTATAGGTGACTGGAAAAGTTATGATGGAACCTTAGACTTCAAAACCAGTTTGACAAATCAATAGTATGTATTGAGGCTTTCTTTGTTTAGCATTAAATTATTTTTTAAATAAATAGAATATGAAATTAGGCGTATTTTCAATTAGCTTAAGTGTAAAAGACCTTCAGAAGTCTAAAGATTTTTATGAAAAATTAGGTTTCAGTTCTATGGGTGGAAATATGGAACAGAATTACCTGATCATGAAAAACGGAAGTACTTTGATTGGGCTATTTCAGGCTATGTTTGATGGAAATATGCTTACTTTCAATCCCGGATGGGATGAGAATGCCCAGAATCTTGAGTCTTTTGATGATGTACGGGATATTCAGAAGCATTTGAAAGCAAACAATATCCAATTGGATAAAGATGCTGATGAAACAACTTCAGGTCCGGAACATATCTTTCTTAAAGACCCGGATGGTAATATGATTTTAATTGATCAGCATAGATAGAAAAGGATATGAAAATTTTAAAATGGATCATGCTTGTATTGGCTGCAATACTTATTTTGTGGTTGGTTGCGGCAGCTTTAATTTCAGGTGATTTTAAATATGAAAAATCAATTACCATAAATGCACCGGTTGAAAAAGTATGGCAGAATACCAATACTCTGAAAGCAATGGATCAATGGAGTCCATGGAACAGACTGGATCAGGGAATGAAAAAAGACTGGACGGGAATAATGGGGAAACCTGGTGAAAAAATGTGTTGGAGCAGCAAAAACAAAAAAGCAGGTGAAGGTTGTCAGGAAATAAAAAAAATAGATGTTGCTAATAAAAGAATAGATACTTCAATTAAGTTTATGACGCCTTATGAAAGTGAAGCCGATACTTATGTTAAAGTAATTGCTGAGGGAAAGGGTAGCAAAGTAACGTGGGGGTTCACTTCTCAGATTCCATTTCCTTTTACCATCATGAAATTATTTATGAATGTAGATGGTTCCATAGGAAAAGATTATGAGAAAGGGCTTTCGATGTTAAAAGAAATTTCAGAAAAACCTTAAACGTACACAATTAAACTAACTAAACTTTAAAAAATATTTATGGCAACAGTAAACGTTTATTTAACATTCAATGGAAACTGTAGGGAAGCATTTGATTTTTACAAATCTGTTTTTGGTGGAGAATATCCTTATATCGGAACTTTTGGGGAAATGCCTCCAATGGAAGGAAAGGAAACTCCTGAGGAAGACAAAGATAAAATTATGCACGTTTCTCTTCCGATTTCTAAAGAAACAATATTAATGGGAAGTGATACAGGTAAAGACTGGGCTTCTCAATTAATCCCTGGAAATAATATTTCAATTTCTATTAATACGGAATCAAAAGAGGAAGCAACAAAATTGTTCAACGGACTTTCTGATGGTGGGCAGGTAACAATGGCGCTGGCAGATACTTTCTGGGGAGCCTATTTTGGAATGTTTACAGATAAATTCGGGATCAACTGGATGGTGAACTATGATGATCCTGCAAAGACACAGGCTCATCCTTAATATTCATATTTTAGATACGAAATATAGTTAAAAATAACCGACGGGATATCCCGCCGGTTTTCATTTTATTATACATTTGCATTCCATTTTTTTTTAAATTTGAAAAAGAGGGTTCAGTTTTGAAAATTCAATTAATCTGGAATTCTTATTTTAAACAACACAATTAAACAAATGATGAAATTTACAATCGATGAAATCAAAGCCGAGTACCGGAAAGTAAAAAATGAGCTTAATAAGAAAGAAATTCTGACAGGGCAGATAACTTTCCATAGATTTTATTAACTTACAAAAAACACATACAAAATGATTTTAAAAATACTAACCATTGCATTGATTCTTATTGCAGTGTACATGGGTTTTAAACAAGGTTTAGCAATGGTTTCAGGAAAGCCGGAAATGTTGCAAATGCTTGGAAAATTAGGAATGAATAATACTGCAATTATGATTTTAGGGGCAATTACCCTAATGAGTGCAGTAATGATACTAATTCCACAGACCTTTGTTTGGGGGAATTTTTTGATGGCCGGAACAATATTATTAATCATGTGTCTAGAATTATTTCATGGAGATATCAAGGGCGCATTAATAGAACTTCCCTTCATTGCTTTGAATCTTGTTATTATTTACTTAAATTATCCATTTAAATTTTCATGAAAAAGATCCCTTATCTGCTGATCATATTTTCAATGTGTTCAGCGTGTGCTCAGAAAAATGATGATAAAAAATTAATTCAAACCCAACAAAACGTAAAAAGTAATATGGATACAACAAAACTAAATGAAACGGTAAAGAAAGCTTTTGAAGCATGGCAGAGTGGTGATGCAGAAGCTTTTACTTCTTTCTTCACTACAGATTCAAAATTATATGATGATGGAAACCCAAGAGATTTTAAGAAATTTGTGAAAGATGCCTGTGGTCATGAAAAATTTACATCCATCGATAAGATTGAAAATGATGGTAAAGCTATTTACGGACAGTTTCACACAGAAAGCTGGGGTGATTTTAAAACCTTTTTTAAGTTTAATTTAAATAATGAGGGGAAGTTTGACACCCTGGAAATTGGTCAGGCAAATTAATAAAGAATAAACGCAGAAGATCAGTATGGAGATTGTAAGGTCATTGGCTTTGGTTATTTTTATTTTAGCAACCACATTTTCGTTTGCTCAGAAAAATAACCTGGGAGCTTGGTATATGTATTTTGGAAACAATAAAATTAATAAGAAATGGAATTGGCATAATGAAATTCAGTATCGTAATTTCGATGCAGTTGGAGATCTGGAACAGCTGTTAGTCCGTACAGGGATTGGCTATGATCTTTCAGAAAACAATAATAATGTTTTACTGGGATATGGCTTTATTTTAAGTCAGCCTTATGTAAATGGAGAGAAGAAAGAAAATATTGAACACCGGATTTTCCAACAGTTTATCACGAAACAGCAGTTTGGAAGGATCTATCTTCAACATCGTTATCGTTTGGAAGAACGTTTTCTGGAAGATGATTTCAGAATGAGATTCCGGTATTTTCTGGGCCTTAATATTCCGATCAATAACAAAGAAATGCTGCCAAAGACCTTTTATGCTTCCGTTTATAATGAAGTTTTCCTACACTTCAACAGTCCGGTATTTGATCGGAATAGGGTATATGGAGCTTTAGGATATGTGATTAATAAAAATTTGAGAATTGAAGCCGGTTATATGAATCAGCTCCAGGAAAATAAAAACAGAGGCCAGATTCAGATTGGATTTTATAACAATATTCCATTTAACAAAAAATAAAACAATAAAAAACACTTATGCATTCAGGAAAAAGATTTGGAGCACTCGAATTTGCAATATGGACAAGAAGGAGTATTTATGTTCTGGCCATTTTAGCAGCTATTCCTACAACGTTATATTATTGCGGTTGGAAATTTGTTTCATTCCCATGGCAGCCCATTGCAATTATGGGAACTGCAGTGGCGTTTATAGTAGGTTTTAAAAATAATGCCAGTTATAGCAGGCTTTGGGAAGCAAGACAGATCTATGGTTCAATCATTAACAATAGCCGAAGTTTTGGATATATTTTAAGAGATTCTCTTTCAGAAAAAGATCCCGCTAAAGTAAAAGAAATGTTCTTACGTCATTATGCATGGTTAACGGCACTTCGCTTTCAGCTTAGAGAACCCAGAGCATGGGAGAATATGAATACGGTACAATTTGATGAGTATTCAAAAAAGTATGATATTCCTGAAAGACTTTCCAAACTTGATGATGAATTGAGAAATTATCTTTCTGATGATGAACTTCAGTATATCCTGAGCAAAAAAAACAGAGCGACACAATTAACAGCGATGCAAAGCAGAGAGTTAACGGAAGCCTATGCCAATGGAAAAATTAATGATTTCCAATGGACGCAGATCAATCAGCAATTGATAAAGTTTACAGATGATCAGGGAAAAGCGGAAAGAATTAAAAATTTCCCTTATCCACGGAATTTTTCTTCTATCACTACCTATCTTTTATTATTGTTCATTGTTTTTGTTCCTTTTGGATTGTTGAAAGAATTCGATAAACTGGGTGAGGGGACTTTATTGGAAGGTTTTACCATATGGTTTAATATTCCATTCTCATTATTGGTGACCTGGTGTTTCCATACCCTAGAT
>NZ_JAGGOO010000214.1 GCF_018614415.1 Streptomyces sp. ISL-12
GTTCCTAAACATATCACTGTTCACTCAGCTCGTCATACAAATGCTGTGTTGCTTTTGGAGAACGGTGCAGATATTTATACAGTATCCAAAAGATTGGGTCATCGTGAAATTAGAACGACTGCTATTTATGCGAAAATTGTTGATAGTAAAATGAAGGAAGCTGCTGAGATTATTCCAGAATTAAATATTGAGTTATGATCAAAACAAATATAGAAAGTAAACCTTCCCTATTAATTCTAGTTGCATTTATTATCTCATTAATAATTCTGCTGGGAGTTTATCTAAGCCCAGAAAACTTTAGGGTTTATCTACTTAAAGGTATTGCACTAATTTTGATTATTTTTATTCTTTATCGGTTTTGTAGAGTAAATATAAAATGGATTCTATATTATTTTTTTTGTTTAGATCGTGATTGGTGGGTTGCTAGGATTGAAAGACCCAGAATTTTCATCTATATTATTTATTTTGGTATTTTACTAATGATGCTGAAAGATATTTCGATCTCCAATCAATATGTACTATTCTTCTATCGTCTGTCCATCATGTTCTATTTAGTGATAGGGGCTGTTATGCTTGGGAAATTAATTTGGATTAAAAAATTTGAATCTGCACTTCTACCTGAAATCAAAAATTTTGTTAATCAAAATATTTCTATTCGAAAATTGAGAGGAGCCGAAGTAAATGAGATCATAAGATTAAATATTAAAAATATTGAAGATAGTTCAACAAATGATTTACAAGATTTATTGAATGGAAAAGTACCTGGCGATAAAATAAAATGGGTTGGAACATCGGGAAAAAATGTAATTACTTATACCGAATTATTTTCTTTGTTACATTTAATTTCAGAGGGAGGTGATATCAAATTTGAGAGAGCAAAGAGAAAGAGCTTAATGAATTTCATTATAGCAAACTTTGTAAAGTATGAGAAAGGAGAAATTTCTCAAATTCCGTATGGTAGCCTGTATAGTGCTTATACTAATTTTGTTCTGTAAATTAACCATATTCAAATTTTATACTGTAAAAAACTCTATTAAAAGGTGTTTTGATTATTAGACTATTTTAATGACATCGTCATTTGTTTTTCTTTGCCACACAAATTTTAAAAAAGTAAAGCAATGGAAAACGAAATCATTCTAAACAAACTTAACCGAATTGAAAAACACATTTTCGGTCTCAAAGCTATTTTGAATGTTGAAGAACTTTCAGATTACACAGGATTTAAAAAATCCTATATCTATAAATTAGTTCACACCAACAGTATTCCTTTTTCTAAACCTAATGGGAAAGTTCTATTTTTTGAACGCAAAAAAATTGATGAATGGTTGTTAAAAAACAGCCATAAATCAAATGATGAAATTGAGCAAGAAGCGATAGAATTTTCTTTACGCAAAAAATAAAACCTAACTATAGCAGTAGTTAGGTTTAAATGTTTTGTTTTACTTGGAAGTGAAATACAAATATAAAAATTATTTGTTCCGTTTCCACAATCCCAAATGTTTTATGGAAGAGAATAAAACTCTGTATCAAACTGGTACAGAAACCAAAACGATATTTGACCGAGCATTGAAATATCTAAATTCTAAATATTCAATTCGATTTAATACCATATCTCTAGAGTTTGAAATCAAATTTAGATCAGATAAAAAATGGTCAGATCTAAATTTAAACTCATTATTTATAGAACTTATTCAATCAGGAATTGATATTCCAATTAATAAATTGGAAATCTTGGTAAGAAGCCATTTGATAGAACAGTACAATCCCATCTCAGAATATTTTGAAAGTTTGGAAAGTTGGGATGGTGAAGATTATATCAAAAAGCTTTGCACTTATGTGAAAACCAATGATGATGATGCATTTCTTTATCATACCGAAAAATGGTTCACCAGAGCAGTGTTATGCGCTTTGGAGAAAGAAAAAATAAACAAACATTGCTTGGTTCTTGCGAATACAATTCAAAATAGTGGGAAATCAACATTTTTAAGATTTTTTATTCCTAAAAAACTAATGAATTATTTATCTGAAGACATTGGTTTGGACAAAGATAGTAGGATTAAATTGTGCAAGAATTTGATTATCAATTTAGATGAATTGTCTGTTTTAGCTAAAACTGACATTAATTCATTGAAAGCATACATTTCAAAAACGCACATTAACGAGAGATTACCTTATGCAAGGAAATCAGAATACTTAGATAGGATTTGCAGTTTTGTGGGCTCTACAAATAAAACAGACTTTCTAACCGATGATTCGGGAAGTGTAAGGTGGATTATTTTTGAAGTGATTGAGAAGATTAACTTCAATTATTCGGTTGAAATTAATATCGATAAAGTCTGGGCTCAAGCCTATTTCAACGCTTTTATAAGAAAAAATTATACTCCAGAATTGACTGTAACAGATATTCTGGAGAATGAAAAACGTAATGAAAGATTTACGCAAATGACTTTGGAACAGGAAATCGTGAATAAGTTTTATGAGCCTTCTGACAATTTGGAAGAATTTATGACTGCGACAGAAGTTATGATCGATTTGAATTCTCACGGTGTTCGATTAAATCACTTAAAGATTGGGAGAGCTTTATCTTCTTTCAAATTTCCAAGAGTTAAACATCCCCAAAGACAAATCTACGGTTATCTTATTCGATTGAAAATTATAAAATAATTAAACAGAAATAATCTACCAACCTACCTGAAAATTCTAAGCTTCACAACGTGAGTGTTTTAATTAGGTAAGTAGTGAAATCCTAAGTTACCTTAAGTTACCTCTTAGAAGAACTTTGGTAAGTAGGTAAACAGAGGTAGTAGAAAAAAATGAATCATTTATTTGATTCTCAATCGATTGGTAATTAGGTAAGTATTTTAATAAAAAACATAGAAAAAAATATGAACTGCAAACAATTTAACAGCATATCGTTGGAAGAAGTCCTTCTTTCTCTCGGACACCTTCCAACGAAACAAAATGAAAAAGAAGCTTGGTATCTCAACCCTTTTGCAAGCGAATCCCAAGCCTCGTTTAAAATTAATAAACATCTAAATTATTGGTACCTATTTTCAGAAGGGATCGGTGGTAATAACACCGACTTTATGAAGAAATATCTAAATACCTCGGTTGGTGATATTTTGGTTTGGGCGGAGAAGCAGAATTTTTCTTCATTTCATCAGGAGCAACAGGTTAAAAAGTCAGAACCAAATTACAGAATTGATGAAATACTAAATGTCGAGAATCCAAACCTGAAAAAGTATTTGCAGGAGAGAGGGCTGAGCTCAAAAATCTACGATCATATAAAGGAAGTACGATTTACAATCGGCAATAAGAAACTCTACGCAATTGGCTTTGAGAACTTATCAGGAGGCTTTGAACTCCGTAATTCTTTTTACAAAGGTTCATTATTGAAGAAGGATATCTCAATTATAAATCCAAATGCCTGTATAGAGAATATTTCAAATGTTCAAAATAAAAATAATAGAAGCATAGCTGTATTTGAAGGATTTATGGATGCTTTGTCTTTTATCGAAATGCAGAGATCTTTTAAGGGGGGTATTCTTGTAATGAATTCCATCGCTCTTTTGAATAAATCGATAGAACATTTGAAAAACTATTCTGATGTCAATCTTTTCTTAGACAACGATAGGGCTGGTATAAAATGTAAAAATGAAATTATAAAATTATTTCCGGAAGCAAAAGATCATTCCAGAATCTATCCTGACCATAAAGATCTTAACGAATTTTTGATACACAGAATAAAAAATAATGTAATAAATAAGTCAGAAAAAAAATCGGAATCACATCAAGATTCGGATAAGCTAAAAGTAAGAGTTCAGGAGCCGGAAATCAAAAACACAAATGGTTTTAAAAGGAAACGTTAATAAAGCGTGCTGTATATTTTACCAACTACACGCAGAAGTTAGGAGCTCATTCGCAACTTTGAAAGTCCTAACGTCCTAACAAAGTTTCTGCTTCGCTCTGCGAGGCTTTAAAATCGGATTGAAAAATTAAATGATATGAAAACTTCGATTAATTTTAAAGCTGTAAAATCTGATTCTGAAACTCATAATTTCAGAAGAAAGATTTTCGATTATATCCGAAAAGACTTGACGGAAAAAAATGAATATTGGCTGGAAGAAAAAATATCAGATAGGCTTCAAAAAATAGAATCGTATTGTAAAGAAAAATCAGGAAGAAAATTACAGAAAAATGCACTTCCCATTCGGGAAGCGGTTGTTGTTATAAAAGAAGATACCACATTGAAGGATCTTCATTATCTCGCAAAAAGGTTGGAAGAAGAATTAAGAATCAGGATTTTTCAGATTGCTGTTCATAAAGATGAGGGACATTATGATAAAGAAGCAAAGGAATGGAAACCTAATTTACACGCTCATCTGGTTGCAGACTGGCAGGATCTGGAGACAGGTAAAACTTTGAAACACCAATCATTTCATTATTCCAAAATGCAGGACTTAGCAGCTGAATGTCTTGGAATGGAAAGAGGAGTCTCGGGTTCAATGGTAAGATTGGAAGCCATAGATTTCAAAATTCAAAAAAAGGAAGAAGAGCTCTCAGTACTCAATGAAATGATTAA
Source organism: Streptomyces sp. ISL-12 (assembly GCF_018614415.1). GTDB lineage: Bacteria > Actinomycetota > Actinomycetes > Streptomycetales > Streptomycetaceae > Streptomyces. Next base: position 4,583 of record NZ_JAGGOO010000214.1, read on the forward strand.
CGAAATGAAATCGGAACTCAGTTCTAAAAAATTTGAAGATCTAATTGTAAAGCAAAGTGACCTATTTGGTTTTAAAAGAATTAAAACAGATAAGACTATTGAAAACTATGAGAAGACTTTTAAAACCTATAATACGGAGCTTCTTAAAAATAAAACAGAGCTTAAATCAAAATCAAGGCAAATCAATGATTTGCAAAAGTTGAATGTAGATTTAAAAAAAGAAATTTCACAGCTTAAAAATAAACAGTCTGTTCTTTTGACAAATTCCACTGTTTATAAAGGAGAAAGAAAAAAATATATGGATTCTACGTTTAATACTATTAAAAAAACGATCAAGTTTGAAAGGTTAAGGAATCAAAGGACAGACAGAGATGACCCTCAAAAACTACTTTACGAAATGAATCAGATCTGTAAAAAAGTATCTGATGATAACAGTATTCCTTTTTCAGCTTTTGAAGAAATTTTTAAAGATTCAGGAATGAGTAGTGCTTTATTCTCCTTATTGCAAGTTGGAGAAAACAATAGTGAGGAATCTGATAAAATTATTAAACATAAAAAGAAAAGAAGCAGAAAAATCGTATAGAAATCTTTCTTTTATTTTGCAGAAATATGGCAGAAATTTTCACTATCATTGTCTATTGAGCTTCTAATTTATTAGGTGATCATTACTGCAGCTTATCATCTATTTTTGATCAATCTTTTTTATCATTTATCTTTTTGTTTAAGTAAAGAAATTCTGGTTTTTAATTTAAGTTTTGATACATCGAGATTCCATAGTGGTTCATTTTCATTAACTATAACCAATGTTTTATCGTTCATATCAAATTCTTCTACAAAAGAGTAATAAAGCAGTCGGGATATCGATAATAAGATCTTTTGACCTTTACGGTTTAACAGGATGTAAAAATAAAGGTTTTGACTACCATACTTATCTCTTAGATTAATGGACATAATCCTTTCTTTCCAAAAGCTTTTATTTTTACTGGTAGTCCAGCTACCAAGTCGTTTTACCCTTCCCTTATTAGAAATTAAATATCCATCTTCAAGACCAGGTACCGGTTTCCAATGTTCCCCGGGAAGATCATTAAGCGAGAGGTTCATAC
>NZ_JAGGOO010000215.1 GCF_018614415.1 Streptomyces sp. ISL-12
ACTGTAAAAACCTACCCCAAAGATCCGGAAGGCATCAAACAGCCCAGAAAAGTTGAGTTCTATTGTAATGGTCAGCTTGTGGTAGATTCCCTGACGCTGTGGGTTTTAATTGATTCTAAAACACAAAAAATTCAAAGATTGAAAAGTGATTGGCTGGAAAAGCTTTAAATATATTATATTTGGAAACTAAAAAAAACTACAAAAGTTTTAAAATAATTATAAAAAAATGAAGTTAATTAAAGTGTTTTTTATTGCAGCAGGATTGACGCTGACTGCTAATGTCGCAAATGCTCAACAAAAGATAGGGAATGTAAATTCTGATGATATTTTTGCAAGTATGTCTGAAGTGAAAACAGCAAATGCAACCGTCGATAACCTTACTAAAGCAAAGCAAACTGAAATTGAAAAATTAATCAGTGATTACCAGGCTAAACTGAAAGTAGCACAGGATAAAGAAAAGACAATGAATGAGGCTAATAAAGAAGCCGTAACTAAAGAACTGATAGCAGCACAAACAGAATTACAAGGTTTGGGTAAGAAAATAGAAGAAGCGAGAACAACCGCAGCTAAAGATATTTCAGCTAAACAAAATGAGCTGTTTACTCCTTTACAGCAAAAAATACAAACTGCTATTTCTGCTGTAGCTAAAGAAAGAAGTCTGAATTATGTATTTGATACTTCATCAGCACAAGGTGCTAACAATCTTGTGTACACAGATGGAAGCGAAGATATCACAGCTGCTGTGAAAACTAAATTAGGAGCAACAGCAACAACAACTAAACCAGCTGCAAAATCTAAATAATAGTTTCTGTAAATTAAAATATTCTAAACGGAATCGGATCAAAAGTCTGGTTCCGTTTTTTTTATACATATAGCTTCTGGAAAATATAATAATACTATTGTATATTGTTTCCTTGACTGTCAAAAATGAAAGAATTTATTTAAGTCCTTATTTTTGAAAAAATTGGATAAATAACAGAGGAAATTAACTTTTGAACTATTAGAAGAGTCTTGCAATGATTACAAATATTTTGTCGGATCATTGATGGAATTTTTATCAGAAATAGATCCCTATTATTTTTTTATTATCATATCATACTGCTCAGCAGATGTCCCAAACTCACCCCAAATTCCTTATCTTTGCACCATGATACGTATTACAAAAATTTTTACATTCGAAACAGCGCATGTGCTGTATAATTACGATGGAAAATGTAAAAATATGCATGGACATTCCTATAAGCTGTTTGTAACAGTGAAGGGAAAACCTGTAAATGATTTGGAAAACCCTAAAAATGGGATGGTAGTGGATTTTGGTGATATCAAAAGTATTGTAAAATCTGAAATTGTAGATGTTTGGGATCACGCGGTCTTAATTAACGGATTGTCTCCACATAAAGAATTGGGAGAAGATCTTGAGGGAAGAGGTCATAAAGTGATCTATTGTAATTTTCAACCGACTTGCGAAAATATGCTGTATGCTATTGCAGCTAAAATAAAATCTAAGCTTCCGGCTGAGGTTTCTCTGGCTTATCTTAAACTTCATGAAACTGAAAACTCTTACGGAGAATGGTTTGCTGAAGATAATTCTTAAATTTACCCAACAAAAAACTCAAATAGGTGTTAAAGACAACCATCAATTTAGAACCTGGAAAAAAAGTGTATTTTGCTTCCGATCAGCATTTTGGAGCTCCTGACCCAAAGGAAAGCAAAGTGCGTGAAGAAAAGTTCATCCGCTGGATGGACGAGATAAAAGAAGATGCTCAGGTTTTATTTTTAATGGGTGACCTTTTTGATTTCTGGCATGAATGGAAATATGTGATTCCGAAAGGATACGTCCGTGTATTGGGAAAGATTGCAGAATTAAAGGATAGAGGTATTCATGTTTACTTCTTTGTAGGCAATCACGATCTATGGATGAAAGATTATCTCGAGGAGGAAATCGGCTGTACTGTATTTTATAAGAAACAATATTTTGAAATGGGTGGTAAACAGTTTTTACTCGCTCATGGAGACGGTTTAGGGCCTGGTGATAAAGGCTATAAAAGGATGAAAAAGTTATTCACAAATCCTATTGCACAATGGGCTTTTAAATGGCTTCATCCGGATATTGCAATGAAGATCGCATTGTATCTTTCACAGAAAAATAAAATGATTTCTGGTGAAGAAGATAAAGCATTTTTAGGGGAAGATAAAGAGTTTTTGATCATCTACTCGAAAGAGAAACTGAAGACTGAGAAGATCGATTATTTTATTTATGGACACCGTCATCTTCCGATGGTTTTAGATCTGGAACAAAATGCCAAATATATCAATCTTGGAGATTGGATTTCCTATTTTACCTACGGTGTTTTTCAAGAAGATTTTGAATTAAAGACCTTTGAGGAAAAGACAAAAAAAAATTACCCCTAAAAGAGGTAATCTTCGAATGAATAAATTCACTCTGTTTTTAATCCATATTCCGCATACATCATTGCAATAACTTGACCAAAAATTTCAATTTATATTAAAAAAATATTAAAAAGGGTTGATGTTGGGTTAATCGATTAGAAATGAGACGATAAGAATATTAAAAATTTAGAAATTGGAAAATATATTCAACATACAGACTGAGCAGGATTTTTTAAATGCTTCATTGAAAACATTTCGTTATCAATACGAGAATGTTGAGATATACAGGAAGTTTGTAGATTATCTTAAGGTGAATCCTGAAACAGTTAGTGAACTGTCAAAAATTCCATTTCTACCAATAGAAATGTTTAAGAATCATCAGATCCTGGACAAAAAAGCATCTGCAGATCTGTATTTTCAAAGTTCGGGAACCACGCAGATGAACTTATCTAAGCATTTCATTGCGAATGAAACCCTGTACCGTGAAAGTATTTATAAAAGCTTTGAGCAGTTTATCGGAAAGCCTGAGGGCTTTATTTTCCTTGGATTGTTACCAAGTTATCTGGAAAAACAGAATTCATCATTAATTTATATGGTAGATTATTTGATGAGCACTTCCACAAAACCTGAAAACGGATATTTTTTATACAACCACTCCGATTTATTTGACCTTTTAAATACATTGAAAGATAAAAAAGTGATACTATTCGGTGTTTCTTTTGCGCTTTTGGATTTTCTGGATTATTGTCATTCCGAACGAAATGGAGAATCATTAAATTTTATGGAAAACTTAGTGGTGATCGAAACCGGTGGAATGAAAGGCAGAAAGGAAGAAATGACAAAAGATGAATTGCTGGTAATTCTTCAGGAAGGTTTTGAAACAGATAAGATCTATTCAGAATATTCAATGACAGAATTGTTATCTCAGGCATATTCCCTTGGAAATAATGAATATAAGTGTCCAAATTGGATGCGTATTTTAGTGAGAAATGTAGAGGATCCATTGACGTATGAGAAAGAGGGTAGAACCGGGGCTGTTAATATTATAGACCTGGCGAATATTCATTCCTGCTCTTTTATTGCAACACAGGATTTAGGAAAAACACTTGCTGATGGGAAGTTTCAGATTCTCGGAAGAATAGATCATTCTGATATTCGTGGATGCAGCTTACTGGTTTCTTAAATCAGAAGTCAGGTTGAGCAGGAAAATGCGATCATCTAAAACATTGTAAAAGATTAAAAATATGGATGTGATTAAAAAATTGTTCTTATACTCTCTTTTGATTGGATTATCCAATTTGGTGTCTGCTCAAAAAGATGTGAAATCTGATATTTGGTCTGGAATTTATGTTGTACGTTCGGTAAATAAAGAAAGTTCAGAAATTGTTGATACTTTAATAATTAATAGAACAAAAGATGCCGATCCGAAAAAAGTTGCTGCCCGCTATGAATCGGATTTAGCCCGATGGACAATTTTTTCTAAAAAAGATGGTGATAAAGGAAAAGCTGTTATTAAGAGATTTTTATTTGATATAAAAAATAAAGAAGACGGATATAAAGAATTTGGTTGGACGGATTTACATGAGAAAGGGAAGATGAACTGTATTGATGGTGGACATTTTTTTATTTGTCAGACAGAACCGGATACTAAGGTTTCCTTTAGTAAAGATGAAGCCTATCCTACTAAAACAGGTATTTTTGGGATATGGTTAGATTACGGAATAGCCGAACTGGAGAAGATCGAAAATTGAAGTGAGAAACAATAATGACGATCTTTGTTTTTATAAGTCGTGAATTTTAATATAATACGAATTCCCCCAATCCCCGAAGCTCCCCCACCTAAAGACCTCTTAAATAAGAAAACATGCTTAAAATAGAAGAACTTGTTCACGCATATATCCATTCTCATTGTGATTTTGAGAAAGAAATTGTTTTAACCAATCATTTTCATTCTGATTGGGAAGCTGATATATTGATCATAAATACTTTGGGGCTGAGTCATGAAATTGAAATTAAGCTGTCTAAAAGTGATTTTAAAAATGATTTCAAAAAATCCTATATCAATACTGCTACAGGAGAGAAATTTTTAAAACACGATAAAATTTCCTGTGGAGATTATGTGTGTAATGCATTTAGTTTTCTCCTTCCTATGGGTATGATTGATCATAATGTGATTCCTGAACATTGTGGGATCATCGAATTTTATCATAATGTGGATACGTGGGAAACTGAATTTTATCTCATAAGAAAGCCTATTCAGGTACATCAGGATTCCTATTGGAAACTAAAAGATAAAGATCTTTTTATCCGAAAAATAGCACTTAATTTACTACAGCGAAAAATGGAGATCAAAGGAAAACACGAAGAACTTATCTTTAAAAATCCTTTTGATATCAAAAAAAGAAAATAAAAAATCCTGCCAATTTAGACAGGATTTTTTTTAGATATATATTTTTTTATTAAGCAGCTACCTCGGTATCTGTTCGTTGAAGTAAGAATTTGTAGATCAATCCGCCAGCAATTCCACCAAGAATAGGAGCTACCCAGAACAACCAAAGTTGAGACATCGCAGCACCACCTACAAAAAGAGCCTGGGAAAGGGATCTTGCAGGATTTACGGATGTATTGGTAATAGGAATTGATATTAAATGTATCAATGTTAAAGCAAGGCCAATGGCAATTCCAGCGAATTTTCCGTTAGCCCATTTATCCGTTGCTCCCATAATAATGATCAGGAAGAAAGCAGTTAACAAAAACTCGGCTAAGAACGCTGCCCCCATCGAATAGCTTCTGTTATGATAGCCGGGCATATCATAGAAGTTGGTGGCAAAAGCTCCTGGTCCTTCTGTAGTAAATGCTCCAGCACCGTTGAGGATAAAATAAAGGCAGGCAGCTGCTGCGATTGCACCCAGACACTGGGCGGCAACATAAGAGATCAGGTCTTTGAAAGGAAATCTTCCTCCGGCTAAAAGACCAAAAGTCACAGCAGGGTTAAAG
>NZ_JAGGOO010000216.1 GCF_018614415.1 Streptomyces sp. ISL-12
ATTCAACCCTATCCGTAAATGATTATGGCGGTAATGGCTATTTAATTCTTCTACACTTCCTGAAAACTTAATGGTACCATTCGAGATAATAGCCAAATGAGTAACCATTTTTTCAACTTCCTGTAATAAATGACTTGAAATAAATATCGTAATTCCCTGCTCTTTATTAAGCTTTAGAAGCAGCTCCCTAATTTCCAGCATTCCGTTGGGGTCAAGACCATTAACAGGTTCATCCAGAATTAAGAGCTCTGGTTTTCCAAGAAGCGCCATGGCAATTGCCAACCTTTGCTTCATTCCGAGTGAATATTTTTTCATCTTCATTTTTCTGCTATCCCAAAGATCTACCAAATTCAAAACCCTTTCGCATTCTGAATCAGGAAGACCTCTCAGCTTAGAGAGAATAACAAGATTATCCCATCCGGATAAGTGGTCGTAAAAAGCAGGACTGTCAATTAAGCTTCCAATTTTTTGAAACCCTTCAGGATAAAGCTGAGATAACTTTTGGTTAAAAATATCAATCGTATTGCTTTCATCAGGAAGACTTCCCAACATTAACTTCATGGTAGTTGATTTTCCGGCGCCATTGGCTCCAAGAAAGCCAAAAATACTTCCTCTAGGGACTGATAAACTTACATTTTTAAGAATGAGTTTATTTTGAGAGAATCCATAACTTAAGTTTTGGATTTTAATTAAATTTTCCATGCATATTGTATTGATAGGTGTTAAAAAATAAAAAAGACCCCCTGCGTTTCGCAAAAGGTCTTATATAGGTGTTAGAAGTGATCTATTTTGTTACACTTGGTTTATAACCAGACTGGTTAAATATTTCAGTGCCATCCATTTTAAGAAAATCTGTAAGCTTTGTTTCAGGCTTTTCTTGTAGGTATTTTTTAGATATCTGCCATCCTGTAAAAATTCCGATCTGAGGAGAAGATTCATTATCGATATCTGTATAAAACTTGGAAAAAGGCCCCGGTGAAATAAACCGTTCTTCTAATCTGTGATCATCTCCAAACAATAAATTACTTTCCACAAAATAATTCCAGATATTGCCTTCATTACCCACTGCCCAGTCATATTGCTGTTTGGTATAATTCATTTTCAAATAATCCGGAGTATCAGGTAAAAACGCATCCTGAAGGATCATTATCTTTCCATTAAACATTAACTGATCGATAAATTTCTGATGATCCGTAGAAAAAGGAACAATATTTTCCGCAAACATTCTGGATACTTTAGGAACCATATTATTGGGATTCATGGATTTTTGGAAATACATTTCTAATCCTTTGTAATTAGGATTTTTATCGCCCATAAATCCGGAAATATCTATAAATAAAAGGTTTCCTTTTTCGTCATAAAAAATAGGATCCTGAATCATCTGTAATGCAGATGAAAAAAGATATACTTTCGGGCTTTTGAATCTTGGAAAATAATATTTTATATGTGAAAACAATTCCTGAAGTTCCTTCTGAAGTTTCACCTGATCTATTTTAGAAGCAGCCTCTTTATAGATCTTTATCTCTTCAACATCTGTTCTTCTCTTTCTAAAATCTTCATCAGAAACCGTTCCCTGAAACCAGGGAAACTCAGCCTTAAATTTTTCCAATGGAATATTCTGGTCATAGAATTGTTTGGAAATATCGGTCAGTTCTACTTTTTCAACAGGATCTTTCAATTCGACTTTCCATTGGTTCTGAGATTCTTTTTTACAAGAATAAAGTGCCAAAACTAAAATCGAAGAAAGCGTAATAGTTCTAAAAATCTTCATTATTTTTACATGAAATTTAAGTGTACGAAAATACGGATTTAAACACAATGTCATCATGAAAAATAAAATAAACACCTTGTTTCATTATAAATTTTCATTTTTCTATTGCTTAAAGTCTTTTCTTATATTGAATTTTAAAAAAAAACAAACTAATGCAACTAGAAACTGAAAGACTCATTTTAAGAAGGCTCGAAGATCATGATGCTGAGCGCCTTTTTCTTCTCGACTCCAACCCGGAAGTGGTGAAGTATGTAGGTACACCTCCTGTAACGGATATTAAAGAATCTGAAAATATAATTAAAATGATCCAGCAGCAATATAAAGATACTGGTGTTGGAAGACTTGCTGTGATCGAAAAAGAAAGTAACTTACTTATTGGATGGAGCGGGTTAAAATTTATTACCAAAGAGATAAATGGTTACAATAATATTTATGAATTAGGTTATCGTTTTATTCCAGAATTTTGGGGCAAAGGTTATGCCGTAGAATCTGCAAAGGCGTCTTTAGATTTTGGTTTTAATGATCTTGATAAAGAGATAATTTATGCATGCGCTCATTGTGAAAATGACGGTTCTATTCATGTTTTAAAAAAATTAGGATTTGAAAAAACCGAAGAATTTGAAGAACCCGATGGACTTTGTTTTTGGTATGAATTAAAGCGTGAAAAATACAGTTCAAACTAATGATCTTAAGGCAGGAACAGGAAAAAGATTATTCTCAGGTTTTCAATCTTGTAGAAGAGGCATTTAAAGATGCTGACTACAGTGATCATCAGGAACATTTTTTAGTAGAAAAGCTTAGAAAGTCTGATGCTTTCATTCCTGAATTATCTATTGTTGCAGAAATAAACAACGAAATTGTTGGCCATATCCTTTTCACAAAGCTTTTTATTCGAAGTGATTCGGAAATCTTTAGCTCCTTATCATTAGCACCCGTTTCAGTAAAACCTGAATATCAAAGTAAAGGAATAGGAAGCAAGCTGATAGAATATGGACATAAGATCGCAAAAGAATTAGGTTATGAATCTGTAATTTTAATAGGTCACGAAAATTATTATCCAAAGTTTGGATATAAAAAAACAACTAATTTTGGAATCACTTTTCCTTTTGAGATTCCGGAAGAAAATGGAATGGCTATAGAACTAATACAAGATGGTTTAAAAAATGTAAAAGGGGTAGTAAAATACCGCAAAGAATTTGGAATAGATTAAAAATATAAATAATGCAGACACAAAAAATAATTGATCATATTGTAAGCTGGCTAAAAGAGTATGCTGAAAAGTCAAAAGTAAATGGATATGTAATTGGAGTTTCAGGAGGGGTAGATTCTGGGGTAGTTTCTACACTGGCGGCAATGACAGGGCTGAAAACCTTATTAATTGAAATGCCGATCCGTCAGAAAGAAGATCAGGTAAACCGTGCTTGGGAACATATGAATGACTTGAAATCGAGATTTCCCAATGTAGAAGTAATGTCTGTTAATTTAACTCCCGCTTTTGAAGAACTGTATAAAACCTTTGATGTAAAAGATGATCTTTATCCCAATGAAAAATTGGCTTTCGCTAATACAAGGGCTCGTTTAAGAATGCTTACTTTATATTATTATGGGCAGATCAATGGATTACTGGTTTGTGGAACAGGAAATAAAGTAGAAGATTTTGGAATCGGATTTTATACGAAATATGGTGACGGTGGTGTCGATGTATCTCCTATTGCTGATCTCTATAAAACCGAGGTTTACAAATTGGCAACCGCTTTAAATCTGGTTAAAAATATTCAGGAGGCTATTCCTACGGATGGGCTTTGGGATGCCGAAAGAACGGACGAACAACAAATTGGCGCCACATATCCTGAGCTTGAAAAAATTCAAAAAGAATATGGAACCAAGACTGTAGAAGATTATGAAGGACGTGATAAGGAAGTATTTTTAATTTTCGACAGAATGCATAAAGCAGCACAACATAAGATAAATCCTATTCCTGTTTGTGATGTTCCTGAAGAATGGCGATCTTAATTTGTAAATTATGAATAGTAAAATGAGACCTTTATTTTTTGCCTGTCTTGGACTTTTATTCGGAATGTCCGTGATGTATGTATTTAATAAATTTTCGGATCCCAAAAAAGATGTTCAGGGTCCAAAAGTAGAATATAGCAGTACTTCAGCCAATTCAGCGGATCAACAGACTATCGATCAGTTGACGGCTGAGAAAACCGTGATTACTTATGTAAAACAAAACCATAAACTTCCAGATTATTACATGACAAAAAATGAAGCCCGAAACCAAGGCTGGAATCCTTCTAAGGGAAATCTTTGTGAAGTTTTACCAGGAAGAGCAATTGGTGGTGACCACTTTGGTAACAGAGAAGGTGGTCTTCCGAAGGGTGATCAGTATTTTGAAGCAGATGTTAACTACAGCTGTGGAAACAGAAATGCAGATCGAATTATCTTTACAAAAAACGGCGATGTTTACCTGACTAAAAACCATTACAAAAGTTTTGAAAAGCAATAAATAACTGGTCATTGCGAGAAGCGTAGCGACAAAGCAATCTTTAGTAAATGAAAGCAGGTTTTATATACATAATGACAAATAAAAATGATACAACTCTTTATACGGGAGTAACATCGGATTTGTATAGCCGAATTCTAAAACATAAAGAAAAGCTTTATCAACTTAGTTTTACAGCTAAATATAATCTTCATAAATTAGTGTATTGGGAATCTTTCCAGGAAATCGGAGATGCCATTTATAGAGAAAAACAAATAAAAGCAGGTTCGAGACAAAAGAAAATTGATTTAATTCTTTCCATGAATCCAGAATGGAAAGATTTAACAGATGAAATAAAAGATATCTTTACCGACTATTGAGATTGCTTCGTCACTTTGTTTCTCGCAATGACAAAAAAGAAAAAATATGAAAACAGTATATATAGATTTCACGGATATAGGAGATTATGAGGATTTTTATACTCAGCTAAAAGAAAAGATCAGTTTACCGGAATATTTTGGAGATAACCTTGATGCACTCTATGATGTTATTACTGGTGAACTGGAAATGCCTCTCCATCTGGAATTTGTGAATTTAACCGTGGATCAGTTGGAAATTTTTGAAGATTTACTGACGACTCTTGAAGATGCAGAGGAACAAATGGAAGACTTCACTTTCAGTTACTATCTTGAGCAATATGAGGATGAGGACGCATCCGAAGACCAAGAATAATTAAAGAACATAATAAAATAAAACTCGCAGATTGTTCTGCGAGTTTTTTGGCCTAAGTCATGTAAAAGTGTCCAATTTTTATCTTTACTGTTTAATGAATTTTAGATTCTGTGAGATTTCCCCCCTCACAAAAATTTGCAGTATATAATTCCCCGTTGATAACGATGATACATCAATTTGATGTCCCTCAGCATCAGAGGTCATTATTTTCTGACCGACCATATTATAAATTTCAGCTTTTTCAATTTTTTCAACTCCTTTAAAATAGATGATGTCTTTAACCGGATTAGGATAAATAGATAGTCCTGAAACTTGTTTTGTCACTTCATGAGTTGATAGGAATTCCGAAAGATCCAGATAAAATGCAACAATCTGATTAGAAGAATTTGTCCCTATTCCTGCTATTTTTTTACCATCCTTGGAAATAGCCAAAGGCAGTGACATGATTACACCTTGGGTAGCAATACCCAAACTTGTGGCATAATCATTTAAATTAATTCTCCCTCCTCCAGCTGTCCATATAAAGCCTTCTCCAGACATTGGTGGTGCTGCAAATGGCCTGAAAAAGCCTATTACCGTTCCGCCATCAGCGGAAATTCCGGTTGCTCCACCTCTGAAG
>NZ_JAGGOO010000217.1 GCF_018614415.1 Streptomyces sp. ISL-12
CTGTATTAGTATCAGAGGCATCTCCATTAGCATTAAACTTATCTAAATTATATCCCTGAGACCAGTCAGCCATATATTTTTTGCTTCCTAAATCAAGGCCAGCTAAAATTTTGTGTGAAACAGAACCTGTTTTTACAGAGCCATTTAAGAATACCTGTCCGAACTTCATTGTGTTATCAGCTTCCCAGTAATTTACCCGGCGAATCATATATCCTCCTTCAAAATTACTTGGCCAGATATCGCTACCCATTGTATATTCATTTACATACGTTAATTGTGAAGTTAACTTCCAGTTGTCGTTGAATTTATGTTGTAAATTAATATTTACGGTATTGTTATCTACTTTTGTAGGATCAATACTTGGGTCAGTAACGGTATATCCCACTGGCTTTGCTTTATAGCCTTCAAATGAGAATACATAAGCAGAACCTACTTCGCTCATTTTAGCTTTCTGATAGATGTATTCAGCCGTTAAGGTGGTTTTATCCGAAAGTTTAACTTTTAATGAAGGATTGATAATATATCTGTCGTTGAACTCATAGTCTCTAAAGCTGTTTTTATTTTGAGCCATTAAGTTCAATCTAAAAGCGACTTTGTCAGTAATCTTAGTGTCGATATCCGCTTCTCCTCTATACATATTAAAGCTTCCAAGAGTTACTCTTGCAGTTCCGTTTAGCGATTGACCTGTAGGCTTTTTTGTGACAATATTATAAATACCACTTGGTTCACCATTTGACATTAAGAAACCAGAAGGGCCTTTGATAAATTCAATATGATCAACAAAACTCATGTCTTCACTTAATGGTCCCCAATTTGAAGTAACATTTACACCATTCATGAATGCTGCAGCTCTTGAACCTCTCATGTTAACTCTGGTATACATGTCTCCCCAGTGCTCTAATCTTTGTGCCCCAGCAACATTTCTAAGTACACCATCACTTAAAGTGGTTACCTGCTGATCTTCTAAAGCCCTATTTGTAATAATAGAAATGTTTTGAGGAATTTTAATAAGTGCTTCATCTAAACGCATAGAAGAAGAACCTTCTTTTTCTACATATTTTTTATAATATTTCCCGCTAACGACAACTTCTTCAATATCATTCGATTTAATGGTGTCTTTTTCCTGAGCAAATACGATCACTGTAGATAATAAAGCTGCTCCAATAATTACTTTTTTCATTGTATATAGAATCCTTAAGTGTGTGTTAATATTTAATTAGAACTTGTAAGTCACGCTTCCTAAAGCGTTGATCAGTCTTTGTGGGTTAGCTGTAGTATACCCGATCCAATAATGTTGGTTCGTGAAGTTGTCTACTTTTATTCCTATTCTGAACTTTTTAGCATCATAAAAGGCATTGGCATTTAATACGATGTAAGAGGGTAACGTAAATACGTTGTTGGTTCCTGTGTCAGGATCTAGCATATTTACGATCTTATTGCTGCTTGCATAATTTCCACCAACACCAAATCCTAAACCTTTAAGATTGCCATCCAAAAATTGGTAGCTTGCATATAAATTAACTAGATAAGGAGATCCGGAAGTATTGGGTCTTCTGTTTAAAACAGATTTGTCAGCCTTTGTATATGATGAGTCGTTATAGGTGAAGCCGGCAATTGCTGTAAAACCTTTTACTAAATAAGCATTGATCTCAAGTTCAACTCCTTTACTTACAATGGTACCATCTTGTGTTTGTGCGTTGTTGTATTTTGGATTTGGAGTGCTTCTTAAAGCATCTTTTACTTTGATATTATAGTAACTTAGTGTAGATGAAATTTTTCCGTTGAATAAACTGGTCTTTATTCCTCCTTCCATTTGGTTAGCCTGCTCTGGCACGGCTGTTGTCATTTGGCCTTCTGTATTCGTGTAATAATCAAGGTTTTTGAAGCTGTTCTGGTAGTTTCCAAAAAGGGAAACTTTATCTTTTATTACTTCATATACAATTCCAAGTTTTGGAGAGAAAAAGGTTTGGTTAAAGGCCTTAGCAGTCTCTAAAGTTTTAGGATCTACTATGCCTGGTTTATTTGAAAAACGGTCCACTCTTAAGGCCATTAAAACACTTAGGTTATCCGTAACATTCAAAACGTTAGAAAGGTAAACAGCATAGTTGTTTTGTATACTTTTTATCAGATACGGAGTTTCGTTTCCTGCCATAGCATCGTATTGAGCCTGTAGTGCAGTGCCATTAAAGTTTGTAAAATCAAAACCAGGCTGATGTAAAGGAACGGGTATTGAACTTCCATCAGGTCCTTTATCAAAACCGTTGACATCAAAGAAATTCTGATCATTATTAATTCTTAAATAATCAAAACCTAAAACAACGCGGTTTCTTAAATTACCGATACGGAAATCTCCGTTAAAGTTTTGTTGGAAATTAATTGCTTTCTTTCTACTGTCTCTGGTTGATTGATCACTTCGGTACATTTTTGTAGGATCATCTCCCATAAAATACAGATAGGGCATAAATCCATCAGAATAACTTGAAGAGGTACTGATATTGGTAGAGGACTTGATCGTATTGGAGATTTTATAGTTAACCTGTCCGAAGAAGTTGATACTCCTTCCTGTATTGTTGAGGTCTTTTCCTAGATATGAATTTTTATAATCCAGATTAAGATCTTTAATATTGTTGACTTTCTGTAAGTATTTACCAGAATAGAAGAAGAAAGTCTGGTCACTCATACTTTTCATATTGAACAATTCCATTTCGAAATTGATGTTCAATCGATCTGTAGGGTTGTAGCTCAGACTTGGAGCAATCGCTAAGTTTCTTCTATAACCTTCAGTCTGGAAAGTTCCTTCATTCGTATAAGCAGAATTCAATCTGAATAATAACTTTTTATCTTTCGTAAGTGGAGTATTGATATCTACTGATGCTCTGTAGGTGTCATAATTTCCACCAGATAGACTGATATTACCTCCAAATGTGTCAAAAGGTTTTTTTGTAACCCTGTTAATCACACCTCCGTAACTTGTCAGTAAACTTCCAAATAAAGTCCCGGATGGACCTTTAAGAACTTCTACTTTTTCAAGGTTAATGGCATCTATTGTTCCTGTTATTGATCCGAGAACACCATTTCTTAAAGAGTTTGAAGATACAAATCCTCTTAAATTAATATAAGCTCCTCCATCACCTGCTCTTCCATTAGCAGTCCACATCGTTTGTAAGCCCGGAATGTTTCTAAATGCCGCATCAACGGTATAAATAACCTGGTTTTCTAAAATTGCTTTGTCAATACTTGAATAGACCTGCGGATTTTCAATTGCTTTCAGGGACATTTTGTTGGAATAATCACTGTCCTTTTTGATGTAAGTGTTCATAATAACTTCATCAATCTTTTTTACATTAGCCGAGTCTTTTTCTTGTGCAAAAGTGAACATAGAACCCAACACAGAGACACCAATCAGTACATTCTTCATGAAAGCAAATTTTTTGCAAATATATTGTTTTTAATTATTCTAAATAAATTAGAGCGTTGATATTTATCATGTAAAAGATATTTATGGAATAACAAAAAGCCGCATCAAGTATTCTTGATGCGGCTTTTATTATAGTTTTATTATTTCTTATGCTGGAATTTCTCCTTTGTATAAGAATGAAATAATTTCTTTGTTCATTTTATCTACCATCTCACTGAACAGGTGGAAAGATTCTTGTTTATAAATAACAAGTGGATCTTTTTGCTCATAAACAGCACCTTGTGAAGATCTTCTCAGATCATCCATTTCACGCAAGTGAAGTTTCCAGTTATCATCGATAATCGATAATGTGATGTTCTTTTCAAAATCATTGATTAAAGTATCACACTGGCTTTCATATGCTTCTTTAAGATCCGTAACAATGGTCAATGTTTTATGGCCATCAGTGAAAGGAACCTGGATCATTTTGAACATTGAACCTTGATTTTGAAATACATTCTCAATAATAGGGAATGATTTTTCTTTCAATAAATTCAATTTCATTTGATAATCTTCCTGAGCAGCTTTAAAAAGAATATTGGTAAGATCCTGAACTGTTTTATTACCAAAGTCAGTTTCAGAAACCGGAGATGCCATTGTAAAGTATTTGATTACCTCAAATTCAAAATCCTTAAAGTTTCCATTAGCTTTTCCGCCTGCTGCAATAGAACTAGATACATCGAAGATCATATTTGTAATATCATACTTCAGGTGATCTCCAAATAGAGCGTTCTTTCTTCTTTTGTAGATTACATCACGCTGCTTATTCATTACGTCATCATACTCAAGAAGTCTCTTTCTGATTCCGAAGTTATTCTCTTCTACTTTTTTCTGAGCTCTTTCAATAGACTTACTGATCATAGAATGCTGAATGACTTCACCTTCTTTATGACCCATTCTGTCCATCATTTTAGCGATTCTTTCGGAACCGAATAAACGCATCAGGTTATCTTCAAGAGAAACATAGAACTGAGAACTACCAGGATCTCCCTGACGTCCCGCTCTACCTCTAAGCTGTCTGTCAACACGTCTTGAATCGTGTCTTTCAGTACCGATAATAGCTAAGCCTCCTGCTTCTTTTACTTCTTTAGTAAGCTTGATATCCGTACCACGACCTGCCATATTGGTTGCAATAGTTACAACTCCCGGCTGTCCTGCTCCTGCAACGATTTCAGCTTCCTTCTTGTGAAGTTTGGCATTCAATACCTGGTGTGGAATTTTTCTTAATTGAAGTGCCTTTGAAAGCAATTGAGAGATTTCTACAGAGGTTGTTCCTACAAGAACAGGTCTTTTTGCTGCAGTTAATTTTTCAATTTCCTCAATTACGGCATTATATTTTTCTCTATTAGTTTTGAAAACTAAATCTTGTCTGTCATGTCTTAAAATAGGACGGTTGGTAGGAATTACCACAACATCTAATTTGTAGATTTCCCAAAGTTCTCCAGCTTCAGTTTCAGCAGTACCCGTCATCCCCGCAAGTTTATTGTACATACGGAAATAGTTTTGAAGCGTTACCGTTGCAAACGTTTGAGTTGCAGCCTCAATCTTTACATTCTCCTTTGCTTCAATAGCCTGGTGAAGACCATCTGAATATCGACGACCCTCCATGATACGTCCAGTCTGTTCGTCAACGATTTTTACCTCACCATCAATTACTACATATTCATCATCTTTTTCAAATAATGTATAGGCTTTTAATAATTGGCTCATGGTATGAACACGCTCAGATTTTTCAGCGAAATCGGAGAAAAGTTTTTCTTTAGCTTCAAATTCCTCTTCTTTAGATAAATTTTTAGCTTCCAGTTCTGCAATTTCAGTTCCGATATCCGGAAGAACGAAGAAATTGTTATCAGAGTTTCCTTGAGACATGTATTCTACACCTTTGTCTGTCAAATCAACCTGATTGTTTTTCTCTTCAATTACAAAATATAGATCTTTATCTACGATCGGCATATCAC
>NZ_JAGGOO010000021.1 GCF_018614415.1 Streptomyces sp. ISL-12
GGACAAGTCCCGCCGATGTCCTGCGTCCTGATCCAAACGACAGGCCCTAGGAGCCGCGGCGCGAACAGATCGGCCGGCCGCACGACCAGGTCGTCGCGGGCCTGCGAGCCCGGAGGCCGACCCCGGCGTCGAGGGCCTAACCGGCGCAGAGGGTCAGGCCCTCGGGGGTGTAGCAGGGGACGTGGCCGTGGGTGCGGGTGACGTCCTGGCCGTTGCCCCGGGTCAGGTAGGTCAGGAAGCTGGAGGCCAGGGAGTCGGCCGGCGGGCTGCCGTAGGTGTAGGCGTACTCGATCTCGCGGTACGGGTAGTCGCTGGTGCCGTGCTCGATGGCGTCGACGGAGGGCGGGTCGCCGTCGAGGCTGAGGCGGCGTACGCCTTCGACGCGGCCGGCCAGGTTGAGTTCGCTGTAGCCGATCGCGCCGGAGAGTTCGGCGACGGTCGACAGGACCTGGTCGGTGGAGTCGAGTTCGCAGCGGACGAAGTCGATCGACGGGTCGTCCTTGTGGACGCAGTCGAGGGAGGAGTTGGCGATCTCGCCCCGGCCCAGCACCCGGCGCTGGAGGACCTGTCTGGTGCCCGAGTCGGCGTCCCGGCTGACCAGCCGTACCTGCAGGTCCGGGCCGCCCAGCTCGCGCCAGTTGGTGATCTCGCCGCTGAACAGGCGGCGTACGTCGGCCGTGGAGAGGTTGTCGTCGGGCAGCCGCACGCTGTCGTTGACGACCAGGGCGAAGACCGACACCGCCACCCGGTTCTCCCGCAGTTCCGGCATCCCGCTCGGTTTGGGGCCGTCGGAGAGGGCCACCACCGGCGGGGAGCCGTGCTCCGCCTGCTCGCCGGCCGCCGCCAGCTCCCGTATGCCCGAGGTGGAGCCGCGCGTGTCCACCACGATCTCGGTCTCGTCCTCGGCGCAGTCCCGTTCGTACTTGTCGGCCGCCTCCCGCAGGACGGGGGCGAAGGCCGTGGAGCCGATGAGGGTCAGCCGGCCGCTCTCGCAGCCGATCGGGGGGCGGGTGTCGTCCTGGGCGACGACGATCGCGGCCAGCGTGACCACGCACACGGTGAGCATGATGGTGATCAGCCGGGCGGCGCGGCCGAACAGCGGCGGGGTGTCGTCCGGGGTCGCGCTGCGGTTGGGGTGGACCTCGCCGTCCCGCAGGCCGCCGGTCAGCCGGATCTCGCTGCCCACGTCGCCGCCGGAGAGCAGGACGAGCAGTTTGAAGTGGTCGCCGCGGTTGAGGGGGACGCGGGGGACGCGCAGGGTGTTGCCCTCGTAGCCGAAGCCGCGGCCGGCGGTGAAGTGGTCCATCAGATGGCTGGTGTCGGACGGCTGGGTGACCGAGACGCCGCGGATGGTGCGGTCGGTGAAGACCGCGGTCAGTCCGTGCGGTTCGGGGCCGGTGTAGTCGTCGCGGTCGATGCCCTGGGAGCCGTCGTTCTCGACGCGGAGGAGGACCAGGGTGGCGTCCGTCATCCCCGGGGTCTCGTCGAACAGGCCGAGGCGGCGGTTGAGGCGGCCGGAGCGGGCGTCGTCACCGATCGGGTTGTCCATCTGGACGCGGTAGCCGATCCTTTTTCGGCGCGGCACCCGCCGTTCGAACCACAGCATGACGCCCGAGGCGACGATGCCGAGGACCGCCGTGGCCACGGCGATCAGGTTTTCCGCGCTCAGCCACTGCACTCCGGGCCCCCGCCGTTGAGCGTCGTCCTATGCGATCGTCCGGTCACCGTACGGCTGTACGAGCGGCTCCGCCGGGCCGCGTCGTATGTTGTTCACGCCCGTGAGCAATAGTTCGCCCGTTGTTCACGCGCTGCTCTTTTGAGCGGCGTGTGAACAGGGTTGGCGTTGTTGCTCACTCTCGGGAAAAGGTGAGTTTCTTCCCGTCGCTGGTGAGTACGCGCTCCAGCCGGCCGTCGGGCAGCAGGGTGGCCTCGGAGGCGGAACCCGGGGTGCAGGACGAACTCGGCTCCCCGACCGTCACCTCGGACGGCCCGAACCGCAGCGGCCCGTCACCACCGGGATCGGCCGCCAGCTCGGCCTGGAACACACAGTGGTACGTGTCGCCGTCGGCCACCAGGGAGAGCACGGTGTCGCCCACCTCGCCCTGCTGGACGGTCAGCCGCCGCCGGTGGGTGCCCGTGGCGTTGTCGATGGTCGTGGTCCAGGTGCCCAGGTACTCCGCCGGAACCGCGCCGTCCTCCGCCGCCGGGGCGGTCGTCGGTCCGGCCTCGGCGGACGGCCCGGTGGTGTCGGGGGTGTCGGAGGTTCCGGGGCCGGGTGTGGAGGACACGGTCACGGCCGGCCCCGGGCGGGCGCGCCCGTCGGCCCTGCCGTCGTCGCCGTCACCGTTCATCAACGCGTACACCGAGCCACCGGCGGCCAGCGCGACGACCAGCGCGACCGCGACCAACAGCACGGTGGAGGGCCCTCGCCGGGCCGGTTCCCCCGACGGGGCGGCGGACGGAGTGACGAACGGCGGGGCCGCCCCGTGCGGCGGCTGCGGATATCCGTACCCGTAGCCGGGCACGGGCGGTGATACGGGCGGGCTCTGGCCCGCGGCCACCGTCGGGAGGTGGTTCACCGGCGCACCGGCACCGGGCTGCCCCGGCTGCCCATACTGCCCCGGCTGCCCGGGCTGCCCGGGCGGAGGCGGGCCGGACGTACCGCCCCACGCGCCCCCGGCACCCGGCGGCCCCGCCGAGTACGGTCCCGGCGGAGCGGCCCCCGGCGCGGACCCGCCGGGCGCGGCGTCACCCCCGGTCCACCCCGGCGCCTCCGGCCCACCAGCCACCGGCGCCGGACCACCGGCACCGGGGACACCGGCACCGGGGACACCGGCCCCCGCCGCCCCCGGCGCCGGTGTTCCGGCCACCGGCGCGACACCACCGGACGCGACGCCAGGCACGGCACCGGACACGACGCCGGACACGGCACCGGACGCGACCCCGGACACGGCACCACCCCCGGCCGCCCCCAGTGCCGCCCCCCGGGACACCCCCCGCGCACCGGCCGTCGGTGCGGGTGCGCGGCCCGGCGTCGGGGGGCCGGCGGCCTCCGGGTCCTCGGTGTCCAGCAGCCCTGCCGCGTGCCGCCCCAGCTGCGCCACCAGCGCCCCCGGCAGCCAGGGGTCGCGGGAGCGGCCGTCGGCGACGGTGTCCCGCGCGCCCGTGCGGGCCAGGACGGCGTCCAGGGAGGGCCGCGCGGCCGGGTCCTTCCGCAGGCACGCGCCGACCAGGTCCGCGATGCCCTCCGGCACACCGGTCAGGTCCGGTTCCTCCTGCGCGATGCGGAACATCAGGGCGTGCACACCACTGTCGGCCGTGCCGAACGGAAGCGCCCCGGTGGCGGCGTAGGCCAGGACCGAGCCGAGGCAGAAGACGTCGCAGGCGGGCGTGAGAGGCTCGCCGCGGACCTGCTCGGGTGCCATGAAGCCGGGCGAGCCGACGAGCGCGCCGGTGAGGGTCACTCCCACGTCGGTCCCGCTCTCCAGGGCGCGGGCGATCCCGAAGTCGATGACGCGGGGGCCGTCGATGGTGACCAGGACGTTGGACGGTTTCAGGTCGCGGTGCACGATCCCGGCGGCGTGGATGTCCCCCAGCGCGTGGGCCAGCCCGGCCCCGAGAACCCGTACCGACCGCTCGGGCAGCGCCCCGTGGTCGTGCCCGACCACCTGCTGGAGGCTGGGCCCGGCCACGTACCCGGTGGCGACCCACGGCACGGCGGCCTCGGTGTCGGCGTCCAGGACCGGCGCCGTCCAGTACCCGCCGACCCGCCGGGCCGCCCCGACCTCCTGCCGGAACCGTTCCCGGAACTTTTCCCGCTCCGCCAGTTCCTCGCGCACCAGCTTCACCGCGACCGTACGGCCCCGGTCCGACCGGGCCAGATAGACCCGCCCCATGCCGCCCGCACCGAGCCGCGCCAGCAGCCGGTAGGCGCCGATGCGCCGCGGGTCCCCCTCCGCGAGCCTCTCCACCGTCGCGCCGCCTTCCCCCGGACCGTCCCTGTACATGAGCAACAGGCCGAGGATAGTGCGGAGTTGGCGGTGGGGACGGTCGCACGGCGTCGACGGTTCCGTAACAGATCGTACGGAGCCGGAGACGGACGGTCGTCGACATCCTGTCGCGCGACGGCCCGGCCGGCAGACACGACGCCGATACCGCCGCCGTCCCCCGGCCGCCTACCCTCGCCCGCATGACCCCTCAGCACGACAGCCCCGACCCCCGTACCGGCGCCGCCGTCAAGGCCGCCGACCGCGCGCACGTCTTCCACTCCTGGTCCGCGCAGGAACTCATCGACCCGCTCGCCGTCGCGGGCGCGGAGGGTTCCTGCTTCTGGGACTACGACGGCAAGCGCTACCTCGACTTCACCAGCGGCCTCGTCTTCACCAACATCGGCTACCAGCACCCGAAGGTCGTCGCCGCGATCCAGGAGCAGGCGGCGCGGATGACGACGTTCGCGCCCGCCTTCGCCGTCGAGGCGCGCTCGGAGGCGGCGCGGCTGATCGCCGAGCGGACCCCCGGCGACCTCGACAAGATCTTCTTCACCAACGGCGGCGCGGACGCCGTCGAGCACGCGCTGCGGATGGCGCGGCTGCACACGGGCCGGCCCAAGGTGCTCTCCGCGTACCGCTCCTACCACGGCGGCACCCAGCAGGCGGTCAACGTCACCGGCGATCCCCGGCGGTGGGCGTCCGACAGCGGCACGGCGGGGGTCGTGCACTTCTGGGCGCCGTTCCCGTACCGCTCGCGCTTCTACGCCGAGACCGAGGAACAGGAGTGCGCGCGGGCGCTGGAGCACCTGGAGACGACGATCGCCTTCGAGGGGCCCGGGACCGTCGCCGCGGTCATCCTGGAGACGATCCCGGGGACGGCCGGGATCATGGTGCCGCCCGCCGGTTACCTGGCCGGGGTCCGGGAGATCTGCGACAAGTACGGGATCGTGTTCGTCCTGGACGAGGTGATGGCCGGGTTCGGGCGGACCGGTACGTGGTTCGCGGCCGACCTGTTCGGCGTCGTGCCGGACCTGATGACCTTCGCCAAGGGCGTGAACAGCGGATACGTGCCGCTCGGCGGGGTGGCGATCTCCCCCGCGATCGCCGAGACCTTCGCCGAGCGGCCCTACCCGGGCGGTCTGACCTACTCCGGGCACCCGCTGGCCTGCGCCGCCGCCGTCGCCACGATCGGCGTGATGGCCGAGGAGGGCGTCGTCGAGCACGCCGCCCGGCTCGGCGCCGAGGTCGTCGGCCCCGCCCTGCGGGAGCTGGCCGGGCGGCACCCGAGCGTGGGGGACGTACGCGGCACCGGCATGTTCTGGGCGCTGGAGCTGGTGCGGGACAAGGAGACGCGGGAGCCGCTGGTTCCGTACAACGCGACCGGACAGGCCAACGCCCCGATGGCCGCGTTCGCCGCCGCCGCGAAGGCGCACGGGCTGTGGCCCTTCGTGAACATGAACCGCACCCATGTGGTGCCGCCCTGCAACGTGAGCGAGACGGAGCTGAAGGAGGGCCTGGCGGCACTGGACGCGGCACTGTCGGTCGCGGACGGGTACACCGCGTGAGGCGCCCGTGAACGCGTAAGGTGGCGTGCTCGTACACATATACGCGCACACATACACGCGCACACCTGTACGCGCACGCCGCCCGAACGCGATGAGGAGACGCCCGACCATGCCCGGCCCCAGCGGCAACGGTGCCGTGACGCGCAGCACCCTGCGGCAGCAGATCGCCGACGCGCTCCGCGACGAGGTGCTGGCCGGACGGCTCCAGCCGGGGCAGGAGTTCACCGTCAAGGAGATAGCCGAGCAGTACGGGGTCTCCGCGACGCCCGTGCGCGAGGCGCTGGTCGACCTGTCCGCGCAGGGGCTGCTGGAGGCCGACCAGCACCGCGGCTTCCGGGTCCACGAGTACTCCGTCGCCGACTTCCGCGGCATGGTCGAGGCCCGGCGCCTGGTCAGCGACGGGATGTTCCACGCCTGCGCGGCCGGCCTCCGGAACGCGGCGCCCGGCGACGAGCAGCGGCTGACCGCCGCCCTGGCGGGGGTACGGCGCCGCGGCGAGGAGGCCCAGCGCGCCGCCACCGCCGGGGACCTCACCGTCCTCATCGGCTACGACCTGCGGTTCTGGCGGGAGCTGGCGGCCGTGTACGGCAACCCGTACCTCGCCGACTTCCTGCACCGGCTGCGCGTGCAGAGCTGGGTCTGCACGGTGCAGCACCTGCGCCGGCTCAGCGATCTGCGGGGCACCCTGTGGTCCGGTCACACGGAGCTGGTCGACGCGCTGGTCCGGCGGGACACCGAGGCGGCCCGCGCGCTCGTCACGGCGTACAACACGCACGCGCTCACGCTGGTGGAGCGGCTCGCCGCCGGATGACCACGGTGGCGTGGGCCGGGGGCGCGGGTGGGGGGCGCGCGCCTGGGTATGGGATGGGCACGAGGGCCCCCGCCCGGGGAGCCGCCCTCCGGCCGGACCGACTACCCTGCCCTGCACCACCGTGCTGTGTGAGGAGCCCTCTTTTGGCCTGTGACCTGTGGCTGGTACCGCTCGTCGACGTGTTGTGCCACACCCCGGACAATCCCTTCGCCGAGGAACTCGCGCAGTACGACAAGGTGCTGGCCGAGGCCGGGCTGCCGCCGGTACCGGTGTTCGCGTACATGCCGGGGCTGACCGGCGAGGTCGCCCCGGTGGCCGGCTTCGACTACGACGCGCTGCACTTCCTGCGCCGCGCCCACCTGCTCCAGCTCTGCGGACTGCCGGTGACGCCGGTGGACGAACTCGGCGGCGACTACGAGCAGTTGCTGGAGATGTTCGAGGCCACGGCCCAGCAGTCGCACCTGGTCTGGCACTACGACCACGCCGGTGCCTACGTCCCCGTCGACTTCCCGCACCCCCTGGCCAACGACGAACTGCTGGCCGGCGGCGGCCCGCTCGGCTCCTCCCACGCCCTGCTGCGCGAACTGGAGTCCGTGGCGCCGTCCCTCGGCATCGACCCGGCCAATCCCCCGGCGGCTCCGCAACAGCCCGCCGGGCCGACCGAGTTGGAGGAGCCGGCGGCGCCGGCCCCGTACGACCCCAGCCCGTTCGCGCGGGAGCGGCACGTGTGGCTGGGGCTGCACGCGGCGGCCACCCGGAGCCTGGCGCAGGGGTCGATGATCGTCTTCAGCTGACGCCGGAGGTCCGGCCGAGCTGGGCCAGGCCCTTCTGCAGATCCTCTCCGTTCATGACCGGGCACACCTCGACCTCGGCGTTGAACTGGGTGAAGAACGGTTCGCCGGTGGCGGGCAGATCGGAGCTGTCCGCCATGTCGAAGACCAGCAGGGCGGTCCGCCGGCCGCCCAGGGGGCCGAAGTAGGCCGCCTCGGGGCGGAGGTGGTCGAGGGCGTCCTTCATCAGTTCGGGCATCTTCCCGCTGCGGATGGCCTCGTTCGCCTTCTCCGTGTCCAGCGTCGCCTTGAGTATCACGCGCATCGCACTCACCTTCTTCTGTCGTCGATACGCGGCTCTTCCTCAAGGCTATGCCCGTGACCGCTGTGCCCGTCACCGCTGCGGCACCGCTGTGCCCGTCACCGCTGCGGCACCGCTGTGCCCGTCACCGCTGCGGCACCGCTGTGCCCGTCACCGCTGTGGCACCGCTGTGCCCGTCATCCGATCAGCGAGACCTCCGGCGGCCACAGCACCCCGGCCGCCAGCAGCAGCGACGGCCCCAGGTGCACGGGGCACACCCGCAGCGGCGCGAGCCCGTGCCGGGCGACCTCGAAACGGGCCGGGTCCGCGCAGTCACCGGGGTCGCCCTCGGCGCCGTAGGGACCCTGACAGGTGAGGGTCATGCTCCGATACGACACCGCGACCGCGCCCGGCGCCCGTCGAAGGGGGCCGAACGCGGTCGCGGCGACGGTGTACGCCTACAGGAAGGAGTTGACCTCGATCGTCTCGTCCCGGCCCGGACCCACGCCGATCGCGGAGATCGGGGCGCCGGACATCTCCTCCAGGGCCTTGACGTAGTTCTGCGCGTTCTTCGGCAGGTCGTCGAAGGACTTGGCCTTGGTGATGTCCTCCGACCAGCCCGGCAGCGTCTCGTAAATGGGCTTCGCGTGGTGGAAGTCGGACTGCGAGTAGGGCAGCTCCTCGACCCGCTTGCCGTCGATCTCGTACGCCACGCAGACCGGGATCTGCTCCCAGCCGGTGAGGACGTCGAGCTTGGTGAGGAAGAAGTCGGTCAGGCCGTTGACCCGGGTCGCGTAGCGGGCGATCACCGCGTCGAACCAGCCGCAGCGCCGGTCACGTCCGGTCGTCACGCCCCGCTCGCCGCCGATGCGGCGCAGCGCCTCGCCGTCCTCGTCGAACAGCTCGGTCGGGAACGGGCCGGCGCCGACGCGGGTGGTGTACGCCTTCAGGATGCCGATGACCCGGCTGATCTTCGTCGGGCCCACGCCGGCGCCGGTGCAGGCGCCGCCCGCGGTCGGGTTGGACGAGGTGACGAAGGGGTACGTGCCGTGGTCGATGTCGAGCAGGGTGCCCTGGCCGCCCTCGAAGAGGACCACCTTGTCGTCCTCCAGCGCCTGGTTGAGGACCAGGACGGTGTCGGCGACGTACGGGCGCAGCTTCTCCGCGTAGCCCAGCAGCTCCTCGACCACCTGGCCGGTGGCGATGGCGCGGCGGTTGTAGAGCTTGGTGAGCATCTGGTTCTTGACGTCCAGCGCCGCCTCGACCTTCTGGGTGAGGATCGACTCGTCGTAGAGGTCCTGGACGCGGATGCCGACGCGGTTGATCTTGTCGGCATAGGTCGGGCCGATGCCACGGCCGGTGGTGCCGATCTTGCGCTTGCCGAGGAAGCGCTCGGTCACCTTGTCGACGGTGACGTTGTACGGCGTGATGATGTGAGCGTTGCCGCTGATCAGGAGCTTGGACGTGTCGACGCCACGCTCGTTCAGACCGCTCAGCTCGGAGAGCAGGACCGACGGGTCGACGACGACGCCGTTGCCGATGACCGGCGTGCAGCCGGGGGAGAGAATCCCGGAAGGGAGCAGGTGGAGGGCGTACTTCTGGTCACCCACGACTACCGTGTGGCCGGCGTTGTTGCCGCCCTGGTAGCGCACCACATAGTCGACGGATCCACCGAGCAGGTCCGTCGCCTTTCCCTTGCCTTCGTCACCCCACTGAGCACCGAGCAGCACAAGTGCGGGCACGCGCGTACACCCCTTCCGGGCGGGGCATGTCCAAGGTCGAGGGCATACGTGTCACGGCTCGTGCCTCGTACACACGGCTCATGGCTCGTACACCCGCGACCTTCGTCGGCCGCGACCCGTCGGACCGGATGCCCCGGAATAGACGAAGCCCCTGGCGCAATCGCGCAAGGGGCTCTTGCACAAAGATGCTACCCGAGGAAGCGAGGCATGGCCGAGGTGGCGACTTCCGCGCGATCTTCCGCGACGCCCGATCAGCTCCTGGTGGTCATCGATCCGGTCGCCCGGCGGACCGACGGCGAGTCCGTCCGGATCGCGAAAGACGTGCTCAGAGCGGGTGCGGCGCATACGAAGGTGTGTCTGCCGGACGATCCGGAGGAGTTCGCCCGGGTGCTGGAGCGGCGGGGGTCGCGGCGGCCGGTGGTGATCGGTGACGACCGGTCGCTGCTGCGCACGGTGGCCCTGCTGCACCGGGGCCGCGAGTTGGCCGGATGTGCGCTGTCGCTGGTGCCGGTCGGCCCGGAGCTGGAGCTGTGCCGCTCGCTCGGGGTGCCGTCGGGGGCGGTGGCGGCGGCGCGGGCGGTGCTGGACGGGGTGGAGCAGCGGCTGGACCTGATGGTCGACGACAGCGACGGGGTGGTGCTGGGGGCGGTGGGCATCCCGCCGCTGGCGCCGCGCCCGGCGGGCCCGTCGCGTCCGCCGCGCCCGACGCGCCCCTCGCGCCCGCCGGTGGCGCCGCCCGGGGACGCCGGGGCGGCGGACGGCCGTACGGCCGACGGGGCGGCGGTGCGGCTGCCCTGGCTGCGGACCTGCCAGTCCTTCGTACGGACGCTGGCGCATCCGCGTCCGGCGCGGGCCGCGTCGCTGCCGGGGAGCGGTCCGGCGCGGCTGCGGGTGGAGGTCGACGGGGTGACGCTGGTGGATCTGGACCAGCCGGTGGAGGGCGTGTCGCTGACGCCGGGCGCCCCGGGGACGGCCGAGGTGGAGGTGCGGCCGGTGTCGGTCGGCGCGGCGGCGTCCCCGCTGACGGCGCGGGGGCGGACGGTCACCGTCTCGGGGGCGCACTTCCGGTACCGGGCGGACGCGGTGGAGTCGGGGCCGGTGGGGACGCGGACGTGGACGGTACGGGAGGGGGCCTGGGGGCTGACGCTGCCGGCGCGGTGAGGGTCAGGAGGCCTTGAAGCCGTCGGGTACATCCAGATCGTCGAGGGCGTCCAGCAGTTCCTCGAAGCCCTGGGACTCGGTACCGCTCATCGTCGGTCGCTCCGCCATGACAGTCATGATGCGCCCTCCCCTTGATGCGAACCAGTCGCGACTCAGCGCATCCGGACGGTCACAGCCCCGTCACCCGAACCGTTCCTCCCGATGCACCCGCCACCGCTCCATCATCGCCGCGATCTCCCCGTCGACGAACTCGAAGAAGGCCAGCGTCTCCGCCAGCCGCCGCCCCGCCGGGGTGTCGGCGCCGAGGCCGGCGACGCCCTCCCCCAGGGCGGCCTCCCACCGCTTGATGACGGCCTCGCGGTTGGTGAGCGCCTCGTACCACTGGTCGCTGTGCACCCGGTACCGCTCCCGCCGCGAGCCGGGCTCACGCTCGCGCGACACCATGTGCTGCTGGGAGAGGTACCGCACGCCGCCGGAGACGGCGGCAGGGCTGACCTTGAGCTGTTCGCCGAGTTCCGCCGAGGTCAGCGCGCCCGCGTCGGAGGCCAGCAGCGCGGCGAAGATCCGGGCCGGCATCCGCTGCATGCCGGCCTCGACGAGCTGCGCGGCGAAGCCCTCCACGAACCGTGACACGACCTCGGGGTCGCGGCCCTCTCCTCCCGGGGATTCTTCCGTCATCTCTCGATCATCTCGCACGTCCGACAGTCTTGACGGTTCCTTAACTTCACAACTTTCTGAAGGAAGCGTACTTTCCGAAGTATGACGAAGGCAATCAGCGTCTCGGGGCTCCACAAGTCCTTCGGGCGCACGCACGCGCTCGACGGCCTCGACCTGGACGTTGCCACCGGCGAGGTGCACGGCTTCCTCGGCCCCAACGGCGCCGGCAAGTCCACCACCATCCGGGTCCTGCTCGGCCTGCTCCGCGCCGACTCGGGCACCGCTCGCATCCTCGGCCGCGACCCCTGGTCGGACGCGGTGGAGGCGCACCGCCGGATCGCGTACGTCCCCGGCGACGTGACCCTGTGGCGCAACCTCTCCGGCGGCGAGGTCATCGACCTGTACGGCCGGCTGCGCGGCGGCCTCGACAGACGGCGCCGCGCGGAGCTGACCGACCGCTTCGAACTCGACCCCACCAAGAAGGGCCGCACCTACTCCAAGGGCAACCGGCAGAAGGTCGCCCTGGTCGCCGCGTTCGCCTCGGACGTCGACCTGCTGATCCTCGACGAGCCGACCAGCGGCCTCGACCCGCTGATGGAGGAGGTCTTCCAGCGGTGCGTGCGCGAGGAACGGGACCGGGGGCGCACGGTCCTGCTCTCCTCCCACATCCTCAGCGAGGTCGAGGAGCTGTGCGACCGGGTCAGCATCATCCGCAAGGGCCGGACGGTGGAGAGCGGTTCGCTGGCCGACCTGCGGCACCTGACCCGGACCAGCGTCACCGCCGAGCTGGCGGGCGCCCCGGACGGGCTGTCCGCGCTCCCCGGCGTGCACGGCCTCGACGTCCGGGGCCGCCGGGTGCGCCTCCAGGTCGACACCGACCACCTCGACGCCGTACTCCGCTCGCTCGCCGGGTCGGGCGTCCGCTCCCTGACCTCGACACCGCCCACGCTGGAGGAACTCTTCCTGCGCCACTACCAGGAGGCCTGATGTCCGCCCTCGCCGGCACCGGCACCCTGCTGCGCTTCGCCCTGCGCCGGGACCGCGTCCTGATCCCGGTCTGGGTCGGCGTGAACGCCCTGATGGCCCTCTCCATGCCCCGCACCCTCGACAGCATGTACCCCACCCCCGCCGGACGCGCCGACCTGCTCGGCCAGGTGGCGGCCAACTCCTCCCTGCGCGCCATGGTCGGCCCCCTCTTCGGCGACTCGCTCGGCGCGCTGACGGCCTGGCGGGTCGGCGTGTACGCCGGCGCCGTCGCGGCCGTGATGAGCCTGCTGATCGTGGTCCGGCACACCCGGGACGAGGAGGAGAGCGGCCGGGACGAGCTGCTGCGGGCCGGGGCGGTGGGCCGCCGCGCCCCGCTGACGGCGGCCCTGCTGGCGGCGGCGGTCGCCAACGCCGCCCTCGCGCTGCTGCTGGCGGCCGGACTGGCCGGGCAGGGCACGGCGGGCGCGGTCGCCTTCGCGCTGGGCGTCGCGGGCACCGGCATGGTCTTCGCGACGACGGCGGCGATCGCCGCGCAGCTCACCGAGAGCGCGCGGCTGGCCCGGGGTCTGACGGCGGCGGCCCTGGGCGCGGCCTTCGTGTCGCGGGCGGCCGGCGACTCGGCGGCGACGGACGGATCGTCGGCGCTGACCTGGGTCTCGCCGCTGGGCTGGCTGGAGAACCTCCGGGCCTTCGCGGACGAACGGTGGTGGGTGCCGGCGCTGCTCGCCGGCGCGGCACTGGCCCAGACGGCGGTGGCGTACGGACTGACCGCCCGCCGGGACGTCGGCATGAGCTTCCTGCCGACCCGGCCGGGACCGGCGCACGGCCGCCTCGGCACGGCGGGCGCGCTGGCCTGGCGGCTCCAGCGGGGCGGCGTACTGGGGTGGAGCACCGGCTTCCTCGCCGCCGGGGTGGTCTTCGGCGGGATGACCGAGGGGGCGGCGGATCTCCTCACCGACAACGAGGGAAGCCGCGAGATCCTCGAACGGATGGGCGGTCAGGGCGCGCTGACCGACACGTTCGTCGCCGCGATGACCGGGGTCCTGGGCCTGGTCGCCGCGCTGTACGTGGTCTCGTCGGTGCTGCGGCTGCACGGCGAGGAGGCCTCCGGCCGGGCGGAACCCGTGCTCGCCGGGGCCGTGGGACGGCTGCGGTGGGCCGCCGGCCACCTGGTGATCGCCTTCGGCGGCGCGGCGCTCGTCCTGCTGCTCGCGGGTCTCGGATACGCCCTCGGCTACGGCCAGGACCCCGGCCCGGTCCTGGCGGCCTGCCTGGTCCAGGTGCCGGCGGTGTGGGTGATCGGCGGCGCGGCGGTCCTGCTGCACGGGCTGCTGCCGCGCGCGGCACCGGCGGCCTGGGCCGTGGCCGGAGCGGCCCTGCTGCTCGGCTGGATCGGCCCCGCGCTGAACGTACCGTCCGCCGTCCTGGACCTCTCCCCCTACGGCCACCTCCCCAAGCTCCCGGGCGCCCCCTTCACCTGGACCCCGGTCACCGCACTCCTCGGCATCACGGCGCTGCTGGTGGGGGCGGGACTGGCCGCCCTGCGCCGACGGGACACGACGAGCTGAGGCCGCCACTCAGGTCAGGAGACTCAGGTCAGAAGACTCAGCTCAGGAGACCGCCACCCGCAACCCCTCCAGCCCCCGGATGACGAAGTTGGGCTTGCGTTCCGGTTCGGTGGTGAGGGTGAGGGTGGGGGCCTGTTCGAGGAGGGCGGTGAGGGAGGCGGCCAGTTCGATACGGGCCAGAGGGGCGCCGATGCAGTAGTGGATGCCGGCGCTGAAGGAGATGTGGGGGTTGTCGCGGCGGGTCAGGTCGAGCCGCCCGGGGTCGGTGAAGACCGCCGGGTCGTGGTTGGCGGAGCCGAAGAGCAGCGCGACCTCCGCGCCGCGCGGGATCGTCGTCCCGTCGATCTCGATCTCGTCCAGCACCCACCGTTCGAAGAGCTGGAGCGGGGTGTCGTAGCGCATCAGCTCCTCCACGGCCGTGGGGACCAGGGAGTGGTCCGCGCGGAGGGCGGCCAGCTGGCCGGGGTTCTGGAACAGCGCGTGCCATCCGTTGACGGTGGCGTTCACCGTCGCCTCGTGGCCGGCGTTCAGCAGCAGGACGCAGGTCGAGATCATCTCCTGCTCGGTGAGGCGGTCGTCGTCCTCGTCGTGCGCGGCGATCAGGCCCGAGATCAGGTCGTCGCCGGGGTCCTCGCGACGGGCCGCGATCAGTTCGCGCAGGTAGTCGGAGAACTCCACCGACGCGCGCACCGCCCGCTCCGCCGTCTCCTCCGACGGGTTCAGCTCGTACATCCCGCAGATGTCGGCCGACCAGGGGCGCAGCGGGGCCCGGTCCGCCTCCGGGATGCCGAGCATCTCGGCGATCACGGCGACGGGGAGCGGCTCGGCGATGTCGGTGAGCAGATCGCCGCCGCCGGCCTCGACGAGCCGGGCCACCAGGTCGTTCGCCAGGCCGTGCACGTACGGCTTGAGCCGCTCGACCGTGCGCGGCGTGAACGCCTTCGACACCAGGCGCCGGATACGGGTGTGGTCCGGCGGCTCCAGGTCCAGCATGCCGTGGTCGTTGAGGGTGTGGAACGGCTCGTGTTCCGGCGGGGGCGGCGTGCGGCCGAAGTCCTCGTGCGAGAAGCGGTGCTGGTACGTGCGCCCCAGCCGCCGGTCCCTCAGCAGCGCGGAGACGTCCGCGTGGTGCGGGACCAGCCACTGGTCGGTGGGCTCGTAGTAGAGGACCCGCCCCCGGGCGCGCAGCTCGGCGTAGGCGGGGTAGGGATCGGCGACGAACGCCGGGTTCCACGGGTCGAACGCGAGGTCGGATTGAGCCGTCATGAACGGACGATACGGCGCCGGCGCCCTGCGGCGCAGCTTCAGACGCCGTCCTTGTGACCGTTCTCGGTGAGCAGCTTCTTCATGCTCTTGTGGGCCGGTGCGGCCTTCTTGTTGTCCTCGTCGTGGAACTGCCTGAGGTACTGGATCAGCACGCTCACGCACGTGTCGCGTTTGTCGTACTCCGCGTTGTCGACGAGCCGGCAGTCCCTGGAGATCTCCCTCGTCACCCCGTCCGAACCGGTGTACAGGGGGTGCCAGATCATCTGCACGTTCGGGTTCAGCCGCCGGACTTCATGGAGGTGCGGGACTTCCAGCCTGATGAGGATGCTGTCCGGTTCGTAGGCCCGCACGAAGATGTGCACCGGGCCGGTGGCGAGCGACACGTACGCCTTGGACAGGATGTTCCACATCGGCCCGGTCAGTTTCCATTCCGGGTGCAGTTTCAGGACGTTGAGCACGCTCCCGATCCGGGTCTGCGCCAGCGGGGTGTGGCCCTTCTGCCACGCGTACTCGCTGACCTCGATGCCGCCGGCCCACAGCGCCATGGTCGGCGTCTTCAGTTCCAGGTGCTTGGTCATGAGCTTGACGAACTCGTGGTACCACGAGTTCGTCGCCCGGATCTCGCGCTGAGCCTGGCGGTCACTCGTCCTCGCCGCGGCCTCGTCGTTCAGCGCGCCCTGCGAGTCGACTCCGCCGAGCAGGAGTTGCCAGGCGGCGTCGGCCTCGTCATCGGGGATGCCCGCGGCCTTCGTCAGCTTCTCGTACGTCGCCCACTCGGGGTGCTGCTGGGGCCTCGTGGCGTAGTGCTCGCTCAGGGGGTCGGTCGCGCGCTGCACCCAGCGGGTCGCCGCCGCGTTCCCCGCGCGCTGCTGTAACGCGGTCATCCCTGTGAGGGGTAACGGCCCTTGCCCAGGGGCAGGGTCCGTAGCCGTCCGCGCCCTCGTGTCCCTCTGGTGTTCGTGCATGCTTCGCCCGTCCTTCCTCGCGATGTCACCGAGCCCGAGCCTAGGGGCGACAGCGGTGACGGAGGAGGTACGGGAGGGCAGCTCCAAAGGTATTCACATGCCTTCAGGCCGGACGTCATGCCTCCGGCCAGGGGCCGCGTTTGAGTGCTTCGGTGAAGGCGGCGAACGAACGGGCGGGAACGGTCAGGGTGGCGCGGGCCGGCGCTTTGGAGTCGCGGATGGATATGTGGGTCTCCGACCCCTCGATCTCGACACAGGCGTCGCCGTCGCCACCGCCCGAATAGGTGGACTTACGCCAGCTCATCACAGCTCCTTCGTCAGCCGGTGAATGAAATCCCGGGTAGCGGCCGAGTCGAGCGCAGCGTCCCGCACCCTCTGGTACAGCGTCCGAAGCTGCTCCAGCCGAGGCTGAGAATCGATGTACGCGGCACCGGTGGGAGCATCCCTGATGGCCGTGTCCAACTGCGGCACCGGGCCTCCCAAGTAGAGCATGGAGGCTCCAGCCCCGGCGAAACCCTCGCGCTCGAACGGGACGACACGCACGGACGTTTGGCCCGCCTCGATCTTGTCGAGGACGAACCGGAGTTGAGTGAGGGATGACCGGCGGTCGGCCACATGCACACGCAGGGCGAACTCGTGCACGATCGTCTCGTACGGGGTCGGGTTGTCGCGCTCGATGACAGCCTTGCGCTTCATCCGGTGGTCCACACGCAGTGCCACTTCGTCCTCCGACAACTCGGGCCGCGTGTAGGTGAACACCGAGCGGGCGTAGTCAGCGGTCTGCAACAGGCCCGGCACGTAATGGATCACCACCTCGCGCAAGTACGTCGCGTGGTGCTCGGCCTCGGCGACATCCAGGAACACCGCCGGCAGTACACCCCGGCTCTCCTCCCACCACCCCTGAGTCCGGTCGGTGGCCATCGCGACGAGCGCCTCGGTCAACGCCTCGTCCGCGC
Organism: Streptomyces sp. ISL-12; assembly: GCF_018614415.1. Lineage (GTDB taxonomy): Bacteria > Actinomycetota > Actinomycetes > Streptomycetales > Streptomycetaceae > Streptomyces. The sequence goes on from NZ_JAGGOO010000021.1 coordinate 16,739, forward strand.
AGCCGTAGATGGCCGCAAGCCGACGCACACGCTTGGCGCTCACACCTACGGCGCCGGACTCGATCTGGCTCATCTGGACCGCGTCCGCCTCCAGCAGTGCGGCGGCCTCCTTGGCCGACAGGTCCGTCGCCTCGCGTAGTTTGCGCAGCTCAGCACCCAATCTCATCCGTCGGGCGGTGAGATTCCTTTTCGGCGGCAACGGCGCCTCCTTGCCTCAACTCCGCAGCGATCGTCCCTCGTTTGAGCGCCAGAATACGACAGCGGGTTGCTATTTCCTAAGCATAGGAAATACCGTCAGTGACGCCACACGCACTCTGCGCATTAGTAGGGGGCTTGGAAGCGCACCGCTCTGTCCTGCTCTGACGGCTGCGGCAATGACACCGCGCCCCACCGAACGCACCGAACGCACCGAACGCACCGAACGGAGCTTCCGTATGTACATGTCCGAGAACGAGCCCTGGGAGTACTCCCTCTACATCCCGAACGATCCCCGTGCCGTCACCGTCAGTCGGCGTACCCTCCGGCTGATCCTCACCCTGCACGGGCTGATCGGGCTCGTCGACGTCGCGGAGTTGCTCGCGGCCGAGCTGGTCACCAATGCCGTGCTGCACACCAAGGGGCCGGCCGCGCTGCGGGTGCGGTGGGCTGGTGGGGTGTTGCGGATCGGGGCGTGGGACGCGGACCCCACACCACCGCCTGCCGCCATGGACGTGCCCGGTGCCGACGAGGAGGACGGCAGAGGGCTCGCCCTGGTCCGGGCCTGCTCCGACCTCTGGGGCTGGCAGCCCCTCTCCCGGTTCGGGAATCGCGGAAAGTACGTGTGGTGCCAGCTAGGTCAGCCACAGAAAAACCTGAGCACATCCCCCTCCCCTGTCACCTCCTCGCTCACCTGAGCAAGGAGGTGACATCAGCAGGCACAGTGCTCACGTTTTTCTGCCGACGGTATGTCACCCCGGCGTCACCAACCGGGCCTCGTAGGCGAACACCGCCGCCTGGGTGCGGTCCCGCAGGCCCAGTTTGACCAGGATGCGGCTGACGTGGGTCTTGATGGTCGACTCGGCGACGACCAGGCGCCCGGCGATCTCCGAGTTCGACAGGCCCTGCGCGATCAGCACCAGTACCTCCGTCTCCCGTTCGGTCAGGTCGCCGTAGGCCGCGTGGGCCGAGGGCATCATGCGCGGGGCCTCGGAGAGTTTGGAGAACTCGGTGATCAGGCGGCGGGTGACGGACGGGGCGAGCAGTGCCTCGCCGGATGCCACCACCCGCACGCCGTCCGCCAGTTGGCGGGCCGACGCGTCCTTCAGCAGGAAACCGGACGCGCCCGCGCGCAGCGCCTGGTACACGTACTCGTCCAGGTCGAAGGTGGTCAGGACCAGCACCTTCGACGTCGTGTCGGCCGCGACGATCTCGCGGGTCGCCTCGATGCCGTTCAGTTCCGGCATGCGGATGTCCATCAGGACGACGTCCGGGGCGAGTTCGCGGACCTTGGCGACCGCCTCGCGGCCGTTGACCGCCTCGCCGGCGACCTCGATGTCCGGCATCGCGTTCAGCAGGACCGAGAAGCCCTCCCGCACCATCATCTGGTCGTCGGCGATCAGTACGCGGATGGTCATACGTCGTCCTCGCTCGTGAGCGTCACCGGGACCGGCAGGAAGACCGTCACCTCGTAGCCGCCCTCGTCGGTCGGGCCGGCCGTCATCTCGCCGTTCAGCATCGACACCCGCTCCCGCATGCCGGTCACCCCGTGCCCGGCGCCCGGAGACGGCTTGACCAGGGACGTCGCGGGCGTCGGGCCGTTGACGACCCGCAGGCCGAGGCCGCCCAGGACGTAGGACACCTCCACCCGGGCGCTCGCGCCCGGCGCGTGCCGCAGCGTGTTGCTCAGGGCCTCCTGGACGATGCGGTACGCCGACAGCTCGACACCGGGCGGCAGTTCGCGCATCGCGCCGGTGACGGCCTTCGAGACGTCGAGGCCCGTGTCGCGGACGTTGGCCAGCAACGCGTCCAGGTCGGCCAGGGTGGGCTGCGGGGCGTCCGGGGCCTCGTAGTCCTCGGCGCGGACCACGCCCAGGACACGGCGGAGTTCGGTGAGCGCGGCCACCGCGTTCTCGCGGATCGTGGCGAAGGCCCGCTCCAGCTCCTCCGGCGGGTTCTCCACCCGGTAGGGCGCCGCCTCGGCCTGGATGGCGACCACCGACATGTGGTGGGCGACCACGTCGTGCAGCTCGCGGGCGATGGTGGTGCGCTCCTCCAGCAGCGTACGGCGGGACCGTTCGTGGGCCGTCACCGTCCGCTGGGCGATCACCTCCTGCCGGGCCTCGCGGCGGACGTGCCGCACGGCGACCACCAGCAGGACCAGGGCGGTGACCACCAGCAGCGGACCGCTGTTGGAGTTGTAGTAGTCCCAACCGAGGAGGGTGTCCGCGCCCAGGCTGTACACGGCGGTCAGGACCCACATCCACGCCGCCGTACGCGGCCGGGTCCGCAGCGCCACCACCGTCAGCACGATCAGGTGGCAGGCGAAGCTGCCGGGCGCCCACGGCCACATGTCCCACCGGTCGGCGAACAGGGCGGTGATCGGCGCGGCGATCAGTGAGCACCAGAAGGCACCGACGGGGCGGACCAGGAGCAGCAGGATCGGGACCACCGCGAGGGCGCCGTTCAGCAGCCGCCGCGCGTTGTCATGACCGTAGACCTCGGTGCCGCCGATGGCCATGGCCAGCAGCCCGGCCGCCAGCAGCACGGCGTGCGGGGCCCATCCCGCGTACTCCCGCAGCCGTCCGGGCAGCCGCCGGGTCAGCGGGCCGTCGACGCGCCGCCGGGGCAGCGGCCGGTAGGCGAAGGCGTCCTCGATCAGGTCCTGCCGCAGCCCGCGCAGGGCGCTCGCGGCGAGCCGGACCTCCGGGGTGCCTGGCGTGGAAGGCGGTGTCTGGGTCGTCTCGGTCACGTACAGAACCGTAGGGGGCGCGGGACCGGGCCGTCGTCCGCAGCGAGAAGGGTCCTTCCGGGTCCGTCTCAAGTACTACCGAGGTCAGAGACCCCTGGTATCCCGACGGCCGGACCAGCTCGCTCTCGTACGCGAACACCACCGCCCGCGTACGGTCGAGGTGGTTTCATGCCCGGTGCGACGCTCACCACGCCAGCTGGGCGATCTCCTCCGCCACCACCGCGCACGCGTCCGCCGCCGGGTCGATCAGCGGGAAGTGGCCGACGTCCTCCAGCAGCGTCACGCCCACCACCTCCCCGGCCTTGGCCGCCGCGTCGGCGTACGCCTCGGCGACCTCCTGCGGCACGGTCGTGTCGGTACGGCCCTGGACGAGGGTGGTCGCGATGCCGGTGGGCACCAGCAGCGCGGGGTCGGCGTACGGCACGCGGGCCGCGAAGTCGTCGTCGCCGCCCAGGAGTTGACGCACGGCGCCGCCGCACACGTCCAGCTTGTCGGCGACCGCGAAGTCGGCGATCGGGGCGAGGGCGACGACGCCCCGCAGCGGCGCGGGCCGGTCGGTGCGCCAGGGGGCGTCGGCGGGCAGCAGGTGCCGGGCCGCCGCCCACAGGGCGAGGTGGCCGCCCGCCGAGTGCCCGGTGAGCACCGTACGGCGCGGATCGGCGTCCGGCAGGTGCTCCTTGACCAGGGCGGGCAGGGCGTCGAGGGCCGCGGCCACGTCGTCGAAGGTGTCGGGCCAGCGACCGGCCACAGCCGGTCCCGCCGCACCCGGGTCAGCCGCACCCGGGTCAGCCGCAGCCGATGCCGCAGCCGGGTCCGCCGCGCCCCGCCGGTACTCGACGCTGGCCACGGCGAACCCGCGGCGGGCGAGGAAGGCCGCGAACGGACTGAGGTGCCGCCGGTCGTACGGGGCCCGCCAGGCACCCCCGTGCAGGGCCACCACCACGGGCGCCGGACCGCCCGGCCCGCCCCGGCCGCGCGGCGCGTAGAAGTCGATCACCTGGTCGGGCAGGCCGCCGTACGCGGCGCTGCTGTCGGGATCGACCGCCGGGTGCGAGAAGGCGGACCTCTCCTCCGCGTCGTTGCCCGCAGTGGTCTCCGGCATGCTCCAACCTCTCAGCGGCGTAACGGTGTTGGCCGGACGCTATCAGGCCCGTGACGTGCGTGAACACGGGGTTGTCACGCAGGGTGAGGGTGACCGGTCCCGGCGACGACCTCGCCCAGCACCCGCGCCGCCCGCTCCACGTCCGCGAACCCGACGTACAGCGGCGTGAAGCCGAACCGCAGGACGTCAGGGTGCCGGAAGTCACCGACCACCCCGCGTCCGATCAGCGCCTTCATCACGTCCCCGGCGCCGTCGCAGCGCAGCGCCACCTGGCTGCCCCGCTCGGCGTGCGCGACCGGCGTCAGGTTCCCGACCCGGCCGCCCGGCACGTACGCCTCGACGCAGCGCAGGAAGAAGTCGGTCAGCGCCAGCGACTTGGCCCGCACCGCCTCCACCGGCACGGTCTCCCACACGTCGAGCGCCGCCTCCAGCGCGAGCAGCGACAGGATGTCCGGCGTACCGACCCGCCCGCGCACCGCACCGGCGGCCGGGGTGTACGCGGAGGCCATCCCGAACGGCTCGGCGTGCGAGTTCCACCCCGGCAGCGGTGAGTCGAAGCGGTCCTGCAACTCCTCACGCACATACAGGTACGCGGGCGAACCCGGGCCGCCGTTCAGGTACTTGTACGTGCAGCCGACGGCCAGGTCGACGCCGTGCTCGTCCAGCCCGACCGGCAGCGCACCCGCGCTGTGGCACAGGTCCCACACGGCGTACGCCCCCGCCGCGTGCACGGCGGCGGTGAGTCCGGGCAGGTCGTGCAGCCGGCCGGTGCGGTAGTCGACGTGGTTGAGCAGCACGACGGCGGTCCGGTCACCGAGTGCCGAGGGCACCTCGGCCGGGGTCACCGGCCGCAGCGCGCACCCCGTCATCCGGGCCGCCGACTCGGCGATGTACCCGTCGGTGGGGAAGGTGGAGGCGTCGACGAGGATCTCGTCCCGCCCCTCCCCCGCCATCCGCACCGCCGCCACGACCGCCTTGAAGACGTTGACGCTGGTGGAGTCACCGACCACGACCTGTCCGGGCGCCGCCCCGACCAGCGGGGCGATCCGGTCGCCGACCCGCTCGGGCGCGGTCCACCAGCCGCTCTCCTCCCAGGACCGGATGCGCAGCTCGCCCCACTGCCGCCGTACGACGTCCTCGACGCGTCCCGGCACGTGCGCGGGCAGCGCGCCCAGCGAGTTGCCGTCCAGGTACACGACGTCGTCACCGAGCACGAACCGCTGCCGCAGTCCCGCCAGCCCGTCCGCCGCGTCCAGTTCCTGTGCGGCGCTCATCAGCTCAGACATACGACCTCGCCGTCCACAGCTCGGGGAACACGTTCTTGCGGGCCCGCTTCTCCAGCCAGGCCACCCCGGCGGAGCCGCCGGTGCCGGTCTTGGCGCCCATCGCGCGGCGGGTGGCGACCAGGTGGTCGTTGCGCCAGCGCCACACCAGCTCGGCGACATCGCTGAGCGCCTCGCCGAGCCGCACCAGCTCGCCGTCCTGGTCCCCGGCGTACACCGCCGCCCAGGCGGCCTCGACCTCGGGCGACGGCTCGTACGGCCGGGACACGTCCCGCCGCAGTACCGCCTCCGGAACGGCGTACCCGCGCCGCGCCAGCAGCCGGACCGCCTCGTCGTACAGGCTCGGCTCGTGCAGTGCCTTCTCCAGCTCGGCGTGGACGCGGGGGGTGCCGCGGTGCGGGACGAGCATGGACGCGGACTTGTCGCCGAGCAGGAACTCCATCCGGCGGTACATGGCCGACTGGAAGCCGGACCCCTCGCCGAGGGCGCCGCGGTAGGAGTTGAACTGGGCCGGGGTGAGCCCGGCCAGCGGCTTCCAGGAGGCGTTGAGGGCCTCCAGCTCCCGCACCGAGCGCTTCAGGGCGTCCTTCGCCACGTCGGTGCGGTCCTCGCGCAGGGCACGGGCCGCGGTCTCCCACTCGTGGACGATGACGGTGAACCACAGCTCCATGACCTGGGTGGTGACCAGGAAGACCATCTCTCCGGGGTCGTCGGAGAGGGTGTGCTGGAGATGGGTGAGCACGTCCGCCTTGACATAGTCCTCGTACGGCGTGCTGCCCGCGAAATCGAGGTTCGGGGCGTCGTGGGACATTTCTGTCTCCTGATGGCACTCCGGGTAGCGGTCCGCCCTGCCGTTACCGGCACGGGGCCCCGGTCCCCGAACCAGCATCTTCCGCAATCGTCCCAGGTACGCGCAAGGCCCGCCCCTGGGGACGGGCCCGAAAGGGATCGGCGCGGGGTCAGCCGAGGACGTCGGCCGCCTCCTGCGAGGAGTCGCGCAGGAACTGCGAGCAGCGCTCGTACTCCTCCTTCTCGCCGATCGCCTGCGCGGCGCGGGCGAGGGCGTGCAGGGCGCGCAGGAAGCCGCGGTTCGGCTCGTGCTGCCACGGCACGGGCCCGTGGCCCTTCCAGCCGTTGCGGCGCAGGGCGTCCAGGCCCCGGTGGTAGCCGGTCCGGGCGTAGGCGTACGACTCGACCACGCCGCCCCGCTCGAAGGCGTCGTCGGCGAGCTGCGCCCAGGCCAGCGAGGACGTCGGGTACCGGGCGGCGACCTCGGCGGGCGAGGTGCCGGCGGCGAGCAGCTCGCGCGGCTCGGGGTCGTCGGGGAGGTGGGTCGGGGGCGGTCCCCCGAGCAGGTTCTCGTGAATGGCCATGCGGTCCAGTCTGCGGCATGACGAGGGCCCGGCACCGCGAGGGTGCCGGGCCCGTCGTACGCGCGGGTTACTTGATGCGGGTGCCCGCGGAACGCAGGTGGCCGCAGGCCTCCACGACGCGCGCGGCCATGCCGGCCTCGGCCAGCTTGCCCCAGGTGCGCGGGTCGTAGGTCTTCTTGTTGCCGACCTCGCCGTCGACCTTCAGGACGCCGTCGTAGTTGGCGAACATGTGACCGGCGACCGGACGCGTGAAGGCGTACTGGGTGTCGGTGTCGAGGTTCATCTTGACCACGCCGTTGTCGAGCGCGGTGGCGATCTCCTCGGCGGTGGAGCCGGAGCCGCCGTGGAAGACGAAGTCGAAGGGCTTGCTGCCGGCCGGCTGACCGTACTTGGCGGCGACGCCCTCGTTCAGCTCCTTCAGCAGGTCGGGGCGGAGGACGACGTTGCCCGGCTTGTACACGCCGTGCACGTTGCCGAAGGACGCGGCGAGCAGGTAGCGGCCCTTCTCGCCCAGGCCCAGGGCCTCGGCGGTGCGCAGGGCGTCGTCGACCGTGGTGTAGAGGGAGTCGTTGATCTCGTGCGAGACGCCGTCCTCCTCACCGCCGGTCGGGGTGATCTCGACCTCAAGGATGATCTTGGCGGCGCGGGCCTGCTCCAGCAGCTCGGTGGCGATGGAGAGGTTGTCGGCCAGGGTCTCGGCGGAGCCGTCCCACATGTGGGACTGGAACAGCGGGCCCATCCCGGCCTGGACGCGCTTGGCGGAGAGCGCGAGCAGCGGACGCACGTACGTGTCCAGCTTGTCCTTGGGACAGTGGTCGGTGTGCAGCGCGATGTTCACGTCGTACTTCTCGGCGACGATGTGCGCGAACTCGGCCAGCGCGACCGCGCCGGTCACCATGTCCTTGTTGTGCTGGCCGCCCAGGAACTCGGCGCCGCCGGTGGAGATCTGGACGATGCCGTCGCTCTCCGCCTCCGCGAAACCGCGCAGGGCCGCGTGCAGCGTCTGGGAGGAGGTCACGTTGATGGCCGGGTAGGCGAACTTCCCCGCCTTCGCCCGGTCCAGCATCTCGTTGTAGACCTCGGGAGTTGCGATGGGCATGAGTCCGCTCCTTGATATGTGCGGGTGGGCTGTGTCGTGCGTGCGTGCTTACGGCCCTGACCTGGGGGCGACGTCATTGTCGGCCCCATCTTCCCAGACGGCTCAGGCCAGGCCCAGCTCGTCCTTGGAGAAGGCGAAGCGGTACGGCACACCCGCCCCCTCCTGGATCTTCTCGGCGGCACCGGTCGCCCGGTCGACGATGGTGACCACCGCGACCACCTCGGCACCGGCCTCCCGCACCGCCTCGACCGCGGTGAGCGGGGAGCCGCCGGTGGTGGAGGTGTCCTCGACGACCAGGACGCGGCGGCCGGCGATGTCCGGGCCCTCGACGCGGCGCTGCATGCCGTGCGCCTTGGCGGCCTTGCGGACGACGAACGCGTCCAGCCGCTTCCCGCGCGCGGCGGCGGCGTGCAGCATGGCGCCGGCCACCGGGTCGGCGCCCATGGTGAGCCCGCCCACCGCGTCGAACTCCAGGTCGGCGGTCAGGTCCAGGAGCACCTGCCCGACCAGCGGCGCGGCCTCGCCGTCCAGGGTGACGCGGCGCAGGTCGACGTAGTAGTCCGCCTCCAGGCCGGAGGAGAGCGTCACCTTGCCGTGCACCACGGCCTTGTCCTTGATCTGCTGCAGCAGCGCGCCGCGTACGTCACTCATGGGGCCAGCTTAAAGGCGCCGCCAGCTCCAGGTCGTCGTCGCCTCCAGCGGCTCCAGGGGCGTGACCAGGCGCGGGAGGGTGTTCAGCCCGTTGGGCGGCCCGGTCTGCGGCTCCACGCAGACGGCGGCCTCCTGCTCGTCGTACACGACGACCCATTCCTCCCGACTGGCCACCTTCAGCTCCAGCCGCTCGGGCCAGGTGAGGGTGACGTCGACGCCGTCGGGCATGCCGAAGCAGTCGTCCCAGGGGCCGGGGCGGGGGTCGATCCGCTTGCCGGTGGGGAGGTGGTCGGCGCCCCGTTCCTCCTGCCAGGCCGCGTCGAAGGCGATCTGGACGCCGTCGCTGTCGCCGAGGGTCCGGTTGAACCACGGGTGCCAGCCGAGCTGCGCCGGGAAGGAGGAGCCGTACGTCTCGATGGCCAGGGTGAGCGTCAGCGCGTCGGGCGCCAGCGCGATGACCTGGGTGAGGCGGGCCGGGTAGGGCCAGGGATCGCCGAGGTCGTACGTGATGACCGCCTCGTCGGCGGTGGCGCGGGCGGTGGTCCAGGCGCCGTCGCGGGCGGGGCCGTGGATGGCGTGCGGCGGGGAGTTCAGCGGCATCTGGTGCACGGTGGCGCCGTCCCGGAAGCGGCCGTCGCGGATGCGGCCGACCCAGGGGGCCATCGGGAAGCAGCCGTAGCGGTCGCCCTGGCGGAGCAGTTCCACGCCGTCGACGCGCAGCGAGCCGATCCGGCCGCCGTTGCCGGGCCGTACGGTCGCCTCCGCGCCGCCCGCGGTCAGAGTGATCTCTTCGTTACTCACGTTCCGACCCTACTGGGCGGGCGTGCCCCGCCTCAGCGGCGCCGGCGCAGGGCGCGGCCGACCACGATGGCCGAGGCGACGACCAGCGCGGCGGCGGGGGCGGCCCAGCGCAGCGGGGTACCGGAGGAGGCGGCCTGCGGCGCGGGCACGGGGGCGTACCGGCCGCGGGGCGGGGCGTGGTCGACCTCCTCGGCACTGCGGCCGATCATCGTGCGGCGGGCGTGGGCGGCTTCGGCGGGGGCTTCGGGGAGGGGGTCGGCGGGGGCTTCGGCGGAGGGCTTGTCGGAGGGTGGCTCGTCGGCGGCGGTGGGGAACTGCTCGGCGGCCGGGGGTTCGGCGGCGGGGGGTTCGGCGGCGGGGGGCTCGGTGGCCGACGGCTCGGCGGCCGGGGGCTCGGCGGCGGGCGGCGCGGCGGCCGGGGACTCGGCGGCCGGGGAGTCGACGGGCTGGGCCGCGACGGCCGGGCGC
>NZ_JAGGOO010000022.1 GCF_018614415.1 Streptomyces sp. ISL-12
ACGTGAGTGGGGGCGCCCGGAGAGATTCCGGGCGCCCCCACTCACGTGTACGCGTGTACGCGGAGCGCGTGTCTAGCGCGGGCCCTTCGGCATCCGCATCCCCTTGGGCATCGGGCCCTTGGGCAGCGGCATGTTGCTCATCAGGTCGCCCAGGGCGCGCAGCCGGTCGTTGGTCACGGTGACCTGCGGACCGGTCAGGACGCGCGGCAGCTTGAGCATGGTCGTGCGCAGCTTCTTCAGCGGCACCTGGCCCTCGCCGTCGCCCACGATCAGGTCGTGCACGGGGACGTCGGCGACGATCCGGTTCATCTTCCGCTTCTCGGCGGCGAGCAGGGACTTCACCCGGTTCGGGTTGCCCTCCGCCACCAGCACGATGCCGGCCTTGCCGACCGCGCGGTGCACCACGTCCTGGTTGCGGTTCATCGCCACCGCCGGAGTCGTCGTCCAGCCCCGGCCGACGTTGTCCAGTACCGCCGCGGCGGCGCCCGGCTGGCCCTCCATCTGCCCGAAGGCCGCCCGCTCGGCCCGGCGCCCGAACACGATCGCCGTCGCGAGGAAGGCGAGCAGCAGGCCCAGGATGCCGAGATAGATGGGGTGACCGATCAGGAAACCGATCGCGAGGAAGACACCGAAGACGATGATTCCGACAGCCGCGAGTACAAGACCGATCTTCTTGTCGGCCCTGCGGGTCATCTTGTAGGTCAGAGCGATCTGCTTCAGTCGCCCGGGGTTCGCGGCGTCCGCCGCGTTGTCCTTCCTCGCCATGCACCGAAGTCTACGTGTCCCCGACGGCGCCGACGAAGGCAGTGTCCGCGGGGAGCCCCGCGGCGGGTGTCAGAGGCGGACGGAGGCGCTCTGGCCGGCCTGGGCGGCCTGGCCGAGGACGCGCTCGGCCTCGACGCGGTCCTTGGCGCGGCGGCGGTCCTCCAGGACGGACGTCCAGGCGTTGCGGCGGGCGGTGCGCTGGCCACCGCTCATCAGCAGCGACTCGACGGCGCGCAGGGCACTGGTGAACGACGGGATGGCGGTGGCGCGGACGGGCGCGGCCTGCATCTGGAGGTCCCCCCTCGGGACGGCGGTGGATGGCGGTGCGGGGTGTTGGGCAAGGCTGTACGTGGCGTGAGTCCAGCGTCACTGATTGGTGTTACCAGGGCGTGACCCGCCGGTCAAACACCCATGAAGCCCCGGAGTCGGGGTGCGAAACCCCGGCGCGGCCCCGACCGTGGCCCTCATCTGCGAGGACGGCCGGGACCGCGTCGTACCGGCCATTACCGGCGAGTAGGTTCTTGTGCGCGAATTCACACAGCCTGGGCGGCGACGAACGCGCCCCCCCGCTGCGGAGCAGCCGAATGACGCTGCTCGACGGCCATCTGGTACAGCCGCCCGGCCCGGTACGAGGAGCGCACCAGCGGGCCCGACATGACGCCGGAGAAGCCGATCTGCTCGGCCTCCTCCTTCAGCTCCACGAACTCGTGCGGCTTGACCCAGCGCTCCACGGGGTGGTGGCGCACGGAGGGCCGCAGGTACTGCGTGATGGTCACCAGCTCGCAGCCCGCCTCGTGCAGCTGCTTCAGCGCCTCGCTGACCTCCTCGCGGGTCTCGCCCATGCCGAGGATCAGGTTGGACTTGGTCACCAGGCCGAAGTCGCGGGCCTCGGTGATGACCTTGAGGGAGCGCTCGTAGCGGAAGCCGGGGCGGATGCGCTTGAAGATGCGCGGGACCGTCTCGACGTTGTGCGCGAAGACCTCGGGGCGGGAGGCGAAGACCTCGGCGAGCTGCTCCGGGACCGCGTTGAAGTCGGGGGCCAGCAGCTCGACCTTGGTGCGGCCCTCGGCGCGCTCGGCGGTCTGCTGGTGGATCTGGCGCACGGTCTCGGCGTACAGCCAGGCGCCGCCGTCTTCCAGGTCGTCGCGGGCGACGCCGGTGATGGTGGCGTAGTTCAGGTCCATGGTGACCACGGACTCGCCGACGCGGCGGGGCTCGTCGCGGTCGAGCGCCTCGGGCTTGCCGGTGTCGATCTGGCAGAAGTCGCAGCGCCGGGTGCACTGGTCGCCGCCGATGAGGAAGGTCGCCTCGCGGTCCTCCCAGCACTCGTAGATGTTGGGACAGCCGGCTTCCTGGCAGACGGTGTGCAGGCCCTCGCCCTTCACCAGGTTCTGCATCTTGGTGTACTCGGGACCCATTTTCGCCCGGGTCTTGATCCACTCGGGCTTGCGCTCGATGGGGGTCTGGCTGTTGCGGACCTCCAGGCGCAGCATCTTGCGTCCGTCGGGTGCGACTGCGGACACGACCGGCTCCCTAGCGTTTGATTCTTCGGCGTCTTCAGGGTACGCCCGTGTTTTCGAAAGCCCGCCTCCTGTCTCAGGCGGCCGGTGTCTTCTCGATCACGCGCGGCTTGAGTTCCGCGTTCTCCAGTACGTCCCTCAGGTGCCGCTCCACGACCGGCAGCACCTCCTCGATCGTGACGTCCCGGCCCAGCTCGTTCGCCAGGGAGGCGACGCCGGCGTCCCGGATGCCGCACGGGATGATCTTGTCGAACCACTTGTTGTCGGGCTGCACGTTGAGCGCGAAGCCGTGCATGGTGACACCCTTGGCGACCCGGATGCCGATCGCGGCGATCTTCCGGTCCTCTCGCCGCTGCCCGGCGTTGGAGGGCGCGTACTCCGGGCCGTTGAGCCGGGGGTCGAACTCCTCGTCGGTGAGCCGGGGGTCGAAGTCGAGGGAGAGCCCTCCCCCAGCCTCCGGCCGGGGGGACCCCCAGGCCGGGCGCCGCTCCACCGGGTCGCCGAGGACCCAGACCCCGCTGCGGCCCTCGACCCGGGTGGTCTCCAGGCCGAACTCCGCGCAGGTGCGGATCAGGGCCTCCTCCAGCCGCCGTACGTGCGCGACGACGTCCACCGGGCGCGGGAGCTTCTGGATCGGGTAGCCCACCAGCTGGCCGGGGCCGTGCCAGGTGATCTTGCCGCCGCGGTCCACGTCGATGACCGGGGTGCCGTCGAGGGGGCGCTCGTTGTCCGCCGTGCGCCGGCCGGCCGTGTAGACCGGCGGGTGCTCAAGGAGCAGCACGGTGTCCGGGACCTCGTCGGCGAACCGCGCCGCGTGCACCCGGCGCTGCTCGTCCCACGCCTCCTGGTACTCGACCGCCTCCGCACCGAACCCCATACGGACGAACCGCAACCCACTCACGGCAAGCGCCTCCCTGGACGTAGTAAGGCACGACTGGTGCCCACGCCACTGTACGTCCGCCCCTTGGGGAGCCGACGGGGGACCGGAGCCGTCAGCCGGACGGCCGATCCTCACACGATCGGATGAAGAGATGAGGAAGTGTGCGATGAGGTGCTTACTCTCCGCTACATTCGCGCCGTTCACGAGGCCATAAGGGCTGCTCACAGGCAATCCGGGCACTTCGCACGCCCCGGAAGGCAGGAGACCGCACCGCACCATGACGGAACGACCCGCGCAGCGCACCCCCAACCGCCAGCTCGCCGCGCTCATCGCCGAAGCCGGCTTCTCCAACGCGGGTCTCGCGCGTCGCGTCGACCAGCTCGGCCTCGAACACGGACTGGACCTCAGATACGACAAGACGTCCGTCACCCGATGGCTGCGCGGCCAGCAGCCCCGAGGCACCACCCCCGCACTGATCGCCGAGGTCTTCACCCGGCGTCTCGGCCGCCGGCTCACCGCCCAGGACCTCGGCCTGGACGCCTGTGCCCCCGTCTACGCGGGCCTGGAGTTCGCCGCGACCCCCGAGGAGGCCGTCGACATCGTCAGCGGCCTGTGGCGCAAGGACTCCGGCAGCCACGCCGAACTCCGCAAGATCGCGTTCACCCCGGCGGGCCTCGTCGTGCCCAGCCGGGACTGGCTGATCGGCCGCGCCGACGACAAGGTGGCCCGCGCCGAACCGCCGGTCCGCATCCCCGCCCAGGGCCGCCCGGCGGTCCCCGGCATCCCGGCCCAGCTGGAGGCCGGGGGGCGGCGGCGCTCCCCGGTCGACCGCGGCCCCGGACTGCGGGTCGGCGCCGGCGACCTCGCCGCGCTGCGCTCGGTGGGCGAACTCTTCCGCAGCCTGGACGACCGCTACGGCGGCGGCCACGCCCGGCAGGCCCTGGTCCGCTACCTCGAACACGAACTGGAGCCGATGCTGCGCGGCAGCTACGGCGAGCAGACCGGCCGCCGCCTGTTCGCCGCCGCCGCCGACCTCACCCGGCTCGCCGGCTGGACCTCGTACGACATCGCCGCGCACGGGCTCGCGCAGCGCTACTTCGTGCAGGCCCTGCGGCTCGCGCAGGCGGCCGGGGACCGGCCGTACGGGTCCTACGTGCTGGCCACCATGAGCCGGCAGGCCGTCTACCTCGGGCACGGGCGCGAGGCGGTGCAGCTCGCCCGCGTCGCCCAGCAGGGCGTCGGCAGCACCGCGCCGCCCGTGGTGCAGGCGCTGCTGCACGTCTGCGAGGCGCGCGGGTACGGGGTGCTCGGCGAGGTGCGGGCCTGCACCGCGGCCCTGGTGCGGGCCGAACGGGCCATGGAGGCCGCCCGGCCCGGCGACGAGGTGCCGCACTGGGCGCGGTTCTTCGACGAGGCGCAGCTCGCCGACGAACTGGCCCACTGCCACCGGGACCTCCAGCAGTTCCGGGTCGCCGCGCAGCAGGCGGAGCGGTCCCTGCAACTGCGGCCCGGGGCCCAGGCCCGCAGCCGGCTGTTCTGCCGGGTGGTCCTGGCCACCGCCCGGCTGGGCCTCGGCGAGCTGGACGCGGCGTGCCACTTGGGGGCCGAGGCGGCCGGGCAGGCGGCGGAGATGCGGTCGGCGCGGGCGGTGGAGTACGTGCGGGAGTTCGAGCGGAGGCTGGAGCCGTACCGTGATGCGGCGCCGGTCCGGGGGTATCGGGACAAGGTCGCCGCGCTCGGCTAGGAGTGCCGGGTGCGGCTCCGTCGCGGCTGGTCGCGCGGTCAGCGGTGTTCACGCCGCTCGACTGGTCGGGCCGGGGTCCGCCCGGTGCAGGGAGCCCCCCGTGCCCAGGTCCGTCAGGACGGCTGTCGCCGCGCGGTGGGCCGAGCGGAGGGCGCCCTGGACGGTGCCCGCGTCGCGGTGGTCGCCGCAGACGTACAGGCCCGCCAGCAGGCGCACCGGGCGGCGCGGGTCGTGCGGCGGGCGCATGGCCGGCACCGCCTCGGGCGTGTGGTGCACCGCCAGGGTCTCCCAGCGCGCGGTCGAGGTGCCGTAGAGGCGGGACAGGTGGGCGCGTACGGCGGTGTCGACGTCGGGCGGGGGCGGGCCGAGGACGGTGGACGACACCAGGGCGCGGCCGGCCGGGGCGCGGGACGGGTCCACCTCGCTGACCACGGCCGTGTGGGCGACCGGGCCGCCCCGGTCGGCGTCGAGCAGCAGGGCCGAGCCGGTCGCCGGGGGCTCGTCGGTGGTGTGGTGCACCACCGTCACCGGGTGGAAGTCCGGGACCCGCAGCCCGGGCAGCAGCTCGGCGGCGGCCCGGGCGTCGGTGGCCAGCAGCACCGCACGGCAGCGCAGGACGCCGTGCGCGGCGGTGGTCACCGCGTTGGTGGCGATCGAGGTGACCCGTACGCCGGTGCGCACGGTGCCCGGCGGCAGTGCCCCGGCCAGCAGGGCCGGCAGGGTCTCGGCGCCGCCCTCCGGCAGCCCCAGCCGCCCGGTCGCGAAGGCGCGCAGCGCCAGGTCGGCGCACCGGCTGGAGGTGGTCAGCTCCGGGTCGCACAGCAGCGCGGCGAGCAGCGGACGCAGGAAGCCGTCGATGGTGCGGGCGGGCAGCCCGCGGACGGCGAGCGCCTGCCGCGCGGGCAGCTCCGGGCGGGCCAGCAGCCGTTCGACCGGCGTGGTCGCGAGCCGGGTGAGCGCGGCGGTCAGCCGGGCCTGGTCGACGGCGGTGCCCAGCGGGGACCCGGCCCGCACCCGGCGGGCCACCGCCTGCCGCCCGGCCGCCCGGGGGAAGGCCCCGGCCCGGCCGGCTCCCGGCACCGGCCCACGCGCCCCCGGCACCGGCCGCGGAGCGCTCGCCAGGGCGCGTACGGCGTGCAATGCGCCCCGTGCGCCCCCGGAGCCGTAGGGGGCGCTCACGCGGTGGTGCAGACCTTCGCTGTGGACCAGGGCCCCCGGTGCGAAGGGCCGCAGCACGAGCCCGTCCAGGCCGGGGACGAGCCTCAGTTCGGGACAGGACGTCGACAGCGACTGCCCGATCCGGTCGAGCCGGAAGCCGTCGACCTTCTCGGTCGCCATCCGGCCGCCCGTCACGGGGGCCGCCTCCAGGACCACGGTCGACACTCCCTGGCTGGTCAGCCGGTGTGCCGCCGCGAGTCCGGCGACCCCGGCCCCCACGACGACGACGTCCGCCTGGTACGCGGGCTCAAGCACGTGCCCCTCCTCGCGATCGCGCGGCCACTGGAGGCGGCTGGCCCCCAACTGGCTTTCGGAATACCCGAGTTCAGATCGAGACTAGGGCCGCGTCCGGTCGGTGACAGTCGCACGGAGACAGGGCACGGTCGCACGCAGGTCGCACGCGGCCGGGTCCGCCCGGCCCGGGCCGTCGCCCGGCGCGCCGCCGCGGCGGGTCACAGGGCCGCGCGGATCGCCCCCTCGATCTCCGGGAACGCGAACCGGAAGCCCGACTCCAGCAGCCGCCCCGGCACCACCCGCGCGCTGCCCAGCACGTCCCCGGCCATCTCGCCGAGCACCGTCCGCAGCACCGGAGCGGGGACCGCGAAGAGAGCGGGCCGGCGCAGGACCCGGCTCATCGCCTCGGTGATCTCCCGGTTGGTGCGCGGCCGCGGGGCGGTCAGGTTGAACGGGCCGGACAGGTCCTCGCGGGCCAGCAGATGGCGGATCGCGGCCACCTCGTCGTGCAGCGCGATGAACGACCAGTACTGCCGCCCGTCGCCCAGGCGTCCGCCGAGCCCCGCCTTGAACAGCGGGAACAGCCGCCCCCACGCCCCGCCGCCGCGCGCGACGACCAGCCCGGTACGGGTGAACACCGTCCGTACGCCGGCCTCCCGGGCGGGCGCGGCGGCGGCCTCCCACTCGACGCACACGCCGGGCAGGAATCCCTCGCCCGCGGGGGCGCTCTCGTCGACCGCCCGCTCCCCGGTCTCCCCGTAGAGACCGATCGCGCTGCCGTTCACGAAGACCCCCGGCGGCCGGTCCAGGGAGGCGACGGCGCGGGCCAGCGCCGCCGTGCCGTGGACCCGGCTGTTTCGGATCCGCGCCTTGTACGCCGCCGTCCAGCGCCGGTCTCCGACACCGGCCCCGGCCAGGTTGACCACGGCGTCGCAGCCGGCCAGCCCGGCCGTGTCCACCCGGCCCCGCTCGGGGTCCCAGCGGACCTCGCCCGGCCCCCGGGGCGCGTGCCGCACCAGGCGCACCACCTCGTGCCCGTCCGCCGTCAGGGACCGCGCCAGCGCGCTGCCGATCAGACCGGACGCGCCGGCCACCGCGATGCGGGAAGGTTCCATGAGGAACATCCTGCCGCCACCGGCGCATCAATGCCTCGGGGGCCGCCGCCGTCGCGCCGTAAAGTGACCGCCATGCCCGACGAAGCACCGCACATACGATCCGCCCGGCCCGACGACGAAGAGGCGCTGGGCCTGCTCGACCGGGAGACCTGGTCCCCGCTGCACGCGGTCTCGCCCCGCCCGGAACCGGACGCCCCCTTCTTCGAGGACCACGCGGGCCCCGACGCCCACCTCGTCGCCGAACTCGGCGGCCGCGTCGTCGGCTACCTCCGCCTCGGGCGCCCCACCCCTCTCGCCTCCAACCGGCACGTCCGGGCCGTCCACGGCCTCGCCGTCGCCGAGGCGGCCCGCGGCCACGGCATCGGCCGCCTCCTGCTGCGCGCCGCCGCCGAGGAGGCCCGCCGCCAGGGCGCCCGCCGCCTCACCCTGCGCGTCCTCGGCCCCAACACGCCCGCCCGGAAGCTCTACGAGTCCGAGGGCTTCGCCGTCGAAGGGGTGCTGCCCGAGGAGTTCCACCTGGACGGCGCGTACGTCGACGACGTGCTGATGGGCAAGTCCCTGCTCTGACGGCGCTGCTCCGACGGCCCTGCTCCGGTCTCCGGGGACCGTGCTACGACGTCACCGGCGCCCCCGTGTCCACGGCCGCCGTGGCCGTCGCCGCGCGCCGCGCCTCGCCGGACACCTCGGCCGCCGTCAGCACGTACCCGGTGGCGGCGTCGGAGGTGGAGCGGGCGAAGACCACGCCGTACACCCGGCCCTCGGTGGTCAGCAGCGGCCCGCCGGAGTTGCCCGGGCGGACCGTGGAGCGTATGGAGTAGATCTCCCGGGTGACCTCGGCGTCGCTGTAGATGTTCTGGCCCGTGGCCCGCACGCGGCCCGCCACCGTCGCCGCCCGCAGGTCCAGCGCGCCGTCCTGCGGGTACCCGGCGACCACCGCCGCGTCACCGCGCCCGGCCTCGTCGTCGAACCGCAGGGCGGGCGCGTCCAGCTCCGGCACGTACAGCACCGCCACGTCCTTGTCGGGGTCGAACAGCACCACCCGCGCCTCGTACGTCCGTCCGACCCCGCCCACCCGCACGCCCGGGGCGTCCATGCCGGCCACCACATGGGCGTTGGTCATCACATGCCGGTCGGCGTACACGAAGCCGCTGCCCTCACGGCCCTGGGCGCCGGCCACGCCCTCGATCTTCACCGTGCTCAGCTTGGCGGCGTTGGTGGCCGCCGCCGTGACGCTGTCCCCGGAGGGCTCGGCGACCTGGGCGGTCGACTCGTTCTCGAAGGGGTTGAAGACCTGCGGGAACCCCGCCTCGGTCAGCGCCGAGGTGGCCCGCGAGAACCACGCCGGGGTGGTCTCCGGCATCGCCCGCTGCACCGCGCCCAGCACCGCCGAGTCCCGGATCGCCGAGGTGAGCAGCGGCGTCGGCGACGCGGCCAGCACGCTCGCCGCCACCCACGCCACGATCAGCGCCGCCACCGAGTTGGCCACCGCCCCGCCCACCCCGTCGGCGACCCTGAGCGGCCCGGCGTCCAGCTCCCGCCGCAGCCTGAGCGCGAGCCGCCCCGCCAGCTCGTGCCCCACCGCCGCCGGGACCAGCACCGTCAGCACGGCGGTCACCGTCGCCGTCGTCGTCCCCGGCGTCACCAGCTCCATCACCCACGGCAGGATCCACACGCCGACGACCGCACCGCCGACGAACCCGGCGAGCGAGACACAGCCCGCCACCAGCCCGCGCCGGTACCCGGAGACCGCGTACGCCAGCACCACCAGCGCCAGCACGATGTCGAGCAGATCCACACGAGCCGCCTTTCTCTCGGACCCTGGCACCCCTCGGTACGTGCCGGAAGGGCCCGGCGATCAGCCGGTGCCGCACCCGCGGCCGGTAACCGGCCACACGTGCGGCTACCCGGGGAAACGCCGCGGACCGGGACGATGGTTCCACCGGGTGGCACAACGCACGTCGCGGGCGGGTCACGACGGACGGACAGTGGATGACATGCGTGTGCTGCGAGGGCTCCGGGAGGCCGCGAGACGGCGCGCGGGACGCATCCCGCTCCGCATTCCGGTCCGTGTCCCGCTTCGCGTTCCACGCAGCGTCCCGGTCCCCGTCCTGCTGCTCGGCTGTCTGCCCGTCCTCGCCGCCGCCGTCGGGCTGACACTGTTCCTGACCGGCACGGACCGGCCGGCCGGCCCGCACGCCCGCGCCACCACCCGGCCGGAGAGCCGGTACTCCGCACCCCGGCCGCAGATCGTCCCCCGCTCGTCCTGGCTGGGCGACGCCGCCCGCCGGCAGCCGCCCCCGCGCTACGACGACCAGGTCGTCGCCGTCTTCGTCCACCACACCGACAGCCCCAACGGCTACGACTGCGCCGACACGCCCCGCATCCTGCGCGACATCTACACCGGCCAGACCGGCGCCCGGGAATGGGACGACCTCGGCTACAACTTCGTCGTCGACCGCTGCGGCACCGTCTACGAGGGCCGCGCCGGCGGCGTCGACCGGGCCGTGACCGGCGCCCACACCCAGGGCTTCAACCACCGCACCACCGGCATCGCCGCCCTCGGCACCTACACCGAGGGCGTGCCGGTGCCCCGCGCGCTGACCGACGCGATCGCCGCGCTGGCCGCCTGGAAACTGGGCCCCGCCGGCACCGACCCGCGCGACCGGGTCCGCCTGGTCTCCAGCAACGGCCTCAGCCGGTACGCCGCCGGCACCGCCGCCGCGCTGCCCGCCGTCGCCGGGCACGACGACGGTTACCAGACCAGCTGCCCCGGCGCCGCGCTCACCGCCGAGCTCCCAGAGATCCGGGAACGCGCGGCCCGGCTCCAGGGCCGCCCCACGTCTCACAGGACGGCCACAGCGGCCGCGCAGGCTCCTCAGAGCCCGGCCTCCTACGGTCGGTGACACAAGCCGACCGGAGGTGGGGACCATGAAGAACAGCCAGGACCACAGCACCAGCACCAGCACCTGGGCCGAGGCGCTGCGCCGCCCCTGGACCGCGCTGGCCGCCGCCGCGGCCGTGGTCCTGGGCCCGGCCGCCGTCACCGCCTCCGCCCTGGACCAGGCCAACGCGGCCCCGCAGCACCACGCGACCGCCCTGAAGGCCGAGCAGACCCAGGCGTACATCCCGACGGACACGACCCGCCGCCGCGCGGCCTGAGCGGGACGGCCCACGCCGCGGGCTCCCGGGCCGGGAGCCCGCGCAGGAGCACGTCGAGGAAGAGGTCGAAGCGGGGCTCGGCCGGGCCGAGGCGGGGCGGGGCGGGGCGGGCCCGCGCCCGCCCGTGCGCCCGCCGGACGGGTCCTCAGTCGCCGAACCGCTCCCACAGCCGGGGCAGCCGCTCCGCCAGCGCCCGGTCGTTCTCCAGGTCGATCGGGGTGCCCACCGGTTCGGCGGGTGGCGGGGGGATGTCCAGGTCCGGGGCGACCACGCCGGTGAGCTGCTCGTAGGCCTCGTCGGCCGCGTAGCCGAGGTCCTCGCCGTCGCCGTCGACCTCCTCGTCGAAGTCGTCGAGCAGGTCGGCCAGCGCGTCCGCGTCGTGCACGGCGCCCTCGTAGACCTCCCGGCCCTGGCCGATCAGCCAGCACCGGAAGCAGTCGAACGCGTCGTCGCTCGCGCCGCCGAGCAGGATCCAGGCGGCGCCCCACAGCTCCCAGGTGGAGGCACGCTGGTAGCGGACCTCGAAGTGACGGGCGAAGTCGAGGACCGCCTCCGGGTCCAGCCGGCACAGCCGCTCCACCAGCAGGTCGGCCTGGTCCTCGGGGTCGCCCTCGGCACCCCGGCGAGCGGTGTCGATCAGCTCCCAGAACTCCGTCTCGTCCATCACGCGTCCAGCATCGGCCCTGGCGGACCGGGACGCACGTCCGGGCGGCGGATCGCCGTCCGCCCCTCGGCCCCCTGCCCGTACAGGGCGGCGAGCCGCCGGGCGTCCGCCGCGAACCGCTCGCGCAGCGACTCGGGGGCCAGCACCTCCGCCTCCGGGCCGAGCGCCCCGAGCTGCTCGTGGGCGACCTCCTCCGACTCCACCGGCAGCGTCACCGTGAGCAGTCCCTCCCCGTCCGGCGGCCCGGCGGCGGCCAGGGCCTGCCGGGCGGCCACCGGGTCCACGGCGTACGACAGCCGCCGCGCACCGGCCGGGGAGAGCCGTACCACCACCTCGGTCCGCAGGATCGACCGCGCGAACTGCTCCGCCCGCTCCGCCCAGAACCCGGGCAGATCGAACCCCTCGTCCCGCGCGAACCGCTCGCCGGCCGGATCGGCCGACACGAACCGGTCGATCCGGTAGACCCGGAAGCCCCCGTCGCCCGCCGCGCCCGCCGCGTCCGTCACCCGGGCGCACAGGTACCAGACACCCGCCTTCAGGACGAGCCCGTACGGCTCCAGCTCCCGCTCGACCTCGTCCTCGCCGCGCCGGTAGCGCGCCGTGATCCGGCGGTCGTCCCACACCGCGTCCGCCACCGCCGGCAGCAGCTCGGGCGTGCGCGGCTCGGTGAACCAGTTCGGGGCGTCCAGGTGGAAGCGCTGCGCGGCCGTACGGGAGGCGTCCCGCAGGGCGGGCAGGAGGGCCGCCGAGACCTTCAGACGGGCCGCCGACGCCGCGTCCTCCAGGCCCATCTCGCGCAGCGCCCCCGGCACCCCCGACAGGAACAGCGCCTCGGCCTCGCTCCGGTGCAGCCCCGTCAGCCGGGTGCGGTAGCCGCCGATCAGCCGGTAGCCGCCGGCCCGGCCCCGCTCCGCGTACACCGGCACGCCGGCCTCGGACAGGGCCTGCGCGTCCCGGGTGACCGTCCGCTCGGACACCTCCAGCTCCCGGGCCAGCTCGGCGGCGGTCATCGAGGGCCGGGACTGGAGCAGCAGAACCATCTTGATGAGGCGGGCGGCACGCATGGCCCACATCATGCAGGAGCCCCCGCCGGGATGGCGGGGGCTCCTGTGCACAACGACCGGTCTTACAGACCGTAGCGCTCGCGCGCCTCCTTCACGGCCGTCGCCTTGATCTCGCCGCGCCGGGCCAGCTGGGCCAGTGCCGCGACGACGACGGACTCGGCGTCCACGCCGAAGTGGCGGCGGGCGCCCTCACGGGTGTCCGACAGGCCGAAGCCGTCGGCGCCCAGCGAGGACCAGTCCTGCTCGACCCACTGCGCGATCTGGTCGGGGACCTGGCGCATGTAGTCGGAGACCGCCAGCACCGGACCCTCGGCGCCCTGCAGCGCCTGCCGGACGTACGGCGTGCGGTCCTCGCCGCGCAGCAGCGCCGCGTCGGCGTCCATGGCGTCCCGGCGCAGCTCCGTCCAGGAGGTCGCGGACCACACGTCGGCGGCCACGCCCCACTCGGCGGCGAGCAGCTGCTGCGCCTTGAGCGTCCAGTGGATCGCCGTACCGGAGGCGAGCAGCTGGATGCGCGGGGCGTTCGCCGCCGGGGCCAGGCCCGCCGACTCCGCCGTGTTGAAGCGGTACAGGCCCTTGACGATGCCCTCGTCGATGCCGAGGCCCTGCGGCTTCGCGGGCTGCGGCATCGGCTCGTTGTAGACGGTGAGGTAGTAGAAGACGTTCTGGTCCTCGCCCGGCTTGGCCTCGCCGTACATCCGGCGCAGACCCTCCTTGACGATGACGGCGATCTCGTAGGCGAACGCCGGGTCGTACGTCAGGGACGCCGGGTTGGTCGCGGCGATCACCGGGGTGTGGCCGTCGGCGTGCTGGAGGCCCTCGCCGGTCAGCGTGGTGCGCCCTGCGGTGGCGCCGATCAGGAAGCCGCGGCCGAGCTGGTCGCCGAGCTGCCACATCTGGTCGGCCGTGCGCTGCCAGCCGAACATCGAGTAGAAGATGTAGAACGGGATCATCGCCTCGCCGTGCGTGGCGTACGCGGTGGACGCGGCGATGAAGTCGGCCATCGAGCCGGCCTCGGTGATCCCCTCGTTGAGGATCTGGCCGTTCTCGGCCTCCTTGTAGTACATCAGCTGGTCGCGGTCGACCGGCTCGTACGTCTGGCCCTTGGGGGAGTAGATCCCGAGCGACGGGAACAGGCTCTCCATGCCGAAGGTGCGCGCCTCGTCGGGGACGATCGGCACCCAGCGCTTGCCGGTCTCCTTGTCGCGGACCAGGTCCTTGACCAGGCGGACGAACGCCATCGTGGTCGCCACGGACTGCGTGCCGGAGCCCTTGTCGAAGGCGGCGAACGCCTTCTCCGCGGGCGCGGGCAGCGGGGCCAGGGCGTGCGTACGGCGGGCCGGGGCGGGACCGCCGAGGGCCGCGCGGCGCTCCTGGAGGTAGCGGACCTCGGGGGAGTCGGCGCCCGGGTGGCCGTAGGGGACCACGCCGTCGACGAAGTCGCTGTCCTTGATCGGCAGCCCGAGCAGGTCGCGCATCTCCTTGAACTCGTCCACCGTCAGCTTCTTCATCTGGTGGTTGGCGTTCTTGGACGCGAAGCCCTTGCCGAGGGTGTGGCCCTTGACCGTCTGGGCCAGGATCACGGTCGGCGCGCCCTTGTGGGCGAGCGCGGCCTTGTACGCGGCGTAGACCTTGCGGGCCTCGTGGCCGCCGCGCGAGAAGTGGAAGCACTCCAGGATCTTGTCGTCGCTCAGCAGCTTCGCCATCTCGACGAGCGCCGGGTCCTTGCCGAAGAAGTCCTGGCGGATGTAGGCGGCGTCGCGGGTCTGGTACGTCTGGACCTGCGCGTCGGGTACCTCGCGCAGCCGGCGTACGAGCGCGCCCGTGGTGTCGAGCTGGAACAGCTCGTCCCAGGCGGTGCCCCACAGGGTCTTGACCACGTTCCAGCCGGAGCCGCGGAAGAGGGACTCCAGCTCCTGCACGATCTTGAAGTTGGCGCGGACCGGACCGTCGAGGCGCTGCAGGTTGCAGTTGATGACGAAGGTCAGGTTGTCCAGGCCCTCACGGGCGGCGAGGGTGAGCGCGGTGGTCGACTCCGGCTCGTCCATCTCGCCGTCACCGAGGAACGCCCACACGTGGGAGTCGGAGACGTCCTTGATGCCGCGGCTGGTCAGGTAGCGGTTGAACCGAGCCTGGTAGATCGCGGAGATCGGGCCGAGGCCCATCGACACGGTCGGGAACTCCCACAGCCAGGGCAGGCGCCGCGGGTGCGGGTACGACGGGAGGCCGTTGCCGCCGGACTCGCGGCGGAAGTTGTCGAGGTGGTCCTCGTTCAGCCGGCCGTCGAGGAAGGCGCGGGCGTAGATGCCGGGGGAGGCGTGGCCCTGGACGTAGAGCTGGTCGCCGGAGCCGTCACCTTCCTTGCCGCGGAAGAAGTGGTTGAAGCCGGTCTCGTAGAGCCAGGCCGCGGAGGCGAAGGTGGCGATGTGGCCGCCGACGCCGTATTTGCTGCCGCGGGTCACCATCGCCGCCGCGTTCCAGCGGTTCCAGGCGGTGATCCGCTGCTCCATCTCCTCGTCGCCGTCCACGGCGGGCTCGGCGGAGGTGGGGATGGTGTTGACGTAGTCCGTCTCGAGGAGCTTCGGCAGTGCGACGCCGGCTCCCTCGGCACGCTCCAGCGTGCGCCGCATCAGGTAGGCGGCCCGGTGCGGGCCGGCCGCCTTCGCGACGGCGTCCAGGGACGCCTGCCATTCGGCGGTCTCCTCAGGGTCCCGGTCCGGGAGCTGGTCGAGCGCGCTCGGCTGGATGGCGTAGGGGTCGGTCATGTCGCCGCCTTCCTCAGTCGAAGGGGGTTCCCTCATCGGTAAGGGTTCGGGGGTGCCCTTGGTCTTTGGCAGGACAGGGCGTGGGCTCCGGTGGGAGTCCATCGGTGACTGTAACCCCGTGATCGATGATCGATCAAAGGGTTGAGGGACAAAACCTCTTGATCACGAGAAAGTCGGCACGGGGTGCCTTCGGCGATGGCACGGGGTGACTGTCGAGGTTGGCGGTTTCTGCAGGTCGGTAGGGGTGCGCGGGGAAGCTCGGGTGGTTCGGTGGTGTGGCGGCTGCGGGTGCTTCGTGGCTGATCGCGCAGTTCCCCGCGCCCCCGCGGGGGCGCGGGGCGAAGAAGCTCAGGGACGCGGGGCGCAGCCCAGGACGTGGGACTTGACCAGCTCGGCGATGCGCGGGTCACGGCGCTTGAACGCGGCGACCAGTTCCTCGTGCTCCTCCGCGTAGGACTGCTGCACCGTGCCCAGCCACCGTATCGACAGGGCCGTGAAGACCTCGATGCCCAGCCCCTCCCAGGTGTGCAGCAGCACCGAGTTGCCGGCCGCCCGCACCAGCTCCCGGTGGAAACCGACCGTGTGCCTCACCTGTGCCGTCCCGTCGGCCATCCGGTCGGCCTCGTACAACGCGCTGACGTGCGGTTCCAGCGCCGAGCAGTCCTCCGCCAGCCGCCCCGCCGCCAGCTCCGCCGCGATGGCCTCCAGGCCGGCGCGGACCGGGTAGCTCTCCTCCAGGTCGGCCGCCGTCAGGTTCCGCACCCGTACGCCCTTGTTCGGCGCGGACTCGATCAGCCGCAGCGACTCCAGCTCGCGCAGGGCCTCCCGTACGGGCGTCTGGCTGACCTCCAGCTCGGTGGCGATCCGCCGCTCCACGATCCGCTCGCCCGGCTGCCAGCGCCCGCTGATGATCCCTTCCAGGATGTGCTCGCGGATCTGCTCGCGGAGCGAGTGGACGACGGGCGCGGTCATGAAGGGCTCCTTAGGGAGGGGCCCCTACCGGCCCCCTGGGGCGTTGACGAATAGACAATACGGCCGCCGGGCCCCGGCGGTAGGGCGCACAAGGGCGCTTTCACGCAGGTGAGACGAGGCTTACACGCCGGGTGTGACCAGCACGGCGACGCCCCCGCCCGGAGTGTTCCGGACGGGGGCGCCGTGAGGACCGTGCAGGTCAGAGGCCCAGCTCGACCTCGAACTCGCCCGCCTCCAGGATGGCCTTGACCGCGGTCAGGTAACGCGCGGCGTCGGCACCGTCCACCAGGCGGTGGTCGTAGGACAGGGTCAGGTACGTCATGTCGCGGACGCCGATGACCGTGCCCTCCTCCGTCTCGATCACGGCGGGACGCTTGACCGTCGCGCCGATGCCGAGGATCGCGACCTGGCCCGGCGGCACGATGATCGTGTCGAAGAGCGCACCGCGCGAACCGGTGTTGGAGATGGTGAAGGTCGCGCCCGACAGCTCGTCCGGCGTGATCTTGCTGGCCCGGACCTTGCCCGCCAGGTCGGCGGTGGCCTTGGCGATACCGGCGATGTTGAGGTCACCGGCGTTCTTGATGACCGGGGTCATCAGGCCCTTCTCGGAGTCCACCGCGATACCGATGTTCTCGGTGTCGAAGTAGGTGATGGTCCCCTCGGCCTCGTTGATCTTGGCGTTGATCGGCGCGTGCGCCTTCAGCGCCTGGGCCGCGGCCTTGACGAAGAACGGCATCGGGGAGAGCTTGACGCCCTCACGTGCCGCGAACGCGTCCTTGGCGCGGGCGCGCAGCTTCATCAGACGGGTGACGTCGACCTCGACGACCGAGGACAGCTGCGCCTGCTCGTGCAGCGCCTTGACCATGTTGTCGCCGATGACCTTGCGGATGCGGGGCATCTTCACGGTCTGGCCGCGCAGCGGGGACGCCTCCAGCTTCGGCGCCTTCTTGGCGGCCGGAGCAGCGGGGGCGGCAGCCGCGGCCGGGGCCGGGGCGGCGGCCTTGGCGGCCTCCGCGGCGGCGATGACGTCCTGCTTGCGGATACGGCCGCCGACGCCGGTGCCCGAGACGGTGGACAGGTCGACGCCGTTCTCGGCGGCGAGCTTGCGCACCAGCGGGGTGACGTAGGCACCGTCGTCGGCCGGCTGGGCGGCGGCGGGAGCGGCCGGGGCCTGCGCGGCCGGAGCCGGAGCGGGCGCGGGGGCCGGGGCGGGCGCCGGAGCGGCCGGGGCCGGCGCGGGCGCCGGGGTCTCCTGCTGCTGCGGGGCCGGAGCGGTCGGCGCCTGCGGGGCCGGGGCCGGGGCCGCCGGGGCGGGCGTCGGCTCGGGCTGCGCCGGGGCGGCCGGGGCCTGCTGAGCCGGGGCGGCGGCGGGAGCGGCACCGGCCGCGCCGATGACGGCGAGCTTGGCGCCGACCTCGGCGGTCTCGTCCTCGCCGACCACGATCTCCAGCAGGGTGCCGGAGGCGGGGGCGGGGATCTCGGTGTCGACCTTGTCCGTCGACACCTCGAGGAGCGGCTCGTCCTCGGTGACCTCCTCGCCGACCTGCTTCAGCCAGCGGGTGACGGTGCCCTCGGTGACCGACTCGCCGAGCGCGGGCAGGACGACGTCCGTGCCCTCGGCGGAGCCGCCGCCGGACGCGGCCTGCGGGGTCGGAGCGGGCGCCGGGGCGGCCTGCTCGGTGGAGGGGGCGGCAGCGGCGGGCTCGGGGGCCGGCTCGGCGACCTGCTCGGCGGCCGGGGCCTCAGCGGCGGCCGGGGCGCCGGTGCCGTCGTCGATCAGGGCCAGCTCGGCGCCGACCTCGACCGTCTCGTCCTCGGCGACCTTGATGGAGGACAGCACGCCGGAGGCGGGTGCCGGGATCTCGGTGTCGACTTTGTCGGTCGAGACCTCGAGCAGCGGCTCGTCGGCCTCGACGCGCTCACCCTCGGCCTTGAGCCAGCGGGTGACGGTGCCCTCGGTGACGCTCTCGCCGAGCGCCGGAAGGGTTACGGAAACCGCCATGGTTTCGGTTGCTCCTTACGAATTGCGGAAGTCTGTGTCGTCGCGCCCAGTGACCGAGGGAGGTCAGTCGTGGGAGTGGAGCGGCTTGCCCGCGAGGGCCAGGTGCGCCTCGCCGAGGGCCTCGTTCTGCGTCGGGTGGGCGTGGATGAGCTGCGCGACCTCGGCGGGCAGCGCCTCCCAGTTGTAGATCAGCTGGGCTTCGCCGACCTGCTCGCCCATGCGGTCGCCGACCATGTGGACGCCGACCACGGCACCGTCCTTGACCTGGACGAGCTTGATCTCGCCCGCGGTCTTGAGGATCTTGCTCTTTCCGTTGCCCGCCAGGTTGTACTTCAGGGCGACGACCTTGTCCGCACCGTAGATCTCCTTGGCCTTGGCCTCGGTGATGCCCACGGAGGCGACCTCGGGGTGGCAGTACGTCACCCGGGGCACGCCGTCGTAGTCGATCGGCACGGTCTTCAGACCGGCCAGCCGCTCCGCCACCAGGATGCCCTCGGCGAAGCCGACGTGCGCGAGCTGGAGGGTCGGGACCAGGTCACCGACGGCCGAGATGGTCGGCACGTTGGTGCGCATGTACTCGTCGACGAGGACGTAGCCGCGGTCCATGGCGACCCCGGCCTCCTCGTAGCCCAGGCCCTGCGAGACCGGGCCGCGGCCGATGGCGACGAGCAGGACCTCGGCCTCGAACTCCTTGCCGTCGGCCAGCGTGACCTTGACACCGTCCTGGGTGTACTCGGCCTTCTGGAAGAAGGTGCCCAGGTTGAACTTGATGCCGCGCTTGCGGAACGCCCGCTCCAGCAGCTTCGAGCTGTTCTCGTCCTCGACCGGGACGAGGTGCTTGAGGCCCTCGACGATGGTGACGTCGGTGCCGAAGGACTTCCACGCGGAGGCGAACTCGACGCCGATCACGCCGCCGCCCAGCACGATCGCGGACTTCGGCACGCGGTCCAGCTTGAGGGCGTGGTCGGAGGAGATGATCCGGTCGCCGTCGATGTTCAGGCCCGGCAGCGACTTCGGCACGGAGCCGGTCGCCAGCAGGACGTGGCGGCCCTGGATCCGCTGACCGTTCACATCCACCGAGGTCGGGGAGGAGAGCCGGCCCTCACCCTCGATGTACGTCACCTTGCGGGAGGCGATCAGCCCCTGCAGGCCCTTGTACAGGCCGGAGATGACCTCGTCCTTGTACTTCTGGACGGCCGGCATGTCGATGCCCTCGAAGGTGGCCTTCACGCCGAATTGCTCGGACTCCCGGGCCTGGTCGGCGATCTCACCGGCGTGCAGCAGCGCCTTGGTGGGGATGCAGCCGACGTGCAGGCAGGTACCACCGACCTTGTTCTTCTCGATCAGGGCGACGTCCAGGCCCAGCTGCGCCCCGCGCAGGGCCGCGGCGTAACCACCGCTGCCACCGCCGAGGATCACTAGGTCGAAAACGGTGCTGGCGTCGTTCGCCACGTCACGTCCTCCATGCATGTGCGCCACGCCGGTCTCCAGCGACCGGTCGGCGGCTGGTGTCCGGCCGCTCGTTCTTCGGCCCTTGGTGGGGCCCTGTCCTGCCGGGACCCATCTTCGCACCCGCGGAGGGGGTACGAGACGCGGGGCCGGTGTGTGAGACGCAGCACGTTCACATGAGCGCCCCGGCACGGCAGTGCCGCCAGGGGCGCGGGGAACTGCGCGATCAACCACATCGGACCCGCAGCCGCCAGCGCCCCTTCGGTCCCGGGCTCTCAGGCGAACGTCACCCGAGATCGCCGACGGCAACCCGCTCGGCCAGCCGCACCAGCGTCCGCACCGCGGACCCCGTACCGCCCTTGGGCGTGTACCCGAACGGCCCGCCCTCGTTGAACGCCGGCCCGGCGATGTCCAGGTGCGCCCAGGTGATCCCCTCGCCCACGAACTCCCGCAGGAACAGCCCGGCCACCAGCCCGCCGCCCATCCGCTCACCCATGTTGGCGATGTCGGCCGTCGAGGACTCCATGCCCTTGCGCAGGTGCTCCGGCAGCGGCATCGGCCAGGCCGGCTCGCCGACCTCCTCGGCCGCCTCGTGCAGCGCCGCGCGGAACGCGTCGTCGTTGGCCATGATCCCGAACGTCCGGCTGCCCAGCGCCAGCATCATCGCGCCGGTCAGCGTCGCCACGTCGACGATCGCGTCCGGCTCCTCCTCGGAGGCCGCCCACAGCGCGTCGGCCAGCACCAGGCGGCCCTCGGCGTCGGTGTTGAGCACCTCCACCGTCTTGCCGCTGTACATGCGCAGCACGTCACCCGGGCGGACGGCGGAGCCCGACGGCATGTTCTCGGCCAGCGCCAGCCAGCCGGTGACGTTGACCTCCAGGCCGAGGCGCGCGGCGGCGACCACGGTGGCGAAGACCGCCGCCGCACCGGCCATGTCGCACTTCATCGTCTCGTTGTGCCCGGCCGGCTTCAGCGAGATGCCGCCCGAGTCGTAGGTGATGCCCTTGCCGACGAAGGCCAGGGACTTCTTCGCCTTGGACGAGGTGTACGACAGCTTCACCAGCCGCGGCGTCGACGCCGAGCCGGAGCCGACGCCCAGGATGCCGCCGTAGCCGCCCTTGGTCAGCGCCTTCTCGTCGAGCACCTGCACCTTGATGCCGTGCTCCTTGGCGGCGGCCTGCGCGATCGCGGCGAACGCCTCCGGGTTCAGGTCGTTCGGCGGGGTGTTGACCAGGTCGCGGGCGCGGTTCAGCTCCTCGGCGACGGCGGTGGCCCGCTCGACGGCGGCCTTGTACGCCTTGTCGCGGGGCTTGCCGCCCAGCAGCGCGGCCTCGGCCAGCGGCGCCTTGCCGTTCTTGGCCTTCTTGTCCTTGCCGTCGCCGCCGTTGTCCTTGTACGCGTCGAAGGAGTACGCGCCCAGCAGCACGCCCTCGCCGACCGCGCCGGCGTCCGCGGCGTCCGCCAGCGGCAGCGCGAAGGCGGCCTTCTTGGTCCCGGCCAGGGCGCGGGCGGCGACGCCGGCGGCCTTGCGCAGGGCCTCGCCGTCGTAACCGGCGTCCTTCTCGGGCTCGGCGCCCAGGCCCACCGCCACCACGAGCGGCGCCTTGAAGCCGGCCGGCGCGGGCAGCTTCGTCACCTCGCCCTCGGCACCCGAGGCGCCGAGGGTCTCCAGAACGCCGGCCAGCTTGCCGTCGTACGCCTTGTCCACGGCCTCGGCGCCGGGAGCCACGATCAGGCTCTGGCGGCCGTTCGCGGAGCCCTTGGCGACACCGATCACGATCGCGTCGGCCCGCAGGCCGGGCGCCGCGGCGGTGCTGAGAGTGAGAGCAGTCACGGTGGTGAAATCTCGCTTCCGTCTGTTTTCCGGTCTCCGGTTTTCCGGGTTTCCGGTGAAGTTTTCCGGTGGATTCGGGTGAAGTCCGGTGTGTGGCCGAACGCGGTGGGTCGACCGGGCCCGAACCCGACCCTAGATCCCTCCTGCGGCGCGGTCTCCACCTGGGCGGTGCCGAAACCCCGCACGAGCCTACGCTCGTGGCCCCGCGTCAGCCGAGGACCAGCACCACCAGAGCCGTCGTGGCCGCGGTCTCGGCCAGTCCGCCGAAGACGTCGCCGGTGACCCCGCCGAAGCGGCGCACGCAGTGACGGAGCATCAGCTCGGCGGCGCCGAGGGCGAGGAGCACGGCGACGGCGGTCCGGGCCGCGTCCGCCGGTCCGAGGGCCGCGCCGGCCGCGGCGGCGGCCACCGTGACGGCGGCGGCCGTGCCCAGCGCGCCGCGCGCCGGCACCACCCCGGCGACCGCCGCGCCGAGGCCCTCCGGGCGGGCGGCCGGTACGCCGGTGCGGGCGGCCAGCGTCAGCGCCAGCCGGGCGACGGCCGCCGAGACCACGGCGGCGAGCGCGCCCCGGGCCCAGGAGTCCCCGTACGCCTGCGCCAGCGCGGCCACCTGGGCCAGCAGCACCAGCACGAGGGCGAGCACGCCGAACGGCCCGATGTCCGACTGCTTCATGATCCGCAGCGCGTCCTCGGCGGGCTTCCCGCTGCCGAGCCCGTCCGCGGTGTCGGCCAGTCCGTCCAGATGGAGTCCGCGGGTGAGCACCGCCGGTACGGCCGCGCCGGCGACGGCGGCGAGCAGCGGCCCCGCGCCGAGGAGCAGCAGGACGAGCCCCAGGGCGGCGGCGCACCCCCCGACCGCCACCCCGGCCAGCGGCGCCCACAGCATGCCGCCCCGCGCGGCCCCCCGGTCCCAGCGGTTCACCCTGACGGGGAAGACGGTGAGCGTCCCGAACGCGAAACGCAGCCCGTCGGAGCCGGCGCCGGTCACGCTCCGGAGACCTCCGCCTCGGCGTCCGCCTCCGCCTCGGCCTCGTCCTCGGCCCGCTCCGGCAGCTCCGCCGCCAGCGCCGCGGCCGCCTGCACCAGCGGCAGGGCCAGCAGACCGCCCGCGCCCTCACCCACCCGCACGCCCTGGGTCAGCACCGGTTCCAGGGCCATCCGGTCCAGCGCCTTGGCCTGCCCCGGCTCCCCGCTGTCGTGCGAGGCCAGCCACCAGTCCGGCGCGCGGAACGCGATCCGCTGCCCGACCAGCGCGCAGGCGGCCGTCACCACGCCGTCCAGGATCACCGGCATCTTCCGTACCGCGCTCTGCAGCAGGAACCCGGTCATCGCCGTCAGGTCCGCCCCGCCCACCGTGGCCAGCAGCCGCAGCTGGTCCCCGAGGACCGGCCGCGCCCGCCGCAGTCCGTCCCGGATCGCCGCGCACTTGCGCATCCAGGCGAGGTCGTCGATGGCCTGCCCGCCGCGTCCGGTCACCACCGAGGCGTCCGTCCCGCACAGCGCCGCCACCAGCACGCCCGCCGCGGTGGTCCCGCCCACGCTCACATCGCCGAGCACCACCAGGTCGGTACCGGAGTCGGCCTCCTCGTCGGCCACCGCGACCCCCGCCCGGAAGGCGGCCTCCGCCTCCTCCAGGGTGAGGGCGTCCTCGACGTCGATCCGTCCGCCGCCCCGCCGCACCCGGTGCCGTACGACCTCGGCGGGCAGCGACTCCGGGTCGCAGTCCAGCGCCATGTCGACCACCCGCACCGGCACGCCGAGCCGCCGGGCCAGCACGGACACGGGCCGGCCGCCCTCCAGTACCTCGCGCACCAGCTCGCCGGCGCTGCCCGCGGGCCGGGACGAGACGTCCAGCTCGGCCACCTTGTGGTCGCCGGCGAAGAGCACCAGCCGCGGCCGTTCCACCGGCCGTACCGGTACGGCGGACTGCGCCGCGGCCAGCCACTCGCCCAGGTCGTCCAGGCGGCCCAGCGCCCCGGGCGGCACGGCCTGACGGGCCCGGCGCGCCTCGGCGTCACGGCGTACCCCGCCGTCCGGGCGCTCGATCAGGTCGGTGAAGTCGTCGAGATTCAGCGAGCTCATTCGCCGAACAGTACCGGCCCTGGTCGGGTGCGTCTGAGGGCACATGTCCCGCCCGTCCGAGCGCCGTCTTGGCTCCCGCGACCGGCATCCCATACGTTCCGTTTCGCGGAGATTGTCACCCCTTCCTCCGTGCCGAGACAGGGAGCCGCCCGTGTCCACCCCGCCGTCACCCCCGGCCGCACTGCTGCCCGCCGTCCCGCCCGCACCCCGGTACGCGCCCCGCCGCGCGGACTGCCCCTGGTGCGGCTCCCGGCGCCTGCGCCCCGGCCCGCGCCTCTACGCCCCGCCGGACCGGTCGGTCCTCGTCACCTGCCGGGACTGCCGGCACGCCTTCCACAACCCGCCGCCGGGCCCGGACGGCCAGGACGGCACTCCCGTACGGGCCGTCACCGGACCGCGGCACCTGTCGGCCGCCCGCGCGCTGCTGCGGTACTGCCCCGAGCCGGAGAGCTGGCTCGACCTGGACACTGGCGACGCCCGCTTCCCGCGCGCGGCGCGGCGGTACTTCCCGTACACCTCCTTCGACGGCGTCGACCCCACCCACCGCGTGCTGCGCGCCCGCGCCGCCGACCTCGTGGAGGAGGCGTACGTCGGCCGCCTGACGGACCCGCACCTCGCCGCCCGGCTGCGCGCCCGCTACGACGTCGTCAGCGTCCTCCACCTGGAGCGCAGCCCCGACCCGCGCGCCGAACTCCGCGCCGCCCTGCGCGCCCTGCGCCCCGGCGGTCACCTGCTCGTCGACGTCACCGGCCCGCGCGGCCCGCTCGCCTCCCCGCCCGGCACCCGGCCCACCGCCCGGCTCCGCGCCGAGCTGCGGGAACGCGGCTGCGTCCTGCTGACCCCCGCCGGCCGCCGCCGGGTCGTCGCCCGCACCCCGGTCCTGCCCCGCACCCTCTTCCGGCCCCCCGTCCCCTCCCGGCCCCGCACCCCGCCTCAGCCCCGCAGCACCAGCGCCTGACCGGCCACCACCAGCAGCACCTGCTCGCACTCGGCGGCGAACGCGGCGTTGAGCCGGCCCAGCTCGTCCCGGTAGCGGCGCCCCGAGGCGGTGGCCGGCACGATCCCCGAGCCCACCTCGTTGGAGACGGCGACGACCGTGCGCCGGGTGGCCCGCACCGCCTCGGTCAGGTCCCGGGTCCGCTCCCGCAGCTCCCGCTGCCCGCTGTCCGCCCACCGGTCGTCGTCCCACGCCCCCACGGCGTCCATGGCGTCCGTCAGCCACAGCGACAGGCAGTCGATGAGCAGGGGCGGGCCGTCCTGCGCCAGCAGGGGCACCAGGTCACAGGTCTCGGCGGTACGCCACGACCCCGGGCGCCGCTCCCGGTGCGTGGCCACCCGCGCCGCCCACTCCGTGTCCCCGCCCCGCGTCCCGCCCGTCGCCACGTACAGCACGTCGGGGAAGGACGCGAGGCGCCGTTCCGCCTCCACCGACTTCCCGGACCGGGCCCCGCCCAGCACCAGCGCCCGGCGCGGTACGTCGGGCACGTCCTCGTACACCCCGACCGTCAGCGTCGTCCCGTCCGGCACCGCCCGCGCCCCCGCCGCCGCGAGCCGGCGCCGCAGCTCGGGCCCCGGCGGCACGTCGTGATCGAGGTGCGCGGCGACGACGTCCGTCGTCGGACCCACCGCGCCGACCGCCCGCAGCTTCGCCAGTGCGTCCGGCCGGCCCACGACGTCCGCGAGGACCAGGTCGTAGGCGCCGGCCGGTTCCTCCAGACCGGCGGGGGCGCCGCCCGGCGGCAGGTACAGCAGCCGCTGCCCGTCCGGGCCGGTCACCGCGTACCCCGTGCCCGGCGCGTCCATCGCCACCGCCCGCACCCGGTGCCCGGTCAGCAGCGCCAGCTCCCGCCCGTCCGGCACCCGGCCCGGCTGCGGCAGCCCGGCCGGCACCTCCACCGCCGGGCCGTCCGCCGGATGCGACAGCAGCACCTGGGTCACCCCGCCGAGGGAACGCCCGGACCGGGCGGCGGCGAACACCGCGCCCGGTGTCAGGTCGAGCAGCAGCGCCCCGTCCACCAGCAGCGCGGTCGCCGCGCGCGCGTGCGGGCCCTGGGCGGCGGCGCAGGCCGCGCAGGGACAGTCGGGGCGGGGGAGTCCCGCGGGGGCACCGGTGCCGAGCAGAGTCACGTCCACGCACCGATTTTCGCCGGTCACCCGCCGGCCTGCGCGCCCGAGACCCCGAGTAGCCCCACTCCGCGCCCGGCCGAGCGCATAGGCTGCGACCGGGAGCCGGACCAAGATCCGGTGACCGCATCGCATGTGCTCACATCTGGGAGGCGTACATGGCGGCATGGACGTGGCGGTTCGAGACGGCCGACGGGACGGAGGTCCAGCCCTCGGTGCAGCCGGAGGAGTTCACGACGCAAGGGGACGCCGAGTCGTGGATCGGGGAGTACTGGAAGGACCTCAAGGAGGGCGGCACGGACCAGGTGCGGCTCTTCGAGGACGCCACGGAGATCTACGGCCCGATGAGCCTGCACGGCGAGGACGCGTAGCCGGCCGGGGGCGGCCGTTCCGGGGCCGCCCCCGGCTCACTGCTCGTCCAGCGTCACCTCCACGGTCCGCTCGTCGCCGTTCCGGGTGAACGTCACCGTCGTCCGGTCCCCGGGCCGCAGCCGGGCCAGGGCCTCGGCGAGCGAGGTGACCGTGGTGACGTCGCTGTCACCCAGTCCGGTGACGACGTCCCCGGACTCCAGCCCCGCCCGCTCGGCCGCGCCGCCGTCCCGCACCTCGACGACGGCCACCCCGGCGGCCCGGTACCCGGAGTCGACGACCGTACGGCCGGTGATGCCGAGCGCCGCCCGGCCCGAGTCGGTCACCTTGCCGTCCCGGACGATCTGACCGGCGACCGTCTTCACCATCGACGCCGGGATCGCGAACCCGATGCCGGGCGCCGCGCCGCCGCCGAGGTTCGGGTCGGTCGCGGCGAGCGTCGGGATGCCGATCACCTGCCCGTCGAGGTTCACCAGGGCGCCGCCGCTGTTGCCCGGGTTGATGGCCGCCGAGGTCTGCACCATGTTGGCCAGCGTCGCGCCCGTACCGCCCCCGTCGCCGCGCTCGGTGACGGTCCGGCCGGTCGCGGAGACGATGCCCTGGGTGACGCTGGAGGACAGCCCGAGCGGCGAGCCCATCGCCAGCACGATCTGGCCCACGGCCACCTTCGCGGAGTCCCCGAAGGCGGCCGCCTTGACCCCGTCCGGCACCCGGTCCAGCTTCACCACGGCGAGGTCCTGCTCCGGGTAGGACGAGACGAGCCGGGCGGGCAGCGGGTCCTCGCTGTGCGCGGTGGTCACCCGGAAGACGCGCTGGTCACCGACGACGTGCGCGTTGGTGACGATGTGCCCCTCGCCGTCGTAGACCACGCCGGACCCCAGGTCCTCGGCGCCCTGGATCTGCACCACCGACGGCAGGACGTCGTCGATCACCCGCCGGTAGTCGCTCTCCAGCCCCTGCGCGGCCCGCGGCGCCGCGGCCCGTGCCGTCCGCTCGCGCGGCGCGCCGGCCTCCGAGCACCCGGCGAGGACGGCGGCGCAGCAGCCGAGAGCGGTCAGGGAGGCGGCGGCACGCAGGCGGAGGACGTCCATGCCCCGAGTCTCACCAGGCGGCGCCCGCCCGGCCCCCGGTGGGCACCCGAACGGGCGCGGCGCGCCCCGGCGTCGACCGGTCCGGTCCGGGTGTGTTTCCGGGGGTGCGGAGGTGTGTGCCGCCCGGGGGCTCGGCGGGGCCGGCCGCCGTGTGTCCCGCTCGGGCGCGGTGGTGCCGCGCCGGCGCGGCTGCCCGGTCCTGGCGGGCGTCCGGACGGGCGCGGTGCGCCCGGTGCCGTCGGCGCCGCGGCCGACGGGCTCTCAGCCCCGTACCCCGCACAGGTGCAGCAGTGCGGCGACCCCGCGGTACGGGTCGGTGCGCCCCGCCCGCTCCTCCGCCGCCAGCAGCGTCTCCAGGTCGTCCGGGAGCGGTGTGCCGTCGGGGGCCGTGTCCGTGAAGACCCGTACGCCGTACCAGGCGTGCAGCGGTGCGCCGATCCCCGCGAGCGTCGCGGTCAGCGCCGCCCGCCGGTCCGCGCGGACGCCGGAGCCCGCCGGCGGGGGCGGCTCCCCGTCCGGGTCGGTACGGGAACGGGGGACCTGCGCGGCCGGTTCCAGGGCCGCCAGGGCGTCGGCCCACCGGCCGGTCAGGCCCGGCCGCATCGCCGGCGCGTCGCCGTTGCGGACCACCAGCGACAGCAGCCCGCCCTGGGCGAGCACCCGCGCCATCCCCGCCAGCAGGGGGTCGGGCTCCTCGACGTACATCAGCACGCCGTGGCACAGCACCACGTCGAAGCTGCCCGGCAGGAAGTGCACGCCGGTGTCCCGGCCGTCGCCCTCGATGATCCGCATCCGGTCCTGGATGCCCTGCGGCTGCCCGGCGAGGGCCTCGCGGGCCGCGGCGATCAGTACGGCGTCCTGCTCCAGGCCGGTCACCTGGTGCCCGGCCCGTGCCAGCCGCAGGGCCTGGCTGCCCCGCCCCATGCCGACGTCCAGCACCCGCAGCCGCCGGCCCACCGGGAACCGCCCGACGAGCTGCTCGTCCAGTTGCCGGGCCACCAGCTCCTGCCGTACGACGTCCCGCAGACCGCCGCCGGGGCCGTCCAGGCGGACCGCCGCCGCGTCCCCGGCGAACGGAATCCCGCTCAGGGCCGCTCCCCGCGCTTGACCTGCGGCTTCGGCAGCCGGAGCCGACGCATCTGGAGGGAGCGCATCAGCGCGTACGCGACCGCGCCGCGCTTGTTCTCGTCCGGGAAGCGCTCCCGCAGGGCCTTCTTCAGCCGGACGCCGGTGACGATCGAGTCGAGCACGATCAGCACGATGACGACCAGCCACAGCAGCAGCGCGACGTTCTGCAGCGACGCCACCCGGATCATGCTCAGCACCAGGATGACCACGGCCATCGGCAGGAAGTACTCCGCGATGTTGAACCGCGAGTCGACGAAGTTCCGGGCGAACTTGCGGGCCGGGCCCTTGTCCCGGGCCGGCAGGTACCGCTCGTCGCCGCTGGCGAGCGCCTGGCGCTGGCGCTCCAGAGCGGTACGGCGCTCCTCGCGCTGCCGCTTGGCGGCCTCCTTGCGCGTCATCGGCGTACTCGCGACACTGCGCCGCTGGCTCTGGGCCTGGCTGCGCTTGGGCGTCGGGCGGCCCTTGGGGGCCTGCGGGTCGCGGGGCTGACTGGAGTCGGTCGGCGACGCTACGGTCGCGGCCTTCTCTTCCTTGGCACGGCTACGGAACACAAAACCCAAGGGTAAGCGCTCACGGCGCATGGACGTCAGTCCGGTGGGGAACGATCCCGCAACACCGTTCGTCTCTCAGGGGACAGAGGGGACGGTTGCGTACACCCCGGGCGCACCCCGGACATCTCCGGGCGCGTCCCGGAGGTACCCCGGAGACCAGGGGGCCACCTACTCCTCACGCCGGATCAGGAACGTACGCAGTCGTCCTTGGGGATGAGCGCATCCGTCCCCGAACAGTGCGGTAATGGATGCAGGGCCCGTACTGTGGGTTCTGTCGCAGGTGCTGGAGCTGGAGTCCGTCAGAAGGGGGCGCGCGAAGCCCATGAGCGGTGTCATGAAGCGTATGGGGATGATCTTCCGCGCGAAGGCGAACAAGGCCCTTGACCGGGCCGAGGACCCGCGCGAGACCCTCGATTACTCGTACCAGAAGCAGCTGGAGCTGCTCCAGAAGGTGCGCCGCGGTGTCGCCGACGTGGCGACCAGCCGCAAGCGCCTGGAGCTCCAGCTCAACCAGCTCCAGTCGCAGTCGTCGAAGCTGGAGGACCAGGGCCGCAAGGCGCTCGCGCTGGGCCGCGAGGACCTGGCCCGCGAGGCGCTCTCCCGCCGCGCCGCCCTCCAGCAGCAGGTGACCGACCTGGAGACCCAGCACGCCACCCTCCAGGGCGAGGAGGAGAAGCTCACCCTGGCGGCCCAGCGGCTCCAGGCCAAGGTCGACGCCTTCCGCACCAAGAAGGAGACGATCAAGGCCACGTACACCGCCGCCCAGGCGCAGACCCGGATCGGCGAGGCGTTCTCCGGCATCTCCGAGGAGATGGGCGACGTGGGCCTGGCGATCCAGCGGGCCGAGGACAAGACCGCCCAGCTCCAGGCGCGGGCCGGCGCGATCGACGAACTGCTCGCCTCCGGCGCCCTCGACGACCAGTCCGGCATGCACAAGGACGACATCCAGGCCGAGCTGGACCGGCTCTCCGGTGGTACGGATGTAGAGCTGGAGCTCCAGCGGATGAAGGCCGAGCTGGCCGGTGGCAGCACGAGTGGCCCGCAGGCCATCGAGGGCGGCGACCAGCCGCAGCAGGTCCGGCAGCAGCCGCAGGACACCCCGCGTTTCGACAAGCAGTGACCCGCGCAGGGCCCACGCCGAGGAGGGCGACATGATCGTACGGATCATGGGGGAGGGGCAGGTGAGGCTGGCCGACAGCCACCTCACCGAGCTGGACAAGCTGGACGACGAGCTCCTGGCCGAGATGGACAACGGCGACGGCCCCGGCTTCCGCCGCACCCTCACCGCCCTGCTCGCCAAGGTCCGCGAACTGGGCACGCCCCTGCCCGACGACTCCCTGGAGCCGTCCGACCTGATCCTCCCCGCCGAGGACGCGACCCTGGAGGACGTACGGGAACTGCTCGGCGACGACGGACTGATCCCGGGCGGCGCCTGAGGACCGACGGCCGCGCCCGCGCCGGGCACCGGACCGGCCGGCCTCCGCACCGCTACCGTGGACAGCCGTGAGCACACTCACCCGCGCCCGCTGCCGGCTGGGCGCCCACCCCATCGCCACGGACGCCGCCCTCGCGGTGGCCGTCCTGGTGTGCATGGTCTCCGCCTCCTTCATCGACCCGCACGGCCCCGACGGCGTCTCCTGGGCCGTGCGCACCCCCGACCCGCTCAGCCTGGTCCTCATGACGGCGGGCGCCGCCGCCCTCGTCCTGCGCCGCCGCGCCCCGCTGGCCGTCCTGGCGCTCACCGGCGGGTTCTCCCTCGTCGAGTGCGTCACCGGCGACCCCCGCGCGCCCGTCGTGATGTCGGCCGTCATCGCCCTGTTCACCGTCGCCGCCGGCACCGACCGGTCCACCACCTGGCGGACGGGACTGCTCACCATGGCCGTGCTCACCGGCGCCGCCATGCTCGCCGGGCCCCTGCCCTGGTACGCCCAGGAGAACCTCGCCGTCCTCGCCTGGACCGGCATCGGCGCCACCGCCGGGGACGCGGTCCGCAGCCGCAAGGCCTTCGTCCAGGCCATCCGGGACCGGGCCGAGAAGGCCGAGCGCACCCGCGAGGAGGAGGCCCGCCGCCGGGTCGCCGAGGAACGGCTGCGCATCGCCCGGGACCTGCACGACGTCGTCGCCCACCACATCGCCCTGGTCAACGTGCAGGCCGGGGTCGCCGCGCACGTCATGGACAAGCGGCCCGACCAGGCCAAGGAGGCCCTCGCCCACGTACGGCAGGCCAGCCGCTCCGCCCTCGACGAACTGCGCGTCACCGTCGGCCTGCTCCGCCAGTCCGGCGACCCGGAGGCGCCGACCGAACCCGCCCCGGGCCTGGACCGCCTCGACGAACTCGCCGGCACCTTCCGCAGCGCCGGCCTGCACGTCGAGACCGCCCGAGCCGACCAGGGCACCGAACTGCCCACCGCCGTCGACCTCGCCGCGTACCGGGTCGTCCAGGAAGCCCTGACCAACGTGCAGAAGCACGCGGGGCCCGGGGCGAAGGCGGAGGTCAGCGTCGTACGGGTGGGGCCGGACATCGAGATCACCGTGCTCGACGACGGCGCGGGCCAGGCGGAACCGGCCGCCCCGGGCGGGGGACACGGACTGCTCGGCATGCGCGAGCGGGTCACCGCGGTCGGCGGCGTCCTCACCACCGGTCCCCGGCACGGAGCCGGTTTCCGCGTCCATGCGATCCTTCCAGCCGGGAAACCCCTCAAGGGCCCGGCCGGGAACCGTGCCGGGAATCCGCCCGAGAACCGACCCGAGAACCGACCCGAGAACCGAACAGACGCCGCGAAGGACCCCGTATGACGATCCGTGTCCTGCTCGCCGACGACCAGGCGCTGCTCCGTAGTGCCTTCCGGGTGCTGGTCGACTCCGAGCCGGACATGGAGGTGGTGGGCGAGGCGTCCGACGGCGCGCAGGCGGTGCGGCTGGCCAAGGAGCAGCGGGCCGACGTGGTCCTGATGGACATCCGGATGCCCGGCACCGACGGGCTCGCCGCCACCCGCATGATCAGCGCCGACCCCGACCTCGCCGCCGTCCGCGTGGTCATCCTGACCACCTTCGAGGTCGACGACTACGTGGTGCGGTCGCTGCGCGCGGGCGCCTCCGGCTTCCTCGGCAAGGGCTCCGAACCCGAGGAGCTGCTCAGCGCCATACGCGTCGCGGCGGGCGGCGAGGCGCTGCTGTCGCCGGTCGCCACCAAGGGCCTGATCGCCCGCTTCCTCGCCCAGGACGGCGGTCTGGACGAGGACCGCGACCCGGCCCGCTCCGAACGGCTGGCCACCTTGACCGTGCGGGAGCGGGAGGTGCTGGTGCAGGTCGCCGGCGGGCTCTCCAACGACGAGATCGCCGAGCGCCTGGCGGTCAGTCCGCTCACCGTGAAGACCCATGTGAACCGGGCCATGGGCAAGCTGGGCGCCCGGGACCGGGCCCAGTTGGTGGTCATCGCCTACGAGTCGGGGCTGGTCCGTCCAAGGGTGGAGTGACCTCCACCCGGCCGTACTGCGGCCGGAGTATGCGTGCCGTAAGGAAATGGGTCTGTGGTCGGGGGAACGGGGCTCCTCCGTGGCTCAAAGTGGTGGAGTGGGCGCTCACTTGTGCCCGTCCTTCGCTCAGGCCACAGAAGAGAGACCCTGACCCATGTCCTGGCTGTCGAGATTCAGCCTCGCGCAACGGGCCCTGATAGGGCTGATGTCGATCATCGCGCTCGTCTTCGGGGCGATCGCGATCCCCCAGCTCAAGCAGCAGCTGCTGCCCACCATCGAACTGCCCATGGTGTCCGTGGTGGCGCCGTATCAGGGTGCCTCGCCGGACGTGGTCGAGAACCAGGTCGTCGAGCCGATCGAGAACAACCTCGAAGCGGTCGACGGCATCTCGGGCGTCACCTCCACCGCCGGCGAGGGCAGCGCCGTCATCATGGCGTCCTTCGAGTACGGCCCCGACACCCAGCAGCTCGTCGCCGACGTCCAGCAGGCCGTCAACCGGGCCCGCGCCACGCTGCCGGACGACGTGGACCCGCAGGTCGTGGCCGGTTCCACCGACGACCTGCCGGCCGTGGTGCTGTCCGTCGCCTCCGAGCAGGACCAGCAGGCCCTGGCCGACCAGCTCGACAAGACGGTCGTGCCCGTGCTGGAGGACATCGACGGCGTCGGCCAGGTCACCGTCGACGGCGTCCGGGACGTGCAGGTCGCGGTCACGCCCGACGACGCGAAGCTGGCCGACG
Source organism: Streptomyces sp. ISL-12 (assembly GCF_018614415.1). Classification (GTDB taxonomy): domain Bacteria; phylum Actinomycetota; class Actinomycetes; order Streptomycetales; family Streptomycetaceae; genus Streptomyces. The sequence continues at coordinate 32,944 of NZ_JAGGOO010000022.1, forward strand.
CCGGGGTGACCCCGCAGACCCTGGTGACGTCCCTCCAGGCCGGTGGCGCCACCGTCGCCTCGGGCTCCTTCGACGAGGACGGCGCCAACCGCACCGTCCAGGTCGGCGGCGGTTTCACCTCGCTGAAGCAGATCCAGGACCTGATGGTCACGGGCGAGGGCGTGAAGAAGCCGGTGCGCCTCGGCGACCTCGCGAAGGTCGAGGAGCGGGAGGCCCCGGCCGACTCCCTCACCCGCACCAACGGCAGGCCCAGCCTCGCCGTCGCCGTCACCATGGACCGCGACGGCAGTGCGGTCGCCATCTCGAACGCGGTCGAGGACAAGCTGCCCGAACTGCGCGAACAGCTCGGCTCCGGCGCGGAACTGACCGTCGTCAGCGACCAGGGCCCGGCCGTCTCCAAGGCCATCAAGGGCCTGACCACGGAAGGCGGCCTCGGCCTGCTCTTCGCGGTGATCGTCATCCTGGTCTTCCTGGCCTCGGTCCGCTCCACCCTGGTCACCGCGGTCTCCATCCCGCTGTCCGTGGTGCTGGCGCTGATCGTCCTGTGGACCCGCGACCTCTCCCTCAACATGCTCACCCTGGGCGCGCTGACCATCGCCATCGGCCGGGTCGTCGACGACTCGATCGTGGTCCTGGAGAACATCAAGCGCCATCTCGGCTACGGCGAGGAACGCCAGGAGGCCATCCTCAAGGCCGTGCGCGAGGTGGCCGGCGCGGTCACCTCCTCCACCCTCACCACGGTCGCCGTCTTCCTGCCGATCGGCCTGGTCGGCGGCATGGTCGGCGAGCTGTTCGGCTCCTTCAGCATCACCGTCACCGCGGCGCTCCTCGCGTCCCTGCTGGTGTCGCTGACGGTCGTCCCGGTCCTCTCCTACTGGTTCCTGCGCGCCCCCAAGGGCACCCCCGAGGACGCCGACGAGGCCCGGCGCCTGGCGGAGGAGAAGGAGGCCAAGTCCCGCCTCCAGCGCCTCTACGTCCCCGTCCTGGGGTTCGCCACCCGGCGCCGCCTCACCAGCGTGGCCATCGCGGTCGTCGTGCTGATCGGCACCTTCGCCATGGCCCCGCTGCTCAAGACCAACTTCTTCGACCAGGGCGAGCAGCAGGTCCTCAGCGTCAAGCAGGAGCTGAAGCCCGGCACCAGCCTGGCGGCGACCGACGCCGAGGCGAAGAAGGTCGAGAAGCTCATCGAGGGCACCGAGGGCGTCAAGGACTTCCAGGTGACCATCGGTTCGTCCGGCTTCATGGCGGCCTTCGGTGGCGGTACGGACACCAACCAGGCGTCGTACCAGATCATGCTGGAGGACTCGGCCTCCTCCGACGACGTCCAGGACAGCCTGGAGGCCGGGCTCGCGAAGCTCGACGGCATCGGCACCACCACCATCGCCGCCGGTGACGGCTTCGGCAGCCAGGACCTGAGCGTCGTCGTCAAGTCCTCCGACGCCGACGCGCTGCGCGAGGCCGCCGAGGAGGTCCGCGAGGCGGTCGCCTCCCTCGACGACGTCACCGACGTCACCAGCGACCTGTCGCAGAGCGTGCCGCGCATCTCGGTCAAGGCCAACGACCGCGCCGCCGCGGCCGGCTTCACCGACCAGACCCTCGGCGCGGCCGTCACCCAGGCGGTCCGCGGCACCACCGCGGCCAAGGCGGTCCTGGACGACACCGAGCGGGACGTCGTCATCACCTCGGCGAAGCCCGCCGACACCCTCGCCGAACTGAAGGCGCTGCCGCTCGGCCCGGTCAAGCTCGGCGACATCGCCACCGTGAAACTGGTCGACGGCCCGGTCTCCATGACCCGGATCGACGGCCAGCGCGCCGCCACCATCACCGCCCGGCCGACCGGTGACAACACCGGCGCGGTCAGCACCGACCTCACCGCCGAGATCAACGGCCTGGACCTGCCGGCCGGCGTCACCGCCGAGATCGGCGGCGTCTCCGCCGACCAGGACGAGGCGTTCGTCAACCTGGGCCTGGCGATGCTCGCGGCCATCGCGATCGTCTTCATGCTGCTGGTGGGCACGTTCCGGTCGCTGGCCCAGCCGCTGATCCTGCTGGTCTCCATCCCGTTCGCGGCGACCGGCGCGCTCGGCCTGCTGATCGCCACCGGTACCCCGATGGGCGTCCCGGCGATGATCGGCATGCTGATGCTGATCGGCATCGTGGTCACCAACGCGATCGTGCTGATCGACCTGATCAACCAGTACCGCAAGCAGGGCTACGGAGTGGTCGAAGCGGTGATCGAGGGCGGCCGCCACCGGCTGCGGCCCATCCTGATGACCGCCCTGGCGACCATCTTCGCCCTGCTCCCGATGGCCCTGGGCGTCACCGGCGAGGGCGGCTTCATCGCCCAGCCGCTGGCGGTGGTCGTGATCGGCGGCCTGGTCACCTCGACCCTGCTGACCCTGCTCCTGGTGCCGACGCTCTACGCGATGCTGGAGCTGCGCAAGGAGCGGCGCGCGAAGAAGAAGGCGGCGAGGCGGGTGCCGCCGCAGGCGACATCGGCGGACGAGCCGGAACCGGCGAAGGTCTGACGCACGGAGGCCCGTCCCAGGACAGCACCTGGGACGGGCCTTCTCGTGTCAGTCCGCGAGGGCGGTGACGAAGGCGGCCCAGGAGGCGGCCGTGACGACCAGCACCGGACCGGAGGGGTTCTTGCTGTCGCGTACGGGGACGACGCCGGGGAAGTCCTCGGTTATTTCGACGCAATTGCCCCCGTTGGTGTTGCTGTAGCTGCTCCGGCGCCAGTGGGCGGAGTTCAGCTCGGGAGTGTGCTGCATGACGTGTGGTCCTCCATTGCGTCTCGGATCAGCTCCGCCGAGGCCGCCGGGGGCAGCGCGTTGGCGCGCAGCACTTCGTACTGGCGTCGCCACTTCTTAACCGAGTCCCGGTCCTCGTAGAGGTGACCCACCTGGATGCCCTCTTCATAGGCCATGACGGAGCCCGTCGGAAGGGTCAGCAAGGTCAGGGCGCCACCCATGAGCGTGTGCGGACCGGCGCTGAAGGGCAGCACTTGCACCTTGCTGTCCGGAGTATCCACCTGTTCGAGCAGCCGGGCCAATTGTTTGTGCATGCACTCCGCGCTGCCGACCTGCCGCCGCAGGACGGATTCCTCGATGATCGCCCAGCGTAGTGGCGACTGAGCCGAGCTGAGCCGGTCCTGCCGGGACAGACGGGCGTTGACGCGCTCCTCGACCTGTTCCCGGGTCAGGTCCTCCTGGCAACTGAGCAGAGCGTCGGCGTACTCCCTGGTCTGCAACAGCCCTGGAACGACTTGCGGTTCGAAGTTCTCGATCACCTCCGCCTGCGCCTCGAAGTCCATGTAACGCCGATACTGATCCGGATGAGCCTCCCGCTTGGCCAGTTGATAAAGCCCATGAAAGTGCCGGTCCGTGCCGAACGCCGCGTCCAACGGGTCCGGCAGGTCCGGCGGCGGCATCAACTCCGCCGTCTCGACGCGGGCGAGCGTGCTCTTGCTGGAACTGACGATGCCCGCCAGCTGCACCAGCGACAGCCCCGCGCCCTCGCGATGGCGGCGCAGCTCCGAGCCGAAGTAGTGGCGGGCGGAGAGGTAGGGGCTGAGGGTTTTCGGAGTGAACGTCATCGTTCTCGCCTTCCGTTGTCCCGTTCTCACCGTGGGGACAGGGCGTGCCTGGTGGACCCATGTGTCGCAGCGCAATCATGGATGAACACACGGTAATTGGCGAGAACGGGACGTGGTGACGTTTTGATGCGAGACGGCGAAGGCAGGCCGCTGCGGCTGCTGCCGTGGACCAACGACAACGGAGACCCCTGCTACCTGAGCAGCGACAGCGAGGGCAGTCGGCTGTCGCGGCTGGCCGACGGGCTGGAGGTGGCGCTGCTGGCGTCGGCGGAGGACGTGCTGGTCAGGGCGAAGCCGCTGCTGGCCGACGAGCGGGCGGGCGCACGCGAGCTGCGGTTCGCGGGGCTGCGGCTGGCCGAGGCGCTCCAGGACGCGGTGCGCATCGCCACCAGCCGGGGCGCGAGGCTCCCGAGGGCGTGAACGCGCAACTGGGGCTCGGCGACGAACCGAGCCCCAGCGTCGTACCGTGCGCTACGGCAGCGCCAGCATCCGCTCCAGCGCCAGCTTCGCGAACGCCTCCGTCTCCTCGTCGACCTCGATCCGGTTGACCAGCGTCCCCTCGGCCAGGGATTCCAGCGCCCACACCAGGTGCGGCAGGTCGATCCGGTTCATGGTCGAGCAGAAGCAGACCGTCCTGTCGAGGAAGACGATCTCCTTCCCCTCCGGGGCGAAACGGTTCGCCAGCCGCCGTACGAGGTTCAGCTCGGTCCCGATGGCCCACTTGGAGCCGGCCGGGGCCGCCTCCAGCGCCTTGATGATGTACTCGGTCGAGCCGACGAGGTCCGCCGCCGCGACGACCTCGTGCCGGCACTCGGGGTGCACGAGCACGTTGACGCCGGGTATGCGGGCGCGCACGTCCTCCACCGACTCCAGGCTGAAGCGGCCGTGCACCGAGCAGTGCCCGCGCCACAGGATCATCTTGGCGTCCCGCAGCTGCTCGGCGGTCAGCCCGCCGTTCGGCTTGTGCGGGTTGTAGACGACGCAGTCCTCCAGGGACATGCCGAGGTCACGGACGGCGGTGTTGCGGCCGAGGTGCTGGTCGGGCAGGAAGAGAACCTTCTCGCCCTGCTCGAACGCCCAGTTCAGCGCCCGCTCGGCGTTGGACGACGTACAGATCGTCCCGCCGTGCCTGCCGGTGAACGCCTTGATGTCGGCGGAGGAGTTCATGTACGAGACGGGCACGACCCGGTCGGCGATCCCCGCCTCGGTCAGCACGTCCCAGCACTCGGCGACCTGCTCGGCGGTGGCCATGTCGGCCATCGAGCACCCGGCGGCGAGGTCGGGCAGCACGACCTTCTGGTCGTCGGAGGTCAGGATGTCCGCCGACTCCGCCATGAAGTGCACGCCGCAGAAGACGATGTACTCGGCCTCCGGGCGCGCGGCGGCGTCCCGGGCCAGCTTGAACGAGTCACCCGTGACATCGGCGAACTGGATGACCTCGTCGCGCTGGTAGTGGTGGCCGAGCACGAAGACCTTGTCCCCGAGCTTCTCCTTGGCCGCGCGGGCGCGGGCGACCAGGTCCGGGTCGGAGGGCGAGGGCAGATCACCCGGGCACTCCACACCGCGCTCGCTCCTCGGGTCGGCCTCGCGGCCGAGGAGCAGCAGGGCGAGCGGAGTCGGCTGAACGTCGAGCTCCTGGGCTTGGGCGGTGGTCACGGCACGCACCCTTTCTACTTTTCGTCGAATTGACGCTATCTATCATATCCGCTTCACGTCAGTTTGACGATGCCCATTGTGTCGGTGTGACGTGAATCCCGGCGCCCGCGCCCCTGACCGTCCCCGGGCCCGTGTGCGAGCATGAAGAGACGGACCGAGGGGAAATCGCTCGGGTCCGGCCCGGAATGAATCCGGGGCCCCGTCGGTTGCAACCGTCGGCAAGCAGTCTCCGTACAACCCGGGAGAGATGTAGATGTCCGTATCGGACGAGACCACCACCGTCACCGACGGCATCATCCTGACCGACGCCGCCGCGGCCAAGGTCAAGGCCCTGCTCGACCAGGAAGGCCGTGACGACCTGTCGCTGCGTGTCGCCGTCCAGCCCGGCGGCTGCTCCGGCCTGCGCTACCAGCTCTTCTTCGACGAGCGTTCGCTCGACGGCGACGTCGTCAAGGACTTCGGTGGCGTGAAGGTCGTCACCGACCGGATGAGCGCCCCGTACCTGGGCGGCGCCACCGTCGACTTCGTCGACACGATCGAGAAGCAGGGCTTCACGATCGACAACCCGAACGCGACGGGCTCCTGCGCCTGCGGCGACTCCTTCAGCTGAGCCGCACCCGACCGTGACGAGGGCGGCGCCCCGGGACCTCCCGGGGCGCCGCCCTCGTGTGTCACCGGCCCTCGTGCGTCACCCGCCCCCGGTCGGCGCCGGCAGCCGCGCGCCCTCCTTGGCGAGCGGGATCCGCTCGCCGTCCGACCCGACCACCGCCCGGTCGCCGAGCGGCTCATCGAGCTCCACGGTCAGCTCGTACTCCTTGGCGATCAGGACGCAGACCCGGTCCGGGTCGGAGTGCTCGGTGACCTCGGCCCGCACCCGCCCGGACTCCTCGTCCGCCGTCGCTTCGTACGTCGCGCACACCCCGCCCGTGAACCGCAGCGTCAGGTCGGTGCCCTCGGCGGTGTACCCGGTCACCTCCACGTCCCGTTCGGCGGACGGCCGCGGCGACGGCCGCGCCGACGTCAGGTACTTCGGGTCCACGGCCGGATGCGTCACCGTGACGGTGTCCGCCGCCCCCGGCTCCCGCACCTCGAACAGCCAGGACGGCACCAGCGTCGCCCGCCCCCGCACCGGCTGCGCCGCCAGCCCGAACACCGCCCGCTCGACGGTGGCCGTCGCCCGCCCCGGCTCCGTCCCGCAGGTCGCCGCCCCGCCCTCCAGCGGTACGGCACTGGCGCAGTCGCCCTTCGCCGCCGGCGCCTTCTCCATCAGGGCGAGGGTCCGCTCCGCGTCCAGGACGGGGTACGTGTCCCCCTTCACCGGCGCCTTCAGCCGCCCGCTGCCCCCGGCCACCGTGCCGTCCGCGCCGACGATCACCCCGGTCGTCCAGCCCTCGGTCGGCAGCCCGCCCACTACCGGGTCGGCGTTCACCACCCGCCGCGCCCCCATCACCTGCCCGGCGTCCAGCCCGGCCCCGCCCTGGCCCACCGCCGCCAGCACCGGTGCCGCCGCCTTCTTCGCCGTCGCCTCGCCCACCGGGTCGGCGCCCGTCGGGGCGGTCACGCAGACCGGGTCCTTCGGCCCGCAGGTGTCGCGGGCCGCCGCGGACCGCTGGAACGTCCAGTTCCCCGGCGCCTTCCGCTCCACCCGCAGGAGGGGACCCGACCCGTCCTTGACCGACCCGACCGTCCAGGACGCTCCCCGGACCACCGGCTTCCCCGTCAGGTCGAGCGCCTCGGCCAGCCGGGCCACCTCCGCCGCGGTGACCTGGCCCGTCGCCCGGTACACCGGCGCCGAGTCCGGACCGTCCGGAAGCGGGCCGCCGGCCCGGTAGGCGGTGGCGCCGCCGTCGGCGGCGGGGGAGTCGAGGGCCAGCGGCGGGGGAGTGCCGCCGTCCGACGCCCCGGACGACGTACCGCCGCCGGCACCCCCGGAGGCGGTCGCCGCCAGATACGCTCCGCCGCCTCCGGCCAGCAGCACGGCCGCCGCGACCGAGGCGGTCAGCAGCCCCCGGGACCGCCGCCGGCCGGCCCGCGTGCCGTCGCCCCCGGTGCCGTCGTGGTCGGGTCGTTCGGTGTTCACCGCATCGCTCCTTCGCCGGTCACGGGGGACGACGATGGGACGCGGCGCGGGAACATCCGGTTCCCGGACCGGGCGCCGCGGTCACCCGGACGGCCTCAGTCGCCGTACTCCTCCATCGCCTCCAGCAGCCGGGCCGAGGCCGGCGGCACGGTCACCCCGTGGATCAGCGACGGCGGCACCGGCCGGGCCGAGGCCCGCTCGGCGGACGGCCAGTGCGGCGCCATCCGGGCGCAGTCGCCGCGCAGCGACGCCAGATCCCCGTCGGGCTCGGCGGCCGGGCGGACGCGGGGGCGGGGGCGGATCTCGGTGTTCGTCATGAGGGCACCGTAGGCACGGGTCGGCCCGTGAAGAAAGCCCTACTATCGGGTATTTCCTCCCGTTCCGGTGCTCGCCCGGCAGCCGCCCCCGAGGCCCGCTTCGACGGCCCGCGCCGACCGGGTAGCGTGAACTGCCAACCCACCTCCCTCCAGGAGAGAGTTCACGCCGTGCGCATCGCAGTCACCGGCTCCATCGCCACCGACCACCTCATGACCTTCCCCGGCCGCTTCGCCGACCAGCTCGTCGCGGACCAGTTGCACACGGTCTCGCTCTCCTTCCTGGTCGACAAGCTCGACGTCCGCCGGGGCGGCGTCGGGGCCAACATCGCCTTCGGCATGGGCCAGCTCGGCACCCGCCCGATCCTGGTCGGCGCGGCGGGCCCGGACTTCGACGAGTACCGCGCCTGGCTGGAGCGGCACGGCGTCGACACCGACTCGGTCCGGATCTCCGAGACCCTGCACACCGCCCGCTTCGTGTGCACCACCGACGCCGACCACAACCAGATCGGCTCCTTCTACACGGGCGCGATGAGCGAGGCCCGCCTCATCGAGCTCAAGACCGTCGCCGACCGCGTGGGCGGCCTCGACCTGGTCTCCATCGGCGCCGACGACCCGGAGGCGATGCTCCGCCACACGGAGGAGTGCCGGACGCGGAACATCCCGTTCGCCGCCGACTTCTCCCAGCAGATCGCCCGCATGGAGGGCGACGAGATCCGCATCCTGCTGGACGGGGCGACGTACCTCTTCTCCAACGAGTACGAGAAGGGGCTCATCGAGACCAAGACCGGCTGGAGCGACGAGGAGATCCTCGGCCGGGTCGGCCACCGCGTCACCACCCTCGGCGCACGGGGCGTACGCATCGAGCGGGCCGGCGCGCCGGTCATCGAGGTCGGCGTCCCGGACGAAGAGCGCAAGGCCGACCCCACGGGCGTCGGCGACGCCTTCCGCGCCGGGTTCCTCTCCGGCCTGGCCTGGGGCGTCGGCCTGGAGCGCGCCGCCCAGGTCGGCTGCATGCTGGCGACGCTGGTCATCGAGACGGTGGGGACGCAGGAGTACCAGCTGCGGCGCGGGCACTTCATGGAGCGCTTCACCAAGGCGTACGGGGACGAGGCGGCGGGGGAGGTTCGGGGGTATCTGGGCTGAGTCTTCCGGGTGCGGGTGCGTGGGGGGCTGAGCGCGCAGTTCCCCGCGCCCCTGAGGTCAGTCACCTGAGCCGGCGGACCACGTAAGCGGTTCCCCTCTCCTCCCTCTCCTCACCTACGTACTCCTGATCCCGCATCTCGCACCACGCCGGAATGTCCAGGCGGGCCGCCTCGTCGTCGGCCAGGACCCGGACCGTGCCGCCCACCGGCACGTCGCCGATCACCTTGGCCAGCTCGATGACCGGGACCGGGCAGAGCTTGCCGAGCGCGTCCACCACCAGGGCGTCCCTCTGCACCACGGTGGCCGGCGTTGGAGCCCCCAGCTTCTCCCGCACCCCCGCCACCGCCCCCGGCAGCACCTCCAGGAACCGCTCGACCTCCGCCTCCGCCGCCCCGAACGGCAGCGAGACCCGCACGTTCCCCTCACTGAGCACGCCCATCGCCCGCAGCACATGACTCGGCGTCAGCGTGCTGCTCGTGCAGGACGACCCGGAGGAGACCGAGAAGCCCGCGCGGTCCAGCTCGTGGAGCAAGGTCTCCCCGTCGACATAGAGACACGAGAAGGTCACGATCCCCGGCAGCCGGCGCTCCGGATCGCCGACCACCTCCACGTCCCCCACCAGCTCCGGCACGCGCGCCCGGACCCGGTCCGTCAGCTCCCGCAGCCGCGCCGCCTCCTGGGCCGCCTCCGCGCGCACCGCCCGCAGCGACGCCGCCGCCGCCACGATCGCCGGGAGGTTCTCGAACCCGGCCGCCCGCCCGGACTCCCGCTCGTCACCCGGCCCCACCGGCGCGAACCGCACGCCCTTGCGCACCACGAGCAGCCCGACCCCCGAAGGCCCGCCCCACTTGTGGGCGCTCCCCGTCAGCAGCGACCAGTCCCCCTCCACCCGCCCCCAGGCCAGCGACTGGGCCGCGTCCACCAGCAGCGGCACCCCGGCCGCCCGGCACGCCTCGGCCACCCGCGCCACCGGCTGTTCGGTACCCACCTCGTGGTTGGCCGACTGGAGACAGGCCAGCGCGGTGTCCTCGCGCAGGGCGGCGGCGTACGCCTCCGGACCGACCGCGCCCGTACGGCCCACGCCGACCTGGGTGACCGTCCCGCCCTCGGCCTCGTGCGCCTCACCCGCATGGAGCACCGACGAGTGTTCGACGGCTGACACGACCAGGTGACGCCCGACCCGCCGCCGCCCGGCCAGCGCCCCCGCCACCCCCGTATGCACCGCACGGGTCCCCGACGGCGTGAACACCAACTCGTCCGGCCGGCACCCCACCGCCTCCGCCGCCGCCTCCCGCGCCGCGTCCAGCAGCATCCGCGCCCGCCGCCCCTCCCTGTACAACCGCGAAGGATCGGCCCACCCCTCGTCCAAGGAGGCCAACAGCGCCTGCCGAGCGACAGGATGAAGAGGAGCACCGGAAGCAGCGTCGAAGTAGCCCATACGGCAAACGCTAAACGCCCGCTCACTCAAACGCCGGAAAGGGGCGCGGGCAGTATCGATATGCGGCTCCGCCGCGGGGCGCGGCCAGCCCCCACGCACCCGCACCCGCCAAACCAGCGAACCACCCTCCCTACTAGGCACCCCTCCCCGCGAACCCTCGGAGAGCGTCGGCTAGGGTTTGGTCCGCATAAACATCCAAACCCCTGCCCGACGCAGGGCGGCGACCGACCAGCGAGAAGGCCGCAGCCGACCGCGCGGGCGAGACTCTCGGGAAGGCGCTACGTGAGTCCCAACGGCTCCGACCGCTCGCCGCGGCGCCCGATGCGGCGGAAGCTGCTGCAGGCACTGACCGCGGGCCTGGTCCTGGCGACCGCCACCGGTTGCACATGGGAGGACTTCCCCCGCCTTGGTATGCCCACCCCCACCACGGAAGAGGCTCCGCGGATCCTCTCCCTCTGGCAGGGTTCCTGGGCTGCCGCGCTCGCCGTCGGCGTGCTGGTGTGGGGCCTGATCCTGTGGAGTGCTTTCTTCCACCGGCGCAGCCGCACCAAGGTCGAGGTACCTCCGCAGACCCGGTACAACATGCCCATCGAGGCGCTGTACACCGTGGTTCCGCTCGTCATCGTCTCGGTGCTCTTCTACTTCACCGCCCGCGACGAGTCCGAACTGCTCAAGCTCGACAAGAAGCCGGCCGTCACGGTCAACGTGGTCGGCTTCCAGTGGAGCTGGTGCTTCAACTACGTCGAGAACGTCGACGGTTCCACCGGTGACGCCAAGACGGCCACGGAACTGGACCCGATCCCGGACCGCTACAAGGAGGCCTTCCCCGACAACGCGGGCGGCGTCTACGACTGCGGTACCCCGGGCACCCGCAACGAGCAGACGAACAACCCCGGCCCCACCCTGTGGCTGCCCGAGGGCCAGCGCGTCCGCTTCGTCCTGACCTCCCGTGACGTCATCCACTCCTTCTGGGTGGTGCCGTTCCTGATGAAGCAGGACGTCATCCCCGGCCACACCAACGCCTTCGAGGTGACCCCCAACAAGGAGGGCACCTTCCTGGGCAAGTGCGCCGAGCTCTGCGGCGTCGACCACTCCCGGATGCTGTTCAACGTCAAGGTCGTCTCCCAGGAGCGCTACGAGCAGCACCTGAAGGACCTCGTGAAGAAGGGGCAGACCGGTTACGTGCCCGCGGGCATCGCCCAGACGGACCACGAGAAGAACCGGGAGACGAACAACCTGTGAGCATCCTCAACGAACCCCAGGGTGCCGCGGCAGGGTCCCACTACGCGGACGAGCTGCCGGTCCGGCGCCAACGGCGCGGCGAAGTCGTCGTCAAGTGGCTGACCACCACGGACCACAAGACGATCGGCACGCTGTACCTGGCCACGTCGTTCGCCTTCTTCTGCATCGGCGGCGTCATGGCGCTGCTCATGCGCGCCGAGCTGGCCCGTCCGGGCCTGCAGATCGTGTCGAACGAGCAGTTCAACCAGGCGTTCACGATGCACGGCACGATCATGCTGCTGATGTTCGCGACGCCGCTGTTCTCCGGTTTCGCGAACTGGATCATGCCGCTGCAGATCGGCGCGCCCGACGTGGCGTTCCCGCGGCTGAACATGTTCGCCTACTGGCTGTACCTCTTCGGCTCGCTCATCGCGGTGGCCGGCTTCCTCACCCCGCAGGGCGCGGCCGACTTCGGCTGGTTCGCGTACTCCCCGCTGTCCGACGCGGTGCACTCGCCCGGCGTCGGCGGTGACCTGTGGATCATGGGTCTGGCCTTCTCCGGCTTCGGTACGATCCTCGGCTCGGTCAACTTCATCACCACGATCATCTGTATGCGCGCTCCGGGCATGACGATGTTCCGCATGCCGATCTTCACCTGGAACGTGCTGCTGACCGGTGTGCTGGTCCTGCTCGCCTTCCCGGTCCTGGCCGCGGCCCTGTTCGCCCTGGAGGCGGACCGCAAGTTCGGTGCCCATGTCTTCGACGCGGCCAACGGCGGCGCGTTGCTGTGGCAACACCTGTTCTGGTTCTTCGGGCATCCAGAGGTGTACATCATCGCGTTGCCGTTCTTCGGCATCGTCAGTGAGATCATCCCGGTCTTCTCCCGCAAGCCGATCTTCGGTTACATGGGCCTGATCGGCGCGACCATCGCGATCGCGGGTCTGTCGGTCACGGTGTGGGCGCACCACATGTACGTCACCGGTGGCGTACTGCTCCCGTTCTTCTCCTTCATGACCTTCCTGATCGCGGTCCCGACCGGTGTGAAGTTCTTCAACTGGCTCGGCACCATGTGGAAGGGCAGCCTGTCCTTCGAGACGCCGATGCTGTGGTCGACCGGCTTCCTGATCACCTTCCTCTTCGGTGGTCTGACCGGTGTCCTCCTCGCGGCGCCGCCGCTGGACTTCCACGTCTCGGACTCGTACTTCGTGGTGGCCCACTTCCACTACGTGGTCTTCGGCACCGTCGTCTTCGCGATGTTCGCCGGCTTCCACTTCTGGTGGCCGAAGTGGACCGGCAAGATGCTCGACGAGCGCCTCGGCAAGATCACCTTCTGGACGCTGTTCATCGGCTTCCACGGCACCTTCCTGGTCCAGCACTGGCTGGGTGCCGAGGGCATGCCGCGCCGGTACGCCGACTACCTGGCGGCCGACGGCTTCACCGCCCTGAACACGATCTCGACGATCAGCTCGTTCCTGCTCGGCATGTCGATCCTGCCGTTCTTCTACAACGTCTGGAAGACGGCCAAGTACGGCAAGCCGGTCAATGTGGACGACCCGTGGGGCTACGGCCGTTCGCTGGAGTGGGCGACCTCCTGCCCGCCGCCGCGGCACAACTTCCTCACGCTGCCGCGCATCCGCTCCGAATCCCCGGCCTTCGACCTGCACCACCCGGAGATCTCCGCGCTCGACCAGCTGGAGAACGTCGGCCACGGTGACAAGGCCCTCGCTGGCGGCAAGGAGGCCGGCAAGTGAAGATCCAGGGCAAGATGTTCATCTGGCTGAGCGTCTTCATCCTCGTCATGGCGATCGTCTATGGCGTGTGGTCGAAGGAGCCGGCCGGTACCACGGCGCTCTTCCTGGCCTTCGGGCTCTCGATCATGATCGGCTTCTACCTCGGCTTCACCGCCAAGCGGGTCGACGCGAGCGCCTCGGACAACAAGGAAGCGGACGTCGCCGACGAGGCCGGCGAGGTCGGGTTCTTCAGCCCGCACAGCTGGCAGCCGCTCTCCCTGGCCATCGGCGGCGCGTTCGCCTTCACGGCCGTGGCGATCGGCTGGTGGCTGATGTACTTCTCGGCCCCGCTGCTGCTCATCGGTCTGTTCGGCTGGGTCTTCGAGTACTACCGCGGTGAGAACCGCACCCAGTAGCACATCGGATCACCGAAAGGGCCCGGACACTCCGCCAGGAGGGTCCGGGCTCCTTCTTTCGGCGCAGCGCGCCACCCGTCCGGCTTACCCACCGCGCCGCCCCGCGCCGGGCTTCCTACGTTGAGGCCATGAGCCACTTCGTTCACTCCCCGGCGTCCAGGCGCACCGCCGTCGGCTGCACGCTGCTGGTCATGGCGCTCGGCGCGGGCGCCACCGGCTGCGACGGCGACGAGAACCCGCTGGCGGCGGCGCCGTACGACGCGGCCGGCACCATCACCTTCAACGGTCCCGTGGGCGCGGGGAAGAAGGCCGACCCCGACAAGCCCCTGGAGGTCGTCGCCGAGGGCTCCGACGGGCGCATCACGGACGTCACGGCCAAGGACGCGGCGGGCCGCTACGTGGCGGGCGAACTCTCCGCCGACGGCGCCCGCTGGCACAGCACCTCACCGCTGGCCGCGAACGCCTCCTACACGGTCCGGGTCAGCACCGAGAGCGGGGACGGCGCACCCGGCCGCAAGGTGCTCACCTTCGACACCGGCAAGCCCACCGCCAAGAAGCGCCTCGACATCACCTTCGGGCCCGAGGCGGGCACCTACGGCGTCGGCCAGCCGGTCACCGCCGAACTGAGCGAGCCCGTCAAGGACCCGGCCCAGCGCAAGACCGTCGAACGGGCCCTCAAGGTGCAGTCCACGCCCGCGGTGGAGGGCGCCTGGCACTGGGTGGACGACGAGGAACTGCACTACCGCCCCAAGGACTACTGGCCCGCCCACGCCACCGTCCGGGCCCGCTCCACCCTGGAGGGCATCAAGATCGGTGACCGGATGTGGGGCGGCCGGACCGAGGAGCTGAAGCTCTCCATCGGCGACCGCGTCATCGCCGTGACGGACGCCGCGTCCCACACGATGACGGTGTTCCGCAACGGCGAGGAGATCAAGCAGATCCCGGTCACCACCGGCAAGCCCGGCTTCGAGACCCGCAACGGCGTCAAGGTCGTGCTGGGCAAGGAGCCGTTCGTCCGGATGCGCAGCACCACCGTCGGCATCGCCGAGGGCTCCTCGGAGTCGTACGACCTGCCCGTCCACTGGGCCACCCGGGTGACCTGGAGCGGCGAGTACGTGCACGCCGCCCCCTGGTCGGTCGGCTCCCAGGGCTCGGCCAACGTCAGCCACGGCTGCACCGGCATGAGCACCGGCAACGCCGAGTGGTTCTTCGACACCGTCCGCGAGGGCGACCTGGTCGAGGTCGTCAACTCCTACGGCGACACGATGGAGACCTTCGGCAACGGCTTCGGCGACTGGAACCTCGACTGGGACAAGTGGCGCACGGGCAGCGCCCTCACCGGCGGCAACCCGAAGGCGACCCAGCCGGAGGACACGGCCCGTCTCCGCCCGACGACGGCCTGAGACACCCAGGGGGGCGGGAACACCCCCGCCCCTCAGGCGCTCTGCAACTTCCGCTGCCGCAGAAGGGACGCCAACGCCGAGGCGAACTCCACCGGCTCGACCGGCAAGGTCACCGCGGCGTCGGCCCGGCTCCACGTGGCGAGCCACGCGTCCTGCGGACGCCCGATCAGCAACAGCACCGGCGGACAGGCGAACACCTCGTCCTTGATCTGCCGGCACACCCCCATCCCCCCCATCGGCACGGCCTCGCCGTCCAGCACGCACACGTCGACCCCGCCCCGGTCCAGCTCCTTCAGGACCGCGGCCGGCGTCGCGCACTCCAGGAACTCCACGACGGGCACGTCCGGAGCGGGCCTGCGGCCGGTCGCCAGCCGCACCTGCTCCCGCGTGGTGGAGTCGTCGCTGTAGACCAGTACCGTGACGGTCGGCTGCATGCTTCCTCCGAGAGGTCGGGGCCCGTTGGGCCGTAGCCCGTTGCGCGGGATGCTACTCCCTCCCACACCCCGTCAACACCGGGCGAAACACGGCTTCCCACGGCCTGTTGCTGGGCCATACGGGCAGTCCGGGAGGGGTGAACACTCCGAACGGCACCCCCGGGAGTGAGGGCGGGATAAGCGACCGACATAATGTCGGTCGTGGCGACAGCAACGACAGTAGATACCGGGCACGCGCACCCGTCGGTCAACCGGCCGAACCTCACCAGTGTCGGAACCATCATCTGGCTGAGTTCCGAGCTGATGTTCTTCGCGGCCCTCTTCGCGATGTACTTCACCCTCCGATCGGTGACGGGTCCCGATCACTGGAAGGAAATGGCGTCCGCCCTGAACTTCCCGTTCTCGGCGACCAACACCACGATCCTGGTGCTCTCCTCCCTCACCTGCCAGCTCGGCGTGTTCGCCGCCGAGCGCGGTGACGTGAAGAAGCTCAGGATGTGGTTCATCGTCACCTTCATCATGGGTGCGATCTTCATCGGCGGTCAGGTGTTCGAGTACACCGAGCTGGTCAAGAAGGACGGCCTCTCGCTGTCCTCCGACCCGTACGGCTCGGTGTTCTACCTGACCACCGGCTTCCACGGCCTGCACGTGACGGGTGGTCTCATCGCCTTCCTGCTGGTCCTCGGCCGTACCTACGCGGCCCGGAGGTTCACCCACGAGCAGGCGACCGCCGCCATCGTCGTGTCCTACTACTGGCACTTCGTCGATGTCGTCTGGATCGGCCTCTTCGCCACGATCTACATGATCAAGTAGGCGCGGACCGCTCCCGCGCACACATCCAGAAGCATCGACGCAGAAGATCCTGACACCGGGGTAATCCGTGAAAAAGCTCTCCGCACGACGACGCCACCCGTTGGCGGCGATCGTCGTCCTACTCCTCGCGCTGGCATGCACCGGGGGGCTCTACGCCGTGTTCGCGCCCGCGGACAAGGCGCAGGCCGATGAAACGGCCCAGTCCCTCGCCATCGACGAGGGCAAGAAGCTCTACGCCGTCGGCTGTGCCAGCTGTCACGGCACCGGCGGTCAGGGCACCACCGACGGCCCCAGCCTGGTGGGCGTGGGCGCCGCGTCCGTGGACTTCCAGGTGGGCACCGGGCGCATGCCGGCCCAGCAGCCGGGCGCGCAGGTCCAGAAGAAGAAGAACATCTACTCGCAGGCCGAGATCGACCAGCTCGCGGCCTACATCGCCTCGCTCGGCGCCGGTCCCGCGATTCCCTCCGAGGAGAAGTACGGCACCGAGGGCGCGGACGTCGCCGAGGGCGGTGAGCTGTTCCGCACCAACTGCGCGCAGTGCCACAACTTCACCGGCAAGGGCGGCGCGCTGACGAACGGCAAGTACGCCCCGTCCCTCGAAGGCGTCTCCGCGAAGCACATCTACGAGGCCATGCAGACCGGCCCGCAGAACATGCCTTCGTTCCCCGACACCACGCTGACGGAGCAGAACAAGAAGGACATCATCGCGTACCTGAACGCGGTCAACGGGGACGAGACCGTGGACCCGGGCGGTCTTTCGCTGGGCGGCCTCGGGCCGGTCAGTGAGGGCCTCTTCGGCTGGATCTTCGGGCTCGGCTCCCTCATCGCCGTCGCCGTGTGGGTCGCCGCTCGGACCGCAAAGGCCAAGAAGTCATGAGTAGCCAAGACATTCCAGAAGAGAACCTGCCCGCAGCGCGGGACCACGCCCACGGCGAGGTGGCGGACGAGCAGCACCCGTTCGCCGACCCGGGGCTGCCGCCCCACGAGCACCGCGTCCAGGACATCGACGAGAAGGCCGCGAGGCGCTCCGAGCGCGCCGTAGCCTTCCTGTTCACCCTGTCGATGCTGGCCACGGTCGCCTTCATCGCCGCGTTCGTGGCGATCGACCACGAGAAGTCGATCTACGTCTTCCCGATCGGGCACATCAACGCGCTGAACTTCGCCCTCGGCCTGACCCTGGGCGTGGCGCTGTTCTGCATCGGCGCGGGCGCGGTCCACTGGGCCCGCACCCTGATGTCCGACGTGGAGGTCGCCGACGAGCGGCACCCGATCGAGGCGTCCCCCGAGGTCCGTGCCAAGGTGCACGCCGACTTCAAGCAGGGCGCCAAGGAGTCCGGCTTCGGCCGGCGCAAGCTGATCCGCAACACGATGTTCGGCGCGGTCGCCCTGGTGCCGCTCTCCGGTGTCGTGCTGCTGCGCGACCTCGGCCCGCTGCCCGAGGACAAGCTGCGCCACACCCTGTGGAACAAGGGCAAGCTGCTCGTCAACATGAACACCAACGAGCCGCTGCGTCCCTCCGACGTCGCGGTGGGCTCCCTCACCTTCGCCAAGCCCGAGGGCCTGGAGGAGCACGACGAGGAGTTCCAGAACGAGATCGCCAAGGCGGCCCTGATGATCGTCCGGCTCCAGCCGGACAACATCAAGGACAAGCGCGAGCTCGAGTGGTCGCACGAGGGCATCGTGGCGTACTCGAAGATCTGCACCCACGTCGGTTGCCCGATCTCCCTGTACGAGCAGCAGACGCACCACGTGCTCTGCCCCTGCCACCAGTCCACCTTCGACCTCTCCGACGGCGCCCGGGTGATCTTCGGTCCCGCCGGTCACGCCCTGCCGCAGCTGCGCATCGGCGTGAACGACGAGGGTTACCTCGAAGCGCTCGGCGACTTCGAGGAGCCCGTCGGTCCTGCATTCTGGGAGCGCGGATGAGTACTACTGAGAGCACCACGGCCCGCTCTCGCGGGAAGGCACCGGCCGGCGAACGCGTCGCCGACTGGGCCGACGGCCGGCTCGGGATCTACTCCCTGGCCAAGGCCAACATGCGCAAGATCTTCCCCGACCACTGGTCGTTCATGCTGGGCGAAGTGTGCATGTACAGCTTCATCATCATCATCCTCACGGGTGTGTACCTGACGCTGTTCTTCCACCCGTCGATGAACGAGGTGGAGTACCACGGCAGCTACGTCCCGCTGCAGGGCCAGCTGATGAGCGAGGCCTTCAAGTCGACGCTCGACATCAGCTTCGACGTGCGCGGTGGTCTGCTGATCCGGCAGATCCACCACTGGGCGGCGATCATCTTCCTCGCCGGCATGTTCGTGCACATGATGCGCGTCTTCTTCACCGGCGCGTTCCGCAAGCCGCGTGAGATCAACTGGCTGTTCGGCTTCCTGCTGTTCGTCCTCGGCATGTTCACCGGCTTCACCGGTTACTCGCTCCCGGACGACCTGCTCTCCGGCACCGGTGTCCGCTTCACGCAGGGCGCGATCCTGTCCGTGCCGATCGTCGGCACCTACATCTCGATGTTCCTGTTCGGCGGGGAGTTCCCGGGGACCGACTTCGTCGCCCGGTTCTACTCGATCCACATCCTGCTGCTGCCGGGCATCATGCTCGGGCTCATGGTGGGCCACCTGATCCTGGTCTTCTACCACAAGCACACCCAGTTCGCGGGTCCCGGCAAGACCAACAAGAACGTCGTCGGCATGCCGCTGCTGCCGGTGTACATGGCCAAGGCCGGAGGCTTCTTCTTCCTGGTCTTCGGTGTGATCGCGGCCATCGCCGGCATCGCGTCCGTCAACCCGATCTGGGCGCTCGGCCCGTACCGGCCCGACCAGGTCTCCACCGGCGCCCAGCCCGACTGGTACATGGGCTTCGCCGAGGGTCTGGTCCGTGCCATGCCGGGCTGGGAGATCAACTTCTGGGGTCACACGCTCGTCCTGGGTGTGTTCGTCCCGCTGGTGATCTTCGGTGTCTTCCTCGCGGCGATCGCCGTGTACCCGTTCATCGAGTCCTGGGTCACCGGGGACAAGCGCGAGCACCACATCCTGGACCGCCCGCGCAACGCCCCGACCCGTACGGCCTTCGGCGTCGCCTGGGTCACGGCGTACATGATCATGCTGATCGGTGGTGGCAACGACATCTTCGCCACCCACTTCCATCTCTCGATCAACGCCGTCACCTGGTTCGTCCGCGTCGGCTTCTTCGCCGGCCCGGTCATCGCCTTCGTGATCACCAAGCGGATCTGCCTCGGCCTGCAGCGCCGGGACAAGGAGAAGGTGCTGCACGGCCGCGAGTCGGGCATCATCAAGCGCCTGCCGCACGGTGAGTTCATCGAGGTGCACGAGCCGCTCAGCCAGGAGCAGATGTACACGCTCACCGCGCACGAGCAGTACAAGCCGGCCGAGATCGGTCCGACCGTGGACAAGAACGGCGTCGAGCGGAAGCCGAAGAGCACCGAGAAGCTCCGGGCCAAGCTCAGCAAGTCCTACTACGGCGAGGAGTCGCAGATTCCGAAGCCGACCGTCGAGGAGTACCGGGAGATCACCAGCGGCCACGGCCACCACTGATCCCCGAGCGTCGCCACGCCACGGCGAAGGGCCCCGTCCGATCTTCGGACGGGGCCCTTCGTCATGCCCCCGGGCTGGATAGGGTGGACCCGGTTCCGAACGCGGTTCCGGATCCGGTTCTTTCCGATCTCACTCTCACAGGAGCGGCAGATGAGCGCTGTGACCCCCGCTGGAGGCGACACCGCGGCGGGCCGCTCCTGGCCCGTCCTGCTGAACGGACTGCTGGGCGGACGGGACCTGTCCGCCGACGAGACCGCGTGGGCGATGGACACGATCATGCGCGGCGAGGCGACCGACGCGCAGATCGCCGGGTTCGCGGTGGCGCTGCGGGCCAAGGGCGAGACCGTGGACGAGATCGGCGGCCTGGTCCGCGCGATGTACGAGCACGCCCATGTGATCCAGGTGCCCGGCGACACGGTCGACATCGTCGGCACCGGCGGCGACGGCGCCAAGACCGTCAACATCTCCACCATGTCGGCGATCGTCGTCGCCGGCACGGGCGCCAAGGTCGTCAAGCACGGCAGCCGCGCGGCCTCCTCGGCCTCCGGCGCCTCCGACGTCCTGGAGAAGCTCGGCGTCAATCTGGAGCTGACCCCGAAGCGGGTGGCCGAGGTCGCCGAGGAGGCGGGCATCACCTTCTGCTTCGCGGTGAAGTTCCACCCCGCGCTGCGCCACGTCGCCGCCGCCCGCGGCCAGCTCGGCATCCGCACGGTCTTCAACTTCCTCGGCCCGCTGACCAACCCGGCCAAGGTCCGCTCCCAGGCCATCGGCGTCGCCGACGCCCGGATGGCCCCGATCATCGCCGGGGTCTTCGCCGAGCGCGGCAACTCCGCGCTGGTCTTCCGCGGCGACGACGGGCTGGACGAGCTGACCACGACGGCCACCTCCCGGGTGTGGGTCGTGCGGGACGGCATGGTGACCGAGGAAGTCTTCGACCCGCGCGACGTCGGCATCGAGATCGTGCCCGTCGAGGCGCTGCGGGGCGCCGACGCCTCCTACAACGCGGACGTGGCCCGCCGGCTGCTGAGCGGCGAGCCGGGCCCCGTACGGGACGCGGTGCTGCTCAACTCGGCGGCGGCCCTGGTGGCCCTGGAGCCCGGCGAGGAGCCGCTGACCGACCGCATCCGGGCCGGCATGGCACGCGCCGCCGAGTCGATCGACTCGGGAGCGGCCCGGCACGCCCTGGAGCGCTGGGTGGCCGCCAGCAACGCCTGACGGCGCCTGTGACGTCCGTCCCGTGATCCGGACACGGGTTGCGGGACGGCGATCACCTCACGTACGTTTTCGAACCAGGTCATGAGTGACAGTCATGAGGCCCCGGCCGACTGTCCGGCAACCCTCCGTCCGTGGCGGGGTGCCCCGGGTGAAGACCAGGCCGTGGACAGCAAGGTCCACGGCAAGCGCGGACCCCTCGCGTACCAGGGGTCCTGGGTCGTCCGAGGGAGTCTCCCGTGAATCAGCGAATGCGCTAGGGCCGCCGAGCCCCGCCTCCGCACCCCCCTTTCTTTCTCTTCCTTCGCCTCGCGCGTCGTACTCACGGGAGTCCGCCATGTCCGTGCCCACTGCTGTCCTCGCCCCGCTGCCCGTCCTCGGCCGGGACGTCACCGTGCCGCTCGTCACCGGCGGCGAGGTCACCTACGCCGCGCTCGACTACGCCGCCAGCGCCCCCGCGCTCCAGCGGGTCTGGGACGACGTGGCCGCCTACGCGCCGTACTACGGCAGCGTGCACCGGGGCGCCGGGTACCTCTCCCAGTTGTCCACCGACCTGTTCGAGAACGCCCGGCGGACCGTGCACGACTTCCTCGGCTGCCGGGACGACGACCAGGTGGTGTTCACCCGGTCCACCACCGACTCCCTGAACCTGCTGGCCGGGGCGCTGCCCGCCGGCTGCCGGGTCTTCGTCTTCGAGACCGAGCACCACGCCTCGCTGCTGCCCTGGCGCGACGCCGAGGTCACCTTCCTCGACGCCCCCCGCACCCCCGCGCAGGCCGTCGAGACCCTGGAGCGCGCCCTCGCCGACCGGGAGCCGTACGGCCCCGCCCTGGTCTGTGTCACCGGCGCCTCCAACGTCACCGGCGAGCTGTGGCCGGTGCGGGAGCTGGCCGCCGCCGCGCACGCGCACGGCGCCCGGATCGTCCTGGACGCCGCCCAGCTCGCCCCCCACCACCCGGTGAGCGTCCGCGACCTGGACGTCGACTGGGTCGCCTTCTCCGGGCACAAGCTGTACGCCCCCTTCGGCTCGGGCGTGCTGGCCGGCCGCGCCGACTGGCTGCGCGAGGCCGAGCCGTACCTCGCGGGCGGCGGCGCCAGCCGCAAGGTCGCCCGGCGCGCCGACGGGGGAGTGGACGTGGAGTGGCACGAGGGCGCCGCCCGGCACGAGGCCGGCTCGCCCAACGTCATCGGCGCCTACGCGATCGCCGCCGCCTGCAAGGCGCTCACCGAGGCCGGGTTCGAGGCGCTGGTGGCCCGGGAGGAGTACCTGATCGGCAAGGTGCGGGAAGGGCTCGCCGAGGTGCCCGAGGTGCGGGTGCTGTCACTGTTCGGGGACGACGCGCCGCGCGTCGGGGTGCTCTCCTTCGTCGTCGACGGCTGGAACAGCTCCCACTTCGCCGCCGCCCTCTCCGCCGAGTACGGCATCGGCGTACGCGACGGCCTGTTCTGCGCCCACCCGCTGGTGCGCACCCTGCTCGGCAGCGACCCGGGCGGCCAGGGCGAGTGCGGGGCCCCCGAGGCGGCGCCCGGCGAGAAGTCCCTCAACGCGGTGCGGGTCAGCTTCGGCGCGGGCACCCCCGACGAGCACGTGGAGCGGTTCGTCACGGCGGTGAAGGAACTGGTGCGGGACGGCGCCCGCTGGAACTACCGCACCGAGGACGGCCGTTGCGTGCCCGACACCTCCGCCGAGGCCGCGTGAGCCGGTAGCCGGGCGCCCAGCAGGATCATCCTGAGGGCCCGTTCGGTCGCGTCGGTGAGGAGTTCCGCGCCCCGGGTCAGCGCCTCCGCCAGGGCCATCGGCGCGGGCAGGATGCCGTGGCAGGCGTCCACCCCCGGCACGTCGTACGCGCCCTCGCCGAGCGTGCCCGCCAGCGCCAGCACCGGGCGTCCGTGCAGCTTGGCGCGGCGGGCCACCTCCGCCGGGATCTTGCCGCGCGGCGTCTGGTGGTCGAGGGCGCCCTCGGCGGTGATCACCAGGTCGGCGCGGGCCAGGCGGGCGTCGAGGTCGAGCCGGCCGAGGAGGACGTCGAAGCGGGGCAGCAGCCGTGCGCCGAGCGCCGCCAGGCCCGCGCCCAGACCGCCGGAGGCACCGGTGCCGGGGCCGGTGCGCAGGTCGAGGCCGGTCGGGTTGAGGTCGCGGGTGAGGACGTAGGCCCAGTTCTCCAGTCCGGCCGAGAGGTGCTCGACCTGGGCCGGGGTCGCGCCCTTCTGCGGGCCGAAGACGCGGGCCACGCCGCGTTCGCCGCACAGCACGTTGAACGGGTTGCAGGCGACGAGGAGTTCGGTGTCCTTCAGGCGGGGGTCGAGGCCGGTCGGGTCGACGCGGGCCAGCCGGGTCAGTTCCCGTCCGCCGGGCGGCAGTTCGAAGCCGTCCGCGTCCAGCAGGCGGGCGCCGAGGGCCTGGAGGGCGCCCGCGCCCCCGTCGGAGGTGCCCGAGTCGCCGCAGCCGACCAGGACGCGCCGCACCCCGGTGTCCAGCGCGGCGCGGATCAGCTCGCCGACGCCGTACGTGGTGGTGGCGCCGGGGTCGCGCAGGGTGCGCGGGACCAGGGAGAGACCGGCGACCGCGGCCATCTCCACCACCGCCGTGTCCCGCGTGCCCAGCAGCGCGAAGTGGGTGCCGATCCGCTCGCCGAGCGGGCCGGTCGCGGCCAGCGCCACCAGCCGTCCACCGGTCCCGGCGGCCAGCGCCACGGCCGTGCCCTCGCCCCCGTCCACCAGCGGCACCCGGTCGATCTCCGCGCGGGGCAGCACCCGGCGCACCCCGGCCGCGATGGCGTCGGCGGCTGCCTGGGCGGACAGCGACTCCTTGAAACCGCTGGGGGCGACGACGACTCGGTTCAGCATGGCGGGCTCCTTAGCGGGTCACGGGTACGCCGAGCAGCGGCCACACCGCGGCGGCGAAGAGCAGGACGAGGGCGGCGGTCAGCGGAGCCAGCACGGCGGACAGCCGCAGCAGGTCGCGCGGGGTGTAGGTGGGGACGCCGGGGACGTCCGCGAAGAGGGCGACCGGTTTCGCGGAGGCCGGCAGGGTGTGGCAGAAACCGGCCGCGGCGGTGGAGGCGAGGGCGGCGGCCACCGGGTTGACGCCCGCCGAGACGGCCGCCGCGATCACCAGCGGGACCAGCACCGAGGAGCGGGCGGAACGGGACTGGAGGAGCAGGTGGGCGGCGGTGCTCACCACGACCACGACGGCGAGGAAGACGGCCGGCCCGGTGTCCGAGGGCAGCCCGGACACCAGCCACTTCGCCGCGCCGGAGTCGGCCAGCGCCACGCCCATCGCCATGGTCGCCGCCATGAACAGCAGCAGCGACCAGGGCACCGTCTTCAGCGCGTCCTTCAGACGTACGGTGCCCAGGGCGGGGGAGGCGGCGACGACCGCGCCGATCAGGGCGACGACGGCGGGCGGCACCCGGTGCAGGGGCTCGCTGCACCACAGGGCCACCACCGTGGCCAGCAGCAGGGCGCAGCGCCGCTCCGCCTGCGTCCACTCCCCGGTGACCGGCGACTCCGTGTGCCGCTGGATCTCCTCGGGGGTGATCCGTACCGGGCCCGCGCGGTCCGCCCGCCGGGTGGTCGTCAGCAGGACGGCCTCGGCGGCCAGGTGGGAGGAGACCACCGCCAGCGGGAGGCCCAGCAGCAGCCACTCGGTGAAGCCGATCCGGTCCCCGGTCGTCTCCCACAGCACCGACACGGTGATCAGATGCGCGCCCGCGCCGATCAGGGTCGCCACCGCCGACAGAAGGATCACGGTCGGGAACAGCAGCGCCAGCATCACGACCAGCCGTCTCCGGTCGGCCAGCGCCTTGGCGAGGGCGAGGAACACCGGGAGCGCCAGCGCCGCCCGGCCCGAGGTCGCCGGCACCGCGAACGCCGTGACGACCAGCGCGGCCGTGGTCAGGTGGACCAACTGCCGCACCGTGCGCGCCCCGCCGACCAGGAACGCCGCCGCCCGTCCCGCGAGCCCGGTCCGGGTCACCGCCGCCGCCAGCACGAAGGCGCAGATCAGCAGCCACACGGTCGGGTCACCGAGGGTGCCGAACAGGGTGTCGCTGCTGATCACCCCGGTGGCGGTCAGGGCGAGCCCGGCCCCCAGGGCGATGTACGTGTCGTCGACCGGGGTGCCGATCCAGGCGCAGGCGGCCAGCGCGAACACGGCGAGGGTGAGGCGGGCGTCGCCGCCCAGGGCGGGGAAGACGCCGGGTATCGCCAGCGGTGCGCACAGGGACAGCGCCACGCACAGCGTCGCGGTCAGCCGGAGGTTCGGGGTCACGTCATCGAGGGTTCACCCGGGCGGTGAGCCGTCGATGAGCCGCACATGAAGGAAACTTCACCGGCCGTCACCAGGAGGGCAGCCGGTACCCCATCCCGCGCACCGTCTCCACCGCCTGCGCCCCGAGCTTCTTGCGCAGCGCCCGTACGTAGACGTCCACGATGTTGGAGCCGGGGTCGAAGTCGTAGCCCCACACGTGGGAGAGGATCTGTTCCCGGGACAGTACCTGCCCCGGATGTCTCAGGAACAGCTCCAGGAGCACGAACTCACGGGCCGTCAGGTCGACCGTCCGCTCCCCGGCGCGGGCCCGGCGGGTGCGCAGGTCCAGGGTGAGCGTGCCGGACCTGAGCACCGTCACCTCCGGGGCGCGGGCCGCCGTACGCAGCCGGAGCCGGATCCGGGCGAGGAGTTCCTCGAAGCGGAACGGCTTGGTCATCCAGTCGTCGGCGCCGCCCTCCAGGCCGGCCACCGTGTCCCGTACCGAGTCCCGCGCGGTCAGCACGATCACCGGGGTGGTCACCCGGGCCTCGCGCAGGGCGCGCAGGACGGTGAAGCCGTCCCGGCCGGGCAGCCCGATGTCCAGCACGACCAGGTCGAAGCCGCCGGTGAGGGCGTACTCGTAGCCGGCCTCGCCGTCGGCGGCCACCGTGGTGGTGAAGCCGTTGGCGCGCAGGCCCTTCTGGACGAAGGAGGCGATGCGTTCCTCGTCCTCGACGATGAGGATGCGGTTCAAGGGTGTGCCTCTTCCAGAGTTCCCGGAGTCGCCAGGGTGCCCGGATGTCCCGGAGTTCCCGGATTCCCCAGGGTGAGGGTGAAGGTGGCGCCGCCGCCGTCGGTGTCGTGCAGCCGGACCCGGCCGCCGTGGCCCTCCGCGATCGCCTTGACGATCGACAGACCGAGCCCGGCGCCCGAGCCGCGCGCGCCGCGCCGGGCGGTGCCGCGCCGGAACCGTTCGAAGATGACGCCGGCGTCCTGCGGCTGGACGCCGGTGCCGGAGTCCGCGACGTACAGCTCCACGTGTCCCTGCCGGAGGCGGGAACCTATGCCGACCCGCTGGCCGGGCACGGTGTGCTGGACGGCGTTCTGCGCGAGCTGCACCATGGCCTGGGTGATCCGCTGGGCGTCCAGCAGGGCTTCCCCGTCGGCGACTTCGGCGAGGACCCAGTCGCGGTCCCCGAGGGCGCGGGCCTTGACGTAGACGTCGGCGGTGAGTTCGGCGAGCTGGACCGGCCCGGGGCGGACGAAGTCGGGGCGTTCGGCCTTGGCGAGCAGCAGCAGGTCCTCGACGATCCGGCTCATCCGGTCGAGTTCGTCGGTGACCAGGCGGACGGTCTCCTCGCGTTCGGCCGGGTCGTCGCCCATCAGCTCCAGATGGCCGCGGACGATGGTGATCGGGGTGCGCAGCTCGTGCCCGGCGTCGTCGACGAACTCGCGCTGCGCGGCGAAGGCCCGCTCCAGCCGGTCCAGCATCGCGTTGAACGTCTCGGCCAGCGCCGCCACGTCGTCGTTGCCGTGCACCGGGATACGGCGGGTCAGGTCCTGCTCGGTGAGCTGGGCGGCGGTGGCGCGCACCAGGCGTACGGGTTTGAGGATGCGGCCGGCGACCACCCAGGCGATGCCGGTGGTCATCAGCAGGGCCACCCCGGAGATGGCGAGCAGGACGCGGAACACCTGGTCGGCGCGGGCCTGCTCCCGGCCGGGGTGGAAGGCGACCACGAACGCGGCGGCCGTCTCGCCGCCGTACCGGGCGACGTTGACCTTGGCCCAGCGGATCTCACCCTCGGGGCGGTGCAGGGTGCCGGTGGGGTGCGGGGAGTCGAAGACGCGGCGCCGGGCGTCGGCGTCCTTGTGCAGGGGCAGGGCGACCGGGATGTCACGCTGCTGGATGAGCTGGGTGGGGGCGGTGCCCGGGGCGCCGACCAGGCCGATGAGTTCCTCGTCGAGGTCGGCGTACTGGCGCTGCAGGAAGACCCGCAGCAGCCGGTCCGGTTCGGTGAACCGGCGGCCGGTCTCCGGATCGAACCCCTGCTCCTCGAAGTTGGCGAACTCCCCGGCCTCCTGCGCCAGCAGGTTGTTGATCCGCTGGTCGGTGTCGCGCAGCAGGATCGACCGGGTGGTCGCGGCCACCGAGGCGAGCGCCACCGCCATCACCAGCAGCAGCCAGAGCAGGATGCGGACCCGGGCGGAGATCCGCCGGCGTTCCCGGTCAGCCGTCGTCACCGGCGCCGTCGTCGTCCCCGTCGTCCCCGTATCCGTCGTCGGAGGTCCGGCCGGGCTCGTCGTCATCGTCGTCGTCCGGGGGGCTGTCGGTCACCGGGGGCCGGGACACGACCTCGTCCGGGGACACGGAGGCGGATGCGGAGGCGGACGGGGACACCGAGGCGGGCGTGGACGTGGGCGTCGGGGAGCCGCTCTCCAGCTCCACCTTGGCCGGCACCTCGGGCTCCCCGGGGCTGTCGGTGAGCGCGAAGCTGGTCGCGGCGATGCCCAGGGGGATCAGTACGACGGCCGCGAGCGCGGCCATCCGGCGGGAGAAGACCATGCGCCCGATCCTGCGCCCGGCACCCGGCGGCCCGGATGAGCCGCGGATGAAGAACCCTTCATCCGCGCGCGGGACGGGGTCAGCTCTCCAGCCCGATGGAGAACGCCGCCTCCAGGTCGTGCTGCGAGTACGTGCGGAACGCCACATGGGTGTCCGTGCCCTCCACGCCCGGGATCTTGCTGATCCGCCCGGGGATGACCTCCGCCAGCTCCTCGTGCTCGCGCACCCGCACCATGGCGATCAGGTCGTAGGTGCCGGTGACGGAGAAGACCTCGCTGACGCTCTCCAGCGCGGCGATCCGTTCCGCGATCTCGGGGATCCGGTCCACGCTGGTCTTGATGAGGACGATCGCGGTGATCACGGCAGGTTCTCTCCCTCGGGGGCGGGCGCTGGGGCGGCCTTCACTCTAGCCCGCCGCCCGAAACGCACCCAGGCGCAGAAGAAGCCGAGGCCGAAGCCGACCAGGTGCGCCAGGTACGCCACCCCCGGCCCGTCCCCGGCCCGCCACGCCGACAGCCACTGCAGCACCGCCCAGAACGGCAGCACCACCCAGGCCGGGAAACGCAGCGGCATGAACAACAGGAACGGCAGGAGACTGGTCACCCGCGCCCGGGGGAACAGGTACAGGAATGCGCCGAGGACCGCCGAGATCGCGCCGGAGGCACCGACCAGGGGCTGCCGGGAGTCGTCGTTGGCGATCGCGTACCCCAGCAGGGCCAGGTATCCGCAGCCGAGGTGGAACAGCAGGAACCGGACGTGGCCCATCCGCTCCTCGGTCATCACGCCGAAGACATAGAGGAAGAGCATGTTGCCGAACAGGTGCACCCAGTCGCCGTGCACGAACAGCGCCGTGACCGGGGTCAGCAGCGCCCGCGGCGCCCCGTCGAACAGCTCCGCGGGGATCACGCCCCAGCGCTGGAAGTAGACGCGCTGCGCGGCGAGCAGTTCCTCGCCGGAGCCGTCGTACCGCGGGTCGAGGCCCGCCGCGGGGCTGACCAGGAACAGCAGACAGCACAGGACGATCAGGCCGTGCGTCACCGGCGCCGCGCCCCGGGCCGGACGGCGGAATCCGGCCGTCCGCACCGCGCGCAGCGCCCGGCCGGCCACCGAGCTCCAGTTGCGGATCATGGGTACAGAGCATGACGTAACCGGACGCAAGCCCACGGAACGCCTCGCCGCCGTGGACAGGCGGGCGGCCGGTACCCGCCAGGCCGTAGGGTTACGAGCCACACGTACCGGGGAGGCCGGTGCGTCGGGCGACACTGGAAGAGAGCGAACAGCCACGATGACGGTTCCCCAGCCGACCGGCACGACGCGGTGGCGCTGCACCCTCTGCGGCAACCTCACCCGCTTCGACGTGACCCGCGCCTCGAAGGTCGTGGAGTACGTCCACCTCGATCTGGCCGGCGAGCCGACGGTCGAGGAGCGCGAGGTGCTCAGTGAGACCATCGAGTCGGTGCGGTGCCGCTGGTGCAACGCCGTGGACCAGGTGGAACTCGTGGACAGGCCGGGTGCCGGCTCCTGACGGAGCGGGCACCCCGCACAGGCATTGGGGTGACGGATGGCGGAGACACAGGGCGGGGAGCCGGGCGACGGCGCCGCTGAGGTGCTCGACCGTCCGCTGCCCGACGGGGTGCGCCGCAGGGTCGTACAGCTGGCCGCGGACGGCTTCGGCGGGCTGACCCTCGCGGAACTGCCCGCGCAGCTGCGGCAGTACGCGCGCTTCACGCCGAACCGGCGGGCCAAGTTCGCGGGCAACGCGATGGCCGCCGCGCTGGAGACGGACACGCTCTTCCGCCAGCGCATCGGCGAGAAGCTCAGGGAGTCGCAGCCGGAACTGGCCGACGCCCTCGCCTCCGGTTCCCCGCCCCCGGCCGCGGACCCGCTCGACGTGGCGGCCGCGGCCTACGTACTGCGCCCGGCCGGCTGGGTGAAGCTCGTGGCCGCCGCCGGCGAGGAGGCCCAGCGGGCCGACGCCGAGCGCGCCGACGAGGAGACCCGCGCCGAGCTGGAGCGGCTGCGCGCGGAGCTGGAGCGCGCCCGGGAGCACGGCAGGGGCGAGACCGAACGGCTGCGCACGGAGCTGGACGCCGCCAAGAAGGAGGCGGAGTCGCTCCACCGCAAGCTGCGCGGCGCGCTAAGCGACGTCAAGCGCGGCGAGGCGGCGGTGCGCAAGATGCGCGGCGAGCTGGACGCCGTACGCACCGAGGCGCAGACCCAGGTGTCCGCCGCCGAGAGCGAGACGCGGCGGCTCAAGGCCCGTCTCGGCGAGGCGGAAGCGGCCCTGGAGGCCACCCGCAAGGCCGCCCGGGAGGGCCGCAGCGTCGAGGACATGCGGGTACGGCTGCTCCTGGACACCCTGCTGGACGCCACTCAGGGGCTGCGCCGGGAACTGGCGCTGCCGCCGGTCTCCGTACGCCCCGCCGAGACCGTGGACGCCGTGGAGCCCGGCCGGATGACGCCGAAGGACATCGCGGCCCGCGCGCTGTCCGAGCACGACCCGGCCGTACTGGACCAGTTGCTCGCGCTGCCCCAGGCCCATCTGGTCGTCGACGGCTACAACGTCACCAAGACCGGCTATCCGCAGATGCCCCTGGAGAAGCAGCGGCTGCGGCTGCTCGGCCAGCTCTCGCAGCTCGCCGCGCAGACCGGCGCCGAGGTGACCTGCGTCTTCGACGGGGCCGAGCTGGCCGCCCCGGTGCTGCTGGCGCCGCCGCGCGGGGTCCGGGTGCTGTTCTCGAAGCCCGGCGTCACCGCCGACGAGCTGATCCGCCAGCTGGTGCGGGCCGAGCCACCGGGCCGGCCGGTCATCGTCGCCTCCACCGACCGGGAGGTCGCCGACGGGGTGGCCCGCGCGGGAGCCCGCCCGGTGGCCTCGGCGATGCTGCTGAAGCGGCTTTCCTGACCCGTTGCTTGACGTAGTGTCAATCATGCGTCACTGCTGGTGATATTGAGGTAAAAGATGCTGTCGGTGAGCGGGTTTTTCCTGAGAAGGATTTGAACTGATCACGACTGGGTCACTAGGGTCTGGCTTCGAACCCTAGAACGGGTGATCACTCACACGAAGGAGTTCGCCTCCCGTGGCGTCCCACCGTCGACCCAAGCAGCCCAGCCGCGCGCGCGTCACCGTGCTCACCACCGCGGCCGCCGCCGCCGTTGTGCTCAGCTCGCAGGCAGCCAACGCCGCTCCCAGCGAGAAGCAGAGCAAGGACGAGGTCAAGTCCAAGGTCGACAAGCTCTACGACGAGGCGGAGCAGGCCACCGAGAAGCTCAACGGGGCCACCGAGAAGCAGGAGAAGCTCCAGAAGGAGATCTCCACCCTCCAGGACAACGTCGCCCGCGGCCAGGAGGAGCTCAACGAGCTGCGCGACGGCCTCGGTTCGATGGCCAGCGCCCAGTACCGCTCGGGCGGCATCGACCCCTCCGTGCAGCTGTTCCTCTCCGCGGACCCGGACGACTACCTCGACAAGGCGTCCACCCTCGACCAGCTGAGCGCCCAGCAGGTCGACGCGCTCAAGGAGATCCAGGACAAGCAGCGCGACCTCGCCCAGCAGCGCGAGGAGGCCACCGAGAAGCTCAAGGACCTCTCCGCCACCCGCACCGAGCTGAGCAACAAGAAGAAGGAGGTCCAGGGCAAGCTCTCCGCCGCGCAGAAGCTGCTCAACAGCCTCACCGCCGCCGAGAAGGCCGAGCTGGACGCCGAGGAGCAGCGCGCCACCCGCAGCAGCGAGCGCGAGGTCCTCTCCGGCTCCACGGCCTCCGCCTCCGGCCGCGCCGGCGCCGCCTTCTCCGCGGCCCAGAGCAAGATAGGCAGCCCGTACGTCTACGGCGCCACCGGCCCGTCCTCGTACGACTGCTCGGGCCTGACCTCCTGGGCCTACGCCCAGGCCGGTGTCTCCATACCGCGCACCTCCGAGGCCCAGTCGCAGATCGGCACGCGCATCACCAGCCAGAGCGACCTCCAGGTCGGCGACCTGGTCTTCTTCTTCAACGACCTGCACCACGTCGGCCTCTACGCCGGCAACGGCCAGGTGCTGCACGCCCCGCGCACCGGCACCGTCGTCCGGTACGAGTCGATGAGCACCATCGGCGGCCCCTTCATGTGGGGCGTCCGCGTCTGACCCCGCGTCCGGCCCCGGTGTTGCGCCGAGGGCCGTCCGGATCAACCCGACATGCCGCCCGAACGAGCGAATCTCGAAACCCTTCTGTGGCCCGGCGCCCCGCCGCTGACCTGCGTCAGCGGCGGGGCGCCGGGCTGTGCGGACGCCGAGGCCGTTGGCCGTGGCCTCACGGCGGGGCTACTGTCTGCCGCGTTTCCCGTCCGCCAGCGGAAGGAGTGCGGCTTCCCGTGGGGTCCCATCGCCGCCTTGCACCAACCGGGTCCGACCGGGGCGCCACCGCCGTGGCCGGCTTCCTGTCCGCCGCCGCAGCCGTCCTGGGCGCCGCCGTACCGGCCACCGCCGCACCGCACGACGACACCCGTGCCGAGGTGGACCGCCTGCACACGGAGGCCGAGCAGGCGACCGAGGCCTACAACGAGGCCGCCGAGCGCACCGACACCCTGCGGGAGCAGGTCAGTGCCGTCCAGGACCGGATCGCCCGGCAGCAGGGGCGCATCAACACCATGCGGGACGCGCTCGGTTCGCTGGCCGGCGCCCAGTACCGTTCCGGCGGTCTGGACCCGTCCGTCGCGCTGCTGCTCTCCGCCGACCCGGACGACTACCTCGACAAGGCCGCGGCCCTCGACCGGATCGGCGCCCACCAGGCGGGCGAGCTGCGGCGGCTGCAGCACGCCCTGCGCCACCTCGCCCAGGACCGCGCCGAGGCCGGCCGGACCCTGGAGCGGCTGAACAAGAGCCTGCGCACGGTCGCCGCCCACAAGAAGACCGTGGAACGCAAGCTCGCCGAGGCCCGGCGGCTGCTCAACTCCCTCTCCGAGTCCGAACGCGAGGCCGACCGGGCCTCCCGCTCCGGCCGCGCCGACCTGCCCGACCTGTCCGGCACCGCCGCCGCCTCGGGCCGCGCGGCAGCCGCCCTCGCCGCGGCCCAGTCCGCCCTCGGCAAGCCCTACGTCTGGGGCGCCAACGGCCCCTCCGGCTTCGACTGCTCGGGCCTGACCCAGTGGTCGTACGCGCAGGCCGGGGTCGCCCTGCCGCGCACCTCGCAGGCGCAGGCCGGTGCCGGGCAGCGGGTCCCGCTGGACCAGGCACGCCCCGGCGACCTGGTCGCCTACCGCGACGACGCCAGCCACATCGGGATGTACGCGGGCAACGGCCAGGTGATCCACGCGCCCTACCCCGGCGCCCCCGTGCGCTACGACCCCGTCGGCATGATGCCCGTCTCCTCGGTCACCCGGCCCTGACCGTCCCGGCCCGCCTCCCCGTACCCTCGGGAAGGTGGCTGGTCGCAGGCGGGTGTCGAGGTCCTCGGTGGTGCTGCTGTGCCTGCTGCTGGTCTCCCTGGTGGCTTGTGGCGGCCGGTCCGCCGCCGACTCCGTCCGCACCGAGGTGCAGGCCGTGCTGGACCGGCGGGCGGGGGCCCTCCTCGACCGGGACCGGGCCGCCTACGCGGCGACCGGCACCCGGGCCGGGTTCGACCGGGTCGGCGCGGTCCCGCTGGCCGACTGGTCCTACCGGGTCGGCGAGGTGACCCGCGCCGGCGCCACCGCCACCGCCGCCGTCGAACTGCGCTACCGCCTCGCCGGGTACGACGCCGGAGCGGTCGGTGCCGGCCGCACCGTCCGCCTGGAACGCGCGGACGGCACCTGGCGGGTCACCTCCGACCGGCCCGCGAAGAAGTCCGGCCGGCAGCCCTGGGACCAGGGCACGGTCCACGTCGTACGCGGCGCGCACAGCCTCGTCCTGGGGGTCGGACAGTCCGACGGGGCGCTGCGCGGGTACGCGGCGCTCGCCGACCGCGCGGTGCCGGCCGTGTCGGAGGCCTGGGACGGTGACTGGGCGCAGCGGGTCGTCGTCATCGTGCCCCGCTCCCTGGAGGACATGGCGGGACTGCTCGGCTCGCCCGCCTCCTCCTACCGGGGCATCGCCGCGGTCACCACCGGCGAGACCGGCGGCCGGTCCGACGCCCCCGCCGACCGGATCGTCGTCAACCCGGACGCGTACGGCCTGCTCGGCTCGCTCGGCAAGCAGGTCGTGCTCACCCACGAGACCACCCACGTCGCCACCCGCGCCCACACCACCGCCGCGACGCCCCTGTGGCTGTCCGAGGGGTACGCCGACTGGGCCGGCTACCGCGGCACCGGCCGCACCCCCGCCGAGGCCGCCCCGGAACTGGCCCGCGCCGTCGCCGACGGCCGGGTGCCCGACGCCCTCCCGGCCGACGACGACTTCGGCTTCACCGACGACGCGACCGAACTGGCCCGGGCGTACGAGGGCGGCTGGATGGCCTGCCGCCTGATCGCCGAGGAGTGGGGCGAGGCCCGGCTCGGCGCGTTCTACCGCGCCGTGGGCGCGCACCCGGAACGTGACGGGGCGGTGGAGGACGCGATGCGCCGGGTGCTCGGGACGACGCCGGAGGAGTTCACGCCGCGGTGGGGGGAGTATCTGCGGGAGGAGTTCGGGTGAGGCGAAGGGGCGGGCGTACCCGCGGGTGGGTTCGGGTGGGGCCGGACCGCGGACGGGCGGGGGGCAGTCAGGAGGAGACCGGTGTCCCGCTCGCCCGCGCGGACGGCCGCTCGGGCAGCGGTGCCGGCTCCGGACGCGGCACCGTCCCGCGCCACAGCACCCGGGCCGCGGCGACCGCCGCCGCCACCAGCAGGCCGTTGCGGACGAACATCAGGGTGACGCCCAGCGTGTCACTGGCGACCACGTGCGCGAACCACAGCGGGAACTCCAGCACCGTGACCGCGCTCGCCGCCAGCACCAGCGCGGCCGGCAGCCCCATCCGCGAGGCCCGGAAGCACAGGCACACCGCCCCGAGCCCGATCAGCCACACCATGTACTGCGGACTGATCACCCGGCTGGTCACCGTGAACATCAGCACCGCCGTGAACGCCGCGTCCGCCGCCGTGTGCGCCTCGAACCGCGTGGCCCGCAGCCGCCACAGCAGCAGCCAGCCGAACGCCATCCCGGTCAGCGTCAGCGCCCCCGTGCTCACCCAGTCCACGTACGGGCCGAGGAACTCCACCGAGCCGTAGTTGAGCAGCACCTGCCCGTCCCAGCCGAAGTTCCGGGCGACGTGGAAGACCAGCGCGCCCAGGGACTCCACCTCGGTGCCCCGGTCGCGCTGGAACGTCAGGAAGGCGAACGCCCCGGGCATGGACAGCGCGAACGCCCCCGCCAGCACCACCCCGGCGACCACCGCGGCGGCCCAGGCCGAGCGCCGCCGGATGCCGAGCAGCAGCAGCGCCGGCCACACCTTCAGCAGCGCGCCCAGCGCCGCCAGCGCCCCCGCCACCCGGGGATGCCGGGCGGCGGCGGCCAGCGCGGCCACGGCGACCGCGGTGACCATCAGGTCGTAGCGGGCGTACACCGTCGGCCCGAGCAGCGGCACGCCGGCCACCCACATCCAGGCCCCGCGCGGCGTCCCGCCCGGCCGCAGGCCCACCCGCAGCAGCACACCCAGCACCACCAGGTCCGCCACGCAGACCAGGACGAAGAAGGCCGTCGCGTAGTCGAAGAAGGGCAGCAGCCCGGGGGAGAGGATCGCCGTGGCCGCCGCGGGCGGGTACTGCCAGGTGACGTCGTTCAGCGGAAACGTTCCGCTGCGCAGCACCTCGTACCAGCCCTGGTAGATCACCGACACATCGCTGGTGACGTCCGGGCCGGGGAAGACCCACACCTTCAGCACCCACAGCAGCAGCACCAGCCGGGTCGCGCACCAGGCCACCGGAAGCCATGCCAGGGACCGCCCGGCGCTCGTCGTCTCCACGTGTTCCCTGCCCGCCCGTTCGGTGCCGTCCGACGATTTCATGATGTCCCGAACTTCTGTGTGTCTGCCACACGCACGGCCGGAGGCTGCTGTGAACGGGGGCTTCGATAAGGTCTCGGGCGATGTACAAGACCTTGATCGTGACGAACGACTTCCCGCCCCGCCCCGGCGGCATCCAGGCCTTCCTGCACAACATGGCCCTGCGCCTGGACCCCGACCGCCTCGTCGTCTACGCCTCCACCTGGAAGCGCACCCGCGAGGGCGTGGCGGCCACCGCCGCCTTCGACGCCGAGCAGCCCTTCACCGTCGTACGGGACCGTACGACGATGCTGCTGCCGACACCGGGGGCGACCCGGCGGGCGGTCGGGCTGCTGCGGGAGCACGGCTGCACCTCCGTGTGGTTCGGAGCGGCGGCACCGCTCGGGCTGATGGCGCCGGCGCTGCGCGGGGCCGGCGCCGAGCGGATCGTCGCCACCACCCACGGGCACGAGGCCGGCTGGGCCCAGCTGCCCGCGGCCCGGCAGCTGCTGCGCCGGATCGGGGAGTCGACGGACACGATCACGTACCTGGGGGAGTACACGCGCTCCCGGATCGCGGACGCGCTGACCCCGGCCGCCGCCGCGCGGATGGTCCAGCTGCCGCCGGGCGTCGACGAGAAGACCTTCCACCCCGGCTCCGGCGGCGACGAGGTCCGCGCCCGGCTCGGGCTGGCCGACCGGCCCGTCGTCGTCTGCGTCTCCCGCCTCGTACCGCGCAAGGGCCAGGACACCCTGATCCGGGCGCTGCCCCGCGTCCTGGCCGCCGAGCCCGACGCCGTGCTGCTGATCGTCGGCGGCGGACCGTACGAGAAGGACCTGCGCCGCCTCGCCGCCGAGACCGGCGTCGCCGCCTCGGTCCGCTTCACCGGCTCCGTCCCCTGGTCCGAGCTGCCCGCCCACTACGGCGCCGGCGACGTCTTCGCGATGCCCTGCCGGACGCGGCGCGGCGGCCTGGACGTCGAGGGCCTCGGCATCGTCTACCTGGAGGCGTCGGCGACGGGGCTGCCGGTCGTGGCGGGGGACTCCGGCGGGGCGCCGGACGCGGTACTCGACGGCGAGACCGGCTGGGTCGTGCGGGGCGGCTCCGCCGAACAGACCGCCGACCGGATCACCACCCTCCTCGCCGACCCGGAGCTGCGCCGCAGGATGGGCGAGCGGGGCCGGCAGTGGGTGGAGGAGCGGTGGCGCTGGGATCTGCTGGCGGACCGCTTGAGAACGCTGCTGTAGCCGACCAGGGGCGCGGAGCCGTGACATGTGCGGCTCCGCCGCGTGGGCGCGACCAGCCGCGGATGACCCGCATCCGCCAACGGCGATCAAGTGGCACCCTACTTCGCGTAGATCGCCTCGATCTCCCCCGCGTAATCCCGCGCGACCACACCCCGCTTCAGCTTCAACGACGGAGTCAGATGCCCCGACTCCTCCGTGAACTGCGCAGGCAGCACCCGGAACTTGCGCACGGACTCCGCCTTGGACACCGCCGCGTTCCCGTCGTCGACCGCCGACTGGATCTCCGCCAGCAGCTCGGGATCGTCCCGCAGGGACTCCGCCGTCGCGCCGGCCGGCTTGCCGTGGTCCGCGCACCAGCGGGCCAGGAACTCCTCGTCCAGCGTGACCAGCGCGCCCACGAACGGCCGGCCGTCCCCGACGACCATGCACTCCGCCACCAGCGCGTGCGCGCGGATGCGGTCCTCGATCACCGCCGGGGCGACGTTCTTGCCGCCCGCGGTCACCAGGATCTCCTTCTTGCGGCCGGTGATCCGCAGATACCCGTCCTCGTCGAGGGTGCCGATGTCGCCCGTGTGGAACCAGCCGTCGGCCAGCGCCTCGGCGGTCGCCTCCGGGTTGTTCCAGTACTCCTTGAACAGGTGCTCCCCGTGCAGCAGCACCTCCCCGTCGTCCGCGATCCGGATCACCGAGCCCGGCAGCGGCTGCCCCACCGTGCCGATCTTCTGCCGGTCCCAGGGATTGAACGCGGTGGCCGCGCAGGACTCGGTCAGGCCGTAGCCCTCCAGGACGGTGAAGCCGATGCCGCGGAAGAAGTGGCCGAGCCGTTCGCCGAGCGGGGCGCCGCCGGAGATGGCGTACTCCCCGCGCCCGCCGAGGACGGCGCGCAGCTTGCTGTAGACCAGCTTGTCGAAGATCTTGTGCTTGAGTCTCAGACCGAAGGACGGCCCCGACGTGTTGTCCAGCGCCCGGCTGTAGGCGATCGCCGTGTCCGCGGCCTTGTCGAAGATCTTGCCCTTGCCGTCGGCCTGCGCCTTGGCCCGCGCGGAGTTGTACACCTTCTCGAAGACGCGCGGCACGCCGAGGATCAGCGTGGGCCGGAACGACGCCAGTTCGTCGGTGAGGTTCTTGATGTCCGGCAGGCAGCCCAGCCTGATCGGCGCGAGCATCGGGGCGACCTGCACCAGGCGTCCGAAGACGTGCGCCAGCGGAAGGAAGAGGAGCACGCTGCACTCGCCGGTGCGGAACAGCGGACGCAGCCGCTCCACCACGTTGCCGCACTCCGCGAAGAAGGAGCGGTGGGTGAGGACACAGCCCTTGGGGCGGCCGGTGGTGCCGGAGGTGTAGACGATGGTCGCCGGGTCGTCGGCCTTGGCGGCCGAGCCGCGCTCCTCGACCGTCTCGTCCGTGACGCCCTGGCCGAGCCGGCGCAGCTCCTCCACGGCCCCGGCCTCGATCTGCCAGACGTGCTTGAGGGCGGGCAGCCCCTCGCGCACCGACTCCACGGCCTCGGCGTGCGCGGCGGACTCCACGACGCACGCGGTGGCGCCGGAGTCGCCGAGTATCCACCGCACCTGCTCCGGCGAACTGGTCTCGTACACCGGCACGGTGACCGCGCCCGCGCTCCAGATCGCGAAGTCGAGCAGCGTCCACTCGTAGCGGGTCCGCGACATCAGGGCGACCCGGTCGCCCGGCTCGACGCCCGCGGCGATGAGCCCCTTCGCGGCGGCGTGCACCTCGGAGAGGAAGTCCCGCGCGGTCACGTCCTGCCAGGTACCTCCCCCAGACTCCGTCCGGGGGGACCCCCATTTCGCTCCGCTCACCTTGCGGGCGATGACGGCGACATCAGGGTGCTGCGCGGCGTTTCTGCGGACGATGTCGGTCAGATTGCCGTCCGCGGGGACCTCGTACAAAGCGGGAAGGCTGAACTCGCGCAAGACTGCTGCTCCTCATAGGGCGCCGGCGCCACGACGTTGTGTGATGCGACGGTGCGGTCCATGGCTGGGGCGGGTGCTCGTGGGACAAGGGACACGGATGCGGGGTTTCTGAGCACGACTGGACTGCCTGGACGTTACCCGCCGGTATGGCGTCTTTGACAGGGGGGCCCGGCGAGATGTTCGCTGCGTCACACAGCTGCTGTTCTCTGGGCGCACAGTAGTCGACACGCCGACCGACCAGCCAGTAACCGCAGGTCCGGCCGCCACTGTTCACAGGGGACCTGCTGCTCCTACTCTTGATCACCATGACTTCCACACCGGCCCGGAACGCCCCGGACACGAAGACGCGCGTCCACGTGGTCAGCGACGTGCACGGCAACGCCCGCGACCTCGCCCGGGCCGGTGAGGGGGCGGACGCGCTGGTCTGCCTCGGTGACCTGATCCTCTTCCTCGACTACGCCGACCACTCCCGCGGCATCTTCCCGGACCTGTTCGGCGTGGAGAACGCGGACCGCATCGTCGAGCTGCGCACCGCCCGCCGGTTCGCGGAGGCGAAGGAGTTCGGCGCCCGGCTGTGGGCGGGCGTGGAGGAGGACCGCGCCGCCGTGATGGAGAAGGCGGTGCGCAAGCAGTACGCCGAGCTGTTCGCCGCGTTCCCCACTCCGACGTACGCCACCTACGGCAATGTCGACATGCCGATGCTGTGGCCGGAGTACGCCCGCCCCGGCACCACCGTGCTGGACGGCGAACGCGTCGAGATCGGCGGCCGGGTCTTCGGCTTCGTCGGCGGCGGCCTGCGCACGCCGATGCGCACCCCCTTCGAGATCAGCGACGAGGAGTACGCCGCCAAGATCGAGGCGGTCGGCGAGGTCGACGTACTGTGCACGCACATCCCGCCGGAGGTCCCGGAACTGGTCTACGACACGGTGGCGCGGCGCTTCGAGCGGGGCAGCCGGGCGCTGCTCGACGCGATCCGCCGCACCCGGCCCCGCTACGCCCTGTTCGGCCACGTCCACCAGCCGCTGGTGCCGCGGACGCGGATCGGGGCGACCGAGTGCGTGAACGTCGGGCACTTCGCGTCGACCGGCCGGCCGTGGGTGCTGG
Organism: Streptomyces sp. ISL-12; assembly: GCF_018614415.1. Taxonomy (GTDB): domain Bacteria; phylum Actinomycetota; class Actinomycetes; order Streptomycetales; family Streptomycetaceae; genus Streptomyces. Next base: position 72,973 of record NZ_JAGGOO010000022.1, read on the forward strand.
AGTGGTAGCCGTGCGGGCCGACAGCGGTGACGGCCGCCCCCGTGGTGCGCGGTAGCCTTCACGCTGCACGCACATCCGTACTCGCGTACGCGATGTCTCATCCGGCCCGCATCTGGAGGACCCACCGCGATGGCGGAACACACCAGCTCGAGCATCACGATCGAGGCGGCACCGGCCGACGTCATGGCGGTGATCGCCGACTTCGCCCGCTATCCGGACTGGACCGGCGAGGTGAAGGAGGCCGAGGTGCTCGCCACCGACGGGCAGGGCCGCGCCGAGCAGGTCCGGCTCGTCATGGACGCCGGGGCGATCAAGGACGACCAGACCCTCGCCTACACCTGGGCCGGTGACGACGAGGTCTCCTGGACGCTGGTGAAGTCCCAGATGCTGCGCTCCCTCGACGGCTCCTACCTGCTGCGGCCCGCGGGCACGGGCACCGAGGTCACCTACCGGCTCACCGTCGACGTCAAGATCCCCATGCTCGGCATGATCAAGCGCAAGGCCGAGAAGGTCATCACCGACCGCGCACTGGCGGGACTGAAGAAGCGGGTGGAGTCGGGCGCCGCCTAGGAGTAGGGCCTGTCGTTCGGATCAGGACCCAGGGCATCGGCGGGACGTGTCCATGCCGGTGAGCGGGGTCTGGTGCGTGCGGCTGCAAGGCGGAGGAGGGCGGCAACGCGATGGGGGTCCTCCCGCGCGAGCGCAGCCGAGCGTGGGGGAGTCGACAACCGACGACAACGCCGCAGATGCGCGTGCCAGACCCCGCGTCTGCGGCGTGATCCAAACGACAGGCACTAGGCGCCCTTCTCCCACTCCTCCAGGCGCACCACGTCCTTCAGGAACCCCCGCACCCCGAGGAACTGGGACAGGTGCTCCCCGTGCTCGTCGCACGCGATCCATGTCTCGCG
>NZ_JAGGOO010000023.1 GCF_018614415.1 Streptomyces sp. ISL-12
CGCCGCGTCCCGCGCGGCCAGCGAGACGCTGCTCGCCGCCCTGCCGCGCGGCACCCACCCGCAGCAGGCGATGCACGACGCGATCGTCGCCGCCGCGCACGCGGTCGACTCCCTGGCCGGCGACCCCGCCGTCGCCCGGGAGCACTCCCCGCACCAGAACGCCCCGGCCTGCACCCTGGTCGGCACCGTCGTCACCGCCGGACTGCTGGTCGTCGGCTGGGTCGGCGACAGCCGCGTCTACTGGGTGCCGTCCGACCGTTCCGCGCCGGCCGCCCGGCTGACCGAGGACGACTCCTGGGCCGCCCAGATGGTCGCCGCGGGCCTGATGAGCGAGGCCGAGGCGTACGCCGACGAACGCGCCCACGCGATCACCGGCTGGCTCGGCGCGGACGCCTACGAACTGGAGCCGCACACCGCCTCGTTCAAGCCGGACCGCCCCGGCGTGGTCGTGGTCTGCACGGACGGCCTGTGGAACTACGCGGAGTCGGCCCAGGAGATGGCCGAGGTCGTCCCGCCGGACGCCGCCGCGCGCCCCCTGCACAGCGCCCGGGTTCTGGTCGGCCACGCCCTGGACGGCGGGGGCCACGACAACGTAACAGTGGCAGTGGTGCCGTTCCCCGCCCCGCCGCAGGGGGCAGGATCGGCCTGAGGCCGGACAAAGTACGCGCACGGGGGCCTCGCGGACCGCAGGGGGCGGTCCGCTCACCGTCACGTCCCCGCCCTCGGCGGGGGCGCTGTCGAGGGGGATGCGAACCGGCATGGCCAATTTCTCGAAGTCGAACGCACCGCGTTTCTCGGTGGACGTGTACCAGAACGAGTACCTGCCCGAGGGCGGACGCGAGGTCGACGCGATCGTCACGGTGACCGCGACCGGCGGCGGCACCGTCGGCGGCGCGGTCGCGGCGCCCCACCTGTACGCGCCCGGCCAGGGCCCGTCCGCGGCCGTGGCGGTCATGGTGGACTGCTCGGGTTCGATGGACTACCCGCCCACCAAGATGCGCAACGCCCGGGACGCCACGTCCGCCGCGATCGACACCCTGCGCGACGGCGTGCACTTCTGCGTGATCGGCGGCACGCACGTGGCCAAGGAGGTCTACCCGGGCGGCGGGCGCCTCGCGGTCGCCGACGCCACCACCCGGGAGCAGGCGAAGCTCGCCCTGCGCAAGCTCAGCGCGGGCGGCGGCACCGCCATCGGCACCTGGCTGCGACTGGCCGACCGGCTGCTGTCCTCGGCGGACGTCGCCATCCGGCACGGCATCCTGCTCACCGACGGACGCAACGAGCACGAGTCGCCCGAGGACCTGAAGGCGACGCTGGACGCCTGCGCCGGGCGGTTCACCTGCGACGCCCGGGGCGTGGGCACCGACTGGGAAGTGAAAGAACTCACAGCGGTCTCCTCCGCGCTGCTCGGCACCGCCGACATCGTCGCCGACCCGGCCGGTCTCGCCGCCGACTTCACGCGCATGATGGAGACGGCCATGGGCAAGGAGGTCGCGGACGTCGCCCTGCGGCTGTGGACCCCGGCCGGTTCCACGGTGAAGTTCGTCAAGCAGGTCGCCCCGGCCGTCGAGGACCTGACCGGCCGGCGCACCGAGGCGACCGCGCGGGCGGGCGACTATCCCACGGGTTCCTGGGGCGACGAGTCCCGCGACTACCACGTCTGCGTGGAGGTCTCCCCCGCCGGCCTGGGCCAGGAGATGCTGGCCGCCCGGGTGTCCCTGGTCGTCCCCCGGCCCGACGGCGGCGTCCGCGACCTGGGCGCCCAGGGTCTCGTACGGGCCGTGTGGACGGACGACCTGACCGCCTCCACCTCGATCAACCCCCAGGTCGCCCACTACACCGGGCAGGCGGAACTGGCCCAGGCCATCCAACAGGGGTTGGAACTGCGCAAAGCGGGAGATGTAGACGGAGCGACGGCCAAACTGGGCCGCGCGGTTCAGCTCGCGGGCTCCTCCGGGAACGCGGATACTGCGAAACTGCTTGCGAAGGTGGTGGACGTGGTCGACGCCGCGGCAGGTACTGTGCGACTGAAGGCGAAGGTCGAGGAGGCCGACGAGATGACTCTCGAGACCCGGTCCACAAAGACTGTTCGTGTAAAGAAGTGAAGAAGTAAGAAGTACCGAAGAAGTACCGAAGAAGCACTGAAGAAGTGCCGAAGAAGCACAGACACAGTGCCGTACGTACCGCTGTAGCGGGACCTGCGAGGAGAGGGGGACGCGCCGACATGCCGACCTGCCCGAACGGACACCAGTCGGGTTCCGACGACTGGTGCGAGGTCTGCGGTCACCGCATGGCCGGTGCCGTGCCGCCGCCTCCCCCGCCGCCGCCGGCGGGCGGCTACGGATTCCCGCCGGCGGCGCCCGGCGGCCCCGGAGCCGGCCCCGATTTGTGCCCGCAGTGCCGTACGCCCCGGGAGGGCGGCGCTCCGTTCTGCGAGGAGTGCCGGTGGAACTTCCTCACCAACACGGCCACCTCGTACACCCCGGCCGCCCCGCGCCCCTCCTCCGGCCCGCCGCCCCACTTCCAGCAGCAGCCGGGCCCGCCCCCTCCGCCCCCGTCCTACGGTGGCGGAGGCGACTCCTATCCGGGTGCGCGTCCGCCGGAGTACCACGGCTCCCGCCCGTCGCAGATCAACCGCCCCGCCGAGCCGATCCCGCAGAGCCCGCCCGGCTCCGACCCGTCCCGCCCGGTCCCGCCCCCACCGGGCCCGCCGCCCGGCGCGCCTGGAGGGCCGGGCGGCCCCGGCGGTGCGAGCGGGTCCGGCGGACCTGACGCTTCCGGCGGCCCTCGCGGCACGAACGACTTCGGCGGACCGGGCGGTACGAACAACGGCCCAGGCGGACCGAACGGCCCCGGCGGCCCCGGCCCCCAGGGCCCTGGCTCGCAGGGCCGGCCCGGCGCGGGCCCGCACGGCACCGGCCCCGGCGCCACGACCCCGGGCGGCCCCCCGGCCCCGTGGCAGCAGCAGGCCGGGCCGTCCGCCCCGCCCCCTCCCCCGCCGCCTGCTCCCGCGTTCCCGCAGGAGAGCAACCGGCAGCAGCCGAGCGGCCCGCCCCAGCAGGGCGGCCCGTCCTTCGGCGGCGGTGACGACGACTGGCGCATCGCCCCACCCGGCGGCGGCCAGAACGGCCCGGGCACCCAGGCAGGCCCTGGTGGCCCCGGCGGCCAGAACGGCTACGGCTACCCGCAGCCCGGCGGCCACCAGGCCCCGCCCCCACCGCCGCCCGGCTACGGCTACCCGCAGCAGCCGCAACAGGCTCAACAACCGCAGCAGACCCAACAGCCGCAACCGCCCCAGGCACCCCAGCCGCCCCAGTCACAGGGCCCCTGGACGGCGACCATCGGCCCGGACCGCGACTACTTCATGGCGATGATGCAGCGCTCCGGCCCCGAGGCCGCCGGCCTGAACCTGCCCGCGTACTCGCCCGAGCAGCAGCGCCCGCTGACCGGCAACCAGCTGACGATCGGCCGCCGCCGGCACTCCACCGGCGACACCCCCGACATCGACCTGTCGGTGCCGCCGGAGGACCCGGGCGTCTCGCACCAGCACGCGATCCTGGTGCAGCAGCCGGACGGCGGCTGGGCGGTGGTCGACCAGAACTCGACCAACGGCACGACGGTCAACGGCGGCGAGGAGCCCATCCAGCCGTACGTGCCGGTGCCGCTCCAGGACGGCGACCGGGTGCACGTGGGCGCCTGGACGACGATCACCATCCGCCGGGGCTGACGGGGGCCCGGATCAGGCCGGGAGGGGCCAGACGTACGGCCCCTCCGGATCGTCCAGCCACGCCCAGGAGTTGTCGCTGCCCACGGTGACGCCGTAGCGCTCCCGGGGCGGTGCGTCCTCCCGCTCCCACAGCGCGTACGCCTCCTGCGGGTCGAGGCCGCCCCGGGTCAGCGCCAGCAGGAAGCGGAACCGGTCGTCGTCCCGGGCCCGGCGCGGTATGCCGCTCAGGCCCGGCGCCGGCAGCTCCGCGGCCCGCTCGCCGCCGCGCAGCGGCACGAAGTAGGCGGGCGTGCTCAGGAACCGCCCCTCGGCGTGCCCGGCGTCCCGCACGGTGAGCGCCACCAGCCCGGTGGCCAGCGGCGTCAGGATGCGCCCCCCGGGCCGGCACTGCGCGACCCAGGCCCGCGGTACGGCGGGCAGCGCGCAGGTCGCGATGATCCGGTCGTAGGGAGCGCGCTCGGGCACGCCGCGCGCCCCGTCGCCGGTGACGACGGCCGGGTGGTACCCGGCGGTGTCCAGGTGCCGGCGGGCGGACTCGGTGATCTCCGGGTCCAGGTCGACGGTGGTGACCAGACTGTCGTCGCCGAGCCGGTGGCAGAGCAGGGCGGCGTTGTAACCGGTCCCGGCGCCGATCTCCAGCACCCGGTCGCCGTCCGCCACCCGCAGCTCGGCCAGCATCAGCGCCATCAGCGACGGCTGGCTGCTGGAGGACAGCAGCTCGCCGTCGCGCAGCCGGGTGGCCAGCGGGGTGTCGACGTAGGCACCGCGCAGCCAGCGCTCGCGCGCCGCCGGGTCGGGGTGCCCGTCCCAGCGGCGCTCGTAGCCGCCGACGGCGCCGACGTAGTAGTACGGCACGAAGAGATGGCGCGGTACCGCCTCGAAGGCCGCCCGCCACACCGGGTCGCCGGCCCAGGCGCCGCTCAGCTCGATCTCCCGCACCAGCGCGGCCCGCGCCGAGGCGGCGAGCTCGTCCATGCCGCCGCTGCCCATGTCTCCACAGTAGGTCTCTTCCCAGCAGGTCTCTCCACAGCAGGTCTCTCCACAGCAGGTCGTAGGACCCGAGTCCTGGTTCCGGCCGTCTGAGACCATGGGGGACGTGAATGAGATTCGGCGCGGCACGCTTCAGGAGCAGACCTTCTACGAGCAGGTCGGCGGGGAGGAGACCTTCCGCCGGCTGGTCCACCGCTTCTACGAGGGGGTGGCCGGCGACCCGCTGCTGCGGCCGATGTACCCCGAGGAGGACCTCGGCCCGGCCGAGGAGCGGCTGGCGCTGTTCCTGATGCAGTACTGGGGCGGCCCGACGACGTACAGCGACAACCGGGGCCACCCCCGGCTGCGGATGCGCCACGCCCCCTTCACCGTGGACCGCGCGGCGCACGACGCCTGGCTGAAGCACATGCGGGACGCCGTGGACGAGCTGGGCCTGTCGGAGGAGCACGAGCAGACCCTGTGGAAGTACCTGACGTACGCGGCGGCGTCGATGGTCAACGCGCCGGGCTGATCCCCAGGGTGCCGCTGCCCGCCCGCCGGACGGCGACGGATCCGTAGGGCGTGCGCAGCCGCAGCCACGCCCCCGAGGAGACCAGCGCGAGGCCGCCCTCGCCCCGCAGGAAGCCCAGCGACTGGGCGGCGTGCACGGCCCGGACCGGCAGCCGGGTGCCCGCGACCGTGCGGGACCAGATGTCCCCGCCGATCCGGTCGAACTCGGCCCGGGTACGCCGCTCCGCGCCGAGTTCGCCGGTCCGCGCCCGGAACTCCGCGATCCCGGCGGCGACGAGGGCCCGCAGGGCGTCCAGGGCCGGCAGCCCCGGCTCGGCCCGCCAGCCCCCGCGCGGCGGCAGCACCCCGGCCCACGGCGGCCCGGTCACCGCACGCGGCACGGCGGCCGTGGCGGCCTTGTCCTCCACCGCCTCCAGCAGCTCACCGGCCGAGACGGTCACGTCCAGCGCGTCGTCGAGCCCGTCCTCGTACGGCTTGGCCAGCCGCACCGCGCGGATCGCGAGCACCTCGAAGGACGGCGGCCGGCCGAAGACGGCGAGCGCGGTGCCGGACGCCTGGAGGCGCACGGCGGCACCGCGGTCGTAGTGGAGCAGCCGGGAGAGGAAGGCGGCGAGGTCCGCCGCCTCCCCCTCGTCGGCCAGATGGAGCACCGTCATGCGGCGACGGCCTCCTCCTTCTCGTCGTCCCGGTACTCCTCCAGGAACTCGCGTTCCTCGGCGGTGATCCGGCGGGGCCGCTGCGCCTCGAAGTCGAACGGCACTATGACCGTGGAAGCGCGGACGTAGACCTGGTCCCCGTCCTTCACCTCGTAGGCGATGGTGAAGGACGCGGCCCGGATCTGTGTGACCCACAGCTCGATGTCCACGGGGGCGTGCCGGTGGACGAGCTGGCGCTTGTAGTCGATCTCGTGGCGGGCCACCACCGACCCCTGCTTGAACTCCTTGTCCGGGCGGAACAGGAAGTCGATCCGGGCTTCCTCCAGGTAGCGCAGGAAGACCACGTTGTTGACGTGACCGTACGCGTCCATGTCCGCCCAGCGCAGCGGGCAGCGGTAGATGTGCCGCAAGATCGATCAGCCCCGGGTCAGCTTCTTGTAGGTGGCGCGGTGCGGACGCGCGGCGTCGGCACCCAGCCGCTCGATCTTGTTCTTCTCGTAGGACTCGAAGTTGCCCTCGAACCAGAACCACTTGGACTCGCCCTCGTAGGCGAGGATGTGCGTGGCGACCCGGTCCAGGAACCACCGGTCGTGGGAGACGACCACGGCGCACCCGGGGAACTCCAGCAGCGCGTTCTCCAGGCTGCTGAGCGTCTCGACGTCCAGGTCGTTGGTGGGCTCGTCGAGGAGCAGCAGGTTGCCGCCCTGCTTGAGGGTGAGCGCGAGGTTCAGCCGGTTGCGCTCACCACCGGAGAGCACGCCGGCCGGCTTCTGCTGGTCAGGGCCCTTGAAGCCGAAGGCGGACACATACGCCCGGCTCGGCATCTCGACCTGCCCGACGTTGATGTAGTCCAGCTCGTCGCTGACGACGGCCCACAGCGTCTTCTTCGGATCGATGTTCTCGCGGCTCTGGTCGACGTAGGAGATCTTGACGGTCTCGCCGACCTTGATGGAGCCGGAGTCCGGCTCCTCGAACCCCTGGATCATCTTGAACAGCGTCGTCTTACCGGCACCGTTGGGCCCGATGACCCCGACGATCCCGTTACGCGGCAGAGTGAAGGAGAGGTCGTCGATAAGAACCTTCTCCCCGAACGCCTTGCTGAGGTTGTTCACCTCGACGACGACGTTGCCGAGCCGCGGGCCCGGCGGGATCTGGATCTCCTCGAAGTCCAGCTTCCGCATCTTGTCGGCCTCGGCGGCCATCTCCTCGTACCGCGCCAGACGCGCCTTGGACTTGGCCTGCCGCCCCTTGGCGTTGGAGCGCACCCACTCCAGCTCGTCCTTGAGGCGCTTCTGCCGCTTGGCGTCCTTCTGGCCCTCGACCTTGAGGCGGGTGGCCTTGGTCTCCAGGTACTTGGAGTAGTTGCCCTCGTAGCCGTGCAGCCGGCCGCGGTCGACCTCGCAGATCCAGCCGGCCACGTTGTCCAGGAAGTACCGGTCGTGGGTCACGGCCACGACGGTGCCCTCGTACTTGGCGAGGTGCTGCTCCAGCCAGTTGACCGACTCGGCGTCGAGGTGGTTGGTGGGCTCGTCGAGCAGCAGCAGGTCGGGCGCCTCCAGCAGCAGCTTGCACAGCGCCACGCGTCGCTTCTCACCACCGGAGAGGTTGCTCACGGGCCAGTCCCCGGGCGGGCACCCGAGCGCGTCCATGGCCTGCTCCAGCTGGGCGTCGAGGTCCCACGCGTTGGCGTGGTCCAGCTCCTCCTGGAGCTTGCCCATCTCCTCGAGCAGCGCGTCCGAGTAGTCGGTCGCCATCTGCTCGGCGATCTCGTTGAACCGGTCCAGCTTGCCCTTGACCTCGGCGACACCCTCCTGGACGTTCTCCAGGACGGTCTTCTCCTCGTTGAGCGGCGGCTCCTGCAGCAGGATGCCGACCGTGTACCCCGGCGACAGGAACGCGTCCCCGTTCGACGGCTGCTCCAACCCCGCCATGATCTTCAGCACGGTCGACTTACCGGCCCCGTTCGGGCCGACGACACCGATCTTCGCCCCCGGCAGGAAGCTGAGGGTGACATCGTCGAGGATCACCTTGTCGCCGTGCGCTTTGCGCGCCTTGCGCATGGTGTAAATGTACTCAGCCAAGAGAAACCGTCCGGCAGCTTAATCAGGCAGTGGGCAGATACACCCCATCTTGCCGCACGGCTAGCCCTGGGCGGAAACGTGTATCGGGCGGGGGCTGTGACCTGGCCTTTCGCGAGCGACGCCGGAGGCCCTACTGCCGCTGTGGGTCGCCGTGGGCGCCGCCGGGCATGCGGGGGTCCTCGTCCTGGACGGCTTCACCAGCCGTCTCATCTCATCCGGCGCCAGGCTGATCCGCGGCCAGGTACTCGTCGAGGAAGGTGAAGAACAGGCCCATCGCGGGCACCCCGGTCGCCTCCGCCTCTCGTTCGATCTCCGTCGCCCAGGTGAGGGAGCTGTTCCGGTCGAGGCGGGTGTGCAGCCAGGTGGTGAACGGGGCTTCGGTGCCGGTGGAGGGCCAGAAGGGGCTGGGTTCCGTGATGTCGTGGGTCTCCAGTGCTGTCCGGTAGCCGGTCAGCATGGAGTGCAGGTGCTGGAGGGAACCGCCGGGCACCCACATGGCCGGGCGGCGCCGCACCTCGTGGAGGAAGTCGTGGACGTTGGTGAAGTCCGCGGGCCGTGCCGGGCGGTCCGGCGCTGTCATGCGTCCGTGTTCTTCCGGCGGATGACGAAGAGGGTCACGCCGCCGATCGCCACCAGGGCGAGGGCCATGCCGCCGATCAGGGGGGTGACCTCGGAGCCGCCGGTGTCGGCGAGGTTGACGTCGGGGGTGGCGACGTCCGTCGTGGCGGGGCTGGGCTCGGTCAGGGTCTGGGTGGAGTCGCCGGCCGTGGTGGTCTGGTTCTGGCAGTCCAGGACGCCGGTGAAGCGGTGTTCCAGGCCGCCGGGCACGGTGATGGTGAAGTCGTAGGGCTGGTCCTCCCGGAGCGGGACGGTGACCGTGCGGGTCTCGCCGGGGGCGATGGTGTACTCGCTGTCCAGCAGCTCGAAGGTGAACGCCCCGTCGCCCTCGTTGACCGTCGTGACGTCCAGGCCGTCCACCGTGCAGTTCTCCACCGCGGACAGTGCGGGTACGGCGCCTTGCTCCGCCCAGTTCGCCGTCGCCGTCGCCGTGACCGTCGACTCGCTGGAGCCCGCCAGGATCTGGGTCTGGCTGCGGCTCTCGGAGGCGAAGGCGCGGCCCACCGGCACGGTGGTCGAGGCGTGCACGGTCAACTCGGCCGTACCGGCCGCCGCGTCGTCGGGCACGTCGAAGTAGACCTCGGCGCCGTCGGTGACGGTGGTGACCGGTGCGCCGTCACCGTCCACGATCCGTACGCCGGTGGTGGCGGCGTCGGCGGGCGGTGTCACCGTCGCGCCGCCCGCGTCGGTGTGCACCGTGACCGGGCCGAGCAGCTCGCCGGGCCGGCCCGAGACGGCGGGCGGGTCGACCGTGAGGGACGCCGTGGGTTCGGCCACGTCGCGGGCGTTCTTCTCCAGGTAGTCCGCGAGCCGCTCGGCCTCGGGGTCGACGGCCTCCACGTCCGCCTGGTCCGAGTACCGCCAGATGGCCACCTGGGTCCCGGCCGCCGCGTCCTCCTCGGTGAGACCGCTCCGGACGCCCGCCTTCTTCGCGAGCGCCGTCAGGTCGTTGACCTGCGGATAGGAGTTCTGCAGGATCCAGCGGACGCGGCCCGCGTCCTTGTTGGTGCCCAGCGAGGTACCGCTCCAGGGCGTCTCCTGGTACTTGGCGTCCTTCTGCGTCGGGTTGAGGAGGTCGACGCAGTAGGTCTGCAGCATGCCGCCGCCCTCGACGGACATCTCGAACAGGCCGGCCGAGACCTCCTGGTCTCCCGCCTCGTCGTGGATCACGGCGCTGCCGTACGTCTTCAGGCCGTCCATGGTCGCCGTCGCGCCGCCCTGTCCCCGTGCCGTCTCCTGAGCGGCGGCTTGGCCGGAGCCCGTCACCACGGTGGTGGCGGCGGCGAGCGCGGACATCAGCGCCGAGGCGGCCAGGCGTACCGCACCTCGCCGGTGCGCGGACAGGTCAGTGAGCGAAGCAAGCACCAAATTCCCCTTCGAGCGGGACCGGTTGGCGTGGGGGCACGGTCCCACCAGCAGAATCAGCGGCCCCACAGGGCCCGTTCGGCATCCTAAAGATCTGGCGCACCGCGCCTCCCGGTGAGGCCGTCCGATCACCGATCCGACTCGGAATCGTTATCGCCACACCACCGGTGAGCAGGGCTTATCGACAAATCCACCCCGGTTCGACCGGCATGCATCCGCCGATAAGCCGCCAACCGCCCCCATGCCCGTCATGTCACCGCCGCGGGTTCCGGGCGCCGTGCGCTGTCCTGGTCCTCGGACGCGCCCGCCGGTGTCTCCCAGTCGGGCTCGGGACGCGTCGCGGAGGCCGCCGTCTCCGGCCTGGTCACCCGCCGGAAGGCCGATGTCCCGCGTGCCATGTCGTGGCCGATGGCCACCGCGTCGATGTCCGCCGAGGTCCAGCTCTGTCCCTCGCGCACGTCGGTCCGTACCTTCAGCCTGCCGTGCACGATGACCGGTTCCCCCACCTCCAGCGAGCCCGACACGTTGGTGGCGAGCTGGCGGTTGGCCCACACCGTGAAGAAGTTGGTGTGGCCGTCCGTCCACGTGTTCTTCTCGCGGTCCCAGTAGCGGGAGGTGACCGCCAGCCGGAACCGTGCCGACGGGCCGTTCGCCAGCTCCCGGAAGACCGGCCGGGTCGCCACGTTGCCCACCACGCAGACCATCGTCTCGTTCATCTTGCCAACCCCTCCCTGCCGACGGGGCTGTCCCGTACGGCCGGGGCGATCGCGTCCGTCGCGATCGCCGCACGGCCAGACTGCCCGGGCCGGGCCGGGTCCGCCGGGCCCTGTGGACCACCCCTCGGCTGTGGAAAACTCCGCCACCCGCACGGGTGAACCCACCGGCCCGCCGAGACCCCCGCCCCCGCTACCGGCCCACCGAGACCCCCGCCCCCGTCACCCGCCCGTACTGCTCCCGTACCTCCCGGTACCGCAGCAGCTCCGCCGCCACCGGATCCAGTACCCGTGCCCGGCCGCACCCGGCGGCCGTCTCCCGCAGCCGCCGTTCCGCCTCCTGGCCGTACCGTCTGGCCGGGCCGCGGGCCGCCATGCGGCAGCTCCACTCGATGAGGGGGCCGCCGATGACCCCGGACAGCATCAGCAGCACCGGCACTCCCAGGTTGGGGGACATGACGCCGGCGATCTGTCCCAGCAGCCACAGGCCGCCCACCACTTGCAGCAGCGTCATGGCGGCCTGGGACAGGACGGCCATCGGCCACCAGCCCGGCCGGGGCGGCCGTCCCGGCGGCAGTCCCGAACGGGCGGCCAACTCGTCGAGCGCCTCCGGCAGCCCCTGCGCACCGCGCACCGCCGCCTCGCGCACCGCCTGCGCCCAGGGCGCGGGCAGCCCGGTGGACGCCCGGTCGGCCACCGTACGCACCGCCTGTTCGACACGCTGGCGGGCCGTGGCCTCCTCGTCGGCCTGGGCGCGCAGCGGGAGCCGGCCGGTGGGAGGTTCGCGCCGGTCGTGGTACCAGCGCCACAGCCGCAGCCAGGGCGTGCCGCACGCGCGGTTGGCGTTGCGCAGCCAGGCCCGTTCGGCCGCCTCCCCCGCCGCCGTGGCGCCCACCGCGTCGGCGAGCCGGTCGGCGAACTCCTCCCGCGCCTCCTCGCTCAGCCCCGTGCGCCGCCCGGTGACGTAGACGGACCGCAACCGGCGCGCGGCGGCGTCCACGTCGGCGGAGATACGGCGGGCCGGCGCCTCCCGCCCCGCGACGAACTGGCCGAGCAGTTCGCGCAGTTCTCCGACGCCGTCCCCGGTGAGCGCGGACAGGGCCAGCACGGTCGCGCCCGGCTCGCCGTACTCCCCCAGCGCGATGCCGTCCTCGTCGAGCAGCCGCCGCAGATCGTCGAGGACCTGCTCGGCGGCCTCGCCGGGCAGCCGGTCGATCTGGTTGAGGACGACGAAGGTGACCTCCGCGTGGCCCGCCAGCGGGCGCAGATAGCGCTCGTGGAGGACCGCGTCGGCGTACTTCTCCGGGTCGACGACCCAGATGACGGCGTCGACCAGCGCCAGGACGCGGTCGACCTGTTCGCGGTGCTGTACGGCGGCGGAGTCGTGGTCGGGCAGGTCCACCAGGACGAGACCGCGCAGCTGCTCGTCGACGCCCGGCTGCTGCACGGGCCGCCTGCGCAGCCGGCCCGGGATGCCGAGCCGGTCCAGGAGGGTGGCCGCGCCGTCGCTCCAGCTGCACGCGATGGGCGCGGAGGTGGTCGGGCGGCGCACCCCCGTCTCCGAGATGTTCACCCCGGCGAGCGTGTTGAACAGCTGTGACTTGCCGCTTCCGGTCGCGCCCGCGAGGGCGACGACGGTGTGCTGTCCGGAGAGCCGGCGCCGCGCGGCGGCCTCGTCGAGGACCCGGCCGGCCTCGGCGAGGGTTCTGCTGTCCAGGCGGGCGCGCGACAGCCCGACCAGCTCGCGCAGCGCGTCGAGCCGCGAGCGGAGCGGACCGTCGTAGGCGAGCGGGGTCACGGCGGGGGCGCCGCCGGAGGCCCGGCTCTCGGTGACAGAGCCGGCGGAGGTGACGGAACCGACGGCGAAGGGGTCGGCGGAGAAGAGGTCGACGGCGCCGGTGGACTCGTTCACCCGCCGCGCGATCAGTCCGTCGTCCCAGGCGCCCTCGCCGTCCTCCGCGCCACCCGCGCGCGCGGGGCCGTCCCGGCGGGCCTTGCCGGGGGCCCCGGACGCCGGGCGGCCGCCATCGGCGCGGCGTCGCGCCCGTTCGGCACCCGGCCCGTCCCGTCCGTCCCGGCTCTCCTCCTCCCTCCGCTGCTGTCGCTGATCCCGCTGCTCCCGTTCCCCCCGCTCCTCCGTACGCCGTGCGGTGGCGGCCCGGCTCCTGGTGCCGCCACCACCGGAGCCCTCCCTGCGCAGCAGGCCCCGCAGCCCCCTCCGGTCCTCGCGGCCCTCGCGGGCGCCGTCGTCGCCGTCGTGGGTGTCTGGGGAGCCGTCCGGCTCCCCGGGGGTCCCGGACGGCTCCCCGGCGGACGCGGTCTCCCCCGTCCGCCCGGCTGCCCCCGCGCGTCCGGCGCCCTTCCCTCTCGGGCCGGCCTCTGCCCGGGGGTGCGCGCCCCCCGTGTGGTCGGTGTGCTCGGTGGGGTCCTGGTCAGTGACGGCGGTCACCGGTCACCTCTCCTTCTGCAGTAGGGACAGCGCGGCGATGAGTTCGGCCTGCGGCTCGGGATGGACGTCCAGCGCGTCCAGCGGGGCGAGCCGGCGCTCGCGTTCCATGTGCATGATCCGGTCCACGTGTTCGGTGAGCAGGCTCCCGCCCCGGTCCCGCAGCCGCAGCGCGCCGTGGACGCCGATCCGCTCGGCGAGCGACTCCCCGGCGGTCCGCCCCCGGCGCCCGCCGAGCAGCACGGTGGCGACCAGGGCGGCGACCACCTCGGGGTCCGGTGCGAGGCTCCGGTCGAGTTCGCGGACCTCGTCCTCGGCGTACTCCTCCAGCTCGCGCCGCCACCGCCGTACGGCCAGCCCGATACGGTGCTCGGCGCTGTCCGGCGCGGGGGCGCCGGCCGTCAGGGCGGGGGCGGCGGCGGCCGGTTCGCGCCGCCACGCCTCGTCGACCCGCTCGTCGGCGGCGGTGACGGCGCACAACAGGAGCGCGCTCAGACTCTCCACCAGGGAGTCGAGCAGCTCCCCCGGTGCGCAGTCGAGGGGAAAGGCCCGCCAGCGCTTCAGCGCGTCCCCGGCGAGCACGGCACCGGACTGCAGACGGCCCCGTACGCGCGCGTGCTCGCTGTCGTACGACGTGTCGACGGCGGAGGTGAGCCGCAGGGCGGCGGCGTACTGGGCGGCGGCGGCACCGGCCAGTTCCGGCATCCGGGACTTCAGGGAGTTCAGGAGCCCGTACGCCGTCCGGCCCATCACGTGCTGCCGGGCGGCGGGGTCCTGCGCCCGGTGCACGAGCCAGGTGCGCAGCGCGGCCACGGCGGTGGCGGGCAGCAGTCCGCCGCCCCACGCGGACTCGGGCAGCTCGGGCACCGTGAACCGGGGTACGTCGCCGAGGCCGGCCTTGGTGAGCAGGGCCGCGTACTGCCGGGACACCTCGGAGACCACCTGGTGCGGCACCCGGTCCAGGACGGTGACCAGGGTGGCGTCGTACTCCTTGGCGGTGCGCAGCAGGTGCCAGGGGACGGCGTCGGCGTAGCGGGCGGCCGTGGTGACCATCACCCAGATGTCGGCGGCGCAGATCAGCTCGGCGGCCAGGGTGCGGTTGTCGGCGACCAGGGAGTCGATGTCGGGCGCGTCCAGGAGGGCCAGGCCGGGCGGCAGGGTGTCGGCGGTCTCGATGCGCAGGACGCGCGCGGGGTTCTCGCCGGGGAGCAGCAGGTCGTCGCCGGGGTCCTGGTGGGGCACCCACACGCGGGTGAGGTCGGGCAGCACGCGCATGCCGCTGAACCAGTGGTGGTCCTCCGGATGGCAGACCAGGACCGGGGTGCGTGTCGTCGGCCGGAGCACGCCGGCCTCGCTGACCCGTCTGCCCACGAGCGAGTTCACCAGGGTGGACTTTCCCGCCCCGGTGGAGCCTCCCACGACGGCCAGCAGCGGTGATTCGGGGTCTCTGAGCCGGGGCACCAAGTAGTCGTCGAGCTGGGCGAGGAGTTCGTCGCGGTTGGCACGCGCGCGTGGCGCCCCCGCCAGGGGCAGCGGGAAGCGTGCGGCCGCGACACGGTCGCGCAGGGCGGAGAGTGCGTCGAGCAGCTGAGGCCGTACGTCCAAGGTCACCACATGGGAAGAATGCCCAATTTTAGGGGAATTCTGAAGCATATGAGTATGTCTGCGCGCCGACCTGACACTTGGGGCGGAAGGGGCGAGTGGGGCGAGAACACAGTCCAGGCATAACGAGTGCACAACACCCGATGCGTGAGACGCCGAAAGCGATGCACGATTCGCACTCGCCTGCGATTATCGGTGCTGCTTCACCGAACCTCCACATCGAGCCACGGAGGGGAAGCATCAGGGACGAGGAGCCGGGAGCCCTATCCTTGTCCCCGGCAACGTCTTGAATCGGTCCGCTCGGCGGGCTCCACGACGTCAGGCCACCACACCAGGCCCCCGTAGCTCAGTGGATAGAGCAGGCGCCTTCTAAGCGCTTGGCCGCAGGTTCGAGTCCTGCCGGGGGCGCCACCGGTCCATCGCCGGTTCGGGCCGGCTCGTCATCGGCGTCCTGGAGATGCCGGTGTGCGGCTCAGGGGCGAGCACCGGCATCCGCCCCGGAAGTCGGCCGCCGACAGGCCCGGCGCCCGGCCGAAATCCTCACCGCCGCACTCGACGAGCGGACGCCCCCCTCCCGGCACCCTCGCGGCCGAGGTGATCGTGGCCGGCCTCGGCCGGACATGCGGAAGCGGCCCCCGAAACAGCACCGGGAGCCGCTAGGAAAAGAAAAGGCGAACGGCTGGTCAGGAAACCTGCGCCAACCCCCGACCGCAGGTCAGCGGTACTCGTGCTTCTTGAGGAAGATGTTCGCCTGGGCGGCGTTGTCGCCCTCGTCCACGATGTGGACCTCCTTCTTCTCCTCCTCCTTGTTGTTCTTCGAGCAGTCCATGTTGTTGTTGGCCGAGGACAGGATCGGGATGTCGATGACCTCGATGGTGTCGCAGCTCAGGATCTGCGAGTTGTTCTCGAACTTCACCGAGTCGTCGTCGGCGGCGACGGCCGTGGAGGCAGCGCCACCGGCCATGGCCAGCGCGGTGAAGGTGCAGGCGAGAGCCTTCTTGAGAGCCATTGGGTTCTCCTCCGTGTTGGGAGTGTTGGGGAGCCGCAGCAACGCGACTACTCCAAGAACGAAGCCCCATCCGGGGGGTTTTGCTCCGACGGAGTGAAGTGCGCCTCCGATTACGGATCCGGCCCGCTCTCCCGATCAGCACACTTACCGTTCCAGTGAATCCCGGACGGCGGCTCAGGAAAAGGACGCGTTATACGACCGAACCGGCCGTACGCCCCATACTGTTTACGCCGTTCGCGGGGTGCCGTGCCGTAGCGCCCCGCCCGACCGAGACAGGACAGATTGGTATGCCGAGCGCTCGTATTGCCGCCATCTCGCTGTGTGCGGCGTCCATGGCTGCTCTACCTGGCGGAACCGTTCACGCTCAGGAGGGAGCCCCGAGCTTCGAGAACAACACCCAGATCCTTTCCTGTGTGAACATCGAAGTGCTCGACCTCCCGATCGCGTCAGTGTCGCAGACCAGCATCGACTGTTCCGATAATCGTGGAGAGCGAGAAACGACCACGTCCGTGCTCCACCGGTAGCGACTTCACCCGGTGGGAGCAATACCCGCCGTACCGCGGGTTCGTTTCAATGACTGGTCGCGCTGGAAACACAGCCGAATATTGCTACCGAGCGAGGGCGAACCCTCCGGGAATTCACCCGAGCTCGACTGCGACACATTCCAACCCATAGGAGACTCCGAATGGCTCTCAAGAAGGCTCTCGCCTGCACCTTCACCGCGCTGGCCATGGCCGGTGGCGCTGCCTCCACGGCCGTCGCCGCCGACGACGACAGCGCGAAGTTCGAGAACAACTCGCAGGTCCTGAGCTGCGACGTCATCGAGGTCATCGACATCCCGATCCTGTCCTCGGCCAACAACAACCTCGACTGCTCGAAGAACAACAAGGAAGAGGAGGAGAAGGAAGTTCACATCGTGGACGACAGGGACACCGCCTCCCAGGCCAACTTCCTCCTCAAGAAGCACGGCAAGTAACACCGCCGTGAGCAGCGCCGGCCCGCCGGCTCCCCGAGCGGTCCTGGCTCCCACCACGGGGTCACCAGGACAACGCGGACCGGCTGTTCACTGACGGACCGAGCGGCCCCGGGTTTTCACACCCGGGGCCGCTTCCGTGCGTCGCGGCCCGGGCCCGCGTCCCCGTGCGCCGGCCGTGCCAGGATGGCGAGGGCGGCCGGGCGAGGAAGCTCTCACCGGGGCGCCGCCGTCCGTTCGGCGAAGAGGAAGGACCGACCGAGGTGCGCCTGCGCTGTGCCGTCCTGGACGATTTCCAGCGGGTGGCGACCGAGGTCGCCGACTGGTCGCCGGTCCACGACGACGTCGAGGTCGTCGTCTTCGACACCCACATCGACGGCGAGGACGCCCTCGCCGCGGCGCTCGCCGACATCGACATCGTGGTCACCCTGCGCGAACGCGTGCCCTTCCCCGGCTCCCTGATCGCCCGTCTGCCCCGGCTGAAGCTGATCGTCGCCTCCGGGATGCGCAACAGCGTCATCGACTACGCCGCGGCCGAGGCGCACGGCGTCACCGTGTGCGGTACGGCCTCCTCGTCCACGCCGCCCGTCGAGCTGACCTGGGCCCTGCTGCTGGGTCTGGCCCGGGGCGTCGTCGAGGAGAGCGAAGGGCTGCGCGCGGGCGGCCCCTGGCAGCGGACCGTCGGCGCCGACCTGCACGGCCGCCGCCTCGGGCTGCTCGGCCTCGGGAAGACCGGCAGCCGGGTCGCCCGGGTCGGCCTCGCCTTCGGCATGCGGGTCAGCGCGTGGAGCCAGAACCTCACCCGGGACCGCGCCGACGAGGTGGGCGTCGACCTCGCCCCCTCCAAGGAAGCGCTGCTCGCGGAGAGCGACTTCGTCTCGGTGCACCTGGCGCTCGGCGACCGCACCCGGGGTCTGCTCGGCGCGGCCGAACTCGCGCTGCTGAAGCCGACCGCGTACCTGGTCAACACCTCGCGCTCGGCCATCGTCGACCAGGACGCCCTGCTCGCCGCCCTGCGCGAGGGCCGGATCGCGGGCGCGGGTGTCGACGTCTTCGACATCGAGCCGCTGCCCGCCGGCCACCCGATGCGCACCGCGCCGCGGCTGCTGGCGACGCCCCACCTCGGCTATGTCACCCGCGCCAACTACGCCACCTACTACGGCCAGGCCGTCGAGGCCGTCCGGGCCTACCTCGACGGCTCCCCCGTACGCCGCCTGCCCTGACGTACGGCCTCCTGCCCCGAGGCCGTCAGGCGTACCGGTAGATCGCGCCGAGGTCCTCCAGCTGGTCCGGCGTCACGTCCCACGGCGGCAGTTTCTCGTGGCGGGCGACGACCCGGCCGTGCTGGGCGCTGCCTCGGCCGGGCGGTTTCGCGGGCTGGTAGCGGGCGCCGCGGTGGCGTCGCCGCCAGCGGTCCCACTGGAGGTCGAGGAAGGCGTGCACCAGCCAGAACACCGGGTCGTTGACGGAGGCGCCGCCGAGCATCGCCCCGCCGACCCAGCGGTGCACCCGGTTGTGGTTGCGCCAGGAGACGCTGCCGCGGCCGGATCCCCAGCCTTCCAGCTTGTTGCGGAACCCCTTGCCCACCGTGGAGTCCCAGGGCGCGGTGTCGTAGACCGGGTCCTTCAGGGCCCACTCCAGGTCGCCGGCGGTCGGCAACTCGATCGGGGCGCGGCGGCGGCCCAGGTCCCGGGTGAGGAAGTCGGTGTCGGTGACGTTCTCCCGCAGCGTCCAGTTGCCCTCCGCGTGGGCGAACGGTCCGGTGACGACCCGCTGGTCGGAGGCGCGGCCGGTGCCGCCGAGGAGGTCGGCGGTCCAGGGCGCGGAGGTGGCGGAGCGGTCCTTCGTCCAGTCCCAGTACGGCACCGTCACCGACGCGTCCACCCGGCGCAGCGCCCGTTCCAGCTCCAGCACGAACTTGCGGTGCCAGGGCAGGAAAGAGGGCGCCATGTGGGCCGTACGCAGGCGGTTCTCGCCGTCGGAGACGTAGAAGTCGATGTGGAGGCGCACGAACTCGTCGTACTCCCCGCGGCGTTTCAGTTCCAGCAGCGCCTTGACGAACCGCTGCCGCTCGGACCGGGTGAGGGTGCTGACGTCCTTACGCGTGTACGCCATGACCGCTCCCCGTGTGGTGGTGGCCCGTCTCGCGCAGGTGGCGGCCGGGGCCGAGTTCGTCGACCGCGGCGCGGGCCGCGTCCAGGGGGGTCGGGTACGAGCGGTAGTGGTCGACCATGGTGAGCCAGGTGCCGTCGGCGCGGCGCATGAGGTGCAGGGGGCGACCGTCCACGGTCACGTGCCAGGTGTCCGCGTCGGCGGCCGCGTGGTCCTCGGGGGCGGTCTCATGGCCGCGGACGTCGCGGAAGCCCCGGAAACCCTGGATACGGCGGTCCCGGTAGGTCTCGTCGAAGGCGAGGCCGTCCAAGCCGTGGGCGGGGCGGGCGGTTCCGGCTCGGGAGGGCGACGACGCAGTGGTCACGGACACGGCCGCCACCGCCGCGGGGGTGAGTGTCACGGCGAGTGCGGCCGGGGCGAGCAGTCCGCGTACGACGTTCCGGCGGGTGGCGGGGGCGGCCCCGTCGTCCGGTGGGGCCGCCCCCGCGGTCGCTCGCCGCTCCGGGTCTCCCGGGGCTCCGTTCGGCACTTCGGGTGCGGTGACGGCCATGGGTCGCTCCTCGTCCGGTCCGGTGATCCGTTCCGATAACCGGCCGAGGGGCCTCGTGGTCACCGCGTGGCGGGCGGGGCGGGTCCGGGGCCCGGCCGAAAGCCGTTGTGCCGGCCAGGAAGGGCCGGCACAACGGGGCGGGACGCGGACGTGGGTCACGGCCTGGCGGCGGCACCCTCCGTCGCCGGACGCGCGACGCTCTGCTGTGCCTCGCCCGGGGCCTTCGGCGTGGCCTGCAGGCCGGCCAGGTCCGGGGCGGGCATCCGGCCGCCGGACAGCGTGGCGGTGAGGATGTTGACCACGCCGGTCACCACGTTGTCGGCGGCCGGGCGGACCTGCTCGCTGCCAGCCTTGGTGACCGCCTCGACCAGGGTGTCGACCCGCTTCTGCAGGTCCTTGAGCGCGTGGGTGGTGAGGTCGGCCTCCGGGGCCTGCGGGTCGGCGGCGGAACCGGCCGGCAGCGTGACCGGGTCGGCGGCGCTGTTCTGGGTGGTGCCGGCCGACGCGTTGGTGCCCGGCGTGGTGGTGCGGGCCGCCTCCGCCTGGGCGAGGGCCTCCCTGACCGCGTTGGCGTGCTTGTCCGCCTCGGCCTGGGTGAGCCGGCCGTCGTCGGCCTTGAGTACGGCGTTCAGCAGACCGGCGACGGGGCTGAGGGTGTCGCCCAGGAGGCCGATGTCGCCGGCCTGGGCGCGCAGGGTTTCCATGTTGGGGAGGGGCGCGCGAGGCGCCGTCCGGGCGTGCTCCCGGGCCGATTCGCCTTCGGCCGCCATCGCCGCCGGGCCGGTGAGGCCCAGCAGGAAGGTGGCGCAGAGCGCGGAGGTGGCGATTCGTCGAGCGGGCAGACGCATGGGGGTTCCTTTCGGTGTGCGTCGGATGTTGTGCCCACCGTGGAATCGCCCATGGCGCGCTGCAACCGGGCACCTACGCCACGTGCCCGGCCGATCCCGGGAGGTATGGCATCGTCCCTGGTCGGCCCGCGTGTCGGGGACCGCCGCCGGGCCGGGTGACGCACCCCCCATTCGAGGCAGCGCTCCGCCGCACGCGGGACGACGGCGACGCCGCGAAGCGCCGACTGCTCGCGGCTCGCGACCCGCGGGAAAAGCGAACCGGCCGCCCGCACGCGGAGGAGGAACCGCGTGCGGACGGCCGGGGCGGCGTCGGGACCGGCGTCAGCCGTTCTTGCACTTGTTGCCGAACGACGGGCTCAGCACCCCGACGACGTCGATGGTGTTGCCGCAGATGTTGACCGGCGCGTAGATCGGGACCTGGACGACGTCGCCCGACGACCCGCCGTGGGAGTGCGAGGCGGTGCCGTGCGCGCCGGCGTCGGCGGCGGCGACACCGGTACCGCCCGCCACCGAGGCGGCGGCGACGGAGGTCAGGGCCAGGCCCTTCGCGATACGCGACATGGAGAGGTGCTCCTTGATGTGACACACGTGCGTCCGGGCGGGTGCCCCGTGCAGTGTCAACGCGCGATCCGTGCCCGGGGTGTGCGGCCGATGGGGTGATCTCCCCCGATCACCCCCTTCATACCTTCCGACACCTATGACCGGTTTCATCGGATTCGTACGGATAACGACTAGAGTCCACGCCGTCCGACGCACCGGCGGCCGGACCCGGTCGGTGGTCAGCGGGTCTCCGGGCCCGCCGGCCGGCCTGACACGGCGTACGCCGAAGCGGGCGTCCAGACCGGCGCACCGAGGTGCGGCACGTTCGCGCCCGTCCTGAGCGCCATCCGTGAGCGAGGAAGCCGCGCATGCACCAGTCACCGACCGTCCCTCGGCCGCGGGTCCTCCATCTCGTCCAGCCCGTGGACGGCGGCGTCGCCCGCGCGCTGACCGACCTGACCCGCGCTCAGCTCGCCGCCGGCCTGGAGGTCGTGGCCGCCTGCCCGGACGGTCCGCTGGCGGCCGCTCTCGGGGCGCTCGGCGCGGACGTACGGCACTGGCCGGCGACGCGGGCGCCGGGTGCGTCGCTCGGGCCGGAGGTGCGGCGGGTGGCGCGGACGGTCGCCGAGGTGCGGCCGGACCTGGTGCACGCGCACAGCGCGAAGGCGGGGCTGGCCGGGCGGCTGGCCGTGCGGGGGCGGATCCCGACCGTGTTCCAGCCGCACGCCTGGTCGTTCGAGGCGGTCGACGGCGGCGCGGCGGCCCTGGCCCGCGGCTGGGAGCGGTGGGGGGCGCGCTGGGCGGCGCGGGTGGTGTGCGTGAGCGAGGCGGAACGGCTGCGCGGGGTGCGGGCCGGGGTCCGCGCACGCTGGGCGGTCATCCCCAACGGCGTCGACACCGACCGTTTCCGGCCCGCGCCCGCCGCCGCCGTACGGCCCCGGCTGCTGCCCGGCGTCCCCGCCGACGCGCCACTGGTGGTGTGCGTGGGGCGGCTGTGCCGGCAGAAGGGGCAGGACGTGCTGCTGGCGGCATGGCGGCGGGTCCTGGCACGGGTGCCCGGCGCCCGGCTCGTCCTGGTCGGCGACGGACCGGACCGGGCCCGGCTGGCCGCCTCGGCGCCCGCCTCCGTGCTGTTCGCGGGCGGTGTGCCGGACGCGGCGCCCTGGTACCGGGCCGCCGATCTGGTCGTCCTGCCGTCCCGCTGGGAGGGCATGGCGCTGGCGCCGCTGGAGGCGATGGCCTGTGCGCGGCCGGTGGTGGTGACGGACGTCGACGGCGCCCGGGAGGGCCTGCCGCCCGCGCTCGTACCGCACTGCCTGGTGCCGCCGGAGGACCCCGCCGCGCTGGCCGACGCCGTGGCCGCGCTGCTGCCGGACCCGGCGGTGCGCGCCCGGCTGGGCCTGCGGGGCCGCGCGCACGTGGTCTCCGCCCACGACGTCCGCCGTACCGCCGCGGCCCACGCGGCGGTGTACCGGGCGCTCCTCGGCGGCTCACCGGCAGCCGTCCGGCCGGTCGCCGAGCCCACCGAGCACAGGGAGTCCGTCCACTCGTGACCGCGGAAAGCACCGTCCCCGTCCCCGCCGGCGAGCCGCGGGACCTCGGCAGGTCCCCCGTCCCGCTCCTGCCGCCGCGCCCCGGCGCCCTGGGCCCCCGGCTGCCCGCCGGAGGCCCGGCGGCCCGGCCCGGCCCGGCGCTGCCGCTGCTCCTCGCGGACGGCGCGGCGGCGCTGGTGGGCGCGCTCACCCTCACCGGCGTCCCCGTGCGGGCGCCGCTCGCGGCCCTGCTGGTCGCCACCGCCCTGCTGCTGCGTCCGCCGCCGCCCCGGCGGCTGCCGGGCGTCCTGGACGAACTGCCCGCCGTGTGCGCCCGGATCGCGACGGCCTGGCTGGCGTCGGCCGCGCTGATCGCGGCGTACGCGCCGGGGCACGCGCTGTCCGCCGGCGCCCTGCTGCTGGGCTGCGCGGCGCAGTCGGCGGCGAGCTGCGCGGGCCGGGGCCTGGTGCACCGGTGGCGGCGCCGCGCGCTGCGCCGGCGTCCGCACGCGGCGCTCGTCGTCGGGCCCGCCGCGACCGCCCGCCGGGTGGCCGCCGCCGTGCTGCGCGACGCGCGGTGCGGGGTGCGGCCGGTCGGCGT
Organism: Streptomyces sp. ISL-12; assembly: GCF_018614415.1. Lineage (GTDB taxonomy): Bacteria > Actinomycetota > Actinomycetes > Streptomycetales > Streptomycetaceae > Streptomyces. Next base: position 22,874 of record NZ_JAGGOO010000023.1, read on the forward strand.
GGTGGCCGACGGCCCGGACGGCGGCGGTCCCGGGCTGCCCGTGCCGGCCACCGGCGAGGAGGCGCACGGGGCGGTGGGGCGCGGCGGCGTCCGGGACGTGCCGGACGGCGGCTCCGGGCTGCCCGTGCTGACCACCGGCGAGGAGGCGCACCGGGCGGTCGTGCAGAACGGCGTCCGGGACGTGCTGGTCGTCGACCCCGCCGCCCGGACCCGGCAGGACGCGCTGCTGCGGGCGCTGGCCGAGGCGGGGTGCGCGGTGTGGGAGGTCGACGCCGGCCGCCCGGCGGGCGCCGGCCGGGAGGAGATCGCCGGGTTCCCCTGCCGGCGGCTCCTGACCGGGCCCGCCCGGCCGGGGCGCGGCAAGCGGGCGCTGGACGTGGTGGTGTCCGGGGCGCTGCTGCTGCTGGCCGGCCCGGTGCTGCTGGCGTGCGCGGCGGCGCTGCGGGTCAGCGGCGGGCCGGGGGTGGTGTTCCGGCAGCAGCGGGTCGGACAGGGCGGCCGGCCCTTCACGCTGCTGAAGTTCCGCACCCACCGCCCGGTGGACGAGCACGAGTCGGCGACCCGGTGGAGCGTGGCCGACGAACGCCGGATGCCGTGGTTCTGCCGCTTCCTGCGGCGGACCTCGCTGGACGAGCTGCTCCAGCTGTGGAACGTCTTCCGGGGCGACATGAGCCTGGTCGGCCCGCGCCCCGAACGGCCCTACTTCGTCGACCGGTTCAGCCAGACCTACCCGGGCTACGCCGCCCGCCACCGGATGCCGGCCGGGATCACCGGCCTCGCGCAGGTGCACGGGCTGCGCGGGGACACCTCCATCGAGGACCGGGCCCGCTACGACAACGCGTACATCGACACCTGGTCGCTGTGGCAGGACGTCTGCATCCTGCTGCGCACGGCCGTGGCGCTGCTGCGCCCCACGGGGAGCTGACCGACGTGAGCCTCGCCCTGCCCCGGTCCGCGACGGCCCGCGTACGGCACCTGCCGCCGGCGACGGCCGTGGCCGCCGTGATCGCGCTGCTGGCCCTGCCCCTGGACGCGGGCGAGGGCGGCGCGCACCCGGCCGACGTCCTCTCCGCGCTGGTGGTGCTGTACTGCGCGGTCCGCCTGCTGCGGGAGCGGCGGCGCCCCCTGTCCCGTACGGCGGCCGTGGTGCTGGGGCTGCCGGTGCCGGCGCTGGCGCTCGCCGCGGTGTGCGCCACCGGGGCGCCGGAGGACCAGCTCGCGGGGCTCGGGCGCTGCCTCCAGGTCTTCGTGCTCGTGCCGGCCGCCGTGCTGCTGCTGGTCCGGGGCCGGGGCGACGTACGGCTGCTCGCCTGGACGGTGGTGGGGCTCGCGCTGTGGCAGGGGTCGGTCGGCACGCACCAGTACGTCACCGGGACCGGGGCCTCGTACCAGGGCGAACAGGTCCGGGCGGTGGGGACGTTCGGGGCGCAGGACGTGATGGGGATGGCGACCGTGGTGTCGCTGGGACTGGTGTGCGCGACGGGGCTGGCGCTGGGCCGCAGCGGCCCGGTGCGGCACCGGGTGCTGGCCGCCGGGTGCGCGGTGGCGCTGCTGCTGCCGCTCGCGCTGTCCTTCAGCCGGGGGGCGTGGATCGCCACGGCGGTGACCTGCGCGGCGCAGGCGCTGCTGGCCGGGGCGCGGCGGGCGGTGGCGCTGGGCGCGGCCGTCGCCGCGGCGGGCGTGGTGCTGGTCGGCGGGTTCGGGGTCGGTACGGCGATGCTCCAGGAGCGGGTCGGCAGCATCACCCGGGTCGCCGACGCGCCCGACCAGTCGGTGACCGACCGGTACACCATGTGGGCGGCGGCCGTGGACATGTGGCGCGAGCGGCCGCTGACCGGCGTCGGCCTCAAGGGCTTCCCCGAGCACCGGGACACGCACGCCTCGCTGGCGCTGTCCTCGGGCAGCGAGACCGGCGGCGCGGGCGCCGGATACGTCCGGCAGCCGTTGCTGTCCCCGCACAACATGTACCTCCTCGTCCTCGCCGAACAGGGCCTCATCGGACTGGTCGCGCTGGCCGGGAGCTGGCTGGCGCTCCTCGTCCTGGGCCTGCGCCGGCTGCGCGCGGTGCGGCGTGCCGGGCGGGCGGGGCGGACGAGGGCTGCGGGGCGGGCAGGGGGTGCGGGCCCGGCGGGGCTCGACTGCGGGCTGATCGGCTGCGGGCTGCTGGTGTGGCAGCTCACCGACTTCGTGTACGCCGACATCGGCGGCCCGTCGACGGTGCTGACGGCGGTGTGCCTGGGCCTCGCGGCCCACTGGGCGCTGGCCGCGCGCGCCGGGGAGGGGTCCGGGCGATGACGTCCACGCCGGTGCGGGGCGCGGGGACGGTGGCGGGTGGTGCGGCACCCGAGGCACCACCAGGGGCAGACGGTGCGGCTGGGGCCGGGCGGGGGTCGCGGGGGTTCCTCGCGCGGGCCGCCGCCGTGACCGCCGTGCTGTCGGTGGCCGGGTCGGTGCTCGGGCTGGCCCGGGACCAGGCGCTGGCCCGGCTGTTCGGGGCGGGCAGCGGGACCGACGCGTTCCTGGTGGCGTGGACCGTACCGGAGTTCGCGGCGACGCTGCTCATCGAGGACGGGCTCGCCTTCGCGCTGGTCCCGATGTTCAGCCTGGCCCTGGCCCGGCGCGCGCGGGGTGCCTCCGGCGACCCGGTCCGGGCGCTCGTCGCCGCGACCCTGCCCCGGCTGGCGCTGGCCTTCGCCGCGGCCGGCGCGCTGGTCGCCGTAGCCGCTCCCGCGCTGGTCCGGGTCCTGGCACCCGGCCTGTCCGACCCCGCCCTGGCCGTCGACTGCACCCGCCTGACCGCGACCTGTGTCCTGAGCTTCGGCCTGGCCGGCTACTGCAGCGCGGCCCTGCGGGCGCACCGGCGGTTCCTGGTCCCGGCGGCGATCTACGTCGCCTACAACACCGGCATCATCGCCACGATGTTCCTGCTCGGCGGGGCCTGGGGGGTGCGGTCGGCGGCGGCCGGGGTGGCGGTGGGCGGCTGCCTGATGGTGGCGGCGCAGGTGCCCTCGCTGGTGCGGCGGCTGCGGGAGCGCGACGGGGAGCCGCCCCGGCCGGCGTCCGGCGCCGCCGACGGCGTACGGCCGCTGGTCACGGCGCTGTTCGCCACCGTCCTGCTGTTCGCGCTGTGCCGGCAGTCGCAGGTGCTCATCGAACGGTTCCTCGCCTCCGGCCTGTCCGCCGGGGCGATCTCGCACCTGAACTACGCGCAGAAGGTGGCGCAGATCCCGATGACCCTGTCGCTGATGCTGTGCACGGTCACCTTCCCGGTGGTGGCGCGGGCGCTGGCCGACGGTGACGTCGTACGGGCCCGGGACCGGGTGGAGCGGGACGTGGCCGTGGCCGCCGCGCTGGTGCTGCTCGGCGCGGCGACGGTGGTGGCCTGCGCCCCGCAGATCGTGCAACTGCTGTTCCAGCGCGGCGTGTTCACCGCCGGGGACACGGCGGCGACCGCGGGCGTGATGCGGGTGTACGCCCTCGGGCTGCTCGGCCAGACCGTGGTGGGCGCGCTGGCCCGCTCCTACTTCGGGGCCGGCCGCGCCAGCTGGTACCCGCTGGGCGCGATGGCCGTGGGCGTCGCCGCCACCGCCGTCATCGGCGCGGCCGGCGTCGCCGCCTGGGGCGTACGCGGCATCGCCGCCGCCAACGCCGCCGGGATCACCGTCACCGCCGCCCTGCTGCTCGCCGGAACGGGCTCGCGCGGCGTCCCCGTCCGCGTCCGGCGGGTCCTGGCCGACCTGGCCCGTCCGGCGCTGGCGGCCGGGGCGGCGACCGTCGCGGGCATGTCCGCCGCGGCCCGCTGCGACCGTCCCGGGCCCGCTCTCGCCGCCGGCGTGCTGGCCGTCGCCGGCACGTATCTGCTGCTCGGCCGGGCCCTGGGCGTCCAGGGCGTCGCCCCCGCCACCGCCACCGTCCGTTCCGTTTCCCGCTCCCTCCTCCGAAGGCTGCGTCATGGCTGCTTCCGCTTCCGTAGGTTCCGTTGACGTCCCCGCCCGCGCGGGTGCCCGGACCGGTCCCGTGCCGTGGGTGGCGATGTACCACTCGGTCGGCGACCCCTCGGACGACCCGTACCGCATCACGGTCACCCCTGCCCGCCTCGACGCGCAGCTCGGCTGGCTGCGGCGGCGCGGGCTGCGCGGCGTGTCCGTGGCCGACCTGCTGGCCGCGCGGGCGCGGGGCGCGGCCCGCGGCCTGATCGCGCTGACCTTCGACGACGGGTACGCCGACTTCACCGAGCACGCCCTGCCGTGTCTGCGCCGCTGGGGCTGCGGCGCCACCCTGTTCGTGCTGCCGGGACGGCTCGGCGGCGACAACGCCTGGGATCCGCTGGGCCCCCGCAAGCCGCTGCTGGACGCCGACGGCATCCGCCGCGCCGCCGCCGAGGGCGTGGAGATCGGCTCGCACGGCCTCACCCACGTCGACCTCACCGCGGCCGACGACGCCACGCTGGCGGCCGAGACCGCCGGCAGCAGGGCGCGGCTCACTGAGCTGACCGGCACGGCGGTGACCGGCTTCTGCTACCCGTACGGCACCGTCGACGCCCGTGCCGTCGAGGCCGTCCGCGCCGCCGGGTACGGCTACGCCTGCGCCATCGACCCCGGCCCGCTGACCGGGCCGTACGCCCTGCCCCGGGTGCACGTCGGGCAGCGCGACACGGCCGTACGGATGCTGCTGAAGACCCGGCTGCACCGGTTGCGGCGGCGCCCCGTGGCGGGGGTGTGACATGTCCGGCATCAAGGTGCTGCACATCATCACCGGCCTCGGCGTGGGCGGCGCCGAACAGCAGCTGCGGCTGCTGCTGCGTCACCTCACGCCGCGCTGCGACGTCGTGACCCTCACCGACCCGGGCCCGGTCGCCGACGGGCTGACGGCCGACGGCGTGCGCGTCGTCCACCTCGGCATGACCGGCAACCGTGACCTGAGCGCGCTGCCCCGGCTGACCCGCCTGATCCGCGCCGGCGGGTACGACCTGGTCCACACCCACCTGTACCGCGCCTGCCTCTACGGCCGGCTGGCCGCGCGCCTGGCCGGCGTCCGGGCGGTCGTGGCCACCGAACACTCCCTCGGGGACACCCTGATGGAGGGCCGCCGGCTCACCCCCGGGGTGCGCGCCCTGTACCTGGCCGGTGAGCGCCTCGGCAGCACCACGGTCGCCGTCTCCGCCACCGTCGCCGGCCGGCTGCGCCGCTGGGGCGTGCCCCCGTCCCGCATCGAGATCGTGCCCAACGGCATCGACTTGGAGCGCTTCCGCTTCGACCCCGTCGCCCGGCACCGCACCCGCCGCCGCCTCGGCCTGCCGGATGGGGCGTACGTCGTCGGCGGCATCGGCCGGCTGACGCCGGGCAAGCGGTTCGACGTACTGGTGCGGGCGCTGGCCCTGCTGCCGGAGGACTGCTGGCTGCTGCTGGTCGGCGGCGGCCCCGAGGAGCACGTGCTGCGCCGCGTCGCCCACGAGGCGGGCGTCGCCGACCGCGTCCTGCTGACCGGCGAACGCCCCTGCGTCCCCGACGGCTCCCCGGGCCCCGACCTGCCCTCGCTCACCTCCGCGATGGACGTGCTGGCCTCGCCGTCCCCGGAGGAGGCGTTCGGCCTCGCGGTCGTGGAGGGCCTGGCGTCGGGGCTGCCGGTGCGGTACGCCTCCTGCCCCGCGCTGGAGGACCTGCCCCCGCACACCGCCCCCGGGGCCCGCCGGGTGCCGGGCGGCGTCGCGGAGTTCGCCGCCGCCCTCGCCGGGGCCCGCGAGGCCGGCCCCGGCCCCCGCACCGCCCCGGAGGCCGCCCGGCACTACTGCGTCGGCCGCAGCGCCGCCCGGCTGATGGACGTGTACGCCGGCGTGCTCACGCACCCGTTGTCCCCGGTACCCGAGGGAGTCACCGCCGTATGACCGAAACCGTGCCCGAGACCGAGACCGAGACCGAGACCGAGACCGAGACCGAGACCGAAGCCCAGACCAAGACCGAGACCGAGACCGAAGCCCAGACCAAGACCGAGACCGAGACCGGAGCCCAGACCGCGAAGAGGACCAGGACCACGAACAGACCCCCTCTCCTCACCCGCGCCCGCGCCCTGCCCCCCTGGTCCCTCCTCGCCGCCGGTGTCCTCCTCGGGGGACTGGCGGGCGGCGGATACGGGCTGGCGCGGACGCCGCAGTACACGGCGACCAGTTACGTCGTCGCCGTCCCCGCCGAGGGGTCGGACCCGGCGGCGGCGCTGGGCTTCGCGCAGGCGTACGGCCGGGTCGCCACGCAGCTCGCGGTGCTCGGGGACGCCCAGGTGTGGGCGGGCGTGCCGGTGGCGACGCTCAAGAACGGCGTGCGGACGGCCACCTCGCCGGACGCCCCGATGGTCTCCGTCAGCGCCACCGCCGACCGCCCCGGCCGGGCCGTCGACATGGCCGACGCCGTCGCCCGCGCCCTGACCCGGCACGCGGGCACCGCCGCGGACGCCACCCACGTGACCCTCCGCCAGCTCGCCCGGGCCACCGCGCCCACCGCGCCCTCCACGGCCTCCCCCGCCCTGACCGGCCTGGTCGGCGCGAGCGCGGGCGGGCTGCTGGGCGGGCTGGCGCTGCTGGTCCGGCCCCGCCGGGACGCGGCGGCGGCGGAACCGGCCGCCTCGGTGCCCGGCCCCGCCCCCGCCGCCGACGTCCGCACCCCGCTGTGACGTACACGACCGAGCTGGTCACCGACGAGCGGGACTTCGCCGCCCTGGCCGCCGACTGGACGCGGCTGTACCGGCGGTGTGCGGCGGCGACCCCGTTCCAGAGCCACGCCTGGCTGCACTCCTGGTGGCTGTCGTACGGCCGGCCCGGCCGGCTGCGGCTGGTGCTGGCCCGCGACGGCCGGGACCTGGTCGGCGCCGCACCGCTGATGCGGGTACGGGGTCCGGTCCCGGCGCTGGTGCCGCTCGGCGGGGCGATCTCGGACTACGGTGACGTCCTCCTGGACGACGGACACGGCCCCTGGGCGGCGTCCGCGCTCGCCGAGGGGCTGTCCGCGGCGGCGGGCACCGCACTGGTCGACCTGCGCGAGGTACGGCCCGGCGGCGCCGCCGAACGGGTCTACGAGCGCTGGCGCGGCCCCCGCCGCCGCGTCGACGACTCGCTCTGTCTGGAGCTGCCCGCCCTGCCGCTGGCCGGACTGACCGCCCGGCTGCCCTCGGCCAAGGCCCAGCAGCGGGTCCGCGCCAAGCTGCGCAGGCTCGACGCGCTCGGCGTCAAGAGCCGGACCGTCCTCCCCGAGGAGGCGGAGACCGCCCTGCGCCGGCTGCTGGAGCTGCACCGGCTGCAGTGGCAGGGCCGGCAGGTGACGGGCGAGCACCTGCGGGCCCGGTTCCGGGACCATCTGGTGCGGTCGGTGGGGCCGATGGTGCGGGCCGGGGACGCGGTGGTCACCGAGTTCCGGCTCGACGACGAGGTGGTGGCCGTCGACGTCACCCTGCTGGGGCGGCGGCTGACGGGCGGCTACCTGTACGGCGCCCACCCCCGGCTGCGGGAGCGGAAGGCGGACGTGGCGGTGATGCTGCTGGACGCGTGCACCGGCCACCTGCCGCCCGGGCCGGAGGGCGCGCTGAGCCTGCTGCGCGGCAACGAGCCGTACAAGCACCACTGGCGTCCACGGCCGGTGGCCAACCAGCGGCTGCTGCTGGCCCGGTGGCGCACCGCCCCGCTGCTGGCGGCGACGCTGGGCGACGTCGCCGCGCGGCGGCGGGGCAGGGAGTTGCGGCGGCGCTGGAAGGAGCGCGACGGTGGCGGCGGGACCTGACCGGGCCCGCCGCCGGCGCGGGGCGCTACCGGGAGCGCGCGGACCAGTCCAGGCGCATGCAGAGCCTGCCGCCGAGCCAGTACTCGACCCAGTCGCCGAGGTCCAGCGGCGCACAGTCGTCCGAGGGCCGCGGGGTGGGCCGAGGAGTGGGCTCGGGAGTGGGTACGGGGGCGGTCGGGTCCGGCGTCGGGTCCGGTGTGGGGTCCGGTGTGGGGTCCGGTGTCGGCCCGGTGTCCGGGCCCTCGCCGCGGCCGAAGAGCACGGACCGGTAGACCGCGGCCGACCGGGGGTTGTCGTCGCAGGTCCACACGCCGTGCGGGCAGTAGTCGGTGAGCGTGCTGTAGAGCGGCTCGTGCTCGTCCATCCAGGCGAGCATGCCCTTCATGTACGCGGCGTTGTCGCCGTTGCGGAACAGCCCCCACTCGGGGTACGAGACCGGCTTGCCGTGCGCCTTCGCGAAGTCCACGTGCGCCTGGAGTCCGTAGGGCTCCCGCACCTGTTCCTCGAAGGGCATGCCGCGCGGCTGGTCGTAGGCGTCCATGCCGATGACGTCGACGGTCCCGTCCCCCGGGTAGCACTCCGTCCACGGCACGGCGTCCCGGCCCCGGCTCGGGGTGAAGTCGAAGCGGAACTCCTGCCCCGGCACCGCGCGCATGGCAGTGACGATCCGGTTCCAGTACGCCTTCCAGGCCTCGGGGTCCGGGCCGCAGCGGTGGGTGTACGTGGTGCCGTTCATCTCCCAGCCGAGCACCAGGACGGTGTCCGGCACGCCCAGCCGCACCAGCCGTTCGGCCAGCGCCCGGAAGTGGTGGTCGAACCGGCCGGCCGCGCCCTGCCGCAGCAGGTCCCGCACCTCGTCGTCGTCGAGGCCCTCCTCGTTGCGCTCCAGCATCGGCACGTTGAGGACGAGCATCCGGTCGTCCCGCTCGGTCCGCCAGCGCGCCCAGACGTCGAGGAAGCCGGGGGCGCCCTCGATGTTGCTCCAGCGGTCGCCGGGCAGGTAGGTGTGGCCGACGCGCAGGTCGGCCCCGCCCAGCCACTGGCTCAGCTCCGCCATCCGGGTCACGCCGCGGGGACCGTAGTCGAGGTAGGCGCCGAAGGCGAAGCCGGGCACCTCCTCCTCGGACGGCTCCCCGGACGGCTCACCCGACGCCGGTGCCGTGGGCGTCGGTACGGGGACGGTGGCGGGGGCCGGGGCGGGGACGGGATCGGGCGGGTCGCCGACGGCGGCTCCCGGGCCCGCGGCCAGCGCGACCGATGCCATGACGGCCGCCGCGACACACGCCTGCCGCCGCCCGGACCGGACCCTCGACTGCTGTCGGGCCATGCCGGCTCCCTTCTCCGCGGTTGTGTTCGTCCACTGACACTCAGTCATATGAGAAGGACCCTCGCCACCGCCGCTACGGCTTCCGGGTGTTTCTCCGATCCGAAGGAAACAAGTCCGTGTCGATGCTCGACATCCGCGTCCCCGCCGTACTGCTGCGGACCGACCGGAACCCCTTCCACCACGGAACGCTCGGTGCCGTGCGCTCGCTCGGCCGGGCGGGCGTCGAGGTGCACGTCGTGGCCGACTGCGCGGACAGCCCCGTCCGGGCGTCCCGGTACCTGGGCGGGGTCCACGCCCCGCCGCCGCCCGGCGCGTCCCCGGCCGACCTCGCGGCGGCGCTGGGGCGGGTGGCCGTCCGCCTCGCGCGTCCCGCCGTACTGATCCCGATGGACGACGCGGGCGCCGTCGCGGTGGGCCGGCTGCGCGAGGAGCTGGCGCCCGCCTTCCTGCTGCCCGAGCCGCGCGGGGCGGTGGCCGAGCGGGTGGCGGACAAGGCGGAACTGGCCGAGGTGTGCGCGGCGTTGGGCGTGCCGCATCCACGCACGCTGGTGGCGGACGGGCCGGACGACGCCGTCCGGGCGGCCGGGCGGCTGGGGCTGCCGGCGGTGGCGAAGTGGAGCCGGCCCTGGCTGCTGCCGCCCGGCAGCGGGCTGCGCAGCACGGTGCTGGTGCGTTCGGTCCGGCAGGCGCGGGAGCTGGCGCTGCGGGCCGAGGAGGCGGGCAGCCGGTTGCTGTTCCAGGCGTTCCTGCCGCCGGGCCGGGACCGGGACTGGTTCTGTCACGGGTACGCCGACCGGTCCGGGGTGCTGCGCGCGGGCGGCACCGGACGCAAGACGCGGTCCCGGCCGCGCGGCGCGGGGCTCACGGCGGCGGGCCGCTGGACGCCGAATCCGCGGGTACGGGCGCTGGCGGAGCGGCTGGTCGGGGAGCTGGGCTACCGCGGCATCCTCGACCTGGACTTCCGGCGCTGCGGCGCGACGGGCGCCTATCACCTGCTCGACTTCAACCCGCGCCCGGGCGCCCAGTTCCGGCTGTTCGCCGACACCGCCGGCCTGGACGTCGTACGCGCCCTGCACCTGGATCTGACGCACCGGCCGCTGCCGGAGGGGGCGCCGGTGCCGGGGCGGGCGTTCGTGGTGGAGAACTACGCGCCGCTGACCGCGCTGTGGCCGGTGCGCGGCGGGCGGGAACTGGCCTGGCACGCGCGCGACGACCGGGGGCCGGGGCGGGCGCTGTGGGGCCTGTGGGGGAGACATGTGGCGGACCGGCTGGGCCGGCGGCTGCGCCGGGCGGACGGGGGCCCGCGGGACGCCGGGCCCGCGCGGGTGGCGCGGGTGCCGGCGCAGGCGGCGCCCGCCGATCCGACGGGCCTGGCCGACGACGAACGGGCGGGCAGCCGCTGAGGGGGACGGGCGGGAGGGGGAACGGACGCGAGGCGGAACGGACGCGAGGCGGAACGGACGCGAGGCGGAACGGACGCGAGGCGGAACGGACGCGAGGCGGAACGGACGCGAGGCGGAACGGACGCGAGGCGGAACGGACGCGAGGCGGAACGGACGCGAGGCGGAACGGACGCGAGGGGACATGCGTCGGGTGCCGGACGGCGACGTCCGGCACCCGGGGTGTGTGTCGCTACGGGCGGGACGCGGCCCGGGACCGGCGGTACAGGAGGGTGCCACCGGCGATCAGGGCGACGGAACCGGCCGCGGCGCCCAGGGCGGTCGTGGCGTCGCCGCCGGTCTCCGCCAGGACGGGAGCCGGTTCGGCGGGCGGGGCCGCCTCCTCGTGACCGCCCTGCGGCTCGGGCTGCTCGACGGCCGGGGTGTCGGCCGGCGGGGTGTGGTGCTCCACCGGCGGGGTCGTGGTCGACGGCGTGTCGTCGTCGCCGTAGCCCGGGTGGTGGCCGCCCTTCTCGGACTCCTCCTCCACGCAGATGTTGACGGAGGCGTAGTTGTCCACCCCGGCCAGGTTGTCCGTGGCGCCGCAGATGTCCAGCGGCAGGCCGGACGACGCCTGCTCGTCCTCGTCGCCGTAGCCGCCCTGGCTCTTGGCCTCCGCGGCGTCCGTGCCGTGGGAGCAGGCTTCGCCGAACGCCCGGTTCAGGGCGGCGGAACCGCCGACGGTCTCGTCGCACACGTGCGCCGGGGCGTCGGACGGGGCCTGCGCGTCCACCGCGGGCCCGTCCGTCCACGATTCGGCGAGGGCGGGGCTGCCGCACAGGGACAGCACACTCGTCGCGGCGGCTGCCACGACCATTCCCCTACTCAAGGTCTGTCGCACTCTCGTTGTCTTCCTGCTGGGAGGAGTGGGAGAAGCCGCCCCCGGACCGACTGGTCGGCCGGGGCCGGCGATGACGCAGCCGGACGGCTGGTACGGGCGGACGCGCTCCGGCGCCCCGGGAGGCAGGACGGTCGTGCGTCCGGACCGGGCGTGCGCGCCGCTGGGCCGGTCGGCGAACGGCCGGCCCGTGCGGGGCCGGACGACCCGTGGGGAAGCAGTGGGCCGCCCGGCCGGGCGGGGCGGCTCAGTCCTCGGCGTTCGCCGGCGGGACCGGAGCGTCCTGGACGGCGGGCGCGTGGGGAGCGGCGGCCACCGGCGTGCCGGTGGCCGGAGCGACTGCCGCCGCAGCGACTGCCGCCGGGGCGAGCACTGCCTTCTTGAGCACTTCGCGTTCCTTTCCTCACGGCGACCGCGTGCCAGAGGCGCAGCGGCGCGTGTCCTACGGCCTCATCAACCGGGTGGCGGACAAATGGTTTCGGAGGTTCACCCGGTCGGCCCGCACGGGGGCCGGTCAGCGGCCCTGGGCGTACAGCGCCTCGATCTCGTCGGCGTACGCCGTCACCGCCGCGTGCCGCTTCACCTTCAGGGAGGGGGTGAGCAGCCCGTTCTCCTCGGTGAACTCGCCCTCGACCAGCCGGAAGGCGCGGATGGACTCGGCGCGGGAGACGGCCTGGTTGGCCCAGTCCACGGCCCGCTGGACGTCGGCGCGCAGCCGCTCGTCGCGGACCAGCTCGGACAGCGGGGTACCGGCGGGCATTCCGCGTACGGCGAGCCAGTGGGCGACGGCGTCGGGGTCCAGGGTGACCAGGGCGGCGACGTAGGGCCGGTTGTCGCCGACGACCAGGCACTGGCCGACCGGGGGACGGCTGCGCAGGCGGTCCTCCAGGACGGCCGGGGAGACGTTCTTGCCTCCGGAGGTGACCAGCAGGTCCTTCTTGCGGCCGGTGATGGTGAGGTAGCCGTCGGCGTCCAGGGCGCCGAGGTCTCCGGTGGCGAACCAGCCGTCGGTGCGGGCCTTCGCGGTGGCCGCCGGGTCGCCCCGGTACTCGGCGAAGACGATGTCGCCCCTGATCCGCACCTCGCCGTCGTCGGCGACGCGGACCGAGGTGCCGGGGACCGGCCTGCCCACCGTGCCGGGGCGGGGCTCCAGGGGCGGGACGACGGTGGCGGCGGCGGTGGTCTCGGTCAGGCCGTAGCCTCGTAGATCATGATGCCGGCGGCGTAGAAGAAGAGGTTGAGGTCGCGGTCGAGCGGGGAGCCGCCGCTGATGGCGTAGCGGGTGCGCCCGCCCAGTTCCTTGCGGACCCGGCGGTAGACCAGCAGGTCGTACAGGGCCCAGGCGGCCCACAGGCCGGGGCCGGGGCCCTTGCCCCGGCCGAGGAACCGGTCCAGGTGGGCCGCGCCGAAGCGGACGGCGACGCGGTGGGCGCGGTTGAAGGAGGCGCCGCGGCCGAGTTTCTCGGCGGTGGCGCGGCCGGTGTCGTGGATCTTCTCGAAGAGGTACGGGACGCCGACCAGGAAGGTCGGGCGGAAGGACTTGAGGGCGGGGCGGAGTTCGGCCGGCTTGATGCTCGGGAAGTGGCCGATCTCGATGCGGGCCAGCAGGCAGGCGATCTGGATGGTGCGGCCCAGGATGTGGGCGAGGGGGAGGAAGAGCAGGGTGGAGGCCGCCCGGCCGGTGGCCGCCTTGAAGATCGGGTGGAGCAGTTCGACCGTGTTGGCGGCCTCGGCGTGCAGGTTGGCGTGGGTGAGGACGCAGCCCTTGGGGCGGCCGGTGGTGCCGGAGGTGTAGCAGAGGGTCGCCACGGTGCCGGGGGTCAGGGCGGTGCGGCGCTTGGTGACCTCCTCGTCGGGGACGGACGCGCCGAGGGCGGTGAGATCGGGGAGGACGCCGGCGTCCAGTTCCCACACGCGCGGGGGCTCGGGGTGGTCGGCGGTGGCGGTGCGGACCGTGGCGGTGTGCTCGGCGGTCTCGGTGACGACGTGCCGGGCGCCGGAGTCGCGGACGATCCACTCGACCTGGTCGGCGGAGGAGGTGGGGTAGACGGGGACGGTCTGGCCGCCGGCCGCCCAGACCGCGAAGTCCAGCACCGTCCACTCGTAGCGGGTGCGGGCCATCACGGCGACCCGGCCGCCGGGTTCCAGGCCGCCCGCGATCAGGCCCTTGGCCACGGCGGTCACCTCACCGGCGAAGGCCGCCGCGGTCACCGGCCGCCACTCCCCGTCCACCTGGCGGCGCAGGACGACCGCGTCGGGGGCCTCGGCGGCGTTGGTGAACGGGATGTCGGCGGTGGAGCCGGTGGCCGGGGGTGTCACCAGCGGCGCGGTGCGGACCTCGCGCACCGCGCCGGAGCCGTCCCTGACCAGCTCGGGCCGGGCGCGGGCGGCCAGGTCGGTGCGGCGCGCGGCCCGTTTCAGATCCTTGCGTACGCCCATGACGGCTCCTGCTCGTGGCGGTCGCTTACTTACCAACGAGTCAACTTACTCGCGCGTAAGAAAGTCAAGGGGTCAGGCCGGTTCGGGTCGCGCCTGGTCAGGGCGGAGCAGCCGGGCCGCCGCCTCGATCGCCTCGGCGAGTTCCCGTACGTCCTCGTCCTCGGTGCGGGCCGCCAGGTCCCCGGCGCGCTCGGAGAGTTCGCCGAGGCCCGGGGCGCCGGGCAGGGAGGGGTCCCGCTGCCCGGAGCGCAGGGCGTCGGCGAGGTAGGCGGCGGTCGCGGCGGTGCGCAGGCCGCGGTCCGCGGTCCACACCGAGCCGTCGAGGGCGTCGGCGCCCACCTCGCCGGACGCCTCGTGCGGGGCGCGGGTGTCCGGGTCGAGCCAGCGGACGGTGGCGGTGGCGAGGTGCCCCTCGGCGCCGGGCGCGGTGCGTACGGCGTACAGGGCGGTGACCGTGTGGCCGGGGCCGGTCTCGCCGCCGTCCACGCGGTCGTCGCGGAAGTCGTCGTCGGCGACGCGGCGGTTCTCGTAGCCGACGAGGCGGTACTCCTCGACCGTCTCGGGGTCGAAGGCGACCTGGGCCTTGGCGTCGCGGGCGGTCAGGCCGAGGTGGCGGGGCAGTTGCTCGCTGAAGACCTCGCGGGCCTCCGCCTCGCTCGACACGTAGGCGGTGTGGCCGTCGCCCCGGTCGGCGAGGCGTTCCATCAGGGCGTCGCCGTAGTCGCCGCCGACGCCGACGCCGAAGAGGGTGACGCCGTGCTCGCGGCGCTCGTGCGCGACGCGTTCGAGGATGGTGCCGACGTCGGTGTCGCCGTCGTTGGCGAGGGCGTCGGAGACCAGGACGACCCGGTTCGTGGCGCCCTCGCGCAACCCCTCGACGGCCGTCTCGTAGCCGGCCTCGACGCCCGCGCCGAGGTCGGTGGAGTCGGTCGGCGCCAGGTCCTCGATCGCGTCGTGGACCTCGTCGCGGCCCTCGCCCAGGCGGGTCATCGGCAGGACGGTCTCGGCCTCGTCGCTGAAGGCGACGATCGCCACCGAGTCGTCGTCGCGCAGCCGGTCCGTCATGACGCCTAGGGAGTGCCGGGCGAGGTCGAGGCGGCCGGGTTCGGCCATGGAGCCGGAGACGTCGACGACGAAGGTGAGGGCGGCGGGCGGGCGGTCCGCTTCCTGGCCGGCGGCGCGGGTGGCCAGGCCTACCCGGACCAGGGACCAGTCCGCGTCGTCGGTGCGGGCGCCGTCGACGGTGACCGTGAAGCCGTGGCCGCCGGGGCGGTCGTAGTCCTGGCGGAAGCTGTTGACGAACTCCTCCGGGCGGACCGTCGACGGGTCGGGAAGCCGGCCCTCGGCGAGGGTGCGGCGGGCGAAGTCCCAGGAGGCGGTGTCGACGTCCAGGGCGAAGGTGGAGAGGTGGTCGTGGTCGTCGGGGGACGGCAGGGGGGCCGGGGTGGCGGAGGCGCGGCTCACGGCCGGTCCGTCGGCGGCCCGGTAGCCGCCGTCGGTCCCGCCCACGGTGCAGCCGGTGAGCAGCAGGCCGGCCGCCGGAATCAGCAGGAACAGACTCTGGTGTCGTCGTCGCATGTGACGGTGACGCCGGGGCGGCGCGGAACGTGCGGACCGGTCAGGTCACGAAACGACATCCTTGCGGGCGAAGCCCCGGAAGGCCAGGGCGAACAGGACCAGGGCGTACGTCACCGACAGCGAGGTGCCCTGGATCATGCGGGTGAGGTCCAGTTGCGGCTGGACGGCGTCCAGCCAGGCGTACTGCCAGTGCGCGGGCAGGAAGGAGCGCCAGTCACCGAGCGCCGTCACCTCGTCCAGGACGTTGCCGATGATGGTCAGGCCCACCGCGCCGCCGACCGCGCCGAGCGGGGCGTCGGTCCTGGTGGAGAGCCAGAACGCCAGGGCTGCGGTGACCAGCTGGGAGACGAAGACGTACGCCGCCGTCAGGGCGAGGCGGGCCGCGGCGGTGTCCGTGGGCAGGGTGCCGCCGGTGGGCAGCTCCAGCGGGCCCCAGCCGTAGGCGGCCGTGCCGACGGCGAGGGCGACCAGGGGCAGCAGCACGATCGCGGCGAGGGAGAGGGCGAGGCCCACGGTCAGCTTGGACAGCAGCAGCCGGGCGCGCGGGACGGGCGCCGCCAGCAGATAGCGCAGGGAGGACCAGCTCGCCTCCGAGGCGACCGTGTCGCCGCAGAACAGGGCGACGGGGACGACCAGCAGGAAGCCCGCGGACGCGAACAGGGTGACGGCGGCGAAGTTGGCACCGGACGCGGTGGCCGAGTCCATCAGGGAGACCTGGCCGGCCCGGCCCTCCGGTTCGCCCCCGACCGCGAAGGCGATCAGCAGCACGAAGGGCAGGGCGAACAGGATGCCGCCCATCACCATCGTGCGGCGCCGCTTGAGCTGGCGGACCAGTTCGACCCGGACGGGCAGGGTGCGGCCCGGGCGGTAGCCCTCGGCGACCTCGGCCCGCTCCATCAGCGTGGGCATGCGTCAGTCTCCGATCAGGGTGAGGAAGGCGTCTTCGAGGCGGCGGTGCGGGCCGACCGACGCGACGGGGACGTCCAGGCGCACCAGGTCGGCGACGAGCCGGCGGGCGGTGGCGCCGGAGTCCAGGCGGACCAGCAGGCCGTCGTCCGTGGGCACGGCGGAGGCCACGCCGGGCAGGGCGGCGACCTTCTCGACGACCAGGGCGTCCAGGGGCTCGTCGGTGCCGACCAGCAGGGTGTCGCCGGAGCCGATGATCTCCTTGACCGGGCCCGCCTGGACGAGGCGGCCGTGGTCCATCACCACCAGGTGGGTGCAGGACTGTTCGACCTCGGCGAGGAGATGGCTGGAGACGATGACCGTGCGGCCGGCCGCCGCGTAGCGGATCATCACCTCGCGCATCTCGCGGATCTGCGGCGGGTCCAGGCCGTTGGTCGGCTCGTCCAGGATGAGCAGGTCCGGCAGGCCCAGCATGGCCTGGGCGATGGCCAGGCGCTGGCGCATGCCCTGGGAGTACGTGCGCACCGCGCGGGCGAGTGCCTCGCCGAGGCCGGCGATCTCCAGGGCCTCGTCCAGGTGGGCGTCCTCGGGTGGGCGGCCGGTGGCCTTCCAGTACAGCTCCAGGTTCTCCCGCCCGGACAGGTGCGGCAGGAAGCCCGCGCCCTCGACGAACGCGCCGACCCGGGAGAGGACGGAGGCGCCGGGCGCGATGGCGTGCCCGAAGACCCGGATCTCGCCGCCGTCCGGGGTGATCAGGCCCATCAGCATGCGCAGGGTGGTGGTCTTGCCGGCGCCGTTGGGGCCGAGCAGGCCGAGGACCTGGCCCTTCTCGACGCGGAAGGAGAGGTCGCGGACGGCGTACCGGTCGCTGTTCCTGGCGTACTTCTTGGTGAGGTCCGTGATCTGGAGGGGGACCTCGGCGAGGGCGGGGTCGGGCGGCGGGGCCGCGGTGCGGCGGCGGGCGGTCAGCAGCAGCGCGGCGGCGACGGCCGCTCCGGCGAGCGGCGCCCACCAGACCCAGGCGGGCAGCCCGGCCGCCTGGCCGGTGGCTCCGAGGGCGGTCGGCACCTTCAGGGCGCTCTTGACGGAGACCGTGTACGTGGCGGGGGACGCCGGGGAGGCGTAGCCGAGGTCGGTGGAGGAGAACACCACCCGCAGGCGGTGGCCGTCGGCCAGGTCGTGGTCGATCGCCGGGAGGGTGACCGTGACGTCCTCGCCGTCCTCGGCCGTCAGCGGGGTGACCAGTTGGGAGGGGAGGACCTGCGAGCCGCCGCCGGGGGCGACGTCGTACATCTTGGCGAAGAGGACGGCCTCGTCGGAGGTGGACTCGACGTGCACGGTCAGGGTCGGCGAGCCGGTGATCTGGAGGTCGCCGCGCACCGGCTCGGACTCGAACGCCGCGTACTGGCCGGGGAAGTCCAGGGAGATGCCGATGCCGAGGGAGGAGAGCTGGGAGAGGCCGCCGGCGGCGCCGAGGCCGGGGAGGGCGGAGACGGAGGGCGGGCTGGCGCCCGCCGGGTTCTCGAAGCTCTGCTCCCGGCCGGAGAGTTCGATGGAGCGGAGGTCGGCGGTCAGGCCGGGGTAGGTGTCGGAGCCGACGCCGCTGAGGCGGGGTTCGCCGTCGCCGCTGCCGGTGCCGACGGTGCGGGTGACGCGGAAGGCGGGGCCGGTTGAGGCGCTCTCGTCGTCCTTCAGGTAGCGGTCGAACCACGCCTTCGTACGGGCCTGGAGGCGGTCCCCCTCCAGGTCGCCGCCGTCGTGTCCGCCGGAGATCCAGTCGACGTCGACGGGGGCGCCGTTCGCCTCGATCGCCTCGGCGGCGGCGTCGGCCTGGCCGAGCGGGAAGAGCGAGTCGGTCTGGCCCTGCATGAGGAGGGTGGGGACGTCGATGCGGTCGCCGACCGCCTGCGGGCTGCGCTCTTCGAGCAGCTTCTCGGCGGCGGCGTCGGGCTGTCCGGACTCGGCGACGCGCTCGTACATCGCGCAGAGGGTGTCCTCGAAACGGGCGCAGCCGCCGCCGGAGTTGACGAAGATGCCGGCCCACAGCTTCTTGAAGACGCCGTTCGGGAACAGGGCGTCCGCGAGGTTCCAGTAGGTGATGGCGGGGGCGATCGCGTCGACGCGGTCGTCGTGCCCGGCGGTCAGCAGGGCGATGGCGCCGCCGTAGGAGGCGCCGGCCATGCCGACGCGGGGGTCGCCCGCCTTGTCCAGCTGGACCTGGGGCTGCTTCGCGAGCCAGTCGATGAGCTTGGAGACGTCGGCGACCTCGGCGTCGGGGGCGTTGAGGGCGATCTTGCCGGTGGACTCGCCGAAGCCGCGGGCGGACCAGGTGAGGACCGCGTAGCCGTCCCGGGCCAGCTTCTCGGCCTGGTCGCGGACGTCGTCCTTGGAGCCGCCGAAGCCGTGGCCCAGGAGGACGGCGGGGCGGTCGCCGTCGGCATCCGCGGTGAAGTACGAGGTGTCGATACGGATGCCGGGGGCGGTGGTGAGGGTTCTGTCGGTGCGGGTCACCCGCGGTGGGTCGTCGTCGGCCGCGGCGGTCCAGGTGCCGGCGGCGGCCAGCACCGCCACGGTGGCCGCGGCGGCCAGCCAGCGGCGTTTGCCGGGCAGTCGAAGATCCATGCGGTAACGGTACGGGGTGAAGCTGTCGGGTTGTTATCGACCGGGGGGTGAGAAAGGCCCCCTCCGCTGGGGGTACGCGGAGGGGGGTGGGTACTGCGGGTGGGGTAGGCGGGCGCGGGTTGTGTGTGGCTGGTCGCGCCCACGCGGCGGAGCCGCGGATCCGTACGGCCCCGCGCCCCTAACCGTTGGTCTCCGCGTCCTCGGGAATCGAGACCAGCCAGCGGGTCTCGCGTCGCGGGCGGAGGTAGAAGGCCCAGTAGAGAGTTGCCGCCGCCGCGATGCCGCCCGTCCACAGGAGGTACTCCGTCTCCTGCTGGGTCAGGATGTACGCGAGTACGGCGATCAGCAGGACCGGGACGGCCGGCCACAGGGGCATGCGCCAGGCGGAGGCGTGGTGGTGGTTGCCGCGGCGGGCCAGCAGGGCGGCGATGGCGACCAGCAGGTACATGCCGGTGACCGACACGCCCGTCACGCCGTACAGGGTGTCCAGGTTGACGAAGCACAGGGCCGCGCCGGGGATGCCGACGGCGAGGGTGGCGACCCAGGGGGAGCCGAAGCGGCCGAGCTTGGCGAAGACGGTGTTGACCGGGCCGGGCCACGCCTTGTCGCGGGCGGAGGCGAACAGGACGCGGGAGTTCTGGATGACCATCACGATGCCGGCGTTGATGATCGCGAGGGCGACGCAGAGGCTGACGAAGGTACCGGTGGCGGAGTTGGACCAGGCGGTGACCATGGCGCCGAGGTCGCCGCCGGTCAGCTCGGCCAGGTCGGCGGCGCCCAGGGTGATGGCGACGACCGGGACCAGGATGATCGCGGTGGAGATGGCGAGGGTGGCCAGGACCGTACGGGCGACGTTGCGGCGCGGGTTCTCCAGTTCCTCGGAGAGGTAGACGGCCGTGGAGAAGCCCTGGGTGACGAAGAGGGCGATGGCGAGGCCGGAGACGACCAGCATGGCGGTGACGGTGTCCGCGTGGCCGTCCGCGCCGGCCACCTCCATCGAGGCGAGGCTGCCGGGGCCGCGCTCGGCGTGGGCGAAGCCGAGCACCGCGACCAGGGCCGCCGCGATGACCTCCAGGACCAGGAAGACGCCGGTGATCCAGGCGTTGGCGCGCAGGTCGAGCAGGCCGGCCAGGGTGGCGAGCAGCATGACGCCGGCGCCCGCGACCGACGGGTCGAGGTCGGCGACGGGGGCGAGGTAGTCGGCGGTGCCCATCGCGATGACCGGCGGGACGATCACGACGACCAGCAGGGAGAGGACGAACACCAGCCAGCCGGCCAGCCGTCCGGCCATCGTCGAGACCATGGCGTACTCGCCGCCCGCGCTGGGGACGAGGGTGCCCAGCTCGCAGTAGCAGAACGCCACGGCGATACAGAGCAGTGAGCCGATGGCGATGGTGAGGGCGGTGGCGGTGCCCAGGGAGCCGAACAGGTCGGGGACGACGACGAAGAGGGTGGAGGCGGGGGTCACGCAGGAGAGCGTCAGCAGGGTGCCGCCGACGACGCCTATGGAGCGCTTCAGGGTCCGGGGGCTGCCGGTGCCGGCATCCGGTGCCGGGGGGACGAGGGGTTCGGCAGGGCGGAGCGTGTCGGTCATGCGGCGGTCCGATCGACTCGTACGGCAGAGGGTGACGGACGGGAGCGCTATCGCCTCCGGCGGCTCAGGTGGTACTCCTCGTGGTCCGCTCCCGGTTGCGCAGCATTAACCCCGACGAAAAGCGTGCCGTCAATGGGTGATCGCCTACGGAATTCGCAGCTCAGAGGGGTGTCGGATGGCCATCAGGACACAACAGGGCCGTGGGGAGCGCGCATTGCCGTACTGCGGGAACCGCAGCGGCCGGGCGTAAAAAAACGGGCCCGTCCGCGGTGCGGACGGGCCCTGGGGCGTGCTGTCAGTGGTGGCGCGGGAAGCCCAGGTCGACGCCGGACGGGGCTTCGGACGGGTCCGGCCAGCGGGTGGTGACGACCTTGCCGCGGGTGTAGAAGCGGGTGCCGTCGTTGCCGTAGACGTGGTGGTCGCCGAAGAGGGAGTCCTTCCAGCCGCCGAAGGAGTGGTAGCCGACGGGGACCGGGATCGGCACGTTGACGCCGACCATGCCGGCCTCCGCCTCCAGCTGGAAGCGGCGGGCGGCGCCGCCGTCCCGGGTGAAGATCGCGGTGCCGTTGCCGAACGGGGAGGCGTTGATGAGGGCCACGCCCTCCTCGTACGTCTCCGCGCGCAGGACGCACAGCACCGGGCCGAAGATCTCGTCCTGGTACGCCTTCGCCGAGGTGGGCACCTTGTCGAGCAGGGAGATGCCGATCCAGTGGCCGTCCTCGTGGCCGTCGACGGTGAAGCCGGTGCCGTCGAGGACGACCTCGCAGCCCTCGGCCGCCGCGCCCGCGACGTAGGAGGCGACCTTGTCGCGGTGGGCCCTGGTGATCAGCGGGCCCATCTCGCTCGCCGGGTCGTCGCCGGGGCCGATCCTGATCTTCTCGGCGCGTTCGCGGATCTTGTCGACGAGTACGTCACCGGTGGCGCCGACGGCGACGACCGCGGAGACGGCCATGCAGCGCTCACCGGCGGAGCCGTAGGCGGCGCTCACGGCCGCGTCGGCCGCCGCGTCCAGGTCGGCGTCGGGCAGCACGAGCATGTGGTTCTTGGCGCCGCCGAGCGCCTGCACGCGCTTGCCGTGGGCGGAGGCGGTGGTGTGGATGTGGCGGGCGATGGGCGTCGAGCCGACGAAGGACACCGCCTTGACGTCGGGGTGCTCCAGCAGGCGGTCGACGGCCGTGCGGTCGCCGTGGACGACGTTGAAGACGCCGTCGGGCAGGCCGGCCTCGGTGAGCAGTTCGGCGAGCTTGAGCGAGGCCGAGGGGTCCTTCTCGCTCGGCTTGAGCACGAAGGTGTTGCCGCAGGCGATCGCGACCGGGAACATCCACATCGGCACCATCGCCGGGAAGTTGAACGGCGTGATGCCCGCGACCACGCCCAGCGGCTGCCGGATGGCGGCCACGTCGACGCGGGTGGCGACCTGCGTCGACAGCTCGCCCTTCAGCTGCACGGTGATCCCGCAGGCCAGGTCGACGATCTCCAGGCCGCGGGCGACCTCGCCGAGGGCGTCGGAGTGCACCTTGCCGTGCTCGGCGGTGATCAGCGCGGCCAGTTCGTCGCGGTGGGCGTCGAGCAGGGCGCGGAAGCGGAAGAGGATCTCCGTGCGCCGGGCGAGCGAGGACTGGCCCCAGGTCGCGTACGCCTCCTGGGCGGCGGCGACCGCGGCGTCCACCTCCTCGGCCGAGGCGAAGGCGACGTGGGCGGTGACCGCGCCGGTGGCCGGGTTCGTCACCGGGCCGGACCTGCCCGAGGCGCCTTCGACGGTCCTGCCGCCGATCCAGTGGTTGACGATGTCCGTCATGGCCGTGAACTCCTTCGCAGACCGGGGGGCGGGGTCAGGGGTCGGTACGGAGGACATCCCATCAGGCGGGGACCCGGCACCGGGCCCGACACAGTGTCTGCGGTTGCGGACCCCGCGTAGACAGGTGCGGGGGTGCCGCCGCGCCGGAGGCGTTCCCGGGCCGGCGCGGCACGGTCACCGTACGGCCCCCGCCGCGAGCGCCGCCGCCACCTCGTCGGCGGTCGGCATGGCGGAGGAGCACTCCAGGCGGGAGGCGACGATGGCGCCCGCGGCGTTGGCGTACCGCATGGTCCGCTCCAGCTCCCAGCCGGCCAGCAGGCCGTGGCAGAGGGAGCCGCCGAAGGCGTCGCCCGCGCCGAGGCCGTTGAGGACGTCGACCGGCAGCGGCGGGACCCGGACACTGGCGCCCCGGTCGTCGGCGGCGAGGACGCCCTCGGGGCCCTGTTTGACGACCGCGAGCCGCACGCCCGCGTCGAGGAGGGCGCGGGCGGCGGCGTGCGGTTCGCGGACGCCGGTGGCGACCTCCACCTCGTCGAGGTTGCCGACGGCGACGGTGGCGTGCCGCAGGGCCTCCCGGTAGAAGGGGCGGGCCGCGTCCGGCGCGTCCCAGAACATGGGACGCCAGTCCAGGTCGAAGACGGTCGTGCCGGTCCCGGCGCGGTGCGCGAGGGCGGCGAGGGTCGCCGTACGGCTGGGTTCCGCGCACAGGCCGGTGCCGGTGACCCAGAAGACGCGGGCGTCGCGGACGGCGTCCAGGTCGAGGTCGTGGGCGTCCAGCTCCAGGTCGGGGGCCTTGGGCTGCCGGTAGAAGTAGAGCGGGAAGTGGTCCGGCGGGAAGACCTCGCAGAAGGTGACGGGGGTGGGCAGTCCGGGCACCGGGGTGACCCAGCGGTCGTCGACGCCGAAGTCGCGCAGGGCCTGGTGGAGGTAGGCGCCGAAGGGGTCGTCGCCGGTCCGGGTGATCACCGCCGTACGGCGGCCGAGGCGGGCGGCGGCGACCGCGACGTTGGTGGCCGAGCCGCCGAGGAACTTCCCGAAGGACGTGACCCGCGCCAGCGGGACGCCCGTCTGCAACGGGTAGAGGTCGACCCCGATCCGCCCCATGGTGATCACGTCGTACGCCATACGCGGCCCCTCGGTGTCGGTCGGTCCCGGCTCTGCCGTACCTGAACCCTTCCCCCGGCGTCAACGCACCACGCCCGCCGCCCGGCCCACTCCCGTGCGGCACTTCTGTCACGAACACCTCGGCCGTGTCACGGCTGTCGCGGGTACGCCGGTCTTCCGTCACACCCGCGTACGCCACCCGCCCCCTCCTCACGCTCGGTCGTTGAACGGTCACAGGTTGATGATCGCCAGCGCGGCGCCCGGCTCCCCCGACGGCCGTTCCCGGCCGCCCCCGAGGCGCGCGCGGGGAGGTGTGACGCATGACCGACCGAACCCTCTGGTCCTACAAGGACATCGCGGCCCACATCAGGGTGCAGCCGGACACCGTACGGTCCTACCGCAAGCACGGCCTGCTGCCCCCGCCCGACCATGTGGAGGCCGGCAAGCCCTACTGGTACGCCGACACGGTCCGCGCGTGGGTGGCGTCCCGGCCGGGCAGAGGGGGGCGCCGGGAGCGCTGATCCGGGGCGGCCGGTACCCGATGCGCGACACCCGTACCCCCTAGGGGTATGGTGGAGGTAGGTGATCCCACCATGGGTCACGGGTACCCCACCCACACGCCCCGACGAGGAGTAGACATGACCGCCCCTACCGGCACCTCGGATTCCGTCACCACCGTCTACAAGGTCAGCGGGATGAGCTGCGGACACTGCGAGGGCGCCGTCTCCGGCGAGATCGGCGAGATTCCCGGCGTCAGCTCCGTGAAGGCCGTCGCCTCCACCGGCGAGGTCACCGTCGTCTCCGAGGCGGCACTGGACGAGGAAGCGGTGCGCGCCGCCGTGGACGAGGCGGGCTTCGAGCTCGTCGGCCGCGCCTGAGCGGCCCGCCCGCCCCTCGTACCCACGCGCGCTTCCGCGCACGTCCGCGCACCGTCCGCACACGGAGCCCATCCCTCGCGACCGGGCCGCGTCGCATGCCGCCCGGTCGGCCGTCTGGAGCCGGAGCATGACCACCACCACCGCCCGCACCCCGTCCGCGCCGCCCCCGTCCGCGTCACCCCCTTCCGCGCCGCCCCCGGGGGACGACGCGCCCGGCCGCTCGCGGACCGAACTGCGCATCGGGGGCATGACCTGTGCCTCCTGCGCGGCCCGCGTCGAGAAGAAGCTCAACCGCATGGACGGCGTCACCGCCACGGTGAACTACGCGACCGAGAAGGCCCGGATCTCCTACCCGCCGGGCATCGGCATCGCCGACCTGATCGCCACCGTGGAGCGCACCGGGTACACGGCGGAGGAACCGCCCCCGCCCGAGCCCGCGCCGGACTCCGAAGGCGAGAAGGCCCGGCCGGCGGACGACGACCCGGAGCTCTCCGCCCTGGGCCGCCGCCTGTCCGTCTCCGCGCTGCTCGCTCTCCCCGTCGTGCTGCTGGCCATGATCCCGGCCGCGCAGTTCGACAACTGGCAGTGGCTCTCGCTCACCCTGGCCGCACCCGTCGTCGTCTGGGGCGGCCTCCCCTTCCACCGCGCCACCTGGACCAACCTGCGGCACGGCGCCGCCACCATGGACACCCTGGTGACGCTCGGCACCCTCGCGGCGTTCGGCTGGTCGCTGTGGGCCCTGTTCTTCGGCGACGCCGGCATGCCGGGCATGCGCCACCCCTTCGACCTGACCGCCTCCCCCGCCGACGGTTCCTCGGCGATCTACCTGGAGGTGGCCGCGGGCGTCACCGTCTTCCTGCTCCTCGGCCGCTATCTGGAGGCCCGCTCCAAGCGGCGCGCGGGCGCCGCGCTCAAGGCGCTGATGGAACTGGGCGCCAAGGACGTCACCGTCCTGCGCGACGGCCGCGAGGTGCGCGTCCCGGCGGACCGGCTGGCGGTCGGCGACCTGTTCGTCGTACGCCCCGGCGAGAAGATCGCCACCGACGGCACCGTCGTCGAGGGCACCTCGGCGGTGGACGCCTCGCTGCTGACCGGCGAGTCCGTGCCGGTCGACGTCACGCCCGGGGACACCGTCACCGGAGCCACGGTCAACGCCGGCGGCCGGCTGGTGATCGAGGCCACCCGGGTCGGCGCCGACACCCGGCTCGCCCGGATGGCCCGCATGGTGGAGGACGCCCAGAACGGCAAGGCCCGCGTCCAGCGCCTCGCCGACCGGGTCTCCGGGATATTCGTGCCCGTGGTGCTGCTGATCGCGGTGGGCACCTTCGGGGGCTGGCTGGGCGCCACCGGTGACACGGTGGCCGCGTTCACGGCGGCCGTCGCGGTCCTGATCATCGCCTGCCCCTGCGCGCTGGGCCTGGCCACCCCCACCGCCCTCCTGGTCGGCACCGGGCGCGGCGCCCAGCTCGGCATCCTCATCAAGGGCCCCGAGGTCCTGGAGTCCACCCGCCGCGTCGACACCGTCGTCCTCGACAAGACCGGCACCGTCACCACCGGCCGCATGACCCTGCACACCGTGTACGCCGCCCAGGGCACCGACGAGCGGGAGCTGCTGCGCCTCGCCGGTGCCGTCGAGCACGCCTCCGAGCACCCCGTCGGCCGGGCGGTCGCCGCGGGCGCCGCGGAGCGCGTCGGCACGCTGCCCCCCGTCGAGGGCTTCACGAACGTGCCGGGACGGGGCGTACGCGGGCGCGTGGAGGGTCGCGAGGTCACCGTGGGGCGCCTCTTCGAGCAGGTCCCGGACGAGATCGCGGGGGCCGCCGAGGAGGCCGAGCGGGAGGGACGTACGGCCGTCCTGGTCGGCTGGGACGGCGCGGTGCGCGGGATGGTCGCCGTGGCCGACGCGGTGAAGGAGACCAGCGCCGAAGCGGTCGCCCGGCTGCGGGCGCTCGGGCTGCGTCCGGTCCTGCTCACCGGCGACAACCGCACCGTCGCCGAGTCCGTCGCCCGCCAGGTCGGCATCGACGAGGTGATCGCCGACGTGCTGCCCGAGGACAAGGTCGCCGTCGTCGAACGCCTCCGCACCGAGGGCCGTACGGTCGCCATGGTCGGCGACGGGGTCAACGACGCCGCCGCGCTCGCCACCGCCGACCTGGGCCTGGCGATGGGGACCGGCACCGATGTGGCCATCGAGGCGAGCGACCTGACCCTGGTCCGGGGCGACCTGCGGGTCGCCGCCGACGCCATCCGGCTCTCCCGCCGCACCCTCGCGACGATCAAGGGGAACCTCGTCTGGGCCTTCGGCTACAACGTCGCCGCCCTCCCCCTGGCCGCCGCCGGACTGCTCAACCCGATGATCGCGGGCGCGGCGATGGCCTTCTCCTCCGTCTTCGTCGTCACCAACAGCCTCCGGCTCCGCACATTTCACTGAGGTCTCGAACCCCCGGTGCCCCTGGAGTCCGGCACCTCTCTCCCATAAGCTCTTCACAAGGCTCGCGCATCTTCCTTACGCTGGGGTCTCGTTCGGCATACCGGTCACTCGCCCACCTGACGGACAGGAGCGGGAGACGCAGCTCACAGTGATCCGAACGTAACCATCGGAGGGATTCGAAGGTCTAAGTTGACAATGTCAGGGAGCGTCTTGGGGGGCGCGAACTGGCATCCGGGGATGTCTTGGGGGACTTGCCCGGATGGGGGTACCTCCCTGCTCGAACGTAGTTGAGAGCTTGGGGGAGCGTTGCCGGGGCAGTACGTACACCGGGAAGCTTTGAGCGGCCCTCCCGGAGGTGCACTGTCCCGGCAGACCGCAGCAGTACGCCAGACGGCACAGCAGTACAGCGATTCAGGCGCTGTTCTCTCAGACGCCCGGCCGGATCCCGTGGGGGGAATCCGCACCGGGACATGGGAAGGCGCCCTGGTCGTCGGCCCGTGGGGGGACCGGCGCCGGGGCGCCTTTCACTTGTTCCCGCTCTCGTCACCGTACGAACCTCGGCACCGTACGAACCTCGGCACCGTACGAAGAAGTCCCGCACCGCCAGGCGGTACGGGACTCTCTGCGAACCGTCGGGTGGCGCTCAGCGCTCCTCGACGGGGACGAAGTCGCGCTCGACCACGCCGGTGTAGATCTGGCGCGGGCGGCCGATGCGGGAACCCGGCTCCTTGATCATCTCGTGCCACTGGGCGATCCAGCCCGGCAGCCGGCCCAGGGCGAACAGGACCGTGAACATCTCGGTCGGGAAGCCCATGGCCCGGTAGATCAGGCCGGTGTAGAAGTCGACGTTCGGGTAGAGGCTGCGCGAGACGAAGTAGTCGTCGGAGAGCGCGTGCTCCTCCAGCTTCAGGGCGATGTCCAGCAGCTCGTCGGACTTGCCGAGGGCGGAGAGGACGTCGTGCGCGGCGGCCTTGATGATCTTGGCGCGGGGGTCGAAGTTCTTGTAGACCCGGTGGCCGAAGCCCATCAGGCGGACGCCGTCCTCCTTGTTCTTCACCTTGCGGATGAAGGAGTCGACGTCACCGCCGGCGTCGCGGATGCCTTCCAGCATCTCCAGCACCGACTGGTTGGCGCCGCCGTGCAGCGGGCCCCACAGCGCGTTGATGCCGGCCGAGATCGACGCGAACATGTTGGCCTGGGACGAACCCACCAGGCGGACCGTGGAGGTCGAACAGTTCTGCTCGTGGTCCGCGTGCAGGATCAGCAGCTTGTCCAGGGCCGCGACGACCGTCGGGTCCAGGTCGTACTCCTGGGCCGGCACCGAGAACGTCATGCGCAGGAAGTTCTCGACGTAGCCGAGGTCGTTGCGCGGGTAGACGAACGGGTGGCCGACCGACTTCTTGTACGCGTACGCCGCGATCGTCGGGAGCTTGGCGAGCAGGCGGATCGTGGAGAGGTTGCGCTGCTGCTCGTCGAACGGGTTGTGGCTGTCCTGGTAGAACGTCGACAGCGCCGAGACCACCGACGACAGCATGGCCATCGGGTGGGCGTCGCGCGGGAAGCCCTTGTAGAAGTTCTTGACGTCCTCGTGCAGCAGGGTGTGCTGCGTGATCTCGTTCTGGAACGCCGTGAGCTCGTCGACCGTCGGCAGCTCGCCGTTGATCAGCAGGTAGGCGACCTCCAGGAAGGTGGAGCGCTCGGCCAACTGCTCGATCGGGTAGCCGCGGTAGCGGAGGATGCCGGCTTCGCCGTCCAGATAGGTGATGGCGGATTTGTAGGCGGCGGTGTTGCCGTAACCGCTGTCCAGCGTGACCAGACCGGTCTGGGCGCGGAGCTTCCCGATGTCGAAGCCCTTGTCGCCGACGGTGCTGTCGATCACCGGGTAGGTGTACTCGCCGTCGCCGTACCGCAGTACTACTGAGTTGTCGCTCACGTCTTCCCTCACCGACGTAGTGCCTCATCTTCGAGGTGCCCTGACTGTCTCTACCATCCCCCACTTGGCTCAGGAGAGTGCACTCGGGGTCGACCATCGGGCCTATCGGCGGCACTGAGTGCCGCCAACTTGCTCATACTGCCCCCTCCGCTCCCCTTCGGGAAGTGGTCTGTGACCTTCGCGACTCATTTGATCGATCATTTGTTACGTGCGTCCGGAGCGCCGAGCCGGAAGTCCAGCGCCGTGCACCGGCGCCCGGCGGACACCGTGCGCACCGCCTGCCCGATCGCCTTGCGCGATCCGACGAGGACGACCAGCTTCTTCGCCCGGGTGACCGCCGTATACAGCAGGTTGCGCTGGAGCATCATCCAGGCGCCCGTGGTCACCGGGATCACCACCGCCGGGTACTCGCTCCCCTGCGAGCGGTGGATGGTCACCGCGTAGGCGTGCGCCAGCTCGTCCAGTTCGTCGAAGTCGTACGGGACCTCCTCGTCCTCGTCGGTCAGTACGGTGAGCCGCTGCTCCACCGGGTCGAGGGAGGTGACGACACCCACCGTGCCGTTGAAGACTCCGTTCTCCCCTTTCTCGTAGTTGTTCCTGATCTGGGTGACCTTGTCGCCGACTCTGAAAACGCGTCCGCCGAACCGCTTCTCGGGAACGTCGGGGCGGCCCGGGGTGACGGCCTGCTGGAGGAGGCCGTTCAGCGTGCCCGCGCCGGCCGGTCCCCGGTGCATCGGCGCCAGCACCTGCACGTCCCGGCGCGGGTCGAGCCCGAAGCGGGCCGGGATGCGCCGCGCCGCCACGTCGACCGTGAGCCGGCCCGCCTCCTCGGTGTCGTCCTCGACGAAGAGGAAGAAGTCCTTCATGCCGTCGGTGACCGGGTGCTGACCGGAGTTGATCCGGTGCGCGTTGGTCACCACGCCCGACTGCTGGGCCTGGCGGAAGACCCGGGTGAGGCGGACGGCGGGGACGGGACTGCCGTCGGCGAGGAGGTCACGCAGCACCTCACCGGCGCCTACGGACGGCAGCTGGTCCACGTCCCCGACGAACAGCAGGTGCGCCCCCGGCGGAACGGCCTTCACCAGCTTGTTGGCGAGCAGCAGGTCCAGCATCGACGCCTCGTCGACCACCACCAGGTCGGCGTCGAGCGGCCGGTCCCGGTCGTAGGCGGCGTCGCCCCCCGGCTTCAGCTCAAGGAGCCGGTGGACGGTGGACGCCTCGGCGCCGGTCAGCTCCGCCAGCCGCTTGGCGGCCCGCCCGGTCGGCGCGGCGAGCACGACCTTGGCCTTCTTCGCGCGGGCCAGCTCCACCACCGACCGCACCGTGAACGACTTGCCGCATCCCGGCCCGCCGGTGAGCACGGCGACCTTCTCGGTGAGCGCCAGCTTCACGGCGGCCTCCTGCTCGGGCGCCAGCTCGGTCCCCGTGCGCCCCTTCAGCCACCCGAGCGCCTTGTCCCACGGGACGTCCTGGAAGCCGGGCATCCGGTCCTCGTCGGCCCGCAGCAGCCGCCGCAACTGCCCCGCCAGCGACAGCTCGGCCCGGTGGAAGGGCACCAGATACACGGCGGTGACGGGCTCCCCGCCCTCCGGGTCGGGCACCTTCTCCCGTACGACGCCGGGATCCGCGCCGTCCTCCTCCGGCTCGGCGGCCAGCTCGGCGAGGCACTCGATGACCAGCCCGGTGTCGACCTGGAGCAGCTTGACCGCGTCGGCGATCAGCTTCTCCTCGGGGAGATAGCAGTGCCCCTGGTCGGTGGCCTGGCTCAGCGCGTACTGGAGCCCGGCCTTCACCCGGTCCGGGCTGTCGTGCGGGATGCCGACGGACTGGGCGATCTTGTCGGCGGTGAGGAACCCGATGCCCCAGACGTCGGCGGCGAGCCGGTACGGCTGGTTCTTGACGACGGAGATCGAGGCGTCGCCGTACTTCTTGTAGATGCGGACGGCGATGGAGGTGGACACCTCGACGGTCTGGAGGAAGAGCATGACCTCCTTGATCGCCTTCTGCTCCTCCCAGGCGTCGGCGATCTTCTTGGTGCGTTTGGGGCCCAGGCCCGGGACCTCGATCAGCCGCTTGGGCTCCTCCTCGATGACGGTGAGGGTGTCGAGGCCGAAGTGCTGGGTGATGCGGTCGGCGAAGACCGGCCCGATGCCCTTGACCAGACCGGAACCGAGGTAGCGCCGGATGCCCTGGACGGTGGCGGGCAGGACGGTGGTGTAGTTCTCGACGTGGAACTGCTTGCCGTACTGGGGGTGGCTCCCCCAGCGGCCCTCCATCCGCAGTGACTCCCCCACCTGCGCGCCGAGCAGCGCGCCGACCACCGTGAGCAGGTCACCGGCGCCTCTGCCGGTGTCGACGCGGGCGACCGTGTAGCCGTTCTCCTCATTGGCGTACGTGATGCGCTCCAGGACGCCTTCGAGCACGGCGAGCCGCCGTTCGCCGGGGGCCGCTGCGGACTGGTCGGTCATGATCCGACGGTACCGGGGGGCTGTGACAGCGGGCGGTCCGGCAGGGAGTCGCTCAGTAGTCTTGACACATGGACTACGCCAAGATGCGCGCCATCGCCGCGGACCTCGGGGCCTACGCCGAGCAGCTCGAAGGAGCTTGGAGCGTGGAGATCGGGCCGTCCGGTCCGATACTGGCCATGATGTGTCCCTCGAAGCGGCACGAGGGCACGGTCCGACGCATCCGCAATCAGCTCAACACGCAGCTTCCTGCCACCCACCCGGGCCACGTCTGCGAGAACGGCCCCGAGATCGAGCACCCGGCGCTGGGCCGTATGCGCCGGCCCGACGCCGTGGTCATTCCCGAGACCGCCCTGGACGAAGAGGGTCTCGCCGTCGACGCTACGCAGGTGCTGGCCGCCATCGAGATCGTCTCCCCGTCCAACCCGAGCAACGACTACGACGCGAAGCTCGCGGACTATCCCGCCATGGGCATCCCGCTCTACCTGATCGTCGACCCGCGCACCGGCACGATCGAGGTCCACTCCGAGCCCTGCAAGGGCCGTTACAGCAACAAGGAGCCGTACATCTTCGGCGACTCGGTGCCGTTCGGGCCGTGGACCGTGGAGACGTCGGAGTTCCGGCGGTACGGGAAGGACGGCAGGTCTTAGGGAGGCCCCGGGGACGGGGTGCGGGGCGGCTGTTACACGGATGTCGATCTTCGAGGTAACCGTTCGGGCCTGTTGATCGTCTTGTCCTGCACCAACAGTCTCCCGGAACGGTGTGCCCTGATGAGATCCGCGCGTCCCGCCCTGTTCGACCGTCTGCCCGGCCGGCCCATCGCCGCGGTCCTGGCCGCCGCCGGGGTGCTCGCCGGGGTGATGGTCGGCCAGGGCGGTCTGGACACCGTGGTCGGGTGCGGTATCCCGCAGGACGCGTACGCGTCGCAGAGCGCGTCGGACTGGGTCACCAACGCCGACCACGTCGTCGTGGCGACGCCCACCGCGGAGAAGGAGATCAACCGGGAGGACTACACCGAGGGTTCGGTGAAGTACACGGCGGACCGGGACGTGACCTTCCGTGCGGACGACGTCCTGTGGTCCGCCGGGTCGCCCCGGCAGGAACTGGGCGACAGCTTCGACATGGTCGCCCCCGGGTGGCGGGTCTACGAGAGCGGTACGCGCATCAAGCGGACGGCCGCGGCGGCGCCCCGGCTGGAGACCGGGCACACCTATCTGCTCGCGCTGCGCTGGGTCGACGACGCGTGGGTCGTGCTCGGGGAGGGCGCGGCCGTACCGTTCGACGACCATGTCGCCGGGCAGGGCGAGTGGTGCGGGCGGGTGCTGAGCAAGGAGGACGTGTCGCTCGGGGAGCGGTTCTCCCGGGAGGACGACAAGAGCCTGGAGAAGGCGGTCTTCGGCCGGAACGAGGAGGCGGTCAGCGCGGCGCTGCGGAAGGCGCGGAAGTCGTGAGCGCTCCGGCGGGGGCGGCGCCGGGAGTGCCTACGCCTCCGTTTCGCTCGCCGTCCGCTTGAGGGACTCGACGAACGCGGTGAAGGAGGACGCCGGGAAGGTGAGGGTGGGCGCGTGGGGGGTCTTCGAGTCGCGGACGGCTATGCGGGTGGGTGAGGTCGCCACTTCCACGCAATCGTTGCCGTCGTCCGGGCCTGAGTAGGACGACTTGCGCCAGTTGTCCATGGGGTGCCTCACAACTCTTTTGCCAGCCGGTCGATGAAGTCGCGCGACTGTTCGGGGTCCAGCGACGCTGCCTCCACCTTACGGAAGCGCGTTCGGAACACACTGAGTTGCGCGTGAGCATCGATGAATGCCGAGCCGTGCGGTACGTCACGTACGACGGTGTCCAGCTTGGCGACGGGTCCGCCCACGTACCTCATCGAACTGGCGGCCGTGGCGAACCCGTCCAGGTCGAAGGGGATCACCCGGACGGTGATGTTGTCCTCACCGGAGAGCTCCAGAATCTTCGCGAGTTGCGTCTTGGACGTGCTGCGGTCACTGACCCTGATGCGCAGGGCGGCCTCGTGGATCACCACCTCGTACGGAACTGTGATCTGTTGGCGCTGCGTTCGATGCCGAACCCGCAGTTCCAGTTCGTCGCCCGTGAGTTCGGGGACCCTGGCCGAGAAAACCGCCCGAGCGTACTCCTCGGTCTGCAACAAGCCCGGCACGTAGAGGATCGCCACCTCACGCAGGAACGTGGCGTGGTGGTCCAGTTCGGCGAGGTCGAGGAACGACGTCGGCAGCAGGCCCCGGTACTCCTCCCACCAGCCACGCGTCCGGTCGGTGGCCATGGCGACCAAAGCGTCGACGAACTCTTGGTCCTCACAGGCGTAATGAGAGGCCAGTCGGCGCAGTCGCTTCTCGCTCACACCCGCAAGGGCCGACTCGATGTGGGTGATCTGGGCGGGGCTCACTCCCAGCAGCCCGGCCGCCTCGCGTGAGGTGAGGCCCGCCGCTTCGCGGAGCCTGCGCAGCTCGGTGGCCAGCCGCATCTGTCGTGCCGTTGGTTTGCGCCTCAAAGCTTCGTTCGCCCCCTGACTCAACGCGCCCTCGGGCGCGACTCGTTCGGGGACAGATTACGCGACGAGGTTGCCTGATCTCTATTTTTAGATCTACCGTCGGTGACGAGTCGCACACCGTGCGGAACGGGTCCGTCGGAAGCGCACCGCTCCGCCATGCCGTGGCGTCGCGGCAATGACACCGCGCCCGTGCTCACCCTCCCTCTCCTCCGGAACGGAGTCCCGCATGCCTGAGAACGAGCCTTGGGAGTACTCGCTCCACATCCCCAACGACCTCCGCGCCGTCACCGTCAGCCGCCGCACCCTGCGCCTGATCCTCACCGTCCACGGACTGATCCGGCTCGTCGACGTCGCGGAGTTGCTCGCGGCGGAGCTGGTGTCCAACGCCGTACGGCATACGAAGGGGCCGGCCACGCTGCGGATGCGCTGGTCACCGCCGGGAACGTTGCGGATCGGGGCGTGGGACACGGACTCCGCGCCGCCGGAACCACCTTCTCCGTCATCGCATGCGGAGGAGTTGGAGGAAGGCCGAGGACTGACCCTCGTGCGGGCGTGTGCCGACGCGTGGGGCTGGTATCCGCTGCCCGGGGAGGGGAGTCGGGGCAAGTACGTGTGGTGCGAGGTGGGGGTGGCTCAAGGGGACCGATCCGGACATCTGTCGCAACGCCGATGACACGTCCGCCTCTTGAATCCCATTCGCACCACAGCGCGTGAGTTGTCCCGGTGCTCTGGCGTGCCCTCACCGGCCCGGCTATTTTCGACGTACGAGATGCCCATACCGGGGCATCCCGACATAGGGGGAACATTGCGCAAGCTCGCAGCAACGGTCGCCGGCATGACTCTCGCCCTGGGTGCCCTCGGGGTCACCCTGGCGCCGAGCGCCTCGGCCGCGACGGCCTGTCCGTCCGGCGCGGTCTGCATCCGCGAAGCGAACGGCAGCATCCTGAACAAGAACATCTTCTACAGCTACGGCGCCCACAACCTGTCCAACGTGACCGGTACCCGGGTGATCGTGAACAACCAGACGGGAGGCGCCGGCTTCCAGATCTGCAAGGGGTACAACGGCGCCGACTGCTACCCCGTGCAGCGCGCCACCGGCGCCTACGCGCCGTACGACTTCACGCCGATCAACTCGGTCGTGCTCGTACGGTAAGGACAGTGGGTGGTGCCGTGCGGCCGGCCGGCTCTCCGGCCCCCGCACGGCACCGCCGTCTCATCGGCGGCCGGTGTCGGTGGCGGTGTCGAGGAGTTCGCGGGCCGTGGACACGAAGTCGCCCCGGGCCGCGTCGAACTGCCGTAGCGCCTCGGCGTGTTCGCTGCCCATCCGCAGGGCCGCCTCCCACGAGGGGTCGCCGAGCAGGGCGTGCCGCTGCTCGGCCGTGAAGAGGGCGCACGCGTCCAGGGCCTCGGCCGCGCGGTGGCGCGCGGACTCGTAGGCGGACCGGTCCGCTCGGCCGGTGTCGTGGCGGAAAGCGGCTTCGCGCAGTTGTGTCAGTGCCCGGTGGGCCGCGCGTGCGAGGGCGGACGGGGACCCGCTGTCGGCCTGGTCCGTCGCGGCACCGGTCGCCGTACTCAGGACGCGCATGGCGGTGGCGCGTGGGGCCAGCCGCCGAGCCTGCTCGTCGGCCACGAGGCAACGCCGCTGTGCCGTCTGCGCGAGCGCCGTGAGAGAGGCCGGGCCTTCCAGCTCCACCACCGCGAAGGCCGCCGTCACCGCGCGCGAGGCGGCCGACAGGGCGTCGGCATCGAGGAGTTCGGGCCGGGCGACCAGCTCCTTGACCTCGTCGAGCGCGGTGACGAACGCCGCGTAGGCGTCCCGTCTGATCTCCCGGCGCCACTGCTCATGCGCGGCGCGCTGCGCGGCGTGCGTCTGGTCGAGAGCCGCCCGGTAGGTCATGTCGGCCTGCGCCAGCACCGCGTCCGCCTGCGCGATCGCCCCGCGCAACTGCACCCGGGCTGCGGCCAGGGCACCGAGGGCGCCGACGGCTACCCCCAGGAGCGTGCACACCGCGCCCACGATCGTGGACATCCCGTCGGAGTCCATGGACTCACCCGCCGCACAGGGCGGCGCGGGATGTGTGCGGCACGTACGGGGTGCGGATGAGTGCGCTAAGCATCTGGCGATCCTGTCATCGACCGTCCGGTGTCCGGGGCGTGAGCGTCGAAGACAGCTGCCGCTCCAGCCACTTCCCGTCCCGCATGACGACCCTTCCGCGCAGCTCCGGTACACCGCGCCAGGCGCGCACGGTTGTCGGGGTCACGCGCAGGTACAGGAAGGGGCCCTCTTCCCCGCGCGGGTCCCAGCCGAACTTGCCGGCGAACGCCTCCGCGGCGGGTCCGGGCACCTCCTGGTCGGTGAAGCACTCCGCCTCGCCCTGGACGAGCACCACGTCGAAGGCGTCCGGCAGCGACAGGCGTACCCGCGGCTCCGCGCGGACGTTGCGCGCGGTCACGGACGTGGCGCCGGTGCACATCCACACGGCTCGCCCGTCCCACAGGAACCACAGGGGCACCCGGTGCGGACCGTGGTCCGGGTGAGCCGTGGACAGCCAGGCGTCCCGTTCGGTGGTGAGCCGCCGCAGGGTGTCGCGCGTGCGTTCCGGCAGCGTCCGGCGACCGGCGATGTCCGTGGTGTCCATGAGGAACGACCCTAGCCAGGCGGGGCGCGGCGCACCTGGGGCGCGGGACCTACGCCCGGCGACCGAGGGGGCCGGGGCCGGTGTCTCAGGCAGCGGGCCGGCCGGCCAGTGCCCTGTCGGCCACCCGCTGGAGGTCGTCGCGGGCCGCGCCGCTCGACGCCGGATCTGACCGCACGCCGGTCACGATCCGGTCTCGGCCTCTCCCACCCCCTTGCCAGGCCGTCGTGTAATCGATTCCAATCCTCCTCGTGTAATCGATTCCACGAGGAGGTGGAACGCGATGGCGAGCATCAAGGACGTCGCCGCCGAGGCCGGCGTCTCCGTCGCCACGGTGTCGCGGGTGCTCAACGGGCACCCGTCCGTCAGCGAGGGCGCGCGGGACCGGGTGCTGGCGGCCGTCGAGGCCCTCGGCTACCGGCCCAACGCCGTCGCCCGGTCCCTGCGCACCGACCAGACGCGCACGCTCGGCCTGGTCATCAGCGACGTACTGAACCCGTACTTCACCGAACTGGCCCGCTCCGTCGAGGAGGAGGCCCGCGCGCTCGGCTACAGCGTCATCATCGGCAACGCCGACGAGCGGCCCGAGTTGCAGGACCATCATGTGACGACGCTGCTGGACCGGCGGATCGACGGGCTGCTCGTGTCGCCGACCGACGGCGGCTCGCCCCGGATGCTGGAGGCGGCGCGGGCCGGGACGCCGATGGTGTTCGTGGACCGGTGGATACCGGGCGTCGACGTGCCCGTGGTGCGGTCGGACGGGCGGGCCGCCGTCCGGGACCTGGTGGCGCACCTGCACCGGCTCGGGCACCGGCGGCTCGCCATCATCGCGGGGCCCGCGGCCACGACCACCGGCCAGGAGCGGGTGGACGCCTTCCGGGAGGCGCTCGGCGCGTACGGGCTTCCCCTGCCCGGCCACTACATCGGGCAGGGCGACTTCCAGGCGGAGAGCGGGCGGCGGGTCACCGAGGGGTTCCTCGACCTGCCCGAGCCGCCCGACGTCGTCTTCGCCGCCGACAACCTGATGGCGCTCGGCGCCCTGGACGCCGTACGGGCGCGCGGGCTGCGGGTGCCCGAGGACATCGCGCTCGCCGCGTTCGACGACATCCGCTGGTTCGTGCACACCGATCCGCCGGTCACCGCGATCGCCCAGCCGACGGGGGAACTGGGGCGGGCCGCCGTGCGCGCGCTGGTCGACCGGGTGGAGGGGCGGGCCGGTGCGTCCGTGACCCTGCCCGCGCGGCTCGTCGTGCGGCGGTCGTGCGGTGAGCCCGGCCCCGACCGGTCCCCGAATTCCGTACGAAGGAGTACGACGTGAGCAGCCAGGACGTGCGGGACGACGAGTTGCTGCGCATCGAGGGCATCCGCAAGACCTTCCCCGGCGTGGTCGCGCTGGACGGCGTGGACTTCGATCTGCGCCGGGGCGAGGTGCATGTGCTGCTCGGTGAGAACGGCGCGGGCAAGAGCACCCTCATCAAGACGCTCTCCGGCGCGCACACGCCCGACGCCGGGCGGATTCTGGTGGACGGCCAGGAGGTGCGGATCAACGGGGCGCAGGACTCCGAGCGGCTCGGGATCGCCACCATCTACCAGGAGTTCAATCTCGTTCCCGAGCTGACCGTCGCCGAGAACATCTTCCTCGGGCGGCAGCCGCGGCGGCTGGGGATGATCGACCGGAAGCGGATGGACGCCGACGCCGCCGTGCTGCTGGAGCGGGTGGGGGTCGACGTGTCGCCGCGCACCCGGGTGCGTGAACTGGGGATCGCGCGGCTCCAGATGGTCGAGATCGCCAAGGCGCTGAGCCTCGACGCGCGGGTGCTGATCATGGACGAGCCGACCGCCGTGCTCACCTCGGAGGAGGTGGAGAAGCTCTTCGCCATCGTGCGGCGGCTGCGGGCGGACGGGGTCGGGATCGTCTTCATCACCCACCACCTGGAGGAGATCGCCGCCCTCGGGGACCGGGTCACCGTCATCCGGGACGGTGCGAGCGTCGGGCAGGTGCCCGCCTCCACCCCCGAGGACGAACTCGTACGGCTCATGGTCGGGCGGTCGATCGAGCAGCAGTACCCGCGGGAACGGACGGACGCCGGTGAGGCGCTGCTCAAGGTGGAAGGGCTCACCCGGGGCGGGGTGTTCCACGACGTGGGTTTCGAGGTGCGGGCCGGGGAGGTCGTCGGGATCGCGGGGCTGGTCGGGGCCGGGCGGACCGAGGTCGTACGGGCCGTCTTCGGGGCCGACCCCTATGACCGGGGCAGTGTCCTGGTCGGGGGCGCGCGGCTGCGGGGGCACGACGTCAACGCCGCGATGGCCGCCGGGATCGGGCTGGTGCCCGAGGACCGCAAGGGGCAGGGGCTCGTGCTCGACGCCTCCGTCGAGGAGAACCTGGGGCTGGTCACGCTGCGGTCCACGTCCCGCGCGGGGCTCGTCGACCTCAAGGGACAGCGCGCCGCCGCGGCCCGGATCGCCGGGCAGCTCGGCGTGCGGATGGCGGGCCTCGGGCAGCAGGTGCGCACGCTCTCCGGCGGCAACCAGCAGAAGGTCGTCATCGGCAAGTGGCTGCTGGCCAACACCAAGGTGCTGATCCTCGACGAGCCGACGCGCGGGATCGACGTCGGCGCCAAGGTCGAGATCTACCAGCTGATCAACGAGCTGACGGCCGCCGGCGCCGCCGTCCTGATGATCTCCAGTGACCTGCCCGAGGTGCTCGGCATGAGCGACCGGGTGCTGGTCATGGCGCAGGGCCGGATCGCCGGCGAACTCGCCGCCGGGGAGGCCACCCAGGACGCCGTGATGGCGCTCGCCGTCAGCAACCCGCAGAGCACCCAGAGCGCCCAGAGCGCCCAGAGCGCTCAGAACGCTCAGAACCATGGAACGGAGGCCGACGGTGGCCGCTGACACCCTCAAGAACACGTCCGGCGGCGGTCTGCGCCGGCTGCTGCTCGACAACGGCGCGCTGACCGCGCTGATCGTCCTCGTCGTCGCCATGTCGGCGCTGTCGGGGGACTTCCTGACGACGGACAACCTGCTGAACGTGGGGGTGCAGGCGGCCGTCACCGCCATCCTCGCCTTCGGTGTCACCTTCGTGATCGTCGCGGCCGGCATCGACCTGTCGGTCGGTTCGGTCGCCGCGCTGTCGGCGACCGTGCTGGCGTGGAGCGCCGCCGAGGGCGGGGTGCCGGTGCCGATAGCGCTGGTGCTGGCGGTCGCGACCGGCATCGCGTGCGGGCTCGTCAACGGGTTCCTCGTCTCGTACGGGAAACTGCCGCCGTTCATCGCGACGCTGGCCATGCTGTCGGTCGGGCGCGGGCTGTCGCTGGTCATCTCCCAGGGGTCGCCGATCCCGTTCCCGGACTCCGTCTCGCACCTCGGCGACACGCTCGGCGGCTGGCTGCCGGTGCCGGTGCTGGTGATGGTCGTGATGGGGCTGATCACGGCGTTCGTGCTGGGGCGGACGTACATCGGGCGTGCCATGTACGCCATCGGCGGCAACGAGGAGGCCGCGCGGCTGTCCGGGCTGCGGGTCAAGCGGCAGAAGCTCGCCATCTACGCCTTCTCCGGGCTGTTCGCCGCCGCGGCCGGCATCGTGCTGGCCTCCCGGCTCTCCTCCGCGCAGCCACAGGCCGCGCAGGGGTACGAGCTGGACGCCATCGCGGCTGTGGTGATCGGCGGGGCCTCGCTCGCGGGCGGTACCGGCAAGGCGTCGGGGACGCTGATCGGCGCGCTGATCCTGGCGGTGCTGCGCAACGGGCTCAACCTGCTGTCGGTGTCGGCGTTCTGGCAGCAGGTCGTCATCGGTGTCGTCATCGCGCTGGCGGTGCTGCTCGACACCGTGCGGCGCAAGGCGGGGGCGACCCCGGCGCCGGCGGGGGCCGGTACGCCCGGCGGCAAGGGCAAGCAGGCCGTCACCTATCTGATCGCGGCGGTCGTCGCGGTGGCCGTCGTCGGCGCGACCTCGCTGCTGCACGGCGGGTCCGACGCGGGCGGCAAGCAGAGGATCGGGCTGTCGCTGTCGACGCTGAACAACCCCTTCTTCGTACAGATCCGGGCGGGCGCCGAGGAGGAGGCGGAGAAGCTGGGCGTCGAACTCACCGTCACCGACGCGCAGAACGACGCATCGCAGCAGGCCAACCAGGTGCAGAACTTCACCAGCGAGGGGCTGTCGTCGGTCATCGTCAACCCCGTCGACTCCGACGCGGCCGGCCCCTCGGTGCGCTCGGCCAACAAGGCCGGCATCCCCGTCGTCGCCGTGGACCGCGGCGTCAACAAGGCGGACACCGCCGCGCTGGTCGCCTCCGACAACGTCGAGGGCGGTGCGCTGGGCGCCAAGGCGCTCGCCGAGAAGCTCGGCGGCAAGGGCACCATCGTGATCCTCCAGGGGCAGGCCGGCACCTCCGCCAGCCGGGAGCGCGGCGCCGGGTTCGCCGAGGGGCTGAAGGCCTACCCGGGCATCGAGGTGGTCGCCAAGCAGCCCGCCGACTTCGACCGCACCAAGGGGTTGGACGTGATGACGAACCTGCTCCAGGCCCACCCCGGCATCAAGGGCGTCTTCGCGGAGAACGACGAGATGGCGCTCGGCGCGATCAAGGCGCTCGGTGCGAAGGCCGGGACGTCGGTGCAGGTCGTCGGGTTCGACGGCACGCCGGACGGGCTGAAGGCGGTCCAGGACGGCACGCTGTACGCGTCCGTCGCCCAGCAGCCCAAGCAGCTCGGCCGGATCGCCGTGGACAACGCGCTGCGGGCGGCCGAGGGGAAGAAGACCGAGGAGACGGTCAAGGTGCCGGTGAAGGTGGTCACCGAGGAGAATGTGGCCGGCTTCGACGGCTGACGGCTGACCGACGGCGGCACAAGCTCACGGACGCGGACGCGGATGCGGGGAGATGGACCATGTACGACTACGACCTGCTGGTCGTCGGGTCGGCCAACGCCGACCTGGTGATCGGTGTCGAGCGGCGGCCGGGGGCCGGGGAGACGGTGCTCGGCTCCGACCTGGCCGTCCACCCGGGCGGCAAGGGCGCCAACCAGGCGGTGGCCGCCGCCCGGCTCGGGGCCCGTACGGCCTTGCTGGCCAAGGTCGGTGACGACGGGCACGGCCGGCTGCTGCTGGACGCGCAGCGGACGGCCGGCGTCGACACGGTGGGGGTCCTGGTCGGCGACGTGCCGACCGGCGTCGCGCTGATCACCGTGGACCCGTCCGGGGACAACAGCATCGTCGTCTCGCCGGGCGCCAACGGCCGGCTCACCCCGGGTGACGTCCGGGCCGCCACCAGCCTCTTCCACGCCTCCCGGGTGGTGTCCACGATGCTGGAGATCCCGCTGGAGACGGTGGTGGAGGTGGTGCGGAGCCTGACCCCGGACAGCCGTTTCGTCCTCAACCCGTCGCCGCCGCGCCCGCTGCCGCGCGAGGTGCTGGACGCCTGCGACCCGCTGATCGTCAACGAGCACGAGGCGAAGGTGATCCTGGGGTCCGCCTGTGTGAGCGACGACCCCGAGGACTGGGCCCGCATCCTGCTGGCGAAGGGCCCGCGCTCGGTGGTGGTGACCCTGGGGGCCGAGGGCGCGCTGGTGGCCTCGAAGGAGGGCGTGACGCGGGTGGCGTCGGTGGCGGTGGACGTCGTGGACACCACGGGCGCGGGCGACGCGTTCACCGCGGCGCTGGCCTACCGGCTCGGCGCGGGCGCCCCGCCGGCCGAGGCGGCGGCGTACGCGGCCCGGGTCGGCGCGGCGGCCGTGACCAAGGCGGGGGCGCAGGAGTCGTACCCGACCGCCGAGGAGGTGGCGGCGCTGTGAAGAAGGCCGGGATCCTCAACCGGCATCTCGCCGGAGCGCTGGCCGGGCTGGGCCACGGGGACGGCGTGCTGGTGTGCGACGCGGGGATGCCGATTCCCGACGGGCCGCGCGTCGTCGACCTGGCGTTCCGGGCCGGGGTGCCGTCCTTCGCCGAGGTGCTGGACGGGCTGCTGGCGGAGCTGGTGGTGGAGGGCGCCACGGGGGCGGAGGAGGTACGGGCGGCCAACCCCGAGGCGGCTCGGCTCCTGGACGCGCTGCCCGCCCTCGTCCTCGTCCCGCACGAACGGCTGAAGGAGCTGTCCACGGGGGCCCGGCTGGTGGTGCGGACCGGGGAGGCGCGGCCGTACGCCAATGTGCTGCTGCGCTGCGGGGTCTTCTTCTGACCCTGACCCGCCTGCCCCGAACGACACTCCGGGGGCCCGGTTCACCGACCGGGCCCCCTCGCGTTTCCCCTCCCTCAGGACTCCGCGATCCCCCCAGATCTCCCCCTGCGGGTGTCCTGATGCCATGTACGACACGCCGGGTGGGCGAAGGGTTGCACGGGGACACGAAGATTTTTCAGCGGCTGTGCGGAGGCGTGCGTGGGCGTCAGAGCGCGTGCTCCACGAACCGCCGGGCCGTCTGGGCCAGCACCTCCCGGCCGTCGCGGGCCCACAGCCCCTCGTTGAACAGTTCCACCTCGATGGGACCGGTGTACCCGGCCGCCTCGACGTACCCCTTCCACTCCCGCATGTCGACCGAGCCGTCCCCGAGCTGGCCGCGGCCGTTGAGGACGCCCTCGGGCAGCGGGGTGGTCCAGTCGGCGAGCTGGAAGGTGTGGATACGGCCGCCCGCGCCCGCCCGCGCGATCTGCTCGGGCGCCCGGTCGTCCCACCAGATGTGGTACGTGTCCACCGTGACGCCGACCTGGTGGGCGGGGAACCGTTCGGCGAGGTCCAGGGCCTGGGTGAGGGTGGAGACCACGCAGCGGTCGGCCGCGTACATCGGGTGCAGCGGCTCGATGGCGAGGCGGACGCCGTGCTCCTCGGCGTAGGGGGCGAGTTCGGCGAGGGCGTCCGCGATGCGTTCGCGGGCGGCGGTGAGGTCCTTGTCGCCGGGCGGCAGGCCGCCGGAGACCAGCACCAGGGTGTCGGTGCCGAGGACGGCGGCCTCGTCGACGGCGCGGCGGTTGTCGTCCAGGGCCGCTTTCCGGGCGTCCGGGTCGGTCGCGGTGAGGAAGCCGCCGCGGCACAGGGTGGTGACGCGCAGGCCCGCGTCGCGGACCAGCTCGGCGGTGGCCTGGACGCCGTACTCCTGGACGGGTTCGCGCCACAGGCCTACGTTGCCGACGCCCAGGTCGCGGCAGGCAGCGGTCAGTTCGGGCAGCGTGAGCTGCTTGACGGTCATCTGGTTGATGGAGAAGCGGGAGAGGTCGTCGCTCACTGGGTGACTCCGTACAGGGACAGCAGGGTGCGCATCCGTTCCTCGGCCAGCTTCGGTTCGGGGAACAGGCCGATCCCGTCGGCGAGTTCGTAGGCGCGGGCGAGGTGGGGCAGGGAGCGGGCCGACTGGAGACCACCGACCATCGAGAAGTGGGACTGGTGGCCCGCCAGCCAGGCCAGGAGGACCACGCCCGTCTTGTAGTAGCGGGTCGGGGCCTGGAAGAGGTGGCGGGAGAGGTCGACGGTGGGGTCGAGGAGGGCGCGGAAGCCGTCCGTGTCCCCGGTGTCCAGGACGTGGACCGCCTCGGCCGCCAGCGGGCCCAGCGGGTCGAAGATGCCGAGCAGGGCGTGGCTGAAGCCCTGGTCGTCGCCGGCGATCAGCTCGGGGTAGTGGAAGTCGTCGCCGGTGTAGCAGCGCACGCCCTGCGGCAGGCGGCGGCGCAGGTCGATCTCGCGCTGGGCGTCGAGGAGGGAGACCTTGATGCCGTCGACCTTGTCGGGGTGGGCGGCGATGACCTCCAGGAAGGTGCCGGTCGCCGTGTCGAGGTCGGACGAGCCCCAGTAGCCCTCCAGGGCCGGGTCGAACATCGGGCCGAGCCAGTGCAGGATCACCGGTTCGGCGGCCTGGCGGAGCAGGTGGCCGTAGACCTCCAGGTAGTCCTCCGGGCCCCGCGCGGCGGCGGCCAGGGCGCGGGAGGCCATCAGGATGGCCTGGGCGCCCGCTTCCTCGGTGACGGCGAGCTGCTCCTCGTAGGCGGCCCGGATGTCGGCGAGGGTGCCGGTGGTGAGCTGGTCGGTGCCGACGCCGCAGGCGATCCGGCCGCCGGCCGCCTTGGCCTCGGCGGAGGAGCGGCGGATGAGTTCGGCGGCGCCGGCCCAGTCCAGGCCCATGCCGCGCTGGGCGGTGTCCATCGCCTCGGCGACGCCGAGCCCGTGCGACCACAGGTGGCGGCGGAAGGCGAGGGTGGCGTCCCAGTCGACGGCGGCGGGGCCGTCGGGGGTGGTGTCGGCGTACGGATCGGCGACGACGTGCGCGGCCGAGAAGACCGTACGGGAGGTGAAAGCGCTTCCCGGCGCTGTCCGCGCGACCGGCTCGGTGCGGGGCGCGTAGGCGCGCAGGGTGCCGTCGGCGTTCGGGAGGTGGAGGGTCACAGCGCGATCTCCGGTACGTCCAGG
Source organism: Streptomyces sp. ISL-12 (assembly GCF_018614415.1). Lineage (GTDB taxonomy): Bacteria > Actinomycetota > Actinomycetes > Streptomycetales > Streptomycetaceae > Streptomyces. The sequence continues at coordinate 67,524 of NZ_JAGGOO010000023.1, forward strand.
CGGCGGCCCTCGGCGGAGGACTTCAGGCCCAGCTCGGCGAGCTGGACGCCGCGGGCGCCGGCCAGCAGGTCCCAGTGGTAGGGGGCGTCGGCGTAGACGTGGCGCAGGAACAGCTCCCACTGCGCCTTGAAGCCGTTGTCGAACTCGCCGTTGTCGGGCACCTCCTGCCACTGGTCGCGGAAGGCGTAGGTGGCGGGGATGTCGGGGTTCCAGACCGGCTTGGGGGTGGCCGAGCGGTGCTGGACGCGGCAGTCGCGCAGGCCGGCGACGGCCGAGCCCTCGGTGCCGTCGACCTGGAACTCCACCAGTTCGTCGCGGTTGACGCGGACCGCCCAGGAGGAGTTGATCTGCGCGATCGCGCCGCCGTCCAGTTCGAAGATCCCGTAAGCGGCGTCGTCGGCGGTGGCGTCGTAGGGCTTGCCGTTCTCGTCCCAGCGCTCGGGGATGTGGGTGGCGGTGAGTGCCTGGACGGACGTCACCCGGCCGAACAGTTCGTGCAGGACGTACTCCCAGTGCGGGAACATGTCGACGACGATGCCGCCGCCGTCCTCCGCGCGGTAGTTCCAGGACGGGCGCTGGGCGTCCTGCCAGTCGCCCTCGAAGACCCAGTAGCCGAACTCGCCGCGCACCGAGAGGATCCGGCCGAAGAAGCCGCCGTCGATGAGGCGCTTGAGCTTGAGCAGGCCCGGGAGGAACAGCTTGTCCTGGACGACGCCGTGCTTGATGCCGGCGGCGTTGGCCAGGCGGGCCAGCTCCAGGGCGCCGTCGAGGCCGGTGGCGGTGGGCTTCTCGGTGTAGACGTGCTTGCCGGCGGCGATCGCCTTCCTGATCGCCTCCTCGCGGGCCGAGGTCACCTGCGCGTCGAAGTAGATGTCGACGCTGTCGTCGGCGAGGACGGCGTCCAGGTCCGTGGAGATGTGGTCGAGGCCGTGGCGTTCGGCGAGCGCCGTGAGCGCGTGCTCGCGGCGGCCGACCAGGACCGGCTCCGGCCACAGCGTGGTGCCGTCGCCCAGGTCGAGTCCGCCCTGTTCGCGCAGGGCCAGGATGGAGCGGACGAGATGCTGGCGGTAGCCCATGCGCCCGGTCACACCGTTCATGGCGATACGCACCGTCTTGCGTGTCACGTCATTCCCTTCGTACGCGGTTCGCGCGCCGCTTCCGCCGGGGCGGGCGTGATAGCAAGCGCTTTCTATCCGATACGACGCTAGCCTGTGGACGGTGGTCCGGACAAGACCACGGCCGGGCGAGTGGGGTGACGCGCCTGCCGGGTTCCCGGGCGCGACGATGCGGAGGACGAGGACATGACGGTGACCCTGGCGGACGTGGCGGCCCGCGCGCAGGTCTCCCCCGCGACGGTGTCGCGCGTGCTGAACGGGAACTATCCCGTCGCCGCGTCCACCCGGGAGCGGGTGCTCAAGGCGGTCGACGAGCTGGACTACGTACTGAACGGCCCCGCGAGCGCGCTCGCCGCCGCCACCTCCGACCTGGTCGGCATCCTGGTGAACGACATCGCCGACCCGTTCTTCGGGATCATGGCAAGCGCGATCCAGTCCGAGATCGGCGGGCCGGGCGGCCGGGCGGGCGGCGAGCGGCTCGCCGTGGTCTGCAACACCGGCGGCTCCCCAGAGCGCGAGCTGACCTACCTCACGCTGCTGCAACGGCAGCGGGCGGCGGCCGTGGTGCTGACCGGCGGGGCGGTGGAGGACGCGCCGCACCAGGCGGCGGTGGCGGCGAAGCTGCGCAGGCTCGCGGAGGCGGGGACCCGGGTGGTGCTGTGCGGCCGGCCGCCGGCGCCGGACACCGGGGCGATCGCGCTGACCTTCGACAACCGGGGCGGGGGGCGGGAGCTGACCGAGCACCTGATCGGGCTCGGGCACCGGCGCGTCGGCTACATCGCGGGGCCCGTGGAACGGACGACCACCCGGCACCGGCTGGAGGGCCACCGGGCCGCGCTCGCCGCGCACGGCATCGCGGAGGACCCGCGCTGGACGGTCCACGGGCGCTATGACCGCCGGTCCGGTTACGAGGCCACGCTGGAGCTGCTGCGCAGGGACCCGTCCCTGACGGCGGTGGTCGCCGCGAACGACTCCGTCGCGCTGGGGGCGTGCGCGGCGCTGCGGGAGTCGGGGCTGCGGATCCCGGCGGACGTGTCGGTGGCGGGCTTCGACGACCTGCCGTTCAGCGTCGACGCGGTGCCGGCGCTGACGACGGTACGGCTGCCGCTGGCGGAGGCGGGGGCGCGGGCCGGGCGCATCGCGATGGGGCGGGAGGAGGCACCGCCCGGGGGGATCGCCACGGTGCGGGGGGAGCTGATGGTACGGGGGTCCTCCGGACGGCCTCGGGGGTGAGGGGTGGCCGGTGGGGGCTGCCGGTGAAAGCTGCCGGTGAGGGCTGTGGGTGAGGGCTGTCGGTGAGGGCTGTCGGTGAGGGCTGTCGGTGGGGCTCAGCGGTCGGAGCGGGGGCGACCGTCAGGCACCCGGCCGAAGCCGGCGCCGGGTCCAGCGCCGTCCGGCCGGCAGGCCGGGGCCCGGCGCTGCCTCACGTGGTCGTCCGGTCGGCAGGCCGGGCCGGGGGTGTCTCAGCGCCGTCCGGTCGGCAGGCCGGGCCGGGGGTGTCTCAGCGCCGTCCGGTCGGCAGGCCGGGCCGGGGGTGTCTCAGCGCCGTCCGGTCGGCAGGCCGGGCCGGGGGTGTCAAGCTGCCGTCCGGCCACTGCGGCGGCGGCCGCCGCTGCCGCTGCCACCCGAGCGCTTGCCGCTGCCGCTGCCACTGCCGCCCGAGCGCTTGCGGCCGCCGCGTGCGCCGCTGCCGCCGCCGGAGCCCGAGCGGTTGTCGATCGCGGCCCGGAGCTCGGCCGCGGCCCGCTGGATGCGGCGCACGCTCTGCGCGTCGCTGACGGCTCCGGCGGCGCTCTCCAGCATCCCGACCGCCTTGAGCAGGTAGTTCACCCAGTACGCGAACTGCTCGTAGGTGGCCCCGCCAACCCCCTGGGTGAGCGATTCGGCGTACTGGAGGAGGTACGTCACGGTGTCGGCCCGGTAACCGGCGTCGACGCCGGTCTCGCCCGCGTGGGTCAGCTCCCACACGTGTGTCTCGATCTCCTGCAACGGCAGTTGCAGGGTGTTCCTGGTCGGGACGCCGGTGCCCGCCTCGTACAGGTCCTCGTACATGACGTCGTCCGTGGCGGACGCCTGGCCCTCGTCGGGCACCATCGACCGCTGGACGGCGTGGATCAGCTCGTGCCGCAGGGTGCTGTACAGCTGGGCGGCGCCGCCCTCGAAGGCGGCCCGGTACACGGTGATCACGATCGGCGCGGCGTCGATCCGATCACCGGTGGCCTGCCCGAGCAGCTCCTGCGTGTGGGCCATCGCGCCGGTACGCACGTGACTGTAGGTGACGTGTACACGTTGGTACAGCTGCGCCAGGAGGCCCGTCTGCTCCTCGCTGAGCGCGCCGAAGATGTGCAGGTCGTTGAAGCGCTCCAGGATGTAGTCCCGCATCCGCACGAGTACCTCCCGCCGTTCGGCCGCCGACCGCGCACGGCCGATGGCGTCGACCAGTTCGCGGGGCAGATCGGGCACCTCGGCGGACCGCTCCTCGGCGGCCGGCTGTTGCACGCTCTCCTTGGCCACCCGCTGGACCGGCGCGGCGGCCCGCGCACCGGAGCCCGCTCCCGTGCTCGCCCCGTGTCCGCGTCCCGCGCCGTGCGCGTGCTGGGCGAAGCGGTGCCCGCCCTGCCGCAGCATCTGCACCACCGCGGTGTTCCCGGCCGTGCTCTGCGCCGCGAGCAGCTTCGGCAGCGGGCCGGCGGACCGTGCGGGGACGGTTGTGCCCGCACGGGACACGTCCCGGCCCGTCCGCTCGGAAGGATCTCGGCGGTGGTCGAACACGGGCACCGGAACGCCCTTTCACAGGGGGGGGAGGCACGACGGACTCCGCCCCTGTCTACCCGACGCGCCCGACCCGTGCCAGGCCCACGGAGGCAGCATCACCTGCCCCGAGAGCCCGGGCACTTGGCCCCCGGTCCCTCCCGCCGGCCCGCGTCCCCGGCTCCCTGGGGCGGGAGGGCGAGGAGTGCCTCAAGAGTGAGGAGCGGCGCGGCGGGTACTGTCCGGAACCATGAAGCTCGCGTTCTCCACCCTCGGCGTCCCCGGAATGCCCGTGACCGACGTGCTGCGGCTCGCGACCGAGCACGGCTGGCACGGGGTCGAACTGCGCGCCCACCCCGAGGAACCGGTGCACCCCGGCCTGTCCCCCGCCGAACGGGCCGCGGTGGCGGCCGAGTTCGAGGCGGCCGGCGTCGCGATCCTCTGTGCCGCGGGCTACGTGCGGGTCGCGGCCCCCGGCGACGACGCCCCCGTCCTCGCGGAGCTGCGCGCCCTCCTCGACCTCGCCCGCGACCTGGGCGCCCCCTACGTGCGGATCTTCCCCGGCGGCGGTACCGAGCAGAGCCCCGAGGAGGCGGACGCGACGGCCGCCCGGCGGCTGGGCACGGCCGCCGAGTACGCCACCGAGGCGGGGGTGCGGATCCTCCTGGAGACCCACGACTCGCACCGCACGGGCGCCGACGCGATCCGCGTCCTCGGCCTGGTCGGGCACCGTCAGGCCGGTGCGCTGTGGGACGTGATGCACACCTGGCTGGGCGGTGAGCAGCCGGCGGAGTCCTACGCCGCGCTCTCCCCGCACCTCGGCTATGTGCAGGTCAAGGACATCGCCTCGGCGGACGACACCACGCCGCTGCCGCTCGGTCAGGGTGTGCTGCCGCTCACCGAGTGCGTGGACCTGCTGTCCCGGCACGGCTGGGACGGCTGGCTGTGCTGGGAGTACGAGAAGCGGTGGTACGAGAACGCCGCCCCGCTGCCCGGGATCCTGGGCGCGGGACGGCGGCATCTGGCCCGGCTGCTCAACGAGTCGGCCTGAACCGGGCGGCCCCTGCGGTCAGCCGGTCCGCGGCGTCGGGAAGGACCGGGGCTGACCGGTCTGCCGGGTCCGCAGCGGGCGGCCGTTGCTGATCACGTACGTCGTGACGGGGGGCTCCGGCGTCCGGGGCGGCGGCGCGGGCGCGGGACGGCGGGGTTCCCGGCGGGCGTCGTACCGGGGGCCGGCGGGGGCGGCGGGAGCGGGAGTCTGGGCAGGGGCAGGGGCGGAGGCCGTCGCCGTCGGGGCGGGGGCGTCCGTCGTCGCGTCGGGCGTCCCGCCGGTCCCGGTCTTCCGGTCCGATTCGGCCTGCTGCCGGGGCTCGGGGCGTACGCGGTGGCGCGGCGCGCGGCGCCTGGGCGGCCGGGTCAGGGTGATCTGCCGTACCAGCTGCTGGAAGCAGGCCAGGGAGGCCAGCCCGGGCAGGGCGGCGGCGGCCACGTCGACGACGGTGCCGGGCGCCTGGAGCACGCACAGGAAGACCGCGATGAGCGAGAAGCCCAGGACGACGCACCAGGCGTGCAGGGCCCGGCGCTGGTGCAGTGCCGCCCGCAGGACGGAGAGCGACGCCACCAGCCAGGGGCCGAAGACCAGCAGGGGCCACCACGCGACCACACCGGACTCCAGCCGGGTCACGGCGACGACGCGGAGCGGGTCGTAGGCCACGATGCCGCTCAGCAGGCTCACCCCGGAGGCGATGACGGTGGCGAGCGCGGCGGTGACGTAACTGACGGCCTCGACCCCGCGGGGGCCCCGGGGCGGACGGGGCGGACGGGCCCGGCGGTGGCTGCGACCGGCCCGGGTCTCCTTCAGCGCGGGCAGTTCCTCTGTGATGTCCCGCAGGTTCCCCAGGGGGCTGCCCGGTGCCGGGGCGGCGGCCGGCGTCTCGTCGAGGCCGTCGAGACCGTCCCTCCGCCGGTCCGGGTGCGGTGGCCCGCCGGGAAGCTGCTCCTCCAGGGCGTCCTGGAGCATGACGGCCAGTTCCTCGTCCCAGGCCATGTCCGGTACGAGGGGTTCCGTGTCGTCGGCGGGAGCGCGGTGCCGGCCATGGCCCGCCTCGTCGTACACGCCGGTGGTCCGGTTCGGGTAGGAATTCGGATAAGAAGCCGCGTAAGGTCCCGGGAATCCGCGGCCGTAAACGAGTTCGTCGTCATACACGATAAATAGGGCCCGATCATTCAGCTCGCGACAGTACTGGCCATTCTTTGATCGCGCCCAAGCGGCGGGTGAAATCGTCCTGCAGCTCACCCAGCACGTCCAGGAAATCCCGCAGAATCGGCCCCGTCTCCCTGAGGGTCACAGGGAGTCCGCCTTTCGACAGAGTTCCGTTCACCGCGGCCGCCGAGTGCACCGGCGCCTGGACGTAAGTGGAGGAACCCAGCGAGAGCACGTTCGGCGCGGCCGTGCACCCAGTCACCTTGCTCATGTTCCGACTAACGCCGGGTCACTCCGCTGGATGCGCGGCACACGAGTGAACAATCAGCCGGACAAGTCATTTATTCGCAGCATGCCGACGGGACGAAAAGAGGCTTTGTTTCATAGTCGTACCGCCGCGCTGTCCGCGACCTTCCGGGCCAGCCGCTCGCGGCGCTCGGGCCACTCCGCCGCCGTGATCGAGTAGACGGCGGAGTCCCGCAGCCGGTCCTCCTCGCCGGGGGCCCAGGAACGGGACCAGTTGCGCAGGACGCCCTCGAAGCGGGCGCCCACCGACTCGATGGCCGCGCGGGAGCGGCTGTTGCGGGCGTCCGTCTTCAAGTCGACGCGGGCCACGCCCCAGACCTCGAAGGCGTGCCGGAAGAGGAGCAGTTTGGCCTCGGCGTTCAGACCGGTGCCCTGGGCCGAGCGGGCGAGCCAGGTGAAGCCGACCTCCACGGCGTCCAGGGCGTCCTCCGTCCGCCAGGACCGGGGCTCCCAGTAGGCCGTGGCGCCGACGGCCCGGCCGGTGGCGAGGGAGATCTGGGCGTAGGGGGCGAGCCGCCCGGACTCGGCGCGGGCGAGCTGCGTGTCGAGGTAGGCGTCGACCTCGCCGGCCCTCGGCACCCAGGTGTGGCCGTAGCCGGAGCGGTCCTCCTCGGCCGCCTCGGCGAGGTCAGCCGCGTGCCGCCGGGCCAGCGGCTCCAGCCGTACCAGCGTGCCGTCGAGGACCGGGGCCTTCATCGTGAATGTCACCGGCCGCATTGTTCCCACCGCCGACGGGACCGTCGAACGGTTTTCCGGTCCGCCCGCGCCGGGACGGCAGCGAGGTCAGCGCCACCCCGGCCACCAGCAGCGCCGCCGCGCACCAGCGGGCCGGGGAGACCGACTCGCCCAGGAACAGCGCCGCCGACGACATCCCGAAGACCGGGACCAGCAGCGAGAACGGCGCGACCGCCGAGGCCGGGTGACGGCGCAGCAGCCAGCCCCAGGCGCCGAAGCCGAAGACGGTGGTGACCCAGGCGACGTAGACCACCGTGCCCGCGCCCTGCCAGTCCAGCGCGCGCAGGGCCGCCCAGTCGGCGGAGGGGCCCTCGGTGAGCAGGGACAGGGCGAGCAGGGGCAGTACCGGGACGGTGCTCACCCACACCATGAAGTTCAGCGAGTCGGGCGGGGACGCCTTGCGGGTCAGGACGTTGGAGACGCCCCAGCACGCCGCCGCCGCGATCACCAGGGCGAAGGCGCCCAGCGGGCCGGAGGTGCCCTCGTCCCAGGCCGCGACGCCGATGCCGGCCAGGGCCACCGCCATGCCCGCCACCCGCACGCGCGTGGGCCGCTCCCCCAGGACCGCCCCGGCGATCACGGCCGTGAACACCGCCTGGATCTGGAGCACCAGGGAGGACAGCCCGGCCGGCATGCCCGCGTCCATGCCCACGAACAGCAGGCCGAACTTGGCCACGCCCAGCACCAGCCCCACCGCCACGATCCACTTCCACGCCACCTTGGGGCGGCCCACGAGGAACACCGCGGGGAGTGCGGCGACCAGGAAGCGCAGGGCGGAGAAGAGCAGCGGCGGGAAGTGGTCGAGGCCGATCTCTATGACGGTGAAGTTGACGCCCCATACGGCGGCGACGAGGACGGCGAGGAAGAGGTGGGACGGTCGCATACGCCGAGGATGACCGGCGAGGACCGTGAAGCACCAGCGATGAATACTGCATGGTTGGATGAAGCAACACTGATGAAAGGGGCGGGCCTGTGCTCGATCTCCAGCGGCTGCGTGCCCTGCACGCGGTCTCGGTGCACGGCACGGTCGGCGCCGCCGCCACCGCGCTGGGCTACACGCCGTCCGCCGTCTCCCAGCAGATCGCCAAGCTGGAGCGGGAGACCCGGACGGTGCTCCTCGAACGGGAGGGGCGGGGCGTACGGCTCACCGCCGAGGCGCGTCAACTGGCCGACACCGCGCGTGAGTTGATGACCATCGTGGAGCGGGCCGAGACGGAGCTGGAGGAGCGGCGGGGGCGGCCGGCCGGGCCGCTGGCCATCGCCGCGTTCGCGTCGGCGGCGCGCGGGCTGCTGCCCGGCGTACTGGCGGAGCTGGCCCGGGAGCACCCCGCGCTGGACGCGCGCCTGACCGAGGTCGACCCGCATCTGTCGGTGGGGCTGGTGGCCAAGGGGGCGGTCGACCTGGTGGTGGCGCACGACTGGGACATCGCGCCGCTGCCCGCGCCGGCCGGGGTCGAGCAGGCGGTCATCGGGGACGACCTGTGCGATCTGCTCGTCCCCGAGGGCCACCCCTTCGCCGGGCGGGACGCGGTACGGCGGGAGGAGCTGGGCGGCGAGCGGTGGATCTGCCAGCCGCCGGGCCGGGTCTGTCACGACTGGCTGGTGCGGACGCTGCGCGCCGCCGGGCACGAGCCCGACATCGTGCACCAGGCCGACGAGAACCCGACGCTGGTCGCGCTGGTCGCCGCCGGGCTCGGCGTCGCGCTCATTCCCCGCCTCGGGCGCGGGCCGCTGCCCGCCGGGGTGGTGGAGGTGCCGCTCGACCCGATGCCGGTACGGCGGCTGTACGCGCTGTGGCGGACGGGGGCGGCCCGGCGTCCGGCGATCGCGGAGACGGTACGGGCGCTGCGCGCGCACTGGCCGGCGGTCTCGGCCCACGCCCGGGACTGACCCCGGCACGTCGGCGGCGGGCCCCGCCCCGCAGAGGTCCGACGCACCGGACCCGAGGTGTCCCCGGGAAACGGATGACACTCGAGGCCGAAGTGTCCTCCATTTCCCGCACGTACCGCCCGCCGGTCCCCACTCGGGAGGGACCCGACACGCCGGACCCGGAAGAACCCCGGAAGAACCCCGGAAAACGGATGACACCCGGGGCCGAAGTGTCATCCGTTTCCCGCACGTACACCCTCGGCAGCGGGATCGGTCCGGGGCCCGTTCGCCCCCTCGTGCACACCGGCACCGACCCGGCCGGGACGGGAACCCGGGCCCGGGTCCGACCGTCCAATGCCCGCGTTGCCGGACGAGTCTCCGTGGTGCGGTGTCGGCCCTCGCTGCTGGCTGCGATCGCTGACCAACCCTCTCCGCCGCACCCCGGCCGGCACCGCACCGCCGCCGGCGCCCTCCCTCCCTGCGCCGGCGGCGGCCCCGCCCCGCCGCGTCTGTGCGCTCCCTTGACCGGCGGAAACTTCCCGGATATTGCTGACTTCCCGGAAGTTTCCGTCAGCCGTCCCCGGTCCGCAAAGGAGCGCACGTGCCCGACAGCAGCACGGAAAGCGCCGCACAGTCCGCCGCACAGCCCTCCAGACGTACCCTCCTCGCCGCCGGCGCCGGCGTCACCGCGGCCCTCGCCGCCGCCGGCACCGCGTCCGCGCGGACCGCCGTACCGGACGGCGACGGGCTCCGTGCCCTCGTCGCCCGGATGTCCCTGGAGGAGAAGGTCGGCCAGCTCTTCGTCAGCCGGGTCTACGGCCACTCCGCCACCGCCCCCGACCAGGCCGACATCGACGCCAACCTGAAGGAACTCGGCGTCCGCACCGCCGCCGAACTGGTCGCCAAGTACCGGGTCGGCGGCGTCCTCTACTTCACCTGGGCGCACAACACCCGCGACCCGCACCAGATCGCCGCGCTGTCCGACGGCATCCAGCGGGCCTCCCTGGAGCTGGAGCGCGGGCTGCCCGTGCTCGTCTCCACCGACCAGGAGCACGGCGCGGTGGCCCGGGTGGGCGCGCCGGCCACGCTGTTCCCGGGGGCGATGGCGATCGGGGCCGGCGGTTCACGGTCCGACGCCCGTGCCCTCGGCCGGATCGCCGGCGCCGAGCTGCGCGCGATGGGCATCCGGCAGGACTACGCGCCCGTCGCCGACGTCAACGTCGACCCGGCCAACCCGGTGATCGGCGTCCGCTCCTTCGGTTCCGGACCGGAGGCGGTGGCCCGCCTCGTCGCCGCCGAGGTCGCCGGGTACCAGGGGTCGGGCGTCGCCGCCTGCGCCAAGCACTTCCCCGGACACGGGGACACCTCCGTCGACAGCCACACCGGCTTCCCGGTCATCACGCACAGCCGCGAGGAGTGGGAGAAGCTGGACGCGCCGCCGTTCCAGGCCGCGATCGAGGCCGGCATCGACGCGATCATGACCGCTCACCTCATGGTCCCGGCGCTCGACGACTCCGGTGACCCGGCCACCCTCTCCCGCCCGATCCTCACCGGCCTGCTCCGCGACGAACTGGGCTACGACGGGGTCGTCGTCACCGACTCCCTCGCCATGGAGGGCGTACGGACCAAGTACGGCGACGCGCGGGTGCCGGTGCTGGCGCTGAAGGCGGGCGTCGACCAGCTCCTCAACCCGCCCGACCTGGACCTGGCCTGGAACGCGGTGCTGACCGCCGTACGGGAGGGGGAACTCACCGAGGCGCGGCTCGAAGAATCGGTCCTGCGCGTGCTGCGGCTGAAGCGGAAGCTGGGGCTGTTCCGGGACCCGTACACCTCGCGGCGGGAGGTGGACCGTACGGTCGGGGTCCGCGCGCACCTCGCGGCGGCCGACCGGATCGCCGAGCGGACGACCACCCTGCTGGTCAACGAGGGGGAGCTGCTGCCGCTGGAGCGGCGCCGCACCCCGAGGCTCCTGGTCGTCGGCGCGGACCCCGCCTCCCCCACGGGTACGACCGGCCCGCCGACCGGCGTGCTCGCGGACGCGCTCACCGGACTGGGCTTCACGGCCACCGCCCTGTCCACCGGCACCTCCCCGTCCGCGGCCGTCGTCGAGCGGGCGGTCACGGCGGCCGGGGACGCCGACGCGGTCGTCGCCGTCACCTACAACGTCACCGCGGGCAGCCGGCAGGCGGTCCTGGTACGGGAGTTGGCGGCGGCCGGGAAGCCGGTGGCGGTGGTCGCCGTCCGCAACCCGTACGACGTCGCCCATCTCCCCGGCGCGGCGGCCGTGCTGGCCGCCTACGGCTGGACCGACGTCGAGGTGCGCGCGGCGGCCCGGGTCCTCGCCGGGCGGGTACGGCCCCGGGGCAGGCTGCCGGTGCCGGTGCCGCGGGCGGACGACCCGACGGCGGTGCTCCTGCCGGCCGGGCACGGGCTGTCGTACCGGGCGTAGCGCGCGCTGTCGTACCGGGCGTAGCGCGCGTACGACACGCGCCGGTCGCGGGCCCCGCACGCGGCGCAATACACCCCCGCGCGTCTGGCGTGCGCCCGCCGCGGCAGGTCACGCTGGACGGTGGTCCCGGAGAACGCGGGGCCGTACGGGGGGAATGCGGGGGCGGCGATGCGTCGGAGTGGGTCCGCGGGGGCGCCGGTGGCGCTCTCCGCGCTGTGCGCCGTGCTGCTGAGCACCGTGCTGCTGAGCGCCTGCCAGAGCACGCCCGGCGCGACGACCGCGGCGGACGGACGGCTGGGCGGCGGCACGGCGGGGGCCGCGCCGACGGTCCGGCCGTCCGGGTACGGGGCGGTGTTCCTCGCGGTCGACGAGTGCAGCTCGTTCGGCACGACCAGCTTCACCGAGGTGGCGTGCGCCAGTGAGCGGGCGGCGGCGCGGGTCGTGGCCCGGCACGACGGCCGGGAGGAGGGCGGTCCGCCGTGCCCGGCGACCACCGACTTCGTGCTGCACATCAGCGAGCAGCGGCCCTCCTCCGACGAGGACAGCGACGGGGCGGTGCCCCGGGGCTACGCCTGCATGCGCAACCTCCAGCCGCCGCACCCCGGCGATCCCGGCGGCGGGGGCGGCCCGCGCACCATCGTCGGGGACTGCGTGTACGAGGCCGGCGGCGACGAGGTCCGGGAGACGGCCTGCGCCGGCACGGGCGAGCGGGCCCCGCAGTACAAGGTGGTCGACGCGGTGACCGACCGGGCCCGCTGCCCCGCCGCGACGGCACTGTACGTCCGTCTCGGCGGGGAGCGTCCGGTGGGCTGCGCCCGGCCGGTGTGAGCCTTACCGCCTCACCGCATCACCGCCTCACCGTGTCACGGGCGCAGTGCGGGCTCGCGTTCGACGTCCCGGCGGTCGAGGCGGGCGTCGAACTTCGCCAGCGGCTTCGCCACCGACGGGTCGGCCCGCACGGACGCCGGGGCGACACCGGCCCAGTCGAGGATGCGGGCCGTGGCCGCCGCCTTCTCCTCGGCGACGAGTCCGGCGACGTTGGCGCCGTGGTTCATGCCGGGGGCGGTGTAGACGTACGAGTCACGCGCGCCGCGGCCCAGCCGGAACGGCTCGGCGCCCCACGGGTCGTTCTCGCCGTACACGAACAGCATCTGGTCGGCGTTGCGCTTCACCCACGCGTCCACGTCGTCCATCACGAACGGCTGGAACCGCATCGGGATGTCCCGGGGCACGAAGTTGCGCGGCGGCTGGTAGCCGTAGCGGATGTACTTCTTCTCGATGTGCGGGAAGTGGATGGTGGGCGCGCCGAGCTGGGTGCCCGCCTGGTAGTAGTACGGCGTGTACGGGGCCAGGCCCTGGTCGGTGTAGAAGGAGAAGCCGGAGATCGTGTCGACGGAGGTCCAGATCTCGTCGTCGGTGGCGTTCTTGGCGTCCGCCGGGATGTCGGCGCAGTCGGCGAGGGTGCTGTACTGCCAGAACCCCCAGACGTAGTCCAGGACGACCGCCTCGTAGGCCCGGTCCAGGCCGCCGATGGTGTCGAAGGTGTAGCCGTTCTCGGCGGCGTACGCCTCGTACTTCTCCTCCAGCGGGGCCCGGCGCACCAGTGCCTCGCGCTGTACGCCGTTCAGCCGGGCCCGGCACTCCGCCGTGCCGACCGTCTCGAAGAACCGGTCGTACGCCGAGTCCTCGCCGTTCACCACGTCGTTGGGGGCGACGTAGGCGACGACGCCGTCCATGTCACGCGGGTAGAAGCGCTCGTAGTAGGTGGCGGTCATGCCGCCCTTGGAGCCGCCCGTGGAGATCCAGTTCTGGGAGTAGATCTTCTTCAGGGCCTTGAAGACGCGGTGCTGGTCGCCGGCGGCCTGCCAGATGTCCAGCTTGGACCAGTCGGCCGGCTCGGGCCGGGACGGGGTGAAGTAGCGGTACTCCATGGAGACCTGGTTGCCGTCCACGATCTGGGTCGGCTCGCGGCGGCTGGGCGTGGTGGAGACGCTGTAGCCGCCGGTGTAGAAGACCGTCGGACGGGCGGTGTCCTTGTGCAGCACGGTGATCCGCTGCTGGAAGGTGCCCTTGGACGGGTGCCGGTGGTCGACCGGCTGGGTGTAGTTCAGGACGAAGAAGCGGTAGCCGGGGTACGGCTTCTCCTCGATCAGGCTCATCCCCGGTACGGACAGGAGTCTGTCCTTGATGTCGGCGGAGACCGTGGCTTCCGGCGATGGGGGTCCCCCCGCGCGAGCGAAGTCGAGCGTGGGGGAGGCGGTGGCCGCCTGGGCCGTACTGACGGTGCCTATGAGCACCGCCAGCGCCAGCAGCCATCTGAGCGCCTTGCGCATGCACCCTCCCCTGGGTAACTGACGTCCGCCGGAAGCTAGCAGAAGCCTGTGTCTCAGCACAGGATCCAGCCCGAGCTGACCGACTTGGACCCCACCTTGCCCTTCACCCACACACAGCGCTGCCCGGCGTACACCGTCACGGGCCCGGCCCGGTAGGCGTACCGCCCCTCGTCGACGACCGGCCGGCCGCCGCGCGCCCGCAGACTCACCGACATCGCGCGCTTGGTGCCGGGTTTCTTCGGGAGGGTGACGGCGCAGACGTATCCGTCGCGTTTGTAGACGACGGCGGAGCCGGTGGCGAACGGGAGCGTGCGGACCTTGCGGCCCGGGCAGGGGGCCGCCGCCTGGGCCTCCTGCGGTGCGGCGACGGTGAGCAGTCCGGCCGCGGTCAGTACCGCCGTGCCGAGCGCCAGCCGCCTGCGTATACCAGGGCCCTTGCCCATGGCCGTCCCCTCTGTACGACTCCGTATGACCCTCACTGACGTACGGCTGTACGACGTTCAGGCGACCCCGACCGGTTCCTCCGGCTCGGCGGCGCCGACGAAGGCCCGCCACAGCCGGGCGTACCGTCCGCCGCGGGCGAGGAGTTCCTCGTGGGTGCCGTCCTCGGCGACCTGGCCGCCGTCCATCACCACGACCCGGTCGGCGCGGGCGGCCGTGGTCAGCCGGTGCGCGACGACGAGGGTCGTGCGCCGTCCGGCGATCCGGTCGGCGGCCTGGTCGACCTGGGCTTCGGTGGCCAGGTCGAGGGCGGCGGTCGCCTCGTCGAGGAGCAGGATGTCGGGGTCGACGAGCTCGGCGCGGGCCAGCGCGATCAGCTGGCGCTGCCCGGCGGAGAGGTTGCGTCCGCGTTCGGCGACCTCGTGGAGGTAGCCGCCGTCGAGGGTGGCGATCATCTCGTGGGCGCCGACCGCGCGGGCCGCCGCCTCCACCTCGGCGTCGGTGGCGTCGGGGCGGCCGTAGGCGATGGCGTCCCGGACGGTGCCCGGGAAGAGGTACGCCTCCTGCGGGACGACGCCGAGGCGGTGCCGGTAGGCGGCCAGGTCGAGGGCGCGCAGGTCCTGCCCGTCGACGGTGACCCGGCCGCCGGTCGGGTCGTAGAACCGGGCGACCAGCTTGACCAGCGTCGACTTGCCGGCGCCGGTCTCGCCGACGAAGGCGACGGTCTGCCCGGCCGGGATGCGCAGGTCCACGCCACTGATGGCCTCTTCCTCCGCCCCGTACGCGAAGCGCACCCCCTCGAAGGCGATCTCGCCCCGCAGGGACGGCACGTCGAGGGGCTTTTCGGCGGCCTTCGTCGAGGTCGGGACGCGCAGCAGTTCCTGGATGCGGCCCAGCGAGACGGACGCCTGCTGGTAGCCGTCGAAGACCTGGGAGAGCTGCTGCACGGGGGCGAAGAACAGGTCGATGTAGAGCAGGTACGCCACCAGCGCGCCGGTGGTCAGCCCCGCGTCGTCGATCCGCCCGCCGCCGACGACGAGCACGGCCGCCGCGGCGGCCGACGCCAGCAGCTGGACGAACGGGAAGTAGACGGAGATCAGCAACTGCCCCCGCACCCGTGCCTCCCGATAGCTGCGGCTGCGCTCGGCGAACCGCCGCCCGCCGTCCCGCTCCCGCCCGAAGGCCTGCACGATCCGCAGCCCCGCCACCGTCTCCTGGAGATCGGCGTTGACCGCGGAGACCCGCTCGCGGGCCAGCTCGTACGCCTTCACACTCGCCCGGCGGAAGAAGAACGTGCCGACGACCAGCAGCGGCAGGGTCGCGAAGACGACCAGGGCGAGCTGGAGGTCGAGGGCCAGCAGCACGACCATGATGCCGAAGAACGTGACCACCGACACGAACGCCGTGACCAGCCCCGTCTGCAGGAACGTCGACAGCGCGTCCACGTCCGTCGTCATCCGGGTCATGATCCGCCCGGTCAGCTCCCGCTCGTAGTAGTCGAGGCCGAGGCGCTGGAGCTGGGCGAAGATCTTCAGACGCAGCGCGTACAGGATCCGCTCCCCCGTCCGTCCGGTCATCCGGATCTCACCGCTCTGCGCGCACCACTGCGCCAGCACGGCGAGCAGCCCGAGCAGCGAGGCGGCCCAGACCGCGCCGAGGGCGAGCCGGGAGACACCGTCGTCGATACCGTGCCGGATGAGGACCGGCAGCAGCAGGCCCATGCCGGCGTCGACGGCGACCAGGGCGAGGCTGGCGAGGAGGGGGCGGCCGAAGCCGCGCAGCAGGCGGCGCAGCCCGTAGGACTCCTCGGGCCGGACCGCCTGCTCCTCGTCGATGTCCGGGGTGCCGGTGGCGGGCGGGAGCGCCTCGACCTGGGCGAGCAGTTCGGGGGTGGCCGGGGTGCCCGCGAGGGCGGCGTCGCGCGGCTCGCGTTCCCCGGTCCACAGGCGCGGGGTGATGCCGCGTTCGGCGTCGAACTCGGCGTCCAGTTCATCGCGTACCGAGGTGTCCTCGACCGGTCCGGCGGAGCGGACGGTGTGGCCGGGCGAGACGGCGCCCAGCTCGTCGGGGTCGGTCAGCAGCCGCCGGTAGAGGGCGCAGCGCTCCTGGAGTTCCTCGTGGGTGCCGATGTCGGCGAGGCGGCCGGCGTCGAGGACGGCGATGCGGTGGGCGAGGTTCAGGGTGGAGCGGCGGTGCGCGATCAGCAGCGTGGTCCGGCCGCGCATGGCCTCCCGCAGCGCCTCGTGGATCTCGTGTTCCACGCGGGCGTCGACGGCGGAGGTGGCGTCGTCCAGGACGAGCAGCCGGGGGTCGGTGAGCAGCGCGCGGGCGAGCGCGACGCGCTGGCGCTGGCCGCCGGAGAGGGTCAGGCCGTGTTCGCCGACGGTGGTGTCGTAGCCGTCGGGCAGCTCCCGGATGAACCCGTCGGCCTGCGCGGCGCGGGCCGCGGCCTCGACCTCCTCGTCGCTCGCGTCGGGGCGGCCGTAGGCGATGTTGGCGCGGACGGTGTCGGAGAAGAGGAACGAGTCCTCCGGGACCGGCGCGATCGCGGCCCGCAGCGACCGCAGGGTCAGCTCGCGCACGTCGTGCCCGCCGACGAGGACGGCGCCGCGGGTCACGTCGTAGAAGCGCGGCAGGAGGAGGGAGACGGTGGACTTGCCGGAGCCGGAGGCGCCGACGACGGCGAGGGTCTCGCCGGCCCGGATCTCGAAGGAGAGCCCGTCGAGCACGGGGCTGTGTTTGCCGGAGGCGGTGTCGTACCCGAACGACACGTCGTCGAACTCGACGGTCGCCGGCGCGTCGGCCGGCAGCTCCAGGCCGCCGTCCTGGATCACCGGCTCGGTGTCGATCAGCTCCAGGACGCGTTCGGTGCCGGCGCGGGCCTGCTGGGCGACGGTGAGGACCATCGCGAGCATCCGCACCGGGCCGACGAGCTGGGCGAGGTAGGTGGAGAAAGCGACGAAGGTGCCCAGCGTGATGTGCCCGTGCACGGCCAGCCAGCCGCCGAGGGCCAGCATGGCGACCTGGCCGAGGGCGGGGACCGCCTGCAGGGCCGGGGTGTAAGCGGCGTTCAGCCGGATGGTCCGCAGCCGCGCCGCGAACAGCTTCCGCCCGATCTGCCGCAGCTTCCCGGTCTCCTGCTCCTCCTGCCCGAACCCCTTCACCACGCGTACGCCGCTGACGGCGCCGTCGACCACACCCGCGACGGCCGCCGCCTGGGCCTGTGCGTACCAGGTGGCCGGGTGCAGCCGGGAGCGGCTGCGGCGGGCGATGAACCACAGCGCCGGCGCGACAGCGAGCGCGACCAGGGTGAGCGGCGGCGACAGCCACGCCATGATCACCAGGGAGATCAGGAACAGCAGCACGTTCCCGATGGTCATCGGCAGCATGAACAGCAGACTCTGGATCAGCTGGAGGTCACTGGTCGCCCGCCCGACCACCTGCCCGGTGGACAGCTCGTCCTGCCGCCGCCCGTCCAGCCGGGTGATGGCGTCGTACATGTCCGTCCGCAGGTCGTGCTGGACGTCCAGGGCGAGCCGCCCGCCGTAGTAGCGCCGCAGGAAGGTCAGCCCGTAGACGACGACCGCCGCGCCGACCAGCAGCCCGGCCCAGGTGGCCATGGATCTGCTCTTGTCCCCGATGACGTCATCGATGATCACCTTGGTGATCAGCGGGACCAGCGCCATGACGGCCATGCCGCCCAGCGAGGCGCCTAGGGCCAGCACGACGTCCTTGGGGTAGCGCCAGGCATAGCCCGCCAGTCGTCGTGCCCATCCCCGTCGCGCGTCCACGCCGTGCCTTCCGGTTGTCCTGATCTGCCGGAAGGCACCAACGCGGACCGGGCGGGATTTCATCCCGCCGTAACAATTCGTGCCGGTCAGACCCGCACGCGGAAGCGGTAGAAGCGGGTGGTCTGGGTGGCGTTCTGGTTGTCGTCGCTGACCAGGAGCACGTCGAGACGGCCCTTGGTGCGGCCGGTGACCGCCATGCCCTCGATGTTGTCGAGGAGCGGGTTGGGCTGGGGCTGCTTGGCGGTGGCGCCGAGGGAGGGGCAGGCGGCGATGTCGGTGAGCAGGGTCTTCTTCACCGTCCGCAGGCCGCGCTGCCCGGCGGTCAGCGTCTCGGTCCCGCTGACGTCCGTGGCGCGGCGCGCGTCCGCCAGGTACAGGCGGACGGTGTTGCCGACCCCGGAGGTGAACCCGCGCTCCAGCACCAGCAGCCGCCCGTCCGGCGTCGCGGTGACCTCGGGCACACCGAGACCGGCGTCGACCTGGTAGGCGTACTGCGCGCCCAGCCGGAAACCGCCGCCCTTCTTCCGCTGCCAGGTCTGGACCCGGACGAGGCTCGTGTCGTCACCGGAGAGGGCGTACTCCATCGACGCGACCAGGGTCCGGCCGTCGGGCAGCAGGGTGAGCGCCTCGAACGTCCCGTTGGACTGTCCCCGCCCCGCCGGCGTCGCGCGCAGCGCGTCCGGCACGGGGAGGGTGTCGAGGATCTCGCCGGTACGGGAGTAGCGGCGGACCGACGGCTCCGTCTCGGAGGAGACGAGATACGTGCCGTCCTTGTCGACGACGAGTCCCTCACTGTCCAGCGCGGCACCGCTCTCGTCCGCGAGCGCGACGACGGACTTCGGCCGGAGGGTGTCCTCGTCCAGCCGGAAGAGGAAGGAACGGTCGGACAGCGCGGCGATCGTGCCGTGGCGGTCGGTGGCCAGCGCGGAGAAGTTGCCGACGTAGGTGCCCTCGTAGGTCGTCTTGTCGTGGGCGTCGGAGAAGCCTTCGATGGCCACGGAGGACGAGCAGGCGTTCCGCGCCGCGACGCCGGACGCCGCGGGCGCCGCCGCGGGTGATGCGGCGGCGGGTCCGGCGGCCGTGAGGCAGGTGGCGGCGGCCAGGCCGGCGGTGACGGTGGCGAGCGCGGTGCGCAGAGTCTTCGAGTGCATGGCGGCACGGTACGGCGATCGGGTGACGTCGGGTGGGCGCGAAAAGAAACTTGCGGGCCGTTGTCGATCCGGTGCGCCGCCGTTCGACGTACGGGTGGTGGCACCAGGGGCGCGCACGGGCGCGGAACCGGAGGAGAACAGATGAGCCAGCTGCTCAGAGTCATGAACTTCAACGTCTCGGCCGACGGGCTCGCCGCCGGGGAACGGCAGAGCCTGGAGAACCCGTTCGGGCTGCCCGGGGCCGAGCGGCTGTTCTCCTGGGCCGGTGCCACGGCGAGCTGGCCGATGCGTACCGATCCCGGGGGCAGCCGCGGCCTGGACGACTACTTCACCCGGGACTTCGCGCGGAACATCGGCGCCGAGATCATGGGCCGCAACAAGTTCGGCCCCCAGCGCGGGCCGTGGACCGACCTGGACTGGCAGGGCTGGTGGGGCGACGAGCCGCCGTTCCACACCCCGGTGTTCGTCCTCACCCACCACGAACGCCCCTCGATCACCCTCTCCGACACCACGTTCCACTTCGTGGCCGGCGACCCGGCCGCGATCCTGGAACGGGCACGGGAGGCCGCGCGGGGCCAGGACGTCCGGCTCGGCGGCGGGGTCACCACCGTGCGGGAGTTCCTCGCCGCCGGCCTGGTCGACACGCTGCACGTGGCCGTCTCACCGGTGGAACTCGGCTCCGGCCTGCGCCTGTGGGACTCCCCCGAGGACCTGCTCGACCGGTACCACCTGGAGGTGGTGCCGAGTCCGAGCGGTGTGACGCACCACCTGTTCTGGCGGAGGTGAGGTCAGCGGGCCGCTCCGTGCCGGTGCTCCGCGATGCGGTGTACGTCGGTCAGCGCGTCGTACATGCACGTCAGCAGGTAGCGGAGCTGGTCGCTGGTCGCGCTGTCGTCGTCCAGGATGTCGGCGGCGTGGTCGAGCAACCGCCCCGCCATCTCCAGTTGCTGCGCGTCGACGGCGTCGACGAGCCGGGACAGGGGCCCGGTCCCGTCGGTCAGCAGGTAGGCGGGCTTGCCGTCGGGGCCGGTCCAGGGCAGGCGGCGGGGCGTACCGAGGCTGTCGGTCATCGGACCGCCTCCAGGGCCTTCAGGTAGGGGCGGACCAGGGCGTTGTCCTCGCCGCGCAGGAGCGGTTCCGCGGGGCGGGGTCGGGGTGGGGTGGGGGCGGGGGCGTACGTCGCGGGTGCGGGGCGCCGTCGGCGGCGGCGCCGTCCGGTGGCGGGGAGGAGGAGGTCGAGCAGCAGAAGCAGGGGCAGCCAGGCCCGGCGGGCGG
>NZ_JAGGOO010000024.1 GCF_018614415.1 Streptomyces sp. ISL-12
CCGTCGGGTCCGTCGGGTCCGACGCCGGGTGTGCGTTCGGAGATGCTCACGGTGTCACTGCTCCTCGGGTGGCGGGCGCCGCGGCGCGCGGCACGGTACGGCGCGCGCCGCGGTGCCCACCGGGGTACGGGACGGGGGCCGGTCCGCTCACGCGGGCAGCCACCGTCGTACGCGGGCCATGAGCTCGTCGGTGTCCACGGGTTTGGTGACGTAGTCGCTGGCGCCCGAGGCGAGGGACTTCTCCCGGTCGCCGGGCATCGCCTTGGCGGTGACGGCGATGATGGGCAGCTCCGCGTACCGGGGCATGGCGCGGATCTCGGCCGTGGCCGTGTAGCCGTCCATCTCCGGCATCATCACGTCCATCAGCACCAGCGCGATGTCGGGGTTGTCCAGCAGGGTGTCGATGCCCTTGCGGCCGTTCTCGGCGTGCAGCACCCGGAAGCCGTGCAGTTCCAGTATGCCGCTCAGCGCGAACAGGTTGCGGGCGTCGTCGTCGACGACGAGGACCGTCCGTCCGTCCGCCGCGCCGCCGGGCTCCGGTGCGGCAGGCCGGCGCGGTTCCTCGGCGCGGACCAGGGACAGGACGTCGCCGGGCTCCTCGGCGGACAGGTGCAGGGCGATCCGCTCGCGCAGCTCGTCCAGGCTGGAGAGGAACTCCAGCGCCCCGCCCGGCACCCCGGACCGCAGCGACTCCTCCAGCGCGGCGTCCGCGCGGTGCCCGCTGTGCACCAGCACCGGCACGCTCGCCAGCGCCGAGTCGCCCCGCAGCGCCTTCAGGAAGCGGGACGCCTCACCGTCCGGCATGCCCAGCTCCAGGACCACGCAGTGGCAGGGGTCGGCGGCCAGCGCGCCCGCGGCCTCCTGCGCCCCGACGGCGGTGATCACGTCCAGCGGCGGCCGGTCGCCCGTCTCGTCCCGGCCGTGCGCGAGGTCGGCGACCACGCTCTCGGCGACCAGGGTCAGCAGCCCCCGGGGCCGCTCCTCCACGACCAGCAGCCGCCGCGGCCGCTGCCGGGGTCCGGCGGCCAGCTCGGGCAGCGGAGCCGGACCGGCGAGCGCGTCGGCGGACATGTCGGCCGTGCCGTGCCCGTCGGGCCGGCCGTGCCCCAGCAGCTCCTCGAAGTCGGGCCGCGCCACGGGCAGGAACAGCGTGAACGTACTGCCCTGACCGGGGATGCTGTCCACGGTGACGGCACCGCCCAGCAACTGGGCGATCTCCCGGGTGATGGACAGTCCGAGGCCGGTGCCGCCGTACTTGCGGCTGGTGGTGCCGTCCGCCTGCTGGAACGCGCCGAAGATCGTCTCCAGGTGCTGTTCCGGGATGCCGATGCCGGTGTCCCGGACCCGGAAGGCGACCACCGCGCCGCCGCGCAGCACGTTCTGCGGGACCTCACCGTCGGCGGCGGGCTCGATCCGCAGCTCCACGCTGCCCCGCTCGGTGAACTTCACCGCGTTGGACAGCAGGTTGCGCAGCACCTGGCGCAGCCGGGAGTCGTCGGTCAGCAGGTCGGCCGGCGCCCCGGCCGCGGTGCTGATCGTGAAGTCCAGGCTCTTCTGCGTGGTCATCGGCCGGAAGGTGGCCTCGACGTACTCGATGAGCTGCCGCAGCGTGACCCGCTCCGGCGCCACGTCCATCTTCCCGGCCTCGACCTTGGACAGGTCGAGGATGTCGTTGATCAGCTGGAGCAGGTCGGAGCCCGCCGAGTGGATGATGCCCGCGTACTCGACCTGCTTGGGGGTGAGGTTGCGCGAGGGGTTCTGGGCGAGCAGCTGGGCCAGGATGAGCAGGCTGTTGAGCGGGGTGCGCAGCTCGTGGCTCATGTTGGCCAGGAACTCCGACTTGTACTTCGAGGCCAGCGAGAGCTGCTGGGCGCGGGCCTCCAGCTCCTGGCGGGCCTGCTCGATCTGGAGGTTCTTCGCCTCGATGTCCCGGTTCTGGGTGGCGAGCAGCGACGCCTTCTCCTCCAGCTCGGCGTTGGAGCGCTGCAGCTCGTCCTGCTGCACCTGCAGCTCCGTGGACCGGACCTGGAGCTCGGCCGTCAGGCGCTGCGACTCGGCCAGCAGCTCGTCGGTGCGGGCGTTGGCCACGATGGTGTTGACGTTGACCCCGATGGTCTCCATCAGCTGGGACAGGAAGTCGTGGTGGATCTGGGTGAAGGCGGACACCGAGGCCAGTTCGATGACGCCGAGCACCTGGCCCTCGACGACGATCGGCAGCAGCACCAGGGCGCTGGGCACCACCTGTCCCAGTCCCGAGGAGATCGTCACGTAGTCCGGCGGCAGCTCGTCCACCGTGATGGCGCGGCGGCTGCGGGCGGCCTGGCCGACCAGGGTCCGGCCGAACGGGATACGGACGGGCCGGCCGTCGTCGTCGGGGTAGCCGTAGGAGCCGACGAGCCGCAGCTCGGGCCCGCGCACGCCGTCCTCGGCCAGGTAGAAGGCGCCGTACTGGGCGCCGACCAGCGGCGCCAGCTCGTCCATGATCAGCTCGGCGACGACGGGCAGGTCCCGGTGGCCCTGCATCAGGGAGGAGATCCGGGCCAGGTTGGTCTTGAGCCAGTCCTGCTCCTGGTTGGCCCGGGTGGTCTCGCGCAGGGACTCCACCATCGCGTTGATGTTGTCCTTCAGCTCGGCGACCTCGCCGGACGCCTCCACGTTGATGGAGCGGGTCAGGTCGCCCTCGGCGACCGCGCTGGTCACCTCGGCGATGGCCCTCACCTGCCGGGTCAGGTTGCCCGCCAGCTCGTTGACGTTCTCCGTCAGCCGCTTCCAGGTGCCGGAGACGCCCTCCACCTCGGCCTGGCCGCCGAGCCGGCCCTCGGTGCCGACCTCGCGGGCGACGCGGGTGACCTCGTCGGCGAAGGCGGAGAGCTGGTCGACCATGGTGTTGATGGTCGTCTTGAGTTCGAGGATCTCGCCGCTGGCGTCGACGTCGATCTTCTTCGACAGGTCGCCCCGGGCCACCGCGGTCGTCACCAGCGCGATGTTGCGGACCTGCCCGGTGAGGTTGTTGGCCATGGAGTTGACGTTGTCGGTGAGGTCCTTCCAGGTGCCGGCCACGTTGGGCACGTGCGCCTGGCCGCCCAGCCGTCCCTCGGTGCCGACCTCGCGCGCCACCCGGGTCACCTCGTCGGCGAACGCGGACAGCGTGTCGACCATGGTGTTGATGCCCTGGGCCAGCGCCGCGACCTCGCCCTTGGCCTCCACGGTGATCCGCTGCGACAGATCGCCCTTGGCGACCGCGGTGGCGACCTGGGCGATGGAGCGGACCTGGTGGGTGAGGTTGGACGCCATCACGTTGACGTTGTCGGTGAGGTCCTTCCAGGTGCCGGAGACCCCCCGCACCTGCGCCTGCCCGCCGAGGTTTCCGGCCGTGCCGACCTCGCGGGCGACGCGGGTGACCTCGTCGGCGAAGGCGGAGAGCTGGTCGACCATCGTGTTGATGGTGTTCTTCAGCTCCAGGATCTCGCCGCGGGCGTCCACGGTGATCTTCTGGGACAGGTCGCCCTTGGCCACGGCGGTGGCGACCTGGGCGACATTGCGGACCTGGTTGGTCAGGTTGCCCGCCATGAAGTTCACCGAGTCGGTGAGGTCCCGCCAGGTGCCCCGGACGCCCTGCACGTCCGCCTGACCTCCCAGGCGGCCCTCGGTGCCGACCTCGCGGGCGACCCTCGTCACTTCGTCGGCGAAGGCGGAGAGCTGGTCGACCATCGTGTTGATGGTGTTCTTCAGCTCCAGGATCTCGCCGCGGGCGTCCACGTCGATCTTCTGGGACAGGTCGCCCTTGGCCACGGCGGTGGCCACCTGGGCGATGTCCCGGACCTGCGTGGTCAGGTTCCCGGCCATCGCGTTGACCGAGTCCGTCAGATCGGCCCAGGTGCCCGAGACCCCCGGCACCTTCGCCTGTCCGCCCAGCTGCCCCTCCGTGCCGACCTCGCGGGCCACCCGGGTGACCTCGGAGGTGAACACGGACAACTGGTCCACCATGCCGTTGAAGACCTTGGCGATGTCGCCCATCAGGCCGTCGGCGTCGTCCGGCAGACGCGTGCCGAAATCGCCGTCCCGCACGGCCGTCAGACCGGCCAGGAGCCGTCGCAGCTCCTGGTCGCCCCAGGCCGCGTCGACGACCCCGGTGCTGTCGCTCGTCATGCCCACCCTCGTTCCGCTCCCCAGGAGTCCTCGCGGCAGAGGACTCGGAACCCCGTACGGGCCGATCGGCGGCCCGGACTCTCACAGGTGCGTTTCCACAGTTCAGCGGAACTGCCCGAGGAGAAAAATACGCCAGAGTCAGAGGTGTCCGCCGGGCGGGGAACGAAAAGTCGGCCCCGTCCCGGGCCTGCCTCATGCCTTCGGGGCGAGCCGGGCATGCTTCGGCGCCACAGGGGTACTCGGCCCGATTTCGCCGCCGGGCCGGGTGCCGTGGCGCGACGTGCGGCGGCGCGCGCCGAATGCCGGTCGCCGGGGAGGGTAGTTGCTGCTGTGGAGCCGGGCGGGCGTGCTGCCCGGCCCGGGCCACGACCGGCCATGACACGGGAGGGAAGGAGCAGCGTGCCGATGGAACGAATCTGGTCGTACGCGCCGGAGAGCGGTCACGTCGAGGGAGAGGACCTGTCGGGCTGCACCGTCGTCGCGAGCGACGGCACCATCGGCCACGTGGACCGCCAGGCGGACCACTTCGGCATGCGGCACCTGGTCGTCGACACCGGCGTCTGGGTCTTCGGCCGTAGCGTGCTGGTGCCGGTCGGCGTGGTGAGCGGCATCGACGCCGGGGCCCGCAAGGTCACGGTGTCCTGCACCAGGGCCGAGGTCAAGGCCGCGCCCCGGTTCCGCACCGACAGCGAGACCATGGACCCGGAGTACCTGACGGCCGTCGGCGCCTACTACGCCGGGCTGCCGCCCCGGGAGACCTCCGCCACCTGACACCGGGGGCGGACCCGCGGCCGCCCCCTGCGGGCGGCCGTCACCAGGGCAGGAAGACGTGGATGTCCTTGCCCCGCTCGTCGGGCACGACGCTGACCTGGTCGCACAGGGTGTGGATCAGGTGCCAGCCGATGCCGCCGCCCCCGCTGCTCGGGTGGAAGGGCCGGGGCGCGGGCGGGGTCGGATTGGTGTCGTGCATCGCCACGTGCACCCCGTCGAAGGTGCGCCGCAGCCGCAGCCGGAAGGGTCCCGGGGCGTACTGCACCGCGTTCGCGGCCAGCTCCGTGACCACCAGGAGAATGTCGTCCCAGTGCTCGGGGGCCGCCGGTGACGCCACGCGTGAGAGGTCGTAGAGGAATTCCTCCGCGACCAGGCGCGCACCGGTCACATTGTGCAGCTCCCCGGTGAAGCTGGCGGTGCGGTCCGTGATCTCCTCGGAAGCCAGTGTCCTGTCCCAACGCGACTCGGCTGCCATTTCGCCTTCCCGGCCCGGCCTCAGCAGGGCTGTCTCGTCCTTTCCCGTGCGCCCCCTCCGTCTGCTAGTTCCCGTGCCGGCAGAGCCTACGCGCCTGTTTGCGGCGGCACCGGAAGATGGCCCAGCGTGACCGGGCCGTAGCCGACCGTGCGTGTCGCCGAGGCCGGACGGAATTCCGGCGCCGGACGCCCGCGGGAAAAGACACCGGGGGAGTGGAATGCCGAATTCCTCTTACCGGTGAATCCGCGACATGTCAATTCCCGGGAATGCGGGGCCAATTGCGCGGGCACTCGGTGGGCGGAACACACCGGAGCATTCATGACAGGGGGTGCTCCGCCGCTCGAATCCCCCTACACCAGGAGATTCTGATGACCAGTTACGGCAGTTCCTCCACCGCGTCCCCCCGGTCCCGTACCAACGGCCTGGCCATCGCGAGCCTCGTCTGCGGCATCGTCGGACTGTTCGTCTTCAACGTGATCCTCGGACCGGTCGCCATCGTGCTGGGTGCCGTCGGACTGCGGCAGGCGGGGGTCAAGGGCGGTGCGGGAATGGCCAAGGCCGGCATCGTGCTCGGCGTGCTCGCCCTCGTCCTCTTCGGCGTGCTGCTCGCGGTGAGCGCGGCCAACGGCGGGTTCAGCTGGTACGTCGGCGGCTGACGAAGACGTTGTCGGGCTCATCCCAGTCCGCGTCGCCGTCCGCCCGGCCCGCCGCCCGCTCCAGGGCCCGCGCGGGCCGGGCGGGACGCGCCTCGTACATGGCGTCGATCTCCAGGGCGAAGACCCGCGCGATCTCGTCGCGGCGCAGCTTCATCGACGGCGTCAGCAGCCCCTTGGCCACGTCGAAGGGCTCGGGCAGGACCCGGAAGACCCGGATCGACTCCGCGCGCGACACGGCACTGTTGGCGGCGGCCACGGCCCGCGCGATCTCCTCGCGCAGGGCGTTCTCCTCACGGGCCTCCCGCGCCGGGGCGTCCCCCTGGAGCGCCAGGCCCGCCCGCCAGTGCGTCAGGAACTCGGGGTCGAGGGTGATCAGCGCGCCCACGCAGGGCCGGCCGTCGCCCACCACGACCGCCTGGTGGACCAGCGGGTGCGCCCGCAGCCGCTGCTCCAGGACGGCCGGGGCCACACTCGTACCGCCGCTCGTGACCACGGTGTCCTTCTTGCGGCCGGTGATCGTCAGATACCCCTCGTCGTCCAGCCGCCCCAGGTCGCCGGTGGCCAGCCACCCGTCGCGCAGCACGGCCGCGGTGGCGGCCTCGTCGCCGACGTACCCCTGGAACACCGACGGGCCGCGGACCAGGATCTCCTCGTCGTCCGCCACCCGGATCTCCGTGCCGGGCAGCGCCCGGCCCACGGTGCCGGACTTCTCCCGGCCCAGCGGCTGCATCGTCACCCCGCCGGCCGTCTCGGTCAGCCCGTAGCCGTCGTGCACGTAGATGCCGATGCCCTCGAAGAACAGGGACAGCTCGCGGCCCAGCGGCGAGCCGCCGGACGTCGCGCGCCGCACCCGGCCGCCCAGCGACTCCCGCAGCCGGCGGTACACCGTCCGCTCGTACATCGCGTGCTGCAGCCGCAGGTCGAGGCCGGGTCCCGGTCCCGTGCCCAGTCTTCGGCGCTCCCGGGCCTCGGCGTAGTCCCGTGCCGTGGCGGCGGCCCGCTCGAACAGGGCGCCCCGGCCCGCCCGCTGGGCCGTGCGCAGGAAGTTGCTGTAGATCTTCTCCAGCACCGAGGGGACGGCGTAGAGGTAGGTGGGGCGGAAGGAGCGCAGGGCGGACGTCAGTGCCGCCTCCGTCGTCTCCGGCTCGTGGGCCATCAGCAGACCGCCGCGTACGCACAGCCCCTGGACCATCAGGCCGTACACGTGCGAGAACGGCAGGAACGCCAGGACGGAGCCCTGTTCCCCCGGGGCCGCCGCCGTCGAGCCCCAGCCGTCGAGCAGGACGTCGCAGGGGGACGCCAGCGCGCGGTGGCTCAGGGCGCAGCCCAGGGGCCGGCCCGTGGTGCCGGAGGTGTAGGCGACCACCGCGGTGGCCTCCGGCAGCACGATGCGGCGCATCGAGTCCACCGCGGCGGCCGGTACGTCCGCGCCCCGGGCCGCCAGCTCGGCGCAGGCCCCCGCGTCCAGCTGCCAGACGTGGCGCAGCGCGGGCAGCGCCGCGCACACCGAACCGACGGTCATCACGCACCGCTCGTCCTCCACCACCACGGCCACGCAGCCCGCGTCCCGCAGCATCCAGGCGACCTGGTCCCGGGAGGAGGCCGGATGGACGGGGACGACCTCGGCGCCCACCGTCCACAGCGCGTAGCCGAGCACTGTCCACTCGTACCGGGTGCGGGCCATGACCGCGACCCGCTCGCCCGGCGCGATCCCCGCCGCGATCAGCCCCTTGGCCAGCCCGGCCACCTCGTCGCGGACCTCCGCGGCCGTCACCTCCCGCCAGCCGGCCGAGCCCTCCTCGGGGCGGCGGGCCAGCAGCGGCAGCGCCGGGTCGCGGTCCGCCGTCTCGAAGAGCCGGTCGGCCAGACCGCCGGTCAGCGGGGGAAGGGCCCAGGCAGCGGGAGCGGAGTCGCGCATGCACTGCTCCTGATGTGTACGGGCTGTGACGGAAACCGTCGGACAGCGTGGTCGACGGTGCCCGAATCTAGCCGAGGCGACGGCGGCCGGGCACCCGGACGGCCGAACTGCGTCCGCCCTCGGCCACCCCGGCGGGAAGGGAACCGCGTCCGCCCTGATGACCTCGGCGAGAAGGGGGACCCGGACGGCATGAGCTATACGAATCCCGACCCCGAACCCGAGCGCACCACCGGCCTGGAACCCGGCGGCGGCGTACCGCCCGGCGAGACCCCGCCCGCGGAGAGCAGCCTGCCCGAGGCCGGTCCGCGCGAGGTCCACAACCCCGCGAAGGGCTGGGGTAAAGGTCCGCTGACGCTGATCGTCCTCCTGGTCGTCCTGGTCGCGGCCTTCTTCCTCGCCTACGCGATCACCCTGATGGTGTGACCGGCGAAACGGTGACATGACCGGTAGGACGGCGGAGCGGCCGGCGGGACGGCGTCACCCCTGGGTACGGCGCACGCAGCCGGTGACGACGTCCCGCAGGCTGCCCGTGCGCTCCAGCAGCTCCCGCTGCACCCGGGCCCCGTTGCCGCGCCGCAGCAGCGCGGCGCACTCCTCGCGCACCCGCTCCATGTCACCGGCCTCGGCCAGCGCCTCACCGACATGGTCCAGCAGGGTCCGTACGACGCTCTCGGCGGGCATCCGCCGCATGGTCGCCGGATGCAGCAGCTCACCCGTCAGCCCGGACCGGGCGGCCCGCCAGGCGGCCAGCCGCAGCAGGCTCACACTGTGCCCGGCCGGCTCCACGCCCTCCCGCCACTCGCGCGCGGCGGTCTCCACCAGGCCCCGGGCGAGACAGGCGATCAGCACGGCCGTGTCGGAGTGCAGACACACGTCCGCGACCCGGAACTCCACCGTCGGGTACCGCTCGGAAAGCCGGACGTCGAAGTAGACCATCTTCTCGTCGAGGATGGTGCCGGTGGCCACCATGTCGGCGACCCTCCGGTGGTAGCGCTCCGCCGACCCGAACAGCTCGGTGGGACCGGCCGACGGCCAGCGCTGCCAGACCCGGCTGCGGTAACTGCTGTACCCCGTGTCCTTGCCCTGCCAGAACGGCGAGTTCGCGCTCAGCGCGCTGAGCACCGACAGCCAGGGCCGCACCCGGTCGACGACGGCGACGCCCTCCTCGTCGGAGTCCACGGCGACATGCACATGGCAGCCCATGACCAGCTGTTCCTGGACGACGACGCCGTACTGGCCGGCCATCCACTGGTAGCGGTTGTTGATCCCCACGGCGGGGCTGACCGGCAGCGGGGAGGTGGCGAGCGCGGCCACCGTGCAGCCCAGCTCACCGGCGTGCCGCGCGGCCTCCTTGCGGCAGCGCACGATCTCCGCCTGGAGCCGCTCCATCTCCGCCTGCGGATGCGTGGCGAACTCCAGCATCTGGTCGTGCAGTTCCTTCTCGAACACGTCCTGGTCGCCCGGGTCCAGAGCGGCCCGGGCGAGCACCGCCGCGGACATCGCCCGCGGCTCACCGGTCTCGGGATCGACCAGGAGGAGTTCTTCCTCCACTCCGACGGTACGCACCTGATGCCGCCTCTCTGTGGCCTGCCGCGCCGACGACGAGGGTTCTCGGGTCGTAGGAACCTGACTGCCCCCTCAGCCGCCGTCGGACACCTGGCCGCGCCGCCGGGGTCTCACCCGGCGAACGGCATCAGCCACACGGTGGCCAGCGGCGGCAGCGTCAGCGAGAGATGGCCGTCCTCGGTCTTGACGGCGCCGGGGTTGGTGACGTCGGAGCCGCCGTACCGCGCGGCGTCGGTGTTGAGGACCTCCTGCCAGGCGGGGACGTCGTCGCCGGTGGCGAGCCGGTAGTCGTGCCGGACGACGGGGGAGAAGTTCGACACCGCCAGCAGCGGGCTGCCCTGCGCGTCGTACCGCAGGAAGGCGAAGACGTTGTCCTCGGCGGCGTCCACCGCGACCCAGCGGAAACCCGCCGGGTCGGTGTCCCGCTGCCACAGCGCCGGGGCGGCCCGGTACCGCGCGTTCAGATCACGGACCAGGTCCCGCACCGCGCGGTGATCACCCGCCGAGTGGTACCCGTCGTCGAGCAGCCACCATTCCGGACCCTGTTTCTCCGACCACTCCGCCCCTTGCGCGAACTCCTGCCCCATGAACAGCAGCTGTTTGCCCGGGTGGGCCCACATGAAGCCCAGATAGGCGCGGACATTGGCGCGCCGCTGCCACCAGTCGCCCGGCATCTTCGACACCAGCGCCTGCTTGCCGTGCACCACCTCGTCGTGGGAGATCGGCAGGACGTAGTTCTCGCTGTAGGCGTACACCATCGAGAAGGTCATCTCGTGGTGGTGGTACTTGCGGTGCACCGGCTCCTTGGCCACGTACTCCAGCGAGTCGTGCATCCACCCCATGTTCCACTTGAACCCGAAGCCGAGCCCGCCCGCGTCGGTGGGCCGGGTCACCCCGCCCCACGCGGTGGACTCCTCCGCGATGGTCACCACGCCGGGGCAGCGCCGGTAGACGGTGGCGTTCATCTCCTGGAGGAACGCCATCGCGGCCAGGTCCTCCCGGCCGCCGTACACGTTCGGCTCCCACTGCCCGGAGTCGCGCGAGTAGTCCAGGTAGAGCATCGAGGCGACGGCGTCCACCCGCAGGCCGTCGATGTGGAACTCCTCGCACCAGTACACGGCGTTCGCGACCAGGAAGTTGCGCACCTCGGTCCGCGCGAAGTCGAAGGTGTACGTCCCCCAGTCCGGGTGGGTCGCCCGCCGCTCGTCCCCGGGCTCGTACAGCGGGTCCCCGTCGAACCGGGCCAGCGCCCAGTCGTCCTTCGGGAAGTGCGCCGGCACCCAGTCCATGATCACGCCGATGCTGGCCCGGTGCAGGGCGTCGACCAGGTACTTGAAGTCGTCCGGTGTGCCGAGGCGCGCGGTCGGCGCGTAGAAGCCGGTGACCTGGTAGCCCCAGGACGGCCCGTAGGGGTGCTCGGCGACCGGCATCAGCTCCACGTGCGTGAAGCCGAGGTCCTTGACGTACGCGGGGAGCACGTCCGCCAGTTCCCGGTAGCCGAGCCCCGGCCGCCAGGACGGCAGGTGCACCTCGTAGACCGAGAACGGCGCCTGGTGCACGGGCGTCGCCGCGCGGTCGCGCATCCACTGCGCGTCGCTCCACTCGTGGTGCGACGCGGTGACCACGGACGCCGTGTTCGGCGGCTCCTCGGCGGCGCGGGCCATCGGGTCGGCCTTGAGGAAGCGGTGCCCGTAGCGGGAGTGGATCTCGAACTTGTACGTCACGCCCTCGCCGACGCCGGGCAGGAACAGCTCCCACACGCCGGACGAGCCCATCGAGCGCATGGGGAAGGCGGTGCCGTCCCAGTGGGTGAAGTCCGTGGCGACCCGCACGCCCCGCGCGTTCGGCGCCCAGACCGTGAAGCGGGTGCCGGCCACGCCCTCGTGGACCATCGGCTCGGCGCCCAGCGCCCGCCACAGCTGCTCGTGCCGGCCCTCGGAGATCAGATGCAGGTCCAGCTCCCCGAGCGCGGGCAGGAAACGGTACGGGTCGTGCGTCTCCCGCGCCCCGTTCTCGTACTCCACCAGCAGCGTGTACGCGGGGATCGCGGTCAGCGGCAGTACGCCGGAGAAGAGGCCGTCCTCCTCGGAGGCGAGGGCGTGGCGCTCGCCGTCGATCACCACGCTCACCGCCCGCGCGAAGGGGCGCAGCGCCCGGAAGGCGATCCCGCCGGGCACCGGACGGGCGCCGAGCAGCGCGTGCGGGTCGTGGTGGGCGCCCGCCAGCAGGCGCCCCCGGTCGGCCGGGTCCAGCGGCGGCGCGGTACCGGCCGCCCCGGTGGGCGTGGCGGGACCGGACGGCTCGGGGAGCGAGGTGTCGCGGAGGGCCATGTCAGTCTCCTCTCACGGCGAGTCGTTCGATCGCCGCCATGGGTACGGGAAGCCAGTCGGGACGGTGCCGGGCCTCGTACAGCACCTCGTACACGGCGCGGTCCGTCTCGTAGGCGCGCAGCAGGCCGTGCTTCTTGCGCGGGTCCCAGCCGGCCCGTACGGCGTAGCCCGCGCAGTAGGCCTCCCGGCAGCGGCGCGCCCACTCCGGGCGCCACGGGCGGCGCTGGCGGGCGGCGTAGTCGAAGGAGCGCAGCATGCCCGCGATGTCCCGCACCGGGGAGTGGGCGCTGCGCCGCTCGGTCAGCGGCCGGGACGGCTCGCCCTCGAAGTCGATGACGAACCAGTCGCGCCCCGCCCGCAGCACCTGCCCGAGGTGCAGGTCGCCGTGGATGCGCTGGGCGGCCGGTCCGACGTCGCAGGTGGTCAGCGCGGCGAACGCGCCCTGGAGCCGGGGCACGAAGGGCCGCAGCGCCGGGACGGCGTGCGCGGCGGCGGTCAGCCGCTCGGTCATCGCCGCGGCCGTGCGGCCGTTCTCCCCGGGGGTGCCGGCCGGGAACGCCGAGGCCAGGGCGACGTGCACATCGGCGGTGGCCCGCCCCAGCGCGTGCGCCTGCGCGGTGAAGTCGTCCCCGGCGGCCAGCGCGTCCAGCGCGAGCGTCCAGCCGTCGGTGGCGCCCGGCAGGAACGGCTGGAGCACGCCGAGGGTCGCCTCGAACGGGTGCGTGGTGCGGAACCAGGCCACGGGCGCCGGCACCCGGCCGCAGCCCTGCCGGGCCAGCGCGCCCGGCACCTCCAGGTCCGGGTTGACCCCGGGCTGGATGCGCCGGAACACCTTCAGGATCAGCTCGTCGCCGTAGACCAGCGAGGAGTTGGACTGCTCGGCGTCGAGCAGCCGGGGCGCCAGCGCGGTGGCGGGCACCGGACGCGCCGGGTCCGCCTCGAAGCGGAGCGGGCCCGCCGTGCCGGGGTGCCGCAGCCGCTCCAGCAGCAACTGGGCCATCCGGGGGTCCTGCAACGCGTCGTACATCGTCAGACCGGCGAGCGAGCCTTCCTCCACCCGGCCGATGATCGCCCGGCCCAGGCGTGGTGAAGGGTGCTCGCGCACGCCCAGCAGCAGCTGGTAGCAGTCACCGGCCGGCGGGGCGCCGCCGGGCGCGGGCACCGTGCCGTGCCCGGCGTGGATCAGCAGGTGCAGACAGCCGGGGAACAGCTCCGTCATCGACAGCAGGCCGAGGTCGGCCACGGGCCGGTCCTTGCCCGCGAACCAGCGCTGCCTGGGCAGCCACTGGCGCAGCAGACCGCCGAGCGACGCCATCGGGTCGTCGGGATGGTGCGCGGGTCTCGGGCGCAGGGGTGCGGTCTTCGGCATGGTGACGCGTCCTTTCCTCGGCACGGGCTCATGCCCGGCGGCCGATGCGGGATGCGACTCGGGTGAGCCGGAACCAGTAGAAGCCGTGACCCCCGAGGGTCAGCAGGTAGGGCAGTTCGCCGATGGCCGGGAAGCGGACACCGCCGAACAGCTCGACCGGGTGACGCCCGGCATACTCGCGCAGGTCCAGCTCGGTGGGCTGGGCGAACCGCGCGAAGTTGTTGACGCAGAGCACCAGGTCGTCCCCGTTTTCCCCATGCGAGGGGGCCTCCCGCAGGAACGCCAGCACCGCCGGATTGGAGGACGGCAGTTCGGTGAAGGAGCCGAGGCCGAAGGCCGGGTTCTGCTTGCGGATCTCGATCATCCGCCGGGTCCAGTGCAGCAGGGACGACGGGGAGGACATGGACGCCTCGACGTTGGTCACCTGGTAGCCGTAGACCGGGTCCATGATCGTGGGGAGGAAGAGCCGCCCCGGGTCGGACGACGAGAACCCGGCGTTGCGGTCCGGGGTCCACTGCATCGGGGTGCGGACGGCGTCCCGGTCGCCGAGCCAGATGTTGTCGCCCATGCCGATCTCGTCGCCGTAGTAGAGGATCGGCGAGCCGGGCAGGGCCAGGAGCAGGGCGGTGAACAGCTCGATCTGGTCCCGGTCGTTGTCCAGCAGGGGGGCCAGGCGACGCCGGATGCCGATGTTGGCGCGCATCCGCGGGTCCTTGGCGTACTCCGCCCACATGTAGTCGCGTTCCTCGTCGGTGACCATCTCCAGCGTCAGCTCGTCGTGGTTGCGCAGGAAGATGCCCCACTGGCAGCGGGACGGGATGGCCGGGGTCTTGGCGAGGATCTCGGAGACGGGGTACCGGGACTCCCTCCGTACGGCCATGAAGATGCGCGGCATGACCGGGAAGTGGAACGCCATGTGGCACTCGTCGCCGCCGGAGGCGTAGTCGCCGAAGTAGTCGACGACGTCCTCCGGCCACTGGTTGGCCTCGGCCAGCAGCACCGTGTCCGGGTACTGGGCGTCGATCTCGCGCCGGACCCGCTTGAGGAAGGCGTGCGTCGCCGGAAGGTTTTCGCAGTTGGTGCCCTCCTCGGCGTAGAGGTACGGCACCGCGTCCAGCCGGAACCCGTCGATCCCGAGGTCCAGCCAGAACTTCAGGGCGGAGATCATCTCCTCCTGCACGGACGGGTTCTCGTAGTTGAGGTCCGGCTGGTGGGAGAAGAAGCGGTGCCAGTAGTACTG
>NZ_JAGGOO010000025.1 GCF_018614415.1 Streptomyces sp. ISL-12
CCACACACCCCCCCGCACCGGCCCGTACCGCCCCCACCGGCCCTCACCGTACGAGCGGATCTCGCCCGCGCCCCCGCCCACGAGCCGATCCCCGTACCCCGCCCGCCCGCGAGCCCTCCGCCCACGAGCCGATCCCCGCGCCACCCCGACCACGCGAGCGACCCCCACCGCCCCCAGCCGTACACACCGCGCTCTTCCCCCCGTGCCCCCGCTGGGTGACCATGAGGGGACCAGCCGCCGAGACAGGAGGTTCCGGGTGCGTGTGGGACTGCTGACCCGGGAGTATCCGCCGGACGTGTACGGCGGCGCGGGCGTCCATGTGGAGTTCCTCGCGCGGGAACTGGCCGCGCTGGTCGACCTGGACGTGCACTGCTGGGGCGAGCCGTCGGGCGCCGACGGCGCGTGGGTACGGCGCCACCGCCCCTGGTCCGCCCTGGACGGCGCCAACGACGCGCTGCGCACCCTCTCCGTGGACCTCGCGATGACCGACGCCCTGGCCGGCCGCGAGCTGGTCCACTCCCACACCTGGTACGCCAACCTCGGCGGCCATCTCGCCAAGCTGCTGCACGGCGTCCCGCACGTGGTGACCGCCCACTCCCTGGAGCCGCTGCGCCCCTGGAAGGCCGAGCAGCTCGGCGGCGGTTACG
The DNA here is from genome assembly GCF_018614415.1 of Streptomyces sp. ISL-12. Lineage (GTDB taxonomy): Bacteria > Actinomycetota > Actinomycetes > Streptomycetales > Streptomycetaceae > Streptomyces. The sequence goes on from NZ_JAGGOO010000025.1 coordinate 648, forward strand.
CGCTGTCGAGCTGGGCGGAACGCACCGCCGTGGAGTCGGCCGACGCGGTGATCGCCGTGTCCGGCGCGATGCGCGACGACATCCTCACCTGCTACCCGGCGCTCCCCGCCGACCGGGTGCACGTCGTGCGCAACGGCATCGACACCCGGCTGTACCGGCCCGACCCGGCCACCGACGTCCTCGACCGGATCGGTCTGGACCGCACCCGCCCTTACGTGCTCTTCGTCGGCCGCATCACCCGTCAGAAGGGCGTGCCCCATCTGCTGCGCGCGGTACGGGACATCGACCCCGCCGCGCAGGTCGTCCTGTGCGCCGGCGCTCCCGACACGCCCGAGATCGACCGGGAGTTCCGCGACCTGTACGACGAGCTGAGCCGGGCGCGGGACGGCGTGCACTGGATCCCGCGGATGCTGCCCCGGCCCGAGGTGGTGCAACTCCTCACCCACGCCGCCGTGTTCGTCTGTCCTTCGGTGTACGAGCCGCTCGGCATCGTCAACCTGGAGGCGATGGCCTGCGGCACCCCCGTCGTGGCCTCGCGCACCGGCGGCATCCCCGAGGTCGTGGCGGACGGCGAAACGGGGGTACTCGTCGACGTGGACGACGGTTTCGAGGCGGGGCTCGCGCGGGCCCTGGACGCGGTCGTCGGCGACCCGGAGACCGCCCGCCGGATGGGAGAGGCGGGACGGGAACGGGCGGTGGCCGAGTTCGGGTGGGACGCGGTGGCCCGCCGTACGGTCCGGCTCTACGAGGACGTCCTGAAACAGGCGTGACGGAGTAACTGGCGTAGAGGGTGGGAGGGGAGCGGCCATGCGTCGTGGAGGTCCTTCGGTGCTCGGTGTCGTCCTGGCGGGCGGTGAGGGCAAGCGGCTGATGCCCCTGACCGCGGACCGGGCCAAACCCGCGGTGACGTTCGGCGGCACGTACCGCCTCGTCGACTTCGTCCTCTCCAACCTGGTCAACGGGGACATCCTGCGCATCTGCGTGCTGACGCAGTACAAGTCGCACTCCCTGGACCGGCACGTCACCACCACCTGGCGGATGTCCAGCCTGCTCGGCAACTACGTCACCCCGGTCCCCGCCCAGCAGCGCCTCGGCCCCCGCTGGTACCTGGGCAGCGCCGACGCGATCCTCCAGTCGCTGAACCTGGTGTACGACGAACAGCCCGAGTACGTCGCGGTGTTCGGCGCCGACCACGTCTACCGCATGGACCCCCGCCAGATGCTCGCCCAGCACATCGAGTCCGGCGCGGGCGTCACCGTGGCCGGCATACGGGTGCCGCGCACCGAGTCGGCCTCCTTCGGCGTGATCACCCCCGGCTCGGACGGCCGGACGGTCGAAAGCTTCCTGGAGAAGCCCACCGACCCTCCCGGCCTGGCCGACGACCCGGCCTGCGTCTTCGCCTCGATGGGCAACTACGTCTTCACCACCAAGGCCCTGATCGACGCCCTGCACCGGGACGCGGAGGACGACGGTTCCGCGCACGACATGGGCGGTTCGATCCTGCCCCAGCTCACCGACCGGGGCGAGGCCGGGCTGTACGACTTCAGCGACAACCACGTGCCCGGGGAGACCAGTCGCGACCAGGGCTACTGGCGGGACGTGGGCACCCTCGACGCCTACTACGACGCCCACATGGACCTGATCGCCGAGCGCCCCGCCTTCAACCTCTACAACCGCCAGTGGCCGATCTACACCTCCTCCGGTCAGCTCTCGCCCGCCCGGTTCAACGCGGGCGGCATCGCCAGCGAGTCGATCGTCAGCGCGGGGTGCCTGATCCGGGGCCAGGTCACGCGGTCCGTGCTGTCACCGGGGGTCGTGGTCGACCCGGGGGCGGTGGTGCAGGGCTCGGTGCTGCACGACAACGTGCACGTCGGGCGGGGCGCGGTGGTGCGCGGGGCGGTGCTGGACAAGAACGTCCAGGTGCCGCCGGGCGCGACGATCGGCGTCAACCCGGAGCGGGACGCCGAGCTGTACACGGTCTCCCGGGGCGGGGTGATCGCCCTCGGCAAGGGCCAACAGGTGCCGTAGCGCACGCCGTTCCCGACTCCGGCCGGGCGGTCCCGTGCGCCGCCCGGCCGGTGCGCCGCCCGTCGGCCCGGAGCGGTCGGGCCGACGGGCGGGCGCAGAGACGGGTGCCACCGGACGACGTTGTCATGTCCCTGGACGCCAATCGGAATCCGTGTTGTCATGCATCTGCCGTTACATCGATGTAATGCAGTGTCGGTGTGACGACCGCCCCCGTCCTCCTCGAAGGACCCTCGAAGGAGAGGATTCGTGCGCATCAGACGACTCAGAGACCGCGTGGCCCTGTTGCTGGCCGCGGCGCTCGGCATCGGCACTCTCGCCGCCGTGCCCGCCGCGAGCGCAGCCGACGACGCCGTGGAGGTTCACGGCCTCAAGGGCGAGTACTACACCCACTCCGCCCCCGGCGCCTTCGACTTCGACGAGCTGAAGGCCACCGGCTTCGACCCGCAGGTCGACTTCGGCAACCTGGAGTCGCGCCTCAAGTTCGCCACCGGGCAGTCGGACGACGTCAGCGTCCGCTGGACCGGTCGGCTGGTCCCCGAGGAGACCGGCCCGCACACCTTCTCGATCATCGGCGACAACGGCTTCCGCCTCTGGATCGGCGGACAGCTCGCCATCGACCACTGGGTCGACGACTGGGACCGCGAACAGACCGCCCAGCCGATCGAGCTGACCGCCGGCCAGTCCTACGACATCAAGCTGGAGTACTTCGAGCACTACGGCGGCTCCAACCTCCACCTGCGCTGGACCGAACCCGGCGGCGCCAAGGAAGCGGTCCCGCAGTCGGCGTTCCGCCTGCCCGAGGGCTACGACTACGACGGCGCCACCTCGGCCACCGTCCTGGCCACCGGCCGCACCCTCAAGCTCGGCTTCGCCCACCCCGTCGCCACGCCCCCGGCCGGTTTCGCCGACCACCTGACGGCGGTCATCGGCGGCGCCACCTGGCCCCTGGGCGAGGCGAAGGCCGACCCCGAGGACCCCACCTCCCTCCTCGTCGCCCTCGACGAACCCGTCGTCGGCAACAAGACCGGCACCGCCCCCGGCACCGCCGACATCCGCTACGACGGCGAGGGCGGCCTGACGACGGCCGACGGCAACGTTGTCAGCGCCTTCTGGACGAGCGGTTCCAACCGCTCCACCTACGAGCTGCGCACCGACTGGGCCGACGAGGTCGGGCCGGACAACGCGCTGCCCGAGTACCCGCGCCCGCAGCTGACCCGCGACGACTGGCAGAGCCTCAACGGCAGCTGGCAGTTCGCCGCCGCCGAGGCGGGGGAGCAGCCGCCGGTCGGCAAGAAGCTGAAGGAGCGCATCCTCGTCCCGTACCCGGTGGAGTCCCAGCTCTCCGGCATCGAGCGGCACGAGGACCGCATGTGGTACCGCCGCACCTTCACCGTCCCCAAGGACTGGAAGGTCGGCTCCCAGCAGCGCCTCCAGCTCAACTTCGGCGCCGTGGACTGGCAGTCCGAGGTCTACGTCAACGGCGTCAAGGTCGCCGACCACAAGGGCGGCTACGACAAGTTCAGCGCCGACGTCACCGACGCGCTCAAGCCCGGCCGCGTCCAGGAACTGATCGTCGGCGTCTACGACCCGACCGACGCCGCCGACGGCGAGAACCCGCCGCTGGGCAAGCAGCGCCTGGACCCGAGCGGCATCTGGTACACGCCGTCCTCCGGTATCTGGCAGACGGTGTGGATGGAGCCGGTCGCCGCCGACCACGCCGACTCGCTCAAGCTCACCCCCGACGTCGACGCGTCCACGGTCACCGTGGAGCCGCAGGGCGTCCGCGACGGCGTACGGGTCACGGCCACCGCCTACCAGGGCAAGCGCAAGGTCGCCACGGTGACCGGCCGCACCGGCTCACCGCTCACCCTGAAGATCAAGAACCCGCGGCTGTGGTCCCCGGACGACCCGTTCCTCTACGACCTGAAGGTCACCGTCGGCAAGGACCGCGTCGGCAGCTACTTCGGCATGCGGTCGGTCTCCGTGGAGAAGGTGAACGGCACCCCGCGCACCCTGCTCAACGGCGAACCGGTCTTCCTGATGGCCACCCTCGACCAGGGTTTCTGGCCCGACGGCCTGCACACCGCGCCGACCGACGAGGCCCTCGCGTACGACCTGAAGATGCACAAGGAGATGGGCTTCAACTCGGTCCGCAAGCACATCAAGGTGGAGCCGGACCGCTGGTTCTACTGGGCGGACAAGCTGGGCCTGCTGGTCTGGCAGGACATGCCGGCCATGACGGCGGGCGTCAACCCGTCCACCGCCGCCCGCGCCGAGTACGAGCGCGAGATGAAGGAGATCATCGACGAGCACATCAGCAGCCCGTCGGTGATCATGTGGGTCACCTTCAACGAGGGCTGGGGCCAGTACGACATCGGCCGGATCGCCGAGCAGGCCAAGGCATGGGACCCGACCCGGCTGGTCAACAACCAGTCCGGCCTGAACCTCGGGGCCGACGGCGGCGCCGGCGACATCATGGACGAGCACGGCTACCCGAGCCCGGCCCTGCCACCGTCCCCGGACGGTGAACGGGCCCTGGTCAGCGGCGAGTACGGCGGCCTCGGCCTCGCGGTGCCCGGTCACGCGTGGTCCGTCCAGCAGTCGTACGTCGACGTCGACCCGGCGACGTACACCGACGACTACCTCACCAAGCTCGACGAGGTGCGTGCCCTGGCCTGCAAGGGCGGCAACGGTGCCGTCTACACGCAGATCACGGACGTCGAAGGTGAGCTGAACGGGCTGCTGACGTACGACCGCAAGGTGGTCAAGCCCGACGTGCCGCGCCTTGAGGCGGCGCACGAGCAACTGATCGCGGACATCTCGCGGGCGACCCCCGCGGGCTGTGCCTGACGGAGTGACGAAACGCCGGGTGCGGGTCCCCACCCAGGGGCGCGGGGCTGTATCGGTATGCGGCTCTGCCGCATGGGCGCGACCAGCCACGACGGACCCGCACCCGGCATGCACGCGAAGCCCCTTGGAGGCACCCCGCATGAGATGGAACCACCGCATCCGCGGCGTCGTCGCCGCCGCACTGCTCAGCGCGGCCCTCGCCGCCCCCACCGCGCAGGCGACAACCGCCCCCGACGGCCCGCTGACCGGCCTGGTCAATCCGTTCATCGGCACCGAGAACGAGGGCAACACCTACCCCGGTGCCGCCGTGCCCTTCGGCATGGTGCAGCTCTCCCCGGACACCGGCCACAACGTCGGCTACGACTACTCGAACGACCACGTCCGGGGCTTCTCCCTCGTCCACCTCTCCGGCGTCGGCTGCGGCCTCGGCGGCGACCTGCCGGTGCTGCCCACCACCGGCGACGTCACCGAGACGGACTACACGAAGTACGCCGCCGGTTTCAGCCACGCGGACGAGGCGGCGAGCCCCGGCTACTACCGCGTCGGCCTGGACTCCGGCATCGAGGCCGAGCTGACCGCGACCGAGCGCACCGGTGTGCAGCGCTACACCTTCCCGGCCACCGACAAGGCCAACGTGCTGCTCAACGCGGGCCAGTCGCTGCACCGCACGGTCGCCACCGAGGTGGAGATCCTGGACAGCCGTACCGTGCGCACCGCCATCACCGGCAGCGGCTTCTGCCAGGACACCGAGCCGTACACCGTCTACACGGTCACCCGCTTCGACCGGCCCTTCACCGCGTACGGCACCTGGGAGGGCGCCACCGTCACCGCCGGGGCGAAGACCGGCCGCGACGGCGCCTACCTGCGCTTCGACACGACGAAGGACCGCACCGTCGAGGCGACCACCGCCCTGTCCTACGTCGACGCGCGCGGCGCCGCCCTCAACCTCCGCGCCGAGGGCGGCCGTTCCTTCGACGCCGTGCGCGAGGCGGCCGACCGCACCTGGGAGGAGCGCCTGGACGACGTGCGCGTCCAGGGCGGCGACGACACCCTGCGCCGTACCTTCTACTCGTCCCTGTACCGGTCCTTCCTCGCGCCGAACATCGGCAGCGACGTCGACGGCCGCTACACCGGCTGGGACCAGGAGAAGCACCGGGCGAAGGGCTTCACGTACTACCAGAACTGGTCGCTGTGGGACACCTACCGCACCCAGTCCCAGCTGCTGTCCCTGCTGGCGCCGCGCCAGGCGCGGGACATGGCGATCTCCGTCCTCAAGATCGACGAGCAGAGCGGCTGGCTGCCCAAGTGGGGCTACGGCACCGTCGAGACCAACATCATGACCGGCGACCCGGTCACCCCGTTCCTCACCAACGCCTACCAGCAGGGCCTGCTGAAGGGCTACGAGGAGCAGGCGTACCGGGCGCTGAAGAAGAACGCCGACGGGGTGCCGCCCGCCGAGTCACCGGCTGTGGGCCGCGAGGCCAACCGCGAGTACCTCGCCCACGGCTACGCGCCCTACGTCAAGGGCCGCCCGCACGCCAAGCCCGGTGACTCCGACTACGACCACGGCGCGTCCGCCACCCTGGAGTACGCCCTGTCGGACGCGATGCTCGCGCGGATGGCCGGCGACCTCGGCCACGAGGAGGACGCCGCCCGGTACGCCGCCCGCGCCCAGAACTACCGCGCCGTCTTCGATCCCTCGACCGGCTTCTTCCGCGCCCGCGACGCCGCCGGCGCCTTCACCGGCCCGGCCGACCCGGCGCGGAGCGAGGGCTTCCACGAGGGGACCAGCTGGCAGTACCAGTGGCTCGTCCCGCAGGACCTGCCGGACATGATCGACCTGATCGGCGGCACCGACGCCGCGAACACGCGGCTGGACTCCTTCTTCGCCTACGACCAGCTCCTCGCCGACCCGGCGGGCACCGCCCGCGAGGTCTGGGTCAACGGGCCGTACGACTACTACAACGCCGACAAGTACAACCCGCAGAACGAGCCCGACCTCATCGCCCCGTACACCTACCTCTCCACCGGGCAGCCCTGGAAGACCACCGACGTGGTGCACGCGGCGCTGACCCTGTTCACGGACACCCCGACCGGCATGACCGGGAACGACGACCTCGGCACCATGTCCGCATGGAACGTGCTGTCCTCGATCGGGATCTTCCCGATCCAGCCCGGTTACGACACCTGGGGCCTGTCCACACCGGTCTTCGACCGGGTCGACCTGACCCTGGACCGCCGCTACTACCCGCGCGGCGCCCTGACCATCACCGCGCCCGGCACCTCGGACACCGACCGCTACGTCCAGTCGGCCCGGACGGACGGGCAGAGCTACGACCGGACCTATCTGACGACCGACGCGCTGCGCTCGACGCGGTCGCTCGGGTTCACGGTCGGCCCGCAGCCGTCCGGGTGGGGAACGTCACCCCAGGCGGCGCCACCTGCGCTGACGTGACCTCAGACGCCCCATGAGTCCCGCCCCTCCCAGAGGGGCGGGACTTAATCCTTTGTTAACTGTGCGTAGCTTGATCGTACTTGACCGTAATCGGTGAGGAGAGTTTGACTGCTTGTCTCCACCCGTCAGCGACATCCGTCATCGACATCCGTCATCGACGCGAGGCAAGCCATTGACTTCCGACCTGCTCGCTCCCCTCGATCTGGCGTTCTGGAACATCGAGTCCGCCGAGCACCCCATGCACCTGGGGGCGCTCGGCGTCTTCTCGGCGCACTCGCCCACCGCGGGGGCCCACGCGGCGGACCTGCTCGCCCTGCGCGCGGCGGGCGTGCCCGGACTGCGGATGCGCATCCGGGACGTGTGGCAGCCGCCGCTCGCCCTGCGGCAGCCGTTCTCGTTCGGCGGCGCCGCCCGGGAACCGGCCCCGGACTTCGACCCCCTCGACCACGTCCGGCTGCACGCCCCGACCGATGACTTCCACGCCGTGGCGGGCCGCCTCATGCAGCGCCCGCTGGTCCGGGACCGGCCGCCGTGGGAGGCACACGTGCTGCCGGGCGAGGACGGATTCTCCTTCGCCGTGCTGTTCAAGTTCCACCACGCCCTGGCCGACGGGCTCCGGGCGCTGGGGCTGGCCGCGGCCGTCCTCGACCCGATGGACCTGCCCGCGCCCCGGCCCCGGCCCGCACCGCTCCGGCGCGGTCTGCTGCCGGACGTGCGCAAACTGCCGGGGCTGGTGCGCGGAGTCCTCTCGGACGCCGGGCGCGCCCTGGACATCGGCACCTCCGTCGCCCTGTCCACCCTCGACGTGCGCTCGTCGTCGGCGCTCACCGCCGAGTCCTCCGGCACCCGCCGCACCACCGGCGTCAGCCTGGACCTCGACGACGTGCACCGCGTCCGCAAGGCCGAGGGCGGCACCGTCAACGACGTGCTGATCGCGGTCGTCGCGGGCGCCCTGCGCCGCTGGCTGGACGAGCGCGGCGACGGCAGCGAGGGCGTGGCGCCCCGCGCCCTGATCCCCGTCTCCCAGCGCCGCCCGCGCACCGCCCACCCCCAGGGCAACCGGCTCTCCGGCTACCTGATACGGCTCCCGGTCTGCGACCCCGACCCGCTCTCCCGCCTCGGCGCCGTCCGCGCCGCCATGGACCGCAACAAGGACGCCGGGCCGGCCCGCGGCGCCGGGGCCGTGGCGCTGCTCGCCGATCACGTCCCGGCCCTCGGCCACCGGCTCGGCGGCCCCCTGGTGAGCCAGGCGGCCCGGCTCTGGTTCGACATCCTGGTCACCAGCGTGCCCCTGCCCAGCCTCGGCCTGAAGCTCGGCGGGCACCCGCTCACCGAGATCTGCCCCTTCGCGCCGCTGGCCCGGGGCCACTCACTGGCCGTCGCCGTCTCGACGTACCGGGGGCGGGTCCACTACGGGCTGATCGCGGACGCCGAGGCCGTGCCGGACCTCGACCTCCTCGCCCACGCGGTGACCGAGGAGGTGACGGCCCTGCTGAGGGCCTGCGGCCCTTGATCCGGCGGGGGCGGCCCGCCGGATGACCTGCGGGTCCTGGTCCGAGGGGGCGGTGGGCTTGCCCGGGGGCGGTCCGGGTGGTGGCGGTCGGGGCCGATGTCCCTCGGCCCTGACCCGAAGGGGTGGCGGCCTGCCGTACGGCCCGCGGGTTCCGGCCCGACGGGGCGACGGGCTGGTCCGGGGGCGGGGCGGTGGCGGTCCGGCCGATGGTCGCCCCTGATCCGGGGCGCCGGCGGTCCCGGCCGGCTGCCCGTGGCTTCCGCGAGGTCGGTCGACGGTCCCGCCGGTCGCCCCGTGGTGCCGATCCGGACGGTTTGGCGGCCGGGCCCGTCGCTCGCGTAAAATCCGGCGTTCGACAGCGGACGCGAGACGGAGCGCCGCGCGGGTGACCAGGGAAACGGCAGCGGCGATGACGGTGACACAGGACGGTTCGGCGGCCACGGACGAGGTGGGCGCGTCCGGGTACGGCCCCGGCATCGACCCCGAGCGGCTCGCCGTCTGCCTCAGCGTGCTCAAGGAACTCGACGACATCGAGGTCGACCACCCCGACGCGATCGCGGTCCGCCGGGCCACCTCGCACATCTACCGCACGGTCAAGCAGCGCCGCCGCCAGGAGCGCCGGGCCGCCAAGACCGCCCACGACAAGGCGGTCACCGAGGCCACCGCCACCGGCTCGGCGGAGCGCATCGACGACGAGACCGAGGGCATCCTGCCCTCCTCCCGCACGGAGGAGGGCACGATCGCGGGGATACTCCAGCGCCCCCGCTCCTGCTACGTCTGCAAGCAGCGCTACGTCGAGGTCGACTACTTCTACCACCAGCTCTGCCCGCCGTGCGCCGCCGAGAACCGGATGCGGCGCGACGCCCGCGCCGACCTGACCGGCAAGCGGGCGCTGCTCACCGGCGGCCGGGCCAAGATCGGCATGTACATCGCGCTCAGGCTGCTGCGCGACGGCGCGCACACCACCATCACCACCCGTTTCCCCAAGGACGCCGTCCGCCGCTTCAAGGCCATGGACGACTCCGCCGACTGGATCCACCGCCTGGAGGTCGTCGGCATCGACCTGCGCGACCCCGCCCAGGCGGTCGCCCTGGCCGACCGGGTGGCCGAGCAGGGCCCGCTCGACATCCTGATCAACAACGCGACGCAGACCGTACGGCGCCTGCCCTCCGCGTACGCCGCCCTGGTCGAGGGCGAAAGCGCGCCGCTGCCCGCCGGTGAGCTGCCCGCGCAGCACGTCATCGGCGCCTTCGGCTCCGGCTCGGTCGACGGGCTGACCGCGCTGCCCGCCGGCGTCAGCGGCCTCGACGCGCAGCAGGTCGCCGACCTCGCCCTGGTGGCCGGCAACGCCAGCGTGGTCCGGCACCGCGACGGCACCGCCATCGACGCCGGCGGCCTGGTCCCCGACGTCGTCGACAGCAACACCTGGGTGCAGAGCATCGAGCAGATCTCCCCGGTGGAACTGCTGGAGACCCAGCTGTGCAACTACACGGCGCCGTTCATCCTCATCAGCAAACTCCGGTCGGCGATGGCCGAGGCCGCCCGCAAGGCGCCCTCCGGGCGGGCCTACGTCGTCAACGTCTCGGCGATGGAAGGCGTGTTCGCCCGCGGCTACAAGGGCGCGGGCCACCCGAACACCAACGCCGCCAAGGCCGCGATGAACATGGTGACGCGGACCAGCGCCCAGGAGATGTTCGAGAGCGACGGCATCCTGATGACCTCGGTGGACACCGGCTGGATCACCGACGAACGCCCCCACTACGACAAACTGCGCCTGGCCGAGGAGGGCTTCCACGCCCCGCTCGACCTGGTCGACGGCGCGGCCCGGGTGTACGACCCCGTCGTGCGCGGCGAGGCGGGCGAGGACCTGTACGGCGTCTTCCTGAAGGACTACGCGCCCGGCAAGTGGTGAGAAGCCGGTCCCCGGCATGTGGTGAGCGAAGGCCCCGGTGGTGGTCAGCCGCCCGCGCCGAGGCGCGAGTTGCGGGCCGCCACCAGCTCCAGCACCGTGCGCCAGTCCTCCAGGACCCCGGCGTCGAAGACTGCGGTGCGGCCCTCCTCCTCCGCCTCCCGCAGCCGGCGCAGATCGTCGTCGGCCACGGCGTCCGGGCGGAGGCGGCCGGCGACGAGACGGGCGACGCGGTCACCGAGCAGTCCGCGGACCGCGTCGGCGGTGCGCCCGGCGCGGCCGGCCGGGTCGCCGGGCCACAGCAGCCCGCCCACGGCGAGCACCAGACCGGCGATCTGCAACTCCTTGTCGGCGGGTCGGCCCCGGCGCAGCAGCGCGGCGGTCCGCAGCGCGTGGCCGTGCGCGTCGGCCGGACCGCCGCCGGGACCCGCGGCCTCCCGGCAGGCGTACAGCAGGTCCATCAGCTCCTCGACGCTGCGCAGCTCCACGCGTCCGTCCTCCCGCGATCTCCCGCGATACGGCCCTTGCGCACCGCAGCAGACCATGACGACCTTGCGGCGCGACCAACGCCGTCTGAACTGCCCCGAGCCCCTGGACCGCATGGGCCGAACGGGTGACACGCACATGTGAACGACATGTGGCAAAACGGAGCGCACCGGGCCCAACTGTGCGCGGGCTGAAGCATGATGATTACCAGGAGTTTGCAGCCCCATAGAGCGGACCCCCGCTCATTTGGTTAATGTGGAGCGGACGGACCGCAGTACGGGCCCTACCCACACCCATCGTCCGTCCGAGTGACCGGCGCCACCGCGTCCGAACTGCTCTAGACCGACACCCGAGCGGGCGTCAGGCACCGGACAGCAGACTGACCGGCGAGGCCCGAGGGTGACCCGACACATAAGGAGTGCGCGGTGACACCGGAGAAGACGAAGACCGAGGAACGAACCGTCGAAGGCGCGGAACGCGCCGGGGCCACGGGCCGCCGGCCCGGCGAGCTCGGCAGCCTCGACGTATGGGCCCGGTCCGCCCCGATCCGCCTGGCGGGCTACGAGGACGACCTCGCCGAGCCGCACATCCTGCCCAGCGTGGACTGAACCCGGATGATCACGGTCGGCATGGGCGTGCGAGACTCGCGTCCATGCCGATCAGGGAAGCAACCACGGACGACTGGCCGCGCGTCTGGCCGTTCTGGCACCGCATCGTCGCCGCCGGCGAGACCTACGCCTGGGACCCGGAGACCTCCGAACAGGACGCCCGGAGCCTGTGGATGAACCCCGCCAAGCGCGTGTACGTCACCGAGGACGAGACCGGCACCGTCGTCGCCTCCGCCTACCTCACCCCCAACTACGGCGGCCCCGCCGCCCGTATCGCCAACGCCGGCTTCATGGTCGACCCGGACCGTGCGGGCCGGGGCACGGGCCGGGCCCTCGCCGAGCACGTGCTGGCCGAGGCGAAGGCCCACGGCTACCGGGGCATGGTCTTCAACGCGGTCGTGGAGACCAACCCGGCGGTGAGACTGTGGAGTTCCCTCGGGTTCACCGTCCTGGGCACCGTGCCGGATGCCTTCGAACACCCCCGGCACGGCCTGGTGGGCCTGCACGTCATGTACCGCGCCCTCTAGCTAGGCGGGCGTCTTCTCCGCCGCCGCCGCTGCCGCCGCCTGCCGGGCGGCCCGGGTGCGAGGCCCGAAGACCGCGAGCACGATCGCGCCCACCAGCCAGGAACCGGCGATGAAGTAGAACACGCTCTGGTAGCCCTGGCTGTTGTAGAGCGCCGCGACGACCAGAGGTCCGGCGGCGTTGGAGAGCCGGCCCAGCCCGTAGGAGACGCCCGTGCCCAGCGAGCGGCTGCGGGTGTCGAACAGCTCGGGCGAGTAGGCGTAACCGAGGGCGGTGTAGCCGCGCTCGAAGAGGTTCACCAGGAAACCGAAGACGATGATGAGCACCGGGTTGAAGGTGAGCCCGTAGAACAGGCCGCACACCGCGATCACCGTGCCGAAGGCGACCAGGCACCACTTGCGCTCGAACCGGTCGGTGACCAGCGCCGCCAGGTACGAGCCGAGCGGGGCGCCGACCGTGGTCAGGGCGACGTAGAAGACGGAGTCCTCGACGCTGAAGCCCTCCTTGGCCAGCAGGGTCGGGGCCCAGCTGGAGTAGCCGAAGAAGCCGATGGTCTGGGTGACCCAGACGACCGTGAGCAGCAGGGTCGGCAGCAGGTACTTCCTCTGCAGCAGCAGCTTGAGCGGGGCCTTGGTGACCGGGGCCTCCTCCACCGGCGGGGCCGGTTCGGGCAGCGGGCCCTTCTCGGCGGCGACCATGGCCTCGATCTCGCCCAGGACCCGCTCCGCCTCCTCGTGCTTGCCCCGGCTCTCCAGCCAGCGCGGCGACTCCTTGAGGTGGCGGGTGAACAGGACCAGCAGCATGCCCAGCGAGCCCCACAGGAACACCAGGCGCCAGGACCAGTCGCTGAGCGGGACGACGAAACTGGCGATCAGGCTGGTGACGGGGGTGCCGCAGATGCCGATGACGATGGCGTACGCCTGGTACCGGCCGCGGACGGCCGCCGGGTACATCTCGGCGACGTAGATCACCGCCACGACGGTCATCGCGGACAGGCCCGCCGAGGTCAGGACGCGGAAGACGCCCAGCGAGAGCAGGTTCCAGGAGAAGACCGAGAGGAAGGAGAAGAGGCCGAAGAAGACCGTCGTCTGCATCAGGGCGCGTTTGCGGCCCCAGCGGTCGGCGATGTTGGAGGCGACGATCGAGCCGATGAACATGCCGACGAACGACAGGGAGGTCACGTAGGCGACCTGGTCGACCGTGACGCCCCACAGCTTGATGAGCTTGGGCGCGGTGACGGAGAAGCTGTTGATGTCGGCGAACTCGAAGAAGTACGCGAACGAGATCGCCAGCAGGGTCATCTTGTGGAACCGGGAGACCGGCAGCCTGTCCAGTCGGTTGAGAGCGTTGACGCGGTGCATGCGGTTGCCCTTGCGGTGAGAGGGGACGGGGTCGCTCAGACGGTCTCTTCGGGCCAGTACAGGCTCATCGGGTTGGCGACCAGGAGCTTGTGCCGCTGTTCGGCGGTGGGGGCGATGTGCGGGATGTGGTCGACCAGCAGCCCGTCGTCGGGCATGTGGTCCTTGAGGTTGGGGTGCGGCCAGTCGGTGCCCCACAGCACCCGGTCCGGGAACTCCTCGACCGTGCGGCGACCGAAGGGCACCACGTCGGTGTACGCGTGGCGCTCGCCGTCCAGGGCGGCCGGGCCCGTGACGGTGAGGCGCTCGGGGCAGGTCACCTTGACCCACACGTCGTTACGGTCGACGAAGCGCAGGAAGCGGGAGAACTCCGGGCCGTCCACCGGCTTGGTCACGTCCGGGCGGCCCATGTGGTCCACGACCAGCGGGGCGGGCAGCGAGGAGAAGAAATCCTCCAGGTCGGGCAGGTCGACAGCCTCGAAGTAGAGGACGATGTGCCAGCCCAGCGGAGCGATCTTCGCCGCGATGGCGCGCAGGTCCTCCTCGGGCGAGGTGTCGACCAGGCGGCGCACGAAGTTGAAGCGCACGCCCCGGACCCCGGCCTCGTCCAGTTCCCGCAGTTCGGCGTCGGTGACGTCCGGGCGGACGGTGGCGATGCCGCGGGCCCGGCCGCCGGCGGCGCGCACGGCGTCCACCATGGCCGAGTTGTCCGCGCCGTGGCAGGTGGCCTGCACGATGACGTTACGGGAGAGACCCAGGTGGTCACGGAGCGCGAACAGGTCCTCCTTGCCGCCGTCGCAGGGCGTGTACTTCCGCTCCGGCGCGAAGGGGAACTCGGCCTGCGGTCCGAAGACGTGGCAGTGCGCGTCGACAGCCCCGTCCGGGAGCCGGAACTCCGGCTCGGACGGATCGGCGTACCAGTCGAGCCAGCCGGGGGTCTTGGGGGCGAGATCGGGCATTTCGGTCGTTCCTTTCACGAGCGGTCCCGGGGGCCGGGCCGGTGCGGCCGGTGCGGGGTGCTCGGTGCAAAGCTGCCGGGCCGGTACGGAGGTGCCGGGGAGCGTTCGGGCGGGGCGGGGCCGGCGTGCGGGGGCGAGGAGTCGCGGGGCCGCGGGGCGGCCCTGTGCACCGGCCCCGGGCAACGACGGCCGGGGAGGGGTCCGCGGGCCGGCCGGCGCGCGGGGGAGGCGGCGGGTCGGCGGCGCGAAGGGGAGCGGGGAGCAGCTGGGGGACGAGAGGGGAGCGGTCGGGCGGCGGGGGTGCGGGGTCGCGCCCCCGCCGCCCGGGGGTCAGCGGCCCTGGCTCTTGAGCAGGGCGTCGAGTCGAGGGTAGACGGTGCGCGCGTTGTGCTCCTGGATCGCCGACCGGTGCTCGGCGGGCAGCTTCGCCGCCTCGACGTAGCGCCGGGTGTCGTCGAAGTGGAAGCCGGTGCACGGGTCGATGTCGCGGACCGCGCCGATCATCTCGGAGGCGAAGAGGATGTTCTTCGGCGGTACGACCTCCAGGAGCAGGTCGATGCCCGGCTGGTGGTAGACGCAGGTGTCGAAGAAGACGTTGTCCAGGACGTGCTCCTCCAGCTCCGGCTTGCCCAGCGCCATCGCCAGGCCGCGGAACCGGCCCCAGTGGTAGGGCACCGCCCCGCCGCCGTGCGGGATGACCAGCTTCAGGGTGGGGAAGTCCTTGAACAGGTCGCCTTGGACGAGCTGCATGAACGCCGTGGTGTCGGCGTTGAGGTAGTGCGCGCCGGTGGTGTGGAAGGCGGGGTTCACGCTGGTACTGACGTGCACCATCGCCGGGATGTCGTACTCCGCCATCTTCTCGTAGACCGGGTACCACGAGCGGTCGGTGAGCGGGGGAGCCGTCCAGTGCCCGCCGGAGGGGTCGGGGTTCAGGTTGAGCGCGACGGCGCCGTACTCCTCGACGCAGCGGGTCAGCTCGGGGACGCAGGTGGCGGGGTCGACGCCCGGGGACTGCGGCAGCATGGCCGCCATGGCGAACCGCTCCGGGTAGAGGCGGCTGACCCGGAAGCACAGCTCGTTGCAGATCGACGCCCACTCGGCCGAGGTCTTGAAGTCGCCGACGTGATGTGCCATGAAGGACGCCCGCGGGGAGAACACCGTCAGATCGATGCCGCGCTCGTCCATCAGGCGCAGCTGGTTCGACTCGATGCTCTCGCGCAGTTCGTCGTCACCGATCTCCAGGTCGGCGCGCGAGGGCGCGGACGCGGGGTCGTCGAGTCCGGCGATCTGCCGGTCGCGCCAGGCCGCCAGCGCCCCGGGAGCGGTGGTGTAGTGGCCGTGGCAATCGATGATCATGGCTGTTCCTGACTGCTGTGAGGAGTCGCCCCGGCGTCTGTGACGGGGCGCGGACCAGGTTCAACGTAACGGCCGACGAAATTGTTGACAATATGTTCCGGCAAAGTTTCCGTCCGGGAGCGGCGGACCGGACGCCGGGACACGCGGGCCGCGCGGTTCGGACCGGGCACGGCGGGGGAGCTCAACCCTCGTCCGCCCGTCACCGTGACCCACGTCCTGGCAACCGCCCGCTCCCGAACCACGGAGACCCGCATGCATGACGACCGAAGCCTGGTCGAAGCCCGCCTCAGGCGCGTCCTCGACGAACGCGTCCGCCCCGCCCTGTACCCCGAGTCCGTACCGCTGGACGTGACCGTCTGGCACGCCCCCGGCGAGCCCGTCCCGGTCGCCGAGGGCCTGGCCGCCGAGGGGGAACCCGTCGCGCCGGGCGCCCGCTGGGGCGCCCCCTGGGGGACGAGCTGGTTCCGCGTGACCGGTACCGTCCCCGAGCGCTGGGCCGGGAAGACCGTCGAGGCCCTGCTCGACCTCGGCTTCGACGGGAACATGCCCGGCTTCCAGTGCGAGGGCCTGGTGTACCGGCCCGACGGCACCCCGGTGAAGGGCCTCAACCCCCGCAACCAGTGGGTCCGCATCGGCACCCCCGCCCAGGGCGGCGAGCAGGTCCGCCTGCACGTCGAGGCCGCCTCCAACCCCGTGATCCTCGGCCCCCGCGGCTTCCTGCCGACCCCGCTCGGCGAGAAGGAGACCGCGGGCACCGAACCGCTGTACACCCTGGCCCGCATGGACCTCGCCGTCCTCGACGAGACGGTCTGGAACCTCGTGCTCGACCTGGAGGTGCTGGGCGAGCTGATGGCCGAGCTGCCCGCCGACTCCCAGCGGCGGTACGAGATCCTGCGCGCCGTCGGCCGGGCCCTGGACCTCCTCGACCTCCAGGACGTCAACGGCACCGCCGCCCGCGCACGTGAACAGCTCACCGGCGTCCTGTCCGCGCCCGCCGCCCCCTCCGCCCACCGGATCAGCGCGGTCGGCCACGCCCACATTGACTCGGCGTGGCTGTGGCCGCTGCGCGAGACCGTCCGCAAGGTCGCCCGCACCACCGCCAACATGACCGCGCTGCTGGAGGACGAGCCGGACTTCGTCTTCGCCATGTCGCAGGCCCAGCAGTGGGCGTGGGTGCGCGACCACCGGCCCGAGGTGTGGGCGCGGGTGAAGAAGGCGGTGGCGGACGGCCGGTTCGTGCCGGCCGGCGGCATGTGGGTGGAGTCGGACACCAACATGCCCGGCTCCGAGGCGATGGCCCGGCAGTTCGTGCACGGCAAGCGGTTCTTCCTGGACGAGTTCGGCATCGAGAACGACGAGGCGTGGCTGCCCGACACCTTCGGCTTCGCCGCAGGGCTCCCGCAGATCATCAAGGCGGCCGGCTCCAAGTACCTGCTGACGCAGAAGATCTCCTGGTCCCAGACGAACCGGTTCCCCCACCACACCTTCCGCTGGGAAGGCATCGACGGCACCCGGATCTTCACCCACTTCCCGCCCGTCGACACCTACAACTGCGCCATGACCGGCGCCGAACTCGCCCACGCCGCACGCAACTTCAAGGACAAGGGCACCGCCCGCCACTCCCTCGCGCCGACCGGCTTCGGCGACGGCGGCGGCGGCACCACCCGCGAGATGGTCGCCCGGGCCGCCCGCCTGCGCGACCTGGAAGGCTCCGCCACGGTCACCTGGGACACCCCGCGCGCATTCTTCGAGAAGGCCGCCGCCGAGTACCCCGAACCACCCGTGTGGGTGGGCGAGCTGTACCTCGAACTGCACCGCGCCACCCTCACCAGCCAGGCCAAGACCAAGCAGGGCAACCGCCGCAGCGAACACCTGCTGCGCGAGGCCGAACTGTGGGCGGCGACGGCCGCCGTACGCACCGGTTCCCCCTACCCGTACGAGGACCTGGACCGCCTGTGGAAGACGGTCCTGCTCCACCAGTTCCACGACATCCTGCCCGGCTCCTCCATCGCCTGGGTGCACCGCGAGGCCCGCGCCGCCTACGACCGCGTCGCCGGGGAGCTGAACGGCATCATCGACGCCGCCCAGCGCGCCCTGGCCGGCGAGGGCGGCACGCCCCTCCTCTTCAACGCCGCCCCGCACCCCCGCCACGGCGTCGCGGCCGGCGGCGCGGGCACCCCCGTCGCCGAGGGGAGCACCCGCCTCACCCCGCGCCCCGGCGGCGGTCACGTCCTGGACAACGGGCTGCTCCGGGCCGAGATCGACGACCGGGGCCTGGTCGTCTCCGTGTACGACATCGAGGCCGACCGCGAGACCGTCGCCCCCGGCACGGCGGCCAACCTCCTCCAGCTCCACCCCGACCTCCCGAACAAGTGGGACGCCTGGGACGTCGACGCCTTCTACCGCAACACGGTCACCGACCTGACCGGCGCCGACTCGGTGACGGCCGGCGAGCACGGCGCCTCGGTACGGGTGGTGCGCTCCTTCGGGTCGTCGACGGTCACCCAGGTGCTGACACTCCCGCCGGGGCAGCGGCGGCTGGAGGTGGACACCGAGGTGGACTGGCACGAGACGGAGAAGTTCCTGAAGCTGGCCTTCCCGCTCGACCTGCACGCCGAACGGTACGCCTCCGAGACCCAGTTCGGGCACGTCCACCGCCCCACCCACACCAACACCTCCTGGGAGGCGGCCAAGTTCGAGGTGTGCAACCACCGGTTCGTCCACCTGGAGGAACCCGGCTTCGGCGTCGCACTCGTCAACGACTCCACCTACGGCCACGACGTCACCCGCACCGTCCGCGCCGACGGGGGCACGACCACCACGGTCCGGGCGTCGCTGCTGCGGGCCCCGCGCTTCCCCGACCCCGAGACCGACCAGGGCACCCACCGCTTCCGGCACGCCCTGGTGCCGGGCGCGACCGTCGGCGACGCGGTCCGCGAGGGCTGGCGGATCAACCTGCCCGAACGGCGCCTCACCGGCGCCGGCGAGGTCGCCCCGCTGGTCACGGTCGACCGGGACGCGGTGGTGATCACCGCCGTCAAGCTCGCCGACGACGGCAGCGGGGACGTGGTGGTCCGCTTCCACGAGGCGCACGGCGGCCGGGCCCGGGCCACGCTGACGGCCGGGTTCGCGGTCGCCGGCGTCACGGTGACCGACCTGCTGGAGCGGCCGCTCACCGGAGCAGCCGCGCCGGAGACGGACGGTGAGCGGATCACCGTACGGCTGCGGCCGTTCCAGTTGGTGACGCTGCGGCTGCGGCGGGCGTAGCGCGGGGGGCACTGACCCGGCTCGTTCGGCGGGCCGGGCCAGTGGTCCGATGACTTTGCCGTCCGAATGAGGAGGTAGCAGGCATTTCGGCGGTACGAGGGGTGTTCGTCGGATCAATAGGTCTGATAAATATGCGGGACCTGGTCGCTCACCCCGAGGAGCCGCGTGCCCGCCACCGACGCCCGCATCACCGCCGTCGACACCTACGACATCCGGTTCCCCACCTCCCGTGAGCTGGACGGCTCCGACGCGATGAACCCGGACCCCGACTACTCGGCCGCCTACGTCGTCCTGCGCACCGACGGGGCGGGCGAACCGGAGGGGCACGGCTTCGCGTTCACCATCGGGCGGGGCAACGACGTCCAGGTCGCCGCGATCCACGCGCTGCGCCACCACGTGGTGGGCCGGTCCGTCGCCGAGCTGTGCGCCGACCCCGGCACGCTCTACCGCGACCTGACCTCGGACAGCCAGCTGCGCTGGCTGGGGCCGGAGAAGGGCGTGATGCACATGGCGATCGGCGCGGTCGTCAACGCCGTCTGGGACCTGGCCTCCAGACGGGCCGGCAAGCCCCTGTGGCGGCTGCTCGCCGACGCCGACCCCGAGTGGCTGACCGGCCAGATCGACTTCCGGTACCTCACCGACGCGCTCACCCCCGACGAGGCCCTGGACCTGCTGCGCCGGGGCCGCAAGGGCGCCGCCGAGCGCGCCGGGCACCTGCTGGCCACCGGCTACCCCGCCTACACCACCTCCCCGGGCTGGCTCGGCTACGACGACGCCAAGCTCACCCGGCTCGCCGCCCGGGCCGTCGCCGACGGCTTCCGGCAGATCAAGCTCAAGGTCGGCGCCGACCTCGACGACGACATCCGGCGCTGCCGGGTCGCCCGCGCGGTCATCGGCCCGGACGTGCGCCTCGCCCTCGACGCCAACCAGCGCTGGGACGTCCCCGAGGCCGTCCGCTGGACCAACGCGCTCGCCGGGTTCGACCCCTACTGGATCGAGGAACCCACCAGCCCCGACGACGTGCTGGGCCACGCCGCCGTCCGCCGGGCCGTCGCCCCGGTGAAGGTGGCCACCGGCGAACACGCCCAGAACCGGGTGGTGTTCAAACAGCTCCTCCAGGCCGGCGCCCTCGACATCGTGCAGATCGACGCCGCCCGGGTCGCCGGCGTCAACGAGAACCTCGCGATCCTGCTGCTCGCGGCGAAGTACGGCGTCCCGGTCTGCCCGCACGCCGGCGGCGTGGGCCTGTGCGAACTCGTCCAGCACCTGGCGATGTTCGACTACGTGGCGCTGTCCGGCACCACCGAGGACCGGGTCGTCGAGTACGTCGACCACCTGCACGACCACTTCCTCGACCCGGTGGTGATCCGCGAGGGCCGCTACACGGCACCCACCGCGCCGGGCTTCTCGGCCGCCCTGCGGCCCGAGTCGATCGCCCGGTACACCTACCCCGGCGGCGCCTTCTGGGCCGCCGACGCCGAGCGGACCGAAGGGCGGACGGCATGACCGGCACCAACGACTTCGCGGGCCTCAGGGCCCTGGTGACCGGCGGGGGCTCCGGCATCGGCCGGGCCACCGCCGAACTGCTTGCCCGGCGCGGCGCGGCCGTCGCCGTCCTCGACCTCGACATATCGACGGTGGGCGAGCCGGTCCTCGCCCACCGGGCCGATGTCACCGACGACGCCTCCGTACGCGCCGCGGTCACCGCCGCCGCCGGCGCGCTCGGCGGCCTGGACGTCCTCGTCAACAACGCGGGCATCGGCGCCCAGGGCACCGTCGAGGACAACGACGACGCCGAGTGGCACCACGTCCTGGACGTCAACGTGATCGGCATGGTCCGGGTGGCCCGCGCCGCGCTGCCCCACCTGCGCCGGTCCGCGCACGCGGCGATCGTCAACACCTGCTCCATCGCGGCCACCGCCGGGCTGCCCCAGCGGGTGCTGTACAGCGCGACCAAGGGGGCGGTCCAGTCCCTCACCCTCGCCATGGCGGCCGACCACGTCCGCGAGGGCATCCGCGTCAACTGCGTCAACCCCGGCACGGCCGACACCCCGTGGATCGGCCGCCTGCTGGAGAGGGCCCCCGACCCGGCCGCCGAGCGGGCCGCGCTGGAGGCCCGCCAGCCCACCGGCCGCCTGGTCGGTGCCGACGAGGTCGCCGGCGCCATCGCCTACCTGGCGAGCCCGCGCTCCGGCGCCACCACCGGCACCGCGCTCGCCGTGGACGGCGGCATGCAGGGCCTGCGACTCCGCCCGGCGGGCGCGTGAACACGCTGGGCGCCAGTGGCGTCCCCGTCAGCCCCCTCGCCCTCGGCTGCGCCGCCCTCGGCAACCTCTACACCGAGGTCGGCGAGGAGCAGGCGGCGCAGACCGTCCGGGCCGCCTGGCAGCGGGGCGTGCGCCACTTCGACACCGCCCCGCACTACGGCCTCGGCCTCTCCGAACGGCGCCTGGGCGCGGCCCTGCGCGAGTGCCCCCGCGACGCGTACACGCTCTCCACCAAAGTGGGCCGCCGGCTGGAGGCGACCGAGGCGGACGGCGACGACCTGGCCCACGGTTTCGCCGTGCCCGCCACCCACCGCCGGGTCTGGGACTTCACCGCCGACGGGGTGCGCCGCACCCTGGAGGCCAGTCTGGAACGGCTCGGCCTGGACCGGGTCGACGTCGTCTACCTGCACGACCCCGACGACCACGCAGAGCAGGCGTTCCGGGAGGGGTACCCGGCCCTGGAACGGATGCGGGCCGAGGGGACGGTCGGGGCGATCGGCGCGGGCATGAACCGCACCGCGCTGCTGACCCGCTTCGTCAACGACACCGACGTCGACGTGGTGCTGTGCGCCGGCCGCTACACGCTGCTCGACCAGAGCGCGCTGGACGACCTGCTCCCGGCCGCCGCGGCACGCGGCACCTCCGTCGTCGTCGGCGGGATCTTCAACTCCGGCCTGCTGGCCGACCCGAGGCCCGGGGCGTCGTACGACTACGCCCGGGCCCCGGCCGGCGTGCTGGAGCGCGCGCTGCGGCTGAAGTCGCTCGCCGAACGGCACGGCACCTCCCTGCGGGCCGCGGCGCTCGCCTTCAGCGCCGCCCACCCGGCCGTCGCGAGCGTCCTGGCGGGCGCCCGCTCGGCCGCCGAGGTCCACGACTGCGCCGACCGGTTCGCCGAGCCCGTACCCGCCGCGTTCTGGCGGGAGCTGAAGGAGACCGGGCTGCTCCCCGAGGCCGCCCCCGTGCCGGACTACGACCGGTGAGCCGTGCCTGTCAGCCGGGTCGGCGGCAGGTACTCGCGTACGTACGTCCGCTCCCAGCAGGCGCCCGTCTCCCTCAGTTCCCGCCAGGTCGTGTACCGGTAGCGGAAGAGGCGGGCCCGGACGTGGCGCGGTGGCGCGTCCGGCGGGAACGGTGAGCGGCGCAGCAGCCGCAGGGTGTTCCGGTCGTTCTCCAGCAGCCGTTCCACCAGCGCGGCGAACCACGTCCCGGCGTACGCGGGCGACAGCGCGGCGAACCACATCATCCAGTCCAGGCGCAGATGGTAGGGGGCGAACTGGCGCGGCCAGCGCCGCGGGTCGCCCGGCTTGCCCTTGAACTCGTACTCCCGCCAGTCCCCGTCCGGGCGCGGCACCTCGTCGGCGGTGCCCTCGATCACCACCTCGTACCGCACCCGGCTGACGCTGCCGAACGCGCCGTAGGTGTTGACCAGGTGCAACGGGTCGAAGGAGCGGTTCATCACCTGCTGCCGGGAGAGCATGTTGGCGACCGGGCGGTAGCTGAGCGCCAGCAGCAGCGCGGCCACCGCCAGGACCACGGCCTCGTACCAGAGCGGTGTCCCGGGGAGGGCCGGGGGACGGGACGGGAAGCGGACCGCCGGCAGGGCCAGCACGATCGTGATCCAGTTCAGCCAGGAGAAGTTGCCCGAGAGCACCAGCCACAACTGGGTGACGATCATCAGCGCGGCGGCGACGCCGGCCACCGGCTGCGGAGTGAACAGCAGGAAGGGGACGACGAGCTGGGTGACGTGGTTGGCGGCCACCTCGACGCGGTGCAGGGGCTTGGGAAGGTGGTGGAAGAACCAGCTCAGCGGGCCCGGCATCGGCTGGGTCTGGTGGTGGTGGTCCAGACAGGTCAGCTTGCGCCAGCACTCGTCGCCGCGCATCTTGATCAGCCCCGCCCCGAACTCGACCCGGAACAGCAGCCAGCGCAGCAGGAACAGCACCACGACCGGCGGGGCCACCTCGTCGTTGCCGAGGAACACGGCGACGAAGCCGGTCTCAAGCAGCAGCGACTCCCAGCCGAAGCCGTACCAGGTCTGCCCGACGTTCACGATCGACAGGTACAGCGCCCAGGGCACCAGCCACAGCAGCATCGCCGCCCACAGCGGCACCAGCGCGTCCGCCCCCGCCAGCAGCGCCACCGCCACCGCGCAGCCCGTCCAGGCGCAGCCGGCGAAGAGCCGGTCCGAATAACGCCACTGGAACAGGCTCGGTGCCCGCCTGAACGGCACCCGCTCGACGAACCGGGGCACCGGCAGCATGCCGCGCTCGCCGATCAGCGCCCGGAACTGGAGGGCCGCCGTCAGGAACGCCACCAGGTACACGGCGGCCAGCGCCTTCTGGAAGACCAGCCGGCCGACCCAGTAGTCAGGTGCGGTGAACCATTCCACGGCCGTACGCTCCTTCGTTCGTTCCGCGCGGGGTCACGGTTACCCTCCCTCAGGTCCCCGTCCCCGGGTCACCCTCCCCGGGCGGACCGAACGAGTCGAAGAAATGGGCAAATGCTGACAAGGTGGGCTCATGGCTGAACGGGGAGCGAGCGAGCTGTCCCTCCCGGACGACTGGCCCGCCCACCCGGACCCGATCCTGGCGCTCAACCGCATAGGCAGCTTCGACTGGGACCTGGTCAGCGGCCTGTTCCACATGGACGCCCAGGCCCACGAGGTCTTCGACCTGCGCCCGGACGAGTACGACGGACGCGCGGAGTCGCTCTCCGTGCGCGTCCCCCGCCCGGAGAGCACCCGCCTGGACGCCCTGGTCGCCCAGGCCATCAAGGACGGCAGCGAGAACTACGGCACCTACTTCCGGCTGCGCCTGCGCGACGGCCGGCTGCGCTGGACCCACACCCAGGGCTACATCCGGCGCGACGAGACCGGCCGGCCCTACCGGGTCATCGGCATCGTGCGGGACGCCACCCGGGAACTGAGCGAGATCGAGTCGCACCGCGAACGGGCGATCCGGGACGAGGCACGCCGCCGGCAGACCGACGTCGTGGAGACCGCCACCGCCGCCCTCGCCCACGCCCGCACCGTGGACGACGTCATCGAGGTCCTGAGGGACACCAACGGCCTCACCCGGCTGGGCGCCACCAGCCTGGTCATGGGCCTGGTGGAGGCGGGCCGCATCCGGCTGGTCGCCGACGGCCCCGACAACAGCTTCGTCCCCGGCACCCGTGTCACCCGGATCGACGAGCCCTACCCGATGAGCGAGGTGGTGCGGACCCTGGGGCCGCGGTTCATCGAGTCGCCGGAGGAGTTCGCCGAGCGCTACCCCGTGCTGTGGCCGCACATCACCCACCTGGACATCACCTCGGCCGCCTATCTGCCGCTGATCGCGCAGGCCCGCCCGGTCGGCGCCATCGGCCTGCTCTACAGCGACCGGTACGGCTTCTCGCCCGAGGACCGCAACGTGCTGGTCGCCCTGGGCAGCAGCATCGCCCAGAGCCTGCAGCGGGCCATGCTCTACGAGCAGGAGATGGACCTCGCCGCCGGCCTCCAGCAGGCCATGCTGCCGCGCACCATCCCCTCCGTCCCCGGCTGCGACGTCGCCGTCCGCTACCGCGCCGCCACCATCGGCGGGACACTCGGCCGCGACATCGGCGGCGACTGGTACGACCTGATCCCGCTGCCCGGCGGGCGGGTCGGCGCCGTCATCGGCGACGTCCAGGGCCACGACACCCACGCCGCCGCCGTCATGGGCCAGCTGCGGATCGTGCTGCGCGCCTACGCCGCCGAGGGGCACACCCCCGCCACCGTGATGGCCCGGGCCTCCGTCTTCCTCCACGAACTGGACACCGACCGCTTCGCCACCTGCCTGTACGCCGAGGCCGACCTGACCACCGGCGTCGTCCAGGTGGTGCGCGCCGGGCACATCGACCCGCTGGTGCGGGACCCGGACGGCACCTGCCGCCGGGTCCCCGTCGCCGGCGGGCTGCCGCTCGGCCTGTCCGCCGAGTTCGGACGGCTCGACTGTCCCGTCTCCACCCTCGAACTCGACCCCGGCTCCACCCTGGTGCTGTGCACCGACGGCCTGGTCGAGCAGCCCGGCACCGACCTCGGCGACGGCGTACGGGCGCTGGCCGCGACGGTCGCCTCGGGGCCGTCCGACGTCCGGGAACTGGCCGACCTGCTCATCCGGGAGGCCGAGGAGCGCGGCGGCGAGGACGACGTGGCCCTGCTCCTGCTGCGCCGCCGCGGCCTGGAGGCCCCGCGCTCGCACGGCCGGCTCCAGCAGCACGTGGCCCCCGGCGACCCCGAGGCGCTCGCCGAGGCCCGCCATCTGATCCGGGCCGCGGTGCGGGCCTGGGGCGCCGGGGAGCACGGCGACGAGATCGAACTCGTCGCCGACGAGCTGATCACCAACGCGCTGATGCACACCGAGGGCGCCGCGGTCCTCACCCTGCGGTTCCTCACCGGCGCCGACCGCCGGCTGCGGATCGAGGTCGAGGACTCCTCCAGCGCCCTGCCGCGCCGCCGCGACGCGGGCGAGTCCGGCGTCTCCGGGCGGGGGCTGCTGCTGGTGGAGACGCTGGCGGACGGGTGGGGCGTGGAGGCGCGGGGCGGCGGCAAGTGCGTGTGGTCGGAGTTCCTGGTGCGGGGGCCGCGGGCGTGAGGTGCGAGGTGGCACTGTCGGTCCCCGGTGGCACTCTGGACACATGCCCGAACTGCCCGAGGTCGAGGCGCTCCGACAGTTCCTGACCGAGCACCTCACCGGCCACGAGATCGTCCGCGCCCTGCCCGTGGCGATCAGCGTCCTGAAGACCTACGACCCGCCGCTCACGGCCCTTCAGGGACACGCCGTGACGGCCGTGCACCGGCACGGCAAGTTCCTCGACCTGGAGACCGACGGCGGCCCGCGGCTGGTGACCCACCTGGCCCGGGCCGGCTGGCTGCACTGGAAGGACCGCCTCCCCGACGGCGTCCCCCGCCCCGGCAAGGGGCCCCTCGCCCTGCGCGTCGCGCTGGAGACCGGCGCCGGGTTCGACCTGACGGAGGCGGGCACGCAGAAACGCCTCGCCGTGTACGTCGTCCGGGACCCGGCCGAGGTGCCCGGCGTGGCCCGGCTCGGCCCGGACCCGCTCGCCGACGACTTCGACGAGGCCCGCCTGGCCGCCCTGCTGCACGGCGAACGGCGGCAGCTCAAGGGGGCGCTGCGCGACCAGAGCCTGATCGCCGGCGTCGGCAACGCCTACAGTGACGAGATCCTGCACGCGGCGCGGATGTCCCCCTTCAAACTGGCCGCGTCCCTCACCCCGGAGGAGCTGAGCGCGCTCTACGCGGCCCTGCGGGAGACGCTCACCGAGGCGGTCGAGCGCTCCCGGGGCGTGGCGGCCGGGCGGCTGAAGGCCGAGAAGAAGAGCGGCCTGCGCGTCCACGGCCGTACCGGTGAGCCCTGCCCGGTCTGCGGCGACACCGTCCGCGAGGTCTCCTTCAGCGACTCCTCGCTCCAGTACTGCCCGACCTGCCAGACGGGCGGCAAGCCACTGGCGGACCGGAGGCTGTCCCGGCTGCTGAAGTGACCCCGCCGACGGCCTACCGGGCGGAGAGGGTGACCAACCGCTCCCCGCCCGACGTCCGTACCTCGTACCGGGCGATCTGGTCCGGATGCAGCGCGGCGCCACCGCGCACGGTGGTGGGCCGGGTGTCGTGCCCGGGTACGCTCCAGCCGGCGACGGTCGTCTCGGAGCCGTCCCGGCCGACGGCGACGAGCCGGCAGGGCCGGGGGCCCGCCCCGTCCTTGACCTCGATCTCGACGCCGCTGCCCCAGGGCCGGTTCTCGGCGGTCACCCGGGCCCACACCCCCGACCGCTCGTCGGTGGCGGCCACCCGCACCGCGCCCTCGCCCCGCGTCGCGAGCAGCGCGGCGCCGGGCGCGGCCACCGCGCACACCAGCGCCGCGGCCGTGGCGCCCCACAGCCTGCGGCGGGCGGCCCGGTGCCGCGCGGCCACCTCGGACAGCAGCCGGCCGAGGAGCAGGGGGCCGGGCCCGGCGAAGGGGTGCACGGCGCGCGGGGTGGCCCCGCGGTACAGCAGCAACTGCCGGGCCACCGGCCGCAGCCCGGTCACCGTCGCGGTGCAGCGGGGGCACCCCATGAGGTGGTCCTCGAAGCGGAACGCGTCCCGCTCGTCGAGGACACCGAGCGCGTAGGCGCCCGCGTCGCGATGCCTCTCCAGGGACCTCATGCCGCATTCCTCGTGCCGTCGGGTAGGGGTGGCTTCCTGCCCCCTCCGGTACGCAGGGCGCCGCCGAATCACTCAAGCGGCCGGCACCGTGATGCGGCGGGCCGAGCGCAACCGCCGAGCCTCGGAGCGCGCGGCAGGTCTAGAAGAGGTGGATGGCGAGGTGGCCGAGCGGCAGCCCCAGCTGCCACGCCGGGGTCCACACCTTCGGGCCCTCGTCCTCGCCGGTGGCGGGGGCGCCGCCCGGCACCGCGTTCAGGTCCGGCGCGAGCAGTTCGGTGTCCTGGAGCCAGCGCCAGGCCGCCCGCGCCAGGACCAGGTCGCCGTCCGGGCCGTCGTCGGCCGCGGTCTCGGCCAGCCGCTCGCGCACCCACTCCCGCCACGGCTGGTCGTACGCCGTCAGGGAGAGCCAGGTCTCCAGCCGGGAGACGACCTCGGCGCCGCACAGCTCGCCGTCGGTGTCGGACAGGAAGACGGTCAACGCCAGCGCGTAGCGCCCGGCGCGGAACTCGAAGGACGTGGGCGGCATCAGATCGCCGCCGCGCAGCAACTGGTCGGCGACGTACTCGGCGTACAACCACGCCATGGGGACGGTCAGTTCGTCCCCGCCGCTGCCGTCCGTGCCCTCGTGACCTCTGTGCAGCATCCCTTCCTGCCCTTCCTCCGGTGCGTGTGCGTCGCCCCACCCGGACCCTGCCGAGGGCCCCGTCCGGAACACGGATGAGGACAGCCGATTACCCAACCGGGGTCCACGGCAAGGCGCTTTACGGAGGCTTGACCCAGCGTCCGGTTTCATCGCAGGTCGGTGGCGTATCCCGGCAGCACCCGGCGCAGGGCGCGCAGTGCGTAGAACGCCCGGGACTTCACGGTACCCGCCGGTATGCCCAGGGCCGTCGCCGCTTCCGCCACACTCGCCCCTTGGAAATACACCAGCACCAGGACTTCACGGTGTTCCGGGGTGAGTGTCTTCACAGCCTCGCGCACATCGAGGGCGGCGGCGGCCTGCTCGGCGTGGTCCGCGCAGACGGGTGTGTTCTCCAGGGCCGCGTCACCGACCTCGGGCGGCCGGGC
Organism: Streptomyces sp. ISL-12; assembly: GCF_018614415.1. Lineage (GTDB taxonomy): Bacteria > Actinomycetota > Actinomycetes > Streptomycetales > Streptomycetaceae > Streptomyces. The sequence continues at coordinate 29,478 of NZ_JAGGOO010000025.1, forward strand.
CTGCCGGGCCCGCCGCGCGTCGATCGCGAGGCGCCGGGCGACGGTGAGCAGCCAGGGCCGTACGGAGGCGAAGTCGTCGGCGCGCAGTGCCTCGGGATGCTGCCAGGCGCGGACGAGGGTCTCCTGGAGGAGGTCCTCGGCGCGCTGCCGGTCGCCGTCGCACAGCCGCAGCAGCAGCCCGAACAGCGGCCGGCCGTGCTCGCGCTGGAGCGCGGCGAGCTCGTGCTCGGCGGTCGTCGTCCCGTGGGTGAGGGTGGTTCCGGCCGTCATGGCCGTATGGCATCGCAGGGGGCGGCCGGGGGACAGGGCGGGCACACGGGTGTGCGGCGGACGGTCGATCGCGTCGACGAACGGTTCGACGAACGGTCGGTCACCCCCGTACGCGCACGCCGGACGGGCTAATGGGCGTGTCGGAGCCGCCCGAAAAGAGCCGGGACTTCTTACCTGTTTGTGTGTAAATCTGATTTTTATCCATGCGTGACCACACCCGGGGTGAACGGATGATCACACGCAGCCGACAGGTGGCCCTGGCCCTGACCGCCCTCCTCACGGCGGGCGCGGCCTGCCAGGCCCGCGGCCACGAGCCACCGCCGGACCGGCCGGCCCCGTCCCCCTCAGCGGCCTCGGGAGCCTCGGGGGCCGCTGCGGACAGGAGCGCCGGAGCCTTCACCCTGGTCGCCTCCGGCGACGTCCTGCCGCACGACTCGGTCATCGAGCGGGCCCGGTTCGACGCGGGCGGCAGCGGCTACGACTTCCGGCCGGTGCTGGCCGGCGTCGCCCCCGTCGTCTCCCGGGCCGACCTCGCCCTGTGCCACATGGAGACCGTGTACGGCGCGGACGGCGACTACTCCGGCTACCCCCTCTTCAAGTCCCCGCCCGAGGTGGCGGCGGGCCTCGCGGCCACCGGCTACGACGGCTGCTCCACCGCCTCCAACCACACCCTCGACGACGGCGCGGACGGCGTCCGCCGCACCCTGGACGCCCTCGACCGGGCCGGCGTACGGCACGCCGGGTCCGCGCGCACCGAGCAGGAGGCCCGCACCGTCACCGTCCTGCGGGCCGGTCACGCCCGCGTCGCCCACCTCGCGTACACCTACGACACCAACGGCCGCCCGCTGCCCGCCGGGCAGCCCTGGGCGGTGAACCTGATCGACGAGGAGCGCGTCCTCGCCGACGCCGCGACCGCGCGGCAGGCGGGCGCCGACGTGGTCGTGGTCTCCCTGCACTGGGGCACCGAGTGGCAGGAGGCGCCCGACGAGCGGCAGCGGTCGCTCGCCCGCTCGCTCACCGCCGCCCGCACCGCGGGCCGTCCCGACATCGACCTGATCATCGGCACCCACGCCCATGTCCCGCAGGCGTACGAGAAGGTCAACGGCACCTGGGTGGTCTACGGGATGGGCGACCAGATCGCCGGCGAGATGACCAACGACGCGGGGGCGCCCGATCCGCGCGGCAACCAGTCGACGATCGGCCGCTTCACCTTCGCGCCGCCCGCCCGGCCGGGCGCGCGCTGGGAGGTGACGAGGGCGGAGTTCGTGCCCCAGCTCTTCGACATCGACGCGGGGCGGGTGGTGAACCTCAACCGGGCGCTCGCGCAGGGCGCCGAGGTACGCGCCGTGCGCGACCGCATCCGGGACGTGGTGCTGGGGCGCGGCGCGGCGAAGGACGGGCTGGTGATGGGGGAGTAGCCCGACGGACTCCGGGCCGAGGGGACCCCGCAGAAAGGACGTCGGTGACGTGCCCCCGCGGCAGCCTCACGGCACGACCGTCACCGGCCAGCGGCCCGCCTTCACCAGCCGGATCGCGACGGAACCGACGATGCGGTGTCCGGCCTGTTCGGAGGCGCCCACCACGACGGCGTCCGCCTTCAGGTCGTCGGCCGCCTGCCGGAGGCCGTTGAACGGATCGCCACGGAACGTGTGGAACTCCCAGCGGACCTCGAATATCCCCTTGACCTGCTCGGCCGCCTCCCGGATGTGGGCGACCAGGTCCTCCGCGATCTCGTCGGTCGTCTCCGCGACCGGCGCCCCGAGCGACACCCCCGCCGCCAGCATCGGCTGCACGTACACCAGGGCGAGCAGCGCGTGCTGCCGCCGGGCCAGACCGCCGGCGTAGGCCGCCGCGCGGAGCGAGGAGGCCGACCCGTCCACGCCGACGACGATGACCTTGGGCCCGTCCGTGCCCCGCTCGAACTGATGGGAATGCTGCTGTTCCGGTTCCGTCACGCGGCGAGGTTATCGGAACGGGCGGACGCCGCCGGTAGGGGAGGCCCGGCAGGCCGGCGCCGGTCCGGCGCTGGTCCGGGCGGGTGGATTCGTGCCGCCGCCCCGGTGTCGCACTGGTGCGTCGGCCCGTGGCCGGGCGACTGATGAGTCATGAAGACGGATCAGTTGCTCACCCGGCGCGGGGCGTTGCTCGCCGGCGCTGCCGCGGTGGGGGCGGCCGGGACCGCCGGCGTGCTCGGGGCCCTGACCGGGAAGGCGCCGGTCGCGCCCCGCCCGGCCGCTCCCGGCCCTCCGGCACGCCGCGTGCTCAAGCCCTCCGCCTACCGCCTGCGGCCCCTGACCGGTCACGGCCCGCCGCGCACCGCCCTCTCCCCCGTCCCGGTCCGGCGCGAGCCGCTTCTGAACGTCCCCGGACGCGGCCGCGTCATGGTGCTGACCTTCGACGACGGCCCCGACCCCCGCTACACCCCCGAGATCCTGGACATCCTGGCCGAGTACGAGGTCCGCGCGATGTTCTTCGTGTGCGGCGAGATGGCCGTGGACAACAAGGAGCTGCTGGCCCGGATGGCCGACGACGGACACGTCGTCGGCAACCACACCTGGTCCCACCCGCTGCTCACCCGGCTCGGCCGCGCGGAGATCCGCTCCGAGATGGAGCGCACCGCCGAGGTCATCGACGCGGCCTTCGGTGAGCCGCCCCGCTGGTTCCGGGCGCCCTACGGGGCGTGGAACCGCGCCGCCTTCCAGCTCGGCGCCGAACTCGGCATGGAACCGCTCGCCTGGACCGTCGACACCCTGGACTGGACCACCCCCGGCACCCGCACCATCGTCGACCGGGTCGAGGACGGCGCCGCCCCCGGCGTCGTGGTGCTCTCGCACGACGCCGGGGGCGACCGTTCGCAGAGCGTGCGCGCCCTGCGTTCCTACCTTCCGAGCCTGCTGGACTCCGGGTACCACCTCACCGTTCCCCGGCGGCCCCACACCTGACGCCCGTGCGCCCGCCCGGCCGGGACTCCGCCCAGCGGATTCCGGTCGGCGGATTCCCGCGGTTCCTGTCAGCGGATTCCGGTCAGGCGGGCGAAGGCGACCACGTTCCCGGCGTATCCGTTCTGCTTGGAGAATCCGCCGCCGCAGGTGATGACGCGCAATTCCGGACTTCCCTTGGAGGCGTACACCCGGTCGCCGGGGAAATCGTCCTTCTCGAAGACCTCGATGCCGTAGATCTCGAACTCGGCGGTCTTTCCGTCCGCGCGGTCGATCTCGACCTTGTTCCCCTGCTTCAGGGCACCGAGTCCGTAGAAGACGGCCGGGCCCTGTTTGTTGTCGACATGCCCGACCACGACCGCTGTGCCCTTCTCCCCCGGCGAGACCGCGCCCGTGAACCAGCCGGCCAGATTCGGGTCCTCGGGCGGCGGCGCGCCGACCCAGCCGTCCGCGTCGAGGCCCACCGGCATCATCGGCGCGTCCACCTGGATGGCGGGAATCCGCACCCGGTCGGGTACCGCGTACGGCAGTGGCGCGAGGCCCTTCGGGACGGTGCCGCCCTCCGCGCGGCGGGCCTCGGCGGCCGCGGCCGACGCGGGCTGCGGCGGGCCGACGTCGAATTCCCCCGAACCGTTGCGAATGAGCGCGAGGCCGGTCAGCAGGACAAGAGCTATGACACCCCACGGAGCGCGCTTCCTGTGCCGCTCCTCCTCTTCGGCCAGCTCGGACGCAGACATTCGACATCCCCTCTCGACACAGCCGTCGCCGTGTCAGTCGCGCATACGGGAAACGCTAAGTGCCGTCCGGCGCGGCGGCGACGGGGCGGATGCGAACGGGTGGCTCCGCACGCGGCCGGTGAGCCATCCGAGGCGCCGGGTGCAGGAAATTTCTGACGGTCCGTGACCTGCGGTGATATCCACTGCCGAGGTTCCACCGCGCTACAGCCGCTCACCAGGACGGACCATCGCCGAAATGCGCCTGCCGTCGCACCAACTGAGGGTTTTTCCGGGAGGCGCTTTCTCGCCGATCGACCGGGGACGGGTCCCGGGGCGTCTTCCGCGGAGGATCACATGCGTAACTCCCGTGCCCTGGCGGCCGCAGGCGCCGCCGTCGTTGTTTCCGGGGTTCTCGGGCTCGCCGCTCCCACGGCCGTCGCGTGGGACACGCCGAGCAACATCGTGGCCCTGCCCAGCGTCATCGCCCGCGGCGGCCAGATGACCGTCACCGTCGACGGCTGCCCGCACGGCGGCACGATGACCTCGCGCGCCTTCCCGACCACCCACCTGACGCCGGTCCGGGGTGCCAACGAGACCTCCAAGGGCGTCGCCACCATCAACCGCGACGCCCGCCCCGGCTCCTACGAGATCAAGGTCAACTGCTCGGGCCGGACACTGACCCGGCCGGCCGCGTTCACCGTCATCGGCGGGGTGCGGGGCGGCATCGGCGGCAGCAACTCCAGCGGCGCGACGCCGGCCGACATGGCGATCGGCGGCGGGCTCGTCGCCGCGGCGGTGGCGGGCGGCGGGCTGTTCTGGATGCGCCGCCGGGCCGAGCGGCGCGTCTGACCGGTGTGCCCGGCGCCCGGCCGGGCCCCGCCTTCGGGGGGCGGGCTCCCGGGCGCCGAACGGAACCTCGCACAGGACGTCACCCCGGCTCCCCTCCTCGGGGAGCCGGGGTGACGTGTGGCGCGCGGACGCGGGAGGGCTCCGTCAGCCGCCGTCCTCGCCGGTGCGGCGGCGGGAGAGGTGGTACGCCGCGCCCACCGAGCCGGCGACGAGCAGCGCGCCGAGCCCGAGGTTCTTGAGGTCGAAGCCCGCCACGGTGCCGCCCTCGCCGGCGTGCACGCCCTTCTCCGGGTGCTCGTGACGCCCGTGCCCGGGGTGTTCCGGCGGCGGCGGTGGGGCGGTGGTGGGAGGCGGCGGCGACGTGGGTGTGGGCGTGGGGCTCGACCCGCCGGCGATGGTCAGGCCGGTCGTCCCGGTCGCCCCGTCGCAGCGGAACGCCACCTGGTGGACCGAGCCCGGTCTGGCGTCCCGGTCGACCACCGCGGTGGCCGACGTGTGCCTGGGGGGAATGGTCACCGGGTCGAACACCGGGGCGGAGACCGTCGCGGGGCCCTTGCAGCGGCCGTCGGCGCGGTCGACGATCAGGGTGACCTCGCCGCCCGCCGCGATGGTGGAGGGCAGGACGCGGAAACCGAACGGGGTGACGGTGCTGTCGCCGGCCGCGCCGGCGACCGGGACACAGGACGTGAGGGCGCAGGCGCCCAGCAGTGCGGCCGCAGCGACGGGTATCGCACGCATGAAGGATCCTCCGGGTCCCGAGGAGCAGTTGCGGACCTGTTCCGCTCGCGACGGACATGCACCTCGATGTCCGAAACGCTAGGAAGACGCGCGGACGGGCGCGATCGCAGTCGCGCGAATGGGGCAACGGGCTGGGCCGCCCAGGGGAAGGGCCGGACCGGCGGCACCCGTCGGCCGCCGCGCCCCTCCGCCCGGGCGGACGCCCTCAAGGACCCCTCAAGGACGCCCTCGGACGCCCTCGGACGCCCTCAGGACCTCAGGACGACCTCAGCTCGTGATGCCCGGGAAGAGTCCCAGGTACGGGTCGGTCGAGGCGCCGAAGCCTCGGCCGTAGGGGTCGTCGAAGTCCCAGATGAGGAAGAGCAGGAAGGCGATCAGCGCCGAGAACAGCCCTGCCAGCACCAGTTCGCGCGCGGTGCGCCGGATCTGCAGGGCGAAGATCATGCCGATGGTGACGACACCCCCGGTGATGAGCCCGAACCACACCACGCCCGGCATGGTCGACCCGGTCGACTCCGCCCGCGAGATACGGGCCTGGTCGGCGGCGCTCACCTGGTCCAGGAGCGGCTGGTAGGCCTGCGCCTCGAAGTCGGACCGGGGCTCGTAGTCCGTCACGTCCGCGCGGATCCGGTCGAGAAGCGCGGTGCCGCGCTCGGTGACGTCCCCGGTGTCGGCCATGGCCGGCCACTCGACGCTGACGACGTGTCCGACATAGGCATTGACATCGTCCCGAATCCGGTCGCGGACCTCGGGCGGATAGACCCGGACCCGCTCCGAGATCTCGTGCAGCGCCACCGCCTCCGCCTGGACGTGGTCCTGGGCCGCGCTGCGGGCCTCCCAGACGCCCGCGATGGCCAGACCCAGGACGATGGCGTACACCACGCCGATCCACATGGTCATGTACTCGATGACGTCCGGGGTCTCGGTGATGTCCTCGTCGTCCGCGGCCCTGCGGTGCCGTACGACGGTGATGACGACCACGACCGCGCAGGCGGCCAGCATCGCGAGGGTGAGAACAAGCCATTCCGGCAAGAGAAGCCTCCAGGGATCAGCGCGGGCGCAGGGCGACGACGGCGGCCAGCGCGGGGATCAGGATGAGCAGGACGAAGACGAGCGGGGACATGGCACCGTGCGTGGAGCGCGGCTGCTGCGGGGCGGAGCGGTAGCGCGGGTAGTGCACCGGGGTCAGGGACGGCGTGGGCGTGGGAGTGGGCGTGGCCGAGGTCGGCGGAGCCGACGGGCGCGGGGGCGCGGGCGCCGGGGTGGCGCTGGGGGCGGGCGGCCGGACGGGCGGCGGGGGCGCCGGACGCGGTGGCGCGGGCGGTTCGGGCTCGGGCGTGGGACGGGCCGGCGGGGACGGGGTCCGAGGAGGAGTGGGCTTCGGAGGCGGCGGTTCCGGGGACGGCGGCTTCGGAGTCGGCGGCTTCGGGGAGGGCGGCTTCGGCGGAGCGGGAGGCGTGGGCGTGGGGCTCGGCGTGGGCGGCGGGCACGGCGGGAACGTGGGCCAGGTGGCGCCGCTCCCGGCGAACGCCGCGGCCCGGCTGTCCCCCGGGCCGTTCGACACGTACGCGCACGCGTCCGCCGCCGCGGGTCCCGCCGGGGCGCCGACGAGTGCGAACACCAGCGTCGCCAGGGCCAACGTCCGTCCGGCAGGGGCGAGTCGGATCGGTTCGGGTCCATGCACGTGGCGAATCATCGAGGGTGCGGCGACGAGGCACGCCGAAATGTCACCGGATTGGCTCAAAGGAGGGACAGTGGCCGATCGGGTGTCCGTCGGCTCGTACGCGTGTATGGCCAAGTGCCCGGCACCGACGGGTCGCTGAAGAAACTGGTGCCTCCGTTTGAACGCCGACGGGTCGCCGGTCCGTACCCCATGCCGTGCGGAGGAGCGGAACTTCTCCGCACCACCCATACAAGGAGGGGGAGTGACGATGAGGACCTCGTGGCGGAACGCCTCACTCGTGGCGAGCGCCGCGGTGGTGCTGGCACTGACGACGGCGTGCGGTCAGGACGGCGGCACCACCGGCGCCGGCCAGAACGTGGGCGCCTCGGCCCAGCCCGGCGAGATCGGCAACGTCGGCGCCGGCCAGGGGCTCGAAGCGGGTGCCGGGGACGCGCGGTCGGCGAGCCCGGCCGCGGCCGGCAAGCTGTCCGTCACCACAGACGAAGCACTCGGCGAGCTGGTGACCGACGGCGACGGCCGCACCCTGTACCGCTTCGACGCGGACACCGCCGAGCCGCCCAAGACCACCTGCGAGGCGGACTGCGCCACGGCCTGGCCGCCGGTGGCCGCCGACGACGCGATCGCCGGCGAGGGCATCGACGAGTCCCTGCTCGGCGAGGTCACCCGCCCCGACGGGACCGAGCAGCTCACCATCGGCGGCTGGCCGGCGTACCGCTACGCCAAGGACACGGCCGCCGGGGACGTCAAGGGCCAGGGCGTGAACGGCAAGTGGTTCGCGCTCGCCGCCGACGGTACGAAGGCGGCCCGGCCCGGGCTCTCCACCCGTGAGGACCCGGAGCTGGGCGAGATCGTCGTCGACAAGGACGGGATGACCGTCTACCGCTTCCTGAAGGACGAGGCCTGGCCCGATCCGGTGTCCGCCTGCACCGGCGACTGCCTGAAGAAATGGCCGGTCGTCGCCCCGGTCGAGACCAATGACACCGAGGACGTCGAGAAGAAGGGCCTGATGAGCTTCACCCGGCCCGACGGGGCCGCCCAGCAGACCCTCGACTGCTGGCCGCTGTACACCTTCGCCGGCGACGAGGAGCCCGGCGACATCAACGGCCAGGGCGTCGGCGGCACCTGGTACGCCGTCGCCCCCGACGGAAAGGCGGTGGGCGCGCCACAGAAGTAACCGACCCTCCCCGCAGCCGGGCCGCCCCCTCCGTACCGGACGGAGGGGGCGGCCCGGCTGCGCTGCCCGCGGGCCCCTCCGCGTGCCGTCCGCGGCTGGCACGTGCCGGAGGCAGTGACCGGGAACGGATGGTCAATTTCCGTTTGGACTCGCCCCTTTGGCGGACGATCAGTAGCCTCTGCTCGAACACCGGATCGCCTTCAGCCTTGGAGAGCCAGATGGAGCGTCCCGCCTGGGCCCCGCGGAGCATCGACATCACAGTGCCCAGCGTGTCCCGGATCTACGATTTCTACCTGGGCGGTTCGCACAATTTCGAGGTCGACCGGGAAGCGGCCCGCAGAGCCATGGAGTTCATGCCGGGACTTCCCAAGGTCATGCAGGCCAACCGGGCGTTCATGCGCCGCGCCGTGCGCTTCGCCGCAGGTGAGGGCGTCGCCCAGTTCCTGGACATCGGCTCCGGCATCCCCACCTTCGGCAACGTCCACGAGGTGGCCCGGCGGGCCTGCCCCGGCGCCCGCGTCGTCTACGTCGACCACGACCCGGTGGCGGTCGCGCACAGCCAGGCGGTCCTGGCGGGCGACGAGGACGCGGACATCGTCGCCGCCGACCTGCTCAAACCGGGCGAGATCCTCGCCAGTGAGCAGGTGGAGCGGTTGATCGACCTGAATCGGCCGGTGGCCCTGCTCCTCGTTGCCATACTGCACTTCGTGGCAGACGAGGACGACCCGTACGCGGCGGTGGCCGAGTTGAGCTCCGCGCTCGCGCCCGGCAGCATGCTGGTCCTCACGCACGCCGCGTACGAGGGCATCCCGCTGCCGCCGGAGCGGGCCACAGGCGCGGTGGACGTGTACAAGGACATCCGCAACCCGCTGATCATGCGCACGCGCGAGGAGATCGCGCGGTTCTTCGAGGGGTACGACATGGTGGAACCCGGACTGGTGCCGATGGCGCGCTGGCGCCCCGAGGGCGCGCCGGAGGACGAGGACCCCTATGCGTTCTCCGGTTTCGCGGGCGTGGGGCGTACCGCGTGACCGCGCAGCCGGACGGGCCGGAGGACAGACTGCGCAGATTCGCCACGATCTGGAGCCGGGCGGTGTTCCCGGTCACCACGACGTCGTCGACCCGGCCGGAGTTCGAGGCCGAACTGCTGCCGCTGGCCCGGCGGCTGAGCCAGGTGCTGCGCGAGCGGGCCTTCGACGCGGAGGAGGCCAAGGCGGTCGGCGCCGCGCTCGTCGACGCCCACTGCACCGACCCCGAGGCGCTCAGCCGCACGCTGGACTGCGTCGACGCCTATCTGGTGCTCTACTGCGGTGAGGGCGGCGACCAGGAGGACCTGCGGGCCCGGTCCGCGCGGATGCAGCACGCGATGGCGGCCGGCTTCGCGCAGGCGCTGCGCGCCCGCACCCTGGCCGAGCAGGAGGCCATCGCCCAGGCCGCGCTGAGGGCGCAGGGCGTGGTGGCCGCAGCGTTGCACGCCAGCGAGGCCCGCTTCCGCGCGGTCTTCGAGGGCGCCGCCATAGGCATCGGCATCGCCGACCTCGACGGCAACATCCTCCAGGTCAACGAGGCCCTGACGCGCATGTTCGGCCTGACCGACCAGAAGCTGCGCCAGGGCAAGGTCCGGGACTGGACCCACCCCGACGACGCCCCGCAGACCTGGCGGCTCTACGACGAACTGGTGCGCGGCGAGCGCGAGCACTACCACCTGGAGAAGGCGTTCTACCGGCCCGACGGCACCGTCCTGTGGACCAACCTGACGGTCTCCCTGCTGCGCGACGCCGACGGCGTCCCCCAGTACCAGCTGGCGCTGATGGAGGACACCACCGAGCGCCGGCTGCTCAATCTGCGGCTGCGCTACGAGGCCACCCACGACGCGCTCACCGGCCTGCCCAACCGGAGCTTCTTCTTCGAACGCCTGGAGAAGGCCCTGAACGCGGGTGCGGGCCAGCGCTTCGGCCTGTGCTACCTCGACCTCGACGGCTTCAAGACCGTCAACGACAGCCTCGGGCACGCGGCCGGCGACCGGCTCCTGGTCGAGGTCGCCGACCGGCTCCAGGCCTGCGCCACCGCGCCCGGCGAGATGGTCGCCCGGCTCGGCGGCGACGAGTTCGTGGCACTCACCACCGGTACGGACACCGCGCACGAGGTGGACGAACTGGCCGGCCGCATCATGAACGCCCTGCTCGCGCCGATCGGCATCGACGGCCGGGAGATCACCGTGCGCGGCTCCATCGGCATCGTCGAGGGACCGGCGGGGGAGCGCAGCGCGGCCGAGGTGCTGCGCAGCGCCGACATCACCATGTACCGGGCCAAGTCGGCGGGCGGCAACCGCTACGAACTGGCCGACCCGGAGGCCGACGCCCGCGCCATCACCCGGCACGGGCTGACCACCGCGCTGCCGGCGGCACTGGAGCGCGGCGAGTTCTTCATCGAGTACCAGCCGCTGGTCCACCTCGGCGACGGCAGCGTGCGCGGCGCGGAGGCCCTGGTGCGCTGGCTGCACCCGCAGCACGGCGTGCTCAGCCCGGACCGGTTCATTCCGCTCGCCGAGCACACCGGCCTGATCGTGCCGCTGGGCCGCTGGGTCCTGGAGCAGTCGGTGCGCCAGGCCCGCGCCTGGCGGGAGCTGTACGGCGACGGCGGCGCGGACCCGCTGCGCATCAACGTCAACCTCTCGCCCTGCCAGCTCACCCACCCCGGGCTGGTCCAGGACACCGTCGACATCCTGGAGCGGGCCGGGGTCGCGCCGGACGCGCTCTGCCTCGAGGTGACCGAGTCGGCGCTGATCGGCGCCGACGACGACCTGCTCAAGCCGCTGCGCCGGCTGGCCGAGATGGGTGTCGACATCGCCCTGGACGACTTCGGCACCGGCTACTCCAACCTCGCCAACCTGCGCCGGCTGCCGGTGAGCGTCCTGAAACTGGACCGCTCCTTCACCCAGAGCATGCAGCAGTTCCCGGCCGACCCGGTCGACCTCAGGATCGTCGAGGGCATCGTCTCCCTCGCCCACGGCCTCGACCTCGCGGTCACCGTGGAGGGCGTGGAGACCGGCGCGCAGGCCGAGCAGCTCCGCGTACTGGGCTGCGACACCGCCCAGGGCTGGTACTACGCCCGTCCGGGCCCGCCGGAGCGGTTGCACCAGCTGGCGCTGGTGGACGCCACCGGGTGACGTTCCATCGCCGGGTGAGGTGATACCCCAAGGGGCGCGGGGAACTGCGCGACCAGCCACAGCGGGCCCGCGCCCGACGACGGAACGCGCGGGTCCGTCGTGGTTGCTCGCGCAGTCCCCGCGCCCCTGGGGACACGCCCTCGTCCGGCGTGGAACAGTCACCGTTCCAGCAGCATCCGCTGGAGTTCCCGCGCCGCCCGAGGCGGAGCCACATCGCTGCGGTGGGCCAGCGCGATGGTCCGGTGCAGTCCGGGCCGGGTCAGCGGAGTGACCCGCAGCCCCCGCCCCGACCGCGCCGCCACCATCCGGGGCACGACGGCGATCCCGAGCCCCGCCCGCACGAAACCGAGCACGGCGTCCATCTCACCGCCCTCGACCGCGAACGTCGGCTCGAACCCCGCGGAGCGGCACGCCGCCACCGTCAGTTCCCGCAGGTCGTAGCCGTGCCGGAACATCACCAGGCGCTCGCCCTCCAGGTCGCCGATGTCCACCGCCCGCCGCCCGCCCCCGGGCCTCGGCTCCTCCGGTGACGACACCACCACCAGGTCCTCGCGCAGCAGCTCCACCGTGGTCAGCGCCGGCGAGGGCGTGGGCAGCGGCAGCACGACCAGCGCGAGGTCGAGCGCGCCGCGCGCCAGCTCCCGAACCAGGTCGTGGCTGCCGCCCTCCTCGATCAGCAGCCGGATGCCGGGATAGCGGTCGTGGAAGGCGCGCAGCACGTCCGGCAGCAGGCCGGTGCACAGGCTCGGCGTGGCGCCCAGCCGGACCCGGCCGCCGCGCAGCTGCGCCAGCTCCTGCACCTCGTGCCGGGCGGTGTCCGCGTCGGCCAGGATGCGCCGGGCCAGCGGCAGCAGCGCCTCCCCGGCGTCGGTCAGGGTGATGTTGCCCCGCGCCCGCTGGAACAGATCGGCGCCCAGCTCCCGCTCCAACGCCTTGACCTGCTGCGACAGTGACGGCTGGGAGACGTGGACCAGATCGGCGGCCCGGGTGAAGTGGCGGGTCTCGGCGACCGCCACGAAGTACTGGAGCTGCTGGAACTGCATCCGCCCATCATAGGCATCGCCTATCGAAACGAGCCGGACCATGTCTTGGACCGATGGGGCCGTCCGGCCCTAGCGTCTTGTGACATGGCTCTGGCAACGCGGACGGACCGACGGCCGTCCATGGCACGCACCGTGTGGGACTCGACCGTCGGCAAGAAGACCGTGATGGCGGTCAGCGGGCTGATCATGCTGCTGTACCTGGTCGTCCACATGATCGGCAACTTGAAGATCTTCTTCGGTACGGAGGAGTTCAACCACTACGCCCACTGGCTGCGCACGGTCGGTGAGCCGTTCATGCACTATGAGTGGACGCTGTGGCTGGTCCGCGTCGTGCTGGTCGTCGCCGTCGTCGCCCACGCCGTCTCCGCGTACCAGCTCAGCCGCCGCGACCTCAAGGCACGGCCCACCAAGTACGCGCACAAGCGCAAGCGGGCCAGTTACGCGACGAACACCATGCGGTACGGCGGAATCATCCTCGCCCTGTTCATCGTCTGGCACATCCTGGACCTGACCACCGGCACCGTGCACTCCGGCGGCTTCGAGTCGGGCAAGCCCTACCAGAACGTCGTGGACACCTTCTCCACCTGGTACGGCAACGTCGTCTACATCGTCGCCATGCTCGCCCTCGGCCTGCACATCCAGCACGGCTTCTGGAGCGCCGCCCAGACCCTCGGCGCCGGCAGCCGCACCCGCGACCGCGCCCTGAAGACCGTCGCCAACGTCCTCGCGCTGCTGCTCACGGCCGGTTTCATCGCCGTCCCCGTGGGCGTCATGACCGGAGTGGTGAGCTGAACATGACTTCCTACGCCGACTACACGACCGGTGCGCCGGTCGTCGACACCAAGGCCCCGGCCGGCCCGATCAACGAGCGCTGGGACAAGCGCCGTTTCGAGGCCAAGCTGGTCAACCCCGCCAACCGCCGCAAGCACACGGTGATCGTGGTGGGCACCGGCCTCGCGGGCGGCTCGGCCGGCGCGACCCTCGCCGAACAGGGCTACCACGTCGTCCAGTTCTGCTACCAGGACTCCCCGCGCCGGGCCCACTCCATCGCCGCGCAGGGCGGCATCAACGCGGCGAAGAACTACCGCAACGACGGCGACTCCGTGCACCGCCTGTTCTACGACACCGTCAAGGGCGGCGACTTCCGGGCCCGCGAGTCCAACGTCCACCGCCTCGCGCAGATCTCCGTCGAGATCATCGACCAGTGCGTGGCACAGGGCGTGCCCTTCGCCCGCGAGTACGGCGGTCTGCTCGACACCCGCTCCTTCGGCGGCGTCCAGGTCTCCCGTACGTTCTACGCCCGCGGCCAGACGGGCCAGCAGCTCCTCCTCGGCGCGTACCAGGCACTGAGCCGCCAGGTCGCGGCCGGGAACATCGAGCTGCACCCCCGTACCGAGATGCTCGACGTCATCGTCGTCGACGGGCGGGCCCGCGGGATCGTCGCCCGCGACCTGATCACCGGCAAGATCGACACGTACTTCGCGGACGCGGTCGTGCTGGCCTCCGGCGGCTACGGCAACGTCTTCTACCTGTCGACCAACGCCATGAACTCCAACGCGACCGCCGTGTGGCGGGCGCACCGGCGCGGCGCGTACTTCGCCAACCCCTGCTTCACGCAGATCCACCCCACCTGCATCCCGCGCACCGGCGACCACCAGTCCAAGCTGACGCTGATGAGCGAGTCGCTGCGCAACGACGGACGGATCTGGGTGCCCAAGGCCAAGGGCGACGACCGCCCGCCGAACAAGATCCCCGAGGACGAACGCGACTACTACCTGGAGCGCATCTACCCGTCCTTCGGCAACCTCGTCCCCCGGGACATCGCCTCCCGCGCCGCGAAGAACGTCTGCGACGAGGGACGGGGCGTCGGCCCCGGCGGCCAGGGCGTGTACCTGGACTTCGCCGACGCGATCAAGCGCATGGGGCGCAAGGCGGTCGAGGCCAAGTACGGCAACCTCTTCGACATGTACCAGCGGATCACCGACGAGGACCCCTACGAGGTCCCGATGCGGATCTACCCCGCCGTGCACTACACGATGGGCGGCCTGTGGGTCGACTACGACCTCCAGACCACGATCCCCGGTCTGTTCGCGGTCGGCGAGGCCAACTTCTCCGACCACGGCGCCAACCGGCTCGGCGCCTCCGCGCTGATGCAGGGCCTGGCCGACGGCTACTTCGTACTGCCGGCCACCATCAACGACTACCTCGCCCGCAACCCCCACCAGGACCAGGTCGGCGACGACCACCCGGTGGTGCAGGAGGTGCTGGCCGAGACCCAGGACCGGCTGAACCTGCTGCTGTCCGTCGACGGCGACCGCACCCCCGACTCCTTCCACCGCGAACTCGGCGAGCTGATGTGGGAGTTCTGCGGCATGGCCCGCACCGACTCCGGGCTGCGCAAGGCCCTTGAGCGCATCCCGCAGATCCGCGAGGAGTTCTGGCGGCGGATCAAGGTGCCCGGCACCGGCGAGGAGTTCAACCAGTCGCTGGAGAAGGCCAACCGCATCGTCGACTACCTGGAGCTGGCCGAGCTGATGTGCCTCGACGCGCTGCACCGCGCCGAGTCCTGCGGCGGCCACTTCCGCGAGGAGTCCCAGACCCCGGACGGCGAGGCCGCCCGTAGGGACGAGGAGTTCTCCTACGCCGCCGCCTGGGAGTTCTCCGGCACCGGCGAGGCCCCCGTCCTGCACAAGGAAGACCTGGTCTTCGAGTACGTCCACCCCACCCAGCGGAGCTACGCATGAGGCTCACCCTGCGCGTCTGGCGCCAGAAGAACGCCGACGCCGAAGGCGCCATGTCCACGTACGAGGTGGACGGGATCTCGCGGGACATGTCCTTCCTGGAGATGCTCGACACCCTCAACGAGGAGCTGATCCTCAAGGGCGAGGACCCCGTCGCCTTCGACCACGACTGCCGCGAGGGCATCTGCGGGGCCTGCTCGCTCGTCATCAACGGCGACGCGCACGGTCCCGAGCGCACCACCACCTGCCAGCTGCACATGCGGTCCTTCCAGGACGGCGACACGATCGACATCGAGCCGTGGCGGGCGTCGGCCTTCCCGGTGGTGAAGGACCTGGTCGTGGACCGGTCCGCGTTCGACCGGATCATCCAGGCCGGCGGCTACATCACCGCGCCGACCGGCGCCGCGCCGGAGGCCCACGCCACGCCGGTGCCGAAGCCGGACGCCGACTTCGCGTTCGAGCACGCGGAGTGCATCGGGTGCGGGGCGTGTGTGGCCGCGTGTCCCAACGGGGCGGCGATGCTGTTCACGTCCGCGAAGGTCAACCACCTGAACGTGCTGCCGCAGGGGGCGCCGGAGCGGGAGTCGCGGGTGCTGGACATGGTGGGGCAGATGGACGCGGAGGGGTTCGGGGGGTGCACGCTCGCCGGTGAGTGTGCGACCGCGTGTCCGAAGGGGATTCCGCTGATGTCCATCACGAGCATGAACAAGGAGTGGCTGCGGGCGACCCGGAAGGCCGGGAAGCGGTAAGCCGTCGTTGCGGGGTGCGGCGCCGTCGTGGCTTGTCGCGCCCACGCGGCGGAGCCGCAAATCGACACAGCCCCGCGCCCCTCGCAGGGGCGCTTTCAGTGAACGTTCGCCGAAATCGTGCGGACGGGCGGGGTCGGGAGAGGTGCTCCTTCCGGCCCCGTCTCGCGTTCCGCGCCCCCGGCATTCAGCAAGCGCACATCCGCTCTCCCGGCGCTGGTCATGCGCAGGACAGCCAGGCTCGGAAGAACTGAGCCGAGCCCGGCCCCTCGACCAGGAGAGCAGTCATGAGCGGTGTACTGACCGTCGACCGTCCCCCGCAGCCCGCGGCACCCGTCCGTTATACCGTCTCCCTCGCCCGCGACGAGGACGAGGTCCGGGCCGCGCAGCGGCTGCGGCACGAGGTCTTCGCCGGGGAGATGGGGGCGCTGCTGTCCGGCCCGCAGCCGGGCCTCGACATCGACTCCTTCGACGCGTACTGCGACCACCTGCTGGTCCGGGAGGAGACGAGCGGGCAGGTCGTCGGCACCTACCGGCTGCTGCCGCCCGAGCGGGCCGCGGTCGCCGGACGGCTGTACGCGGAGAGCGAGTTCGAGCTGGCCGCGCTGGACCCGATCCGCCCGGACCTGGTCGAGGTCGGCCGCTCCTGCGTCCACCCCGGCCACCGCGACGGCGCCGTCATCGGGCTCATCTGGGCCGGTATCGCCCGCTACATGACCGACCGCGGCCACGAGTGGCTGGCCGGCTGCTGCTCCATCCCGCTCGCCGACGGCGGCGCCCTCGCGTCGGCCACCTGGGACCGGGTGCGGGAGCGCAACCTCGCCCCCGAGGAGTACCGGGTACGGCCGCTGCTGCCGTGGATCCCGGATGCCGGGACGCCGGCCGGACACAGCGACGTGCCGGCCCTGCTGCGCGGCTACCTGCGGCTCGGCGCCTGGGTCTGCGGGGAACCCGCGCACGACCCCGACTTCGGCGTCGCCGACCTGTACGTGCTGCTGCCCATGAGCCGGGTCAACCCGCGCTACCTGCGGCACTTCCTCTCGCTCGTGCCCGCCGCCCGGTGAGCGTCTGGCTGCCCGGCGCGCCCTGCACCCCCGAGGCGTGCGTGGAACGGGCGCGGACCGCGGCGGCCGTACCGCGTGCCGTGCTGCGGCTGACGGCCGTCGTGGTCCTGCTGCTGGCCGGGATCGCGCTGACGCCGGTGGGACACCGCGTGCCCGCGGCCCTGGTGCGCCGGTGGTCCCGGTGGATCGTACGGGCCTGTGGCGTCCGGGTCCGGATCACCGGGAGCGCCCCGCCCGCCGGGGGGCTGCTGCTCGTCGCCAACCACGTCTCCTGGCTCGACGTCCCGCTGCTCGCCGCCGTCCGCCCGGCGCGGATGGTGGCCAAGACCGAGATCCGCGGCTGGCCGGTGGCCGGGTGGCTGGCCGCCCGCGGGCGAGTGCTGTTCATCGAACGGGACCGGCTGCGGGCGCTGCCCGGGACCGTCGCCCGCATCGCCGCCGAACTGCGCGGCGGCGCCGCGGTCGCGGCCTTCCCCGAGGGCAGCACCTGGTGCGGGCGGGCCCGGGGGCCGTTCCGCCGGGCCGTGTTCCAGGCCGCGCTGGACGCGGGCGTACCGGTCCAGCCGGTGCGCATCCGCTACCTGGCGGACGGACGGACGGTGAGCACGACGCCCGCCTTCGTCGGCGAGGACACCCTGCTCACCTCGCTGTGGCGGGTGGCGTCGGCGCGCGGTCTGGTGGCCGAGGTGCGGGTGCGACCGGTTGTTCCCGCCGGCGCCTGTTCCGACCGCCGTGACCTCGCCCGGGCCGCCGAAGGGGCGGACGGGGTCGCCCGCACCGGTCACCACGGGAAAGCACACTCGAAAAGTTTGTGCAATTTGTGACGCATGTGCCGTTTTCTGTCTCTTGATGCGGAAAACCAGATAAGCGTCACTCCAGAAGGAGGGTGAGGCCAAGATGATCACCCGCGAAGAGATCACGATGCTGTTGGACCATCCCGTCTACGACGGCGACGGCAACAAGATCGGCGACGCCAAGCACGTCTTCTTCGACGACATGACCGGGCGCCCCGAGTGGGTCAGTGTCAGGACCGGAATGTTCGGCTCCAGCGAGTCGTTCATCCCCATCCACAACGCGACCCTGGTCGAGGACCACCTCGAGGTTCCCTACCCCAAGGACCAGGTCAAGGGCGCGCCCAACGTCGACATCGACGCGGGCGGGCACCTGTCGGCGAGCGAGGAGCACCGTCTCTACGACTACTACGGCGTCAACTGGGACAGCGTGCTGTCCGAGGCCGAGGCGTCCGGTGGTCCGGGCACCGGCACCACCACGGGCACCGGCACCACCACGGGCACGGGTACCGCTGCGGCGGCCGGTACGGCGGGCATGGCCGGTACGGCCGGCATGGCGGGCACCGCCGGCCGGGGCCGAACGGACCGCACGGGCATGCGCGACGACGACGCCATGACGCTCTCCGAGGAGCGGCTGCACATCGGCGTCGAGCGGCGCGAGACCGGACGGGCCCGGCTGCGCAAGTACGTGGTCACCGAGGACGTGCAGCAGACCGTCCCCGTACGGCACGAGGAGGTGCGCCTGGAACGGGAGCCGATCACGGAGGCCAACCGTGACGCCGCGCTCTCCGGCCCGGAGATCAGCGAGGCCGAGCACGAGGTCACCCTGTACGAGGAACACCCCGTGGTCGAGACCGAGACGGTACCGGTGGAACGCGTGCGGCTGACCACCGAGGAACGCGTCGAGGACGAGACCGTCCGGGGCCGGGTCCGCAAGGAGCGGATCGAGACCGAGGGCACGGTCGACGACATCCGGCGGCCGGGCCGCGAGTGATCCGGACCGCTCCGGCGGCGTGGCGCCTCCCTCAGCGGAGCGCCGCGCCGCCGACGGCCGTCTCCGGAGGGCCGGGGATGTGCTCCGCGCCGCCCCGGACCGGCTGTCCGACGATCCGCGCGAGCCGCCGGTAGGAGTCGTACAGGGCCGCGCGGTCGTGGGTGCTGGTGGTGACCAGCACCTCCTGGGCGCCCGTCTCCTTCAGCAGCGTCTCCAGTTCGTCGGCGACCTGCTCCTCGGTGCCGGCGAGGTGGCCGGTGAGACCGGCCTCGTAGAAGCCGCGCTCCTTCGCGGTCATCGTCCGGGTCTCGACCCGCTCGGCGGGCGGCAGCGGCGGGAAGGTGCCGCGGGTGCGGGAGTACGCCATGGACCACGCCTCGGGGAGCAGCAGCCGCCGGGCCGCCTCGGGGGTGGCCGCCACGGCGATCGTGCCGGAGACGACGACGTACGGCTCCCGGGCCCAGGGGGAGGGGCGGAAGGTGTCGCGGTAGCGGTCGATGCCGCGCCGCATCCGGTCCCGGTCGCGCAGGTCGCCGATGACCATCGGCAGGCCCGCGCGGGCGGCGACGGCCGCGCCCTCGCCCATCGCCAGCACGAACGGCGGCACGGTCAGGCCCTCGGCGGGGCGGGCGTGCGCGCCGGTGGCGGAGGTGCCCTCGAACCAGCCGAGCAGCTCCGCCAGTTGCTCCTCGAAGCGGTCGGCGTCGGCGTCGTCCTTGTCGCGGCCCAGCGCCCGGCGCACCCCGTCGGTGAAGCCCACCGAGCGGCCGAGCCCCATGTCGATCCGGCCCGGGAACAGCGACTCCAGTACGCCGAACTGCTCGGCGACGACCAGGGGCCGGTGGTTGGGGAGCATCACGCCGCCCGTCCCGGCCCGGATGGTCCGGGTGGCGCCGGCCACGGCGGCGGCCAGTACGGTCGGCGCCGAACCGGCCACCCCGGGCACCCCGTGGTGCTCGGACACCCAGAACCGGTGATAGCCGAGCCGTTCGGCCTCCCGCGCGAACCGCACGGTGTCGCGCAGCGCCTCACCGGGCGGGTGCCCCTCGCGGGTGCGGGAGCGGTCGAGGACGGAGAACGGGGTCCGGGCGGTCAGTGAGCTCACACGTGGTTCAACGTCCCGCGGGCGGGGGCATTCCCGCGCGGTCAGCCCTCGGGGTGCAGCAGGCCGCGCTCGTACGCCTTGCGCAGGTGCTGCGGGACGAGGTGGCGGACGCCGTCGACCGTGACCGGGACGAGGGCCGGGGTGGCCGCCTTCCACTGGGCGCGGCGGTGGCGGGTGTTGCTGCGGGACATCTTCCGCTTGGGGACGGCCATGGGACGTGCTCCTCGGTGCTCGGGGCGTGGCAAGGTCACCGAGGACGCTATATGAAAATGGATGCCATTTACAAAGCAGGGCGGGTGGCGGAGGGGGTGGGTCCCTGGGGCGGCGCTCACTCGTCCAGGCGGAAGCCCACCTTCAGGCCGACCTGCCAGTGGGCCACCTGGCCGTTCTCGATCTGGCCGCGGACCTGGGTCACCTCGAACCAGTCCAGGTGGCGCAGGGTTTCCGAGGCGCGGGAGAGTCCGTTGCGGACGGCCTGGTCGACGCCGTCGGGCGAGGTGCCGACGATCTCCGTGACGCGATAGGTGTGGTTCGTCATCACTCCACGGTGCCCCACGCCGCGCCGGCGCGCGACATGTCGGGCGATGTGCCGGAGCCCCTTGACCCCGACATTGGTACGGACCAAAATCCAGGCACCCGTACGAGCCACGGGCTCGTCCCCCCATGTCGGGTGTCCCTTCGCCGTGTTCCGGACAGAACAGGACCCCTCGTGAGACGTCGTCGCCTGCTCGCCCTCGTTCCCGCCGCCGCCCTCCTGCTCGGCGGCTGCGGCCTGGTCGGGGACGACGACTCCGGCGGGCGCACCGTCACCGTGTGGCTGATGAAGGGCAGCGCCTCGCAGCAGTACCTGGACCGCTTCACCGAGGACTTCGCCCGCACCCACCCCGGCATCACCCTGGACCTGCGCCTCCAGGAGTGGACCGGCGTCGTCGACAAGGTGCGGGCCGCGCTGGCGGCGGACGGCGCGGACGGGCCCGACGTCATCGAGGTCGGCAACACCCAGGTCCCCACGTACGCCGAGGGCGGCGGGCTGCTCGACCTGACGCTGGAGTCGATGCGGGACTGGGGCATCCGCGACTGGCTGCCGGGCCTCGCCGAACCGGGCGCGTGGCAGTCCCAGCAGTACGGCATCCCCTGGTACGCCGCCAACCGCGTCGTCATCTACCGCAAGGACCTCTTCGAGCGGGCGGGCATCAGCCGGCCGCCGCGCACCCAGGACGAGTGGCTCGACGTCACCGAACGGCTCGACGAGAACGGCGGCCAGGGCATCTACCTGGCCGGACAGGACTGGTACACGCTCGCCGGCTTCATCTGGGAGGAGGGCGGCGAACTGGCCCGGCAGCGCGGCGGCGGCTCCTGGGAAGGCACCCTGGACAGTCCGGCCGCCCTGCGCGGCATGGAGTTCTACCGCCGGCTCCAGGCGCTCGGCGACGGTCCCGTCGGCGCCGACGAGGAACACCCGCCGCAGGCGGGCGTGTTCGCCCGGGAAGAGGTCGCGCAGATCGTGGCGGTGCCGGGCGCGGCCCAGGCCATCCTCCAGGAGAACCCCGGGCTGGAGGACGAGCTGGGCTTCTTCCCCGTCCCGGGCAGGAAGGCCGGTACCCCCGGCGCCGTGTTCACCGGCGGCTCCGACCTGGTCGTGGCGGAGAACACCGGCGACCGGGAGGCCGCCGTCGCCGTGGTCGAGGCGCTGACCGGGAAGAAGTGGAACACCGAACTGGCCCGGACCATGAACTACGTGCCGAACAAGAAGTCCCTGGCCGGCGCCGTCGCGGGCGAGGAGGGCGTCGCCGCCATGGCGGCCGGGGCCGCGCACGGGCGGGCCACCCCGACCACGCCCCAGTGGGGCGCGGTCGAGGCGGACAACCCGATCAAGGAGTACATGACGAACGTGCTCACCGGCGCCGGCCCGGCCGCCGAGGCCCGCCGGGCCGCCGACCGGGTCACCGAACTCCTCGACCCGAGCACCCGGTGAAGCCCGGTAAAGCCGGGTGACGCGCGGTGATGCCCGGTGGCGCCCGGCGCCGTCAGCGCGCCGTGCTCAGGGACAGCGCGAAGCGGCCCTCCCGGTCCGTCCACCAGTGGACCGGCTCCAGCCCCGCCGCCGCCAGTTCGGCGCGTACGCCCGCCTCGCGGAACTTCGCCGACACCTCGGTCCGCAGTTCCTCCCCGGCCGCGAACTCCACGGCCAGGTCGAGCGCCTGGACCTTCACCGTCTGCGCGGTGCGCGAGCGCAGCCGCATCTCGATCCACTCCCGTTCCGCGTCCCACCGCGCCACGTGGTCGAAGGCGGCGAGATCGAAGTCGGCGTCCAGCTCGCGGTTGATCACGGACAGCACGTTCTTGTCGAACGCGGCCGTCACCCCGGCCGCGTCGTCGTACGCCCGGACCAGCACCGCCTCGTCCTTGACCAGGTCGGTGCCGAGCAGCAGCGTGTCGCCGGGGGCCAGCGCGGAGCGGACCGAGGCGAGGAACGCGGACCGTTCGGCGGGGAGCAGATTGCCGATGGTGCCGCCGAGGAACGCCAGCAGCCGGGGGCCCGGCGTGTCCGGCAGTTCCAGGGCGGCGGTGAAGTCGGCGATCAGCGCGTGCACGTCGAGCCCCGGCCGTTCGGCGGCGATCGCCCGTCCGGCCCGGTCGAGGGCGCTCTCGCTGACGTCGACCGGCACGTAGGCGCGCAGTCCGGTCAGCGAGTCCAGCAGGTACCGGGTCTTCTCGGAGGAACCGGAGCCCAGCTCCACCAGGGTGCGGGCGCCGGACGCCGCCGCGATCTCACCGGCCCGGGCGGCGAGTATCTCGCGTTCGGCGCGCGTCGGGTAGTACTCGGGCAGTGCGGTGATCTCCTCGAACAGCTCGCTGCCGCGCGCGTCGTAGAACCACTTCGGCGGCAGCGTGCGGGGGCTGCCCGTCAGGCCGGCCAGGACGTCGGCGCGCAGGGCGGCGTCCGTGGCGTCCTCGGGCAGGATGCGGGTGATGCGGAACGTGCTCACGTACGGGACTCCTCGGCGGGTGCGGGCGTGCGGGCGTCGCTCGGTTCCTCGGCGGGTGCGGGGGCACGGTCGTCGCTCGGTTCCTCGGCGCGTACGGGGGAACGGTCGTCGCTCGGTTCCTCGATCGGCGTCAGCAGCACCTCCGCGCTGCTCGCCGTCAGCAGGGTGCGGTCGGGCACCTCCTGCCAGTGCGGGTCGTCGTCGTAGGGCTCGGAGGCCACGACGGTGCCGCCGCCGGGCCGGGCCAGGTACCACAGGGTGTCGCCCCAGGCGGTGGCGGTGATCGTGTCCCCGTCGGTGAGGAGGAGGTTGAGGCGGGCGGTGGGGGCCGCGGCGGCGACCTCCAGGACCGTGCCGGCCAGTGCCCGGGGCTGGGGGACGCCGGTCCGCAGCCGGTCGAGGACCAGCGCCCACACGAACGCCGAGTCGTTGCGGGCCTCCAGCGACAGCAGCTCCTCGGGCGGCAGCGACGGCACCAGACCGGCGAGCGAACCGGGCCAGCCGGGCACCGCCCCGTTGTGGCTGAACAGCCAGGTGTCCGCGGCGAACGGCGCCGCCGCGGCCTCCGCGTCCGCCCCGGACAGGGTGGCGTCGCGCACCGCGCCGAGCACCGCCGTACTGCGCACCACCCGGGCCAGGTCGGCGAAGGACCGGTCCGCCCAGATCGGCCCGGCCCGCCGGTACCGGGCCGGCACCGGGTCGTCCGCGGCGTACCAGCCGACGCCGAACCCGTCGGCGTTGACCGTCCCGTACCGCTGCCGGCGCGGCACCCACGACTGGCGGTACAGGGCGTGCGGGGGCGCCACGAGGAGCCCGCCGAGCGGCAGCGCGGGCCCCACGTAGGCGAGGTGACGGCACATCAGACGGCCTCCGCGGACCGGGCCGTGCGGAACCCGGCGAAGATCTGCCGCCGGATCGGATAGTCCCAGTTGCGGAACGTGCCCCGGCAGGCCACCGCGTCCACTGCGAACGAACCGCCGCGCAGCACCTTGTGCTCGGGGCCGAAGAACACCTCCGAGTACTCCTTGTACGGGAACGCCCGGAACCCCGGGTACGGCAGGAAGTCGCTCGCCGTCCACTCCCACACGTCGCCGATCAACTGCCGTACCCCGAGCGGCGACTCACCGGCCGGATAGCTGCCGGCGGGCGCCGGGCGAAGGTGCCGCTGGCCGAGGTTGGCGTGCTCGGGGCCGGGGTCGGCGTCGCCCCAGGGGTAGCGCGTCGAGCCGCCGGTCGCCGGGTCGTACCGGGCCGCCTTCTCCCACTCGGCCTCGGTGGGCAGCCGCCGGCCGGCCCAGCGGGCGTAGGCGTCGGCCTCGTACCAGCACACGTGCACCACCGGCTCGTCGGGCGGCACCACCTCCGTCACCCCGAACCGGCGGCGCAGCCACTGCCCGCCGTCCCGGCGCCAGAACAGCGGCGCGGTGATCGTGCTGCGGCGGATGTGGTCCCAGCCCTCGGCGGTCCACCAGCGCGGGTCGGTGTAGCCGCCGTCGTCGATGAACGCCTGGTACGCCGCGTTGGTGACCGGCGTGGTGTCGATGTGGAACGGCGCCACCTCGCGCCGGTGCGCGGGCCGTTCGTTGTCCAGCGCCCACGGCTCGGTGGAGGTGCCCATCGTGAACGGGCCGCCGGAGACCAGGACTTCGGCGGGACCGGTGAACAGCGGCACCGGGTCCGGATCGGGGGCGGTGAGGGCCTTCGGACCCCGGCGGAGCTGATGCGTGATCAGCATCGTCTCGTCGTGTTGCTGCTCGTGCTGCGCGATCATCCCGAAGGCGAAGCCCGCCTCCGTCAGCCGCGTCCCGTGGAAGGCGGCGCCCGCCAGCACGTCCAGGGCCCGGCCGCGTACTTCGGCCGCGTACCGGCGGGCCTCCTCGGGCGACAGCAGCGGCAGCTTGGGGCGCTCGGCGCGCGGGTGCTCGAAAGCGTCGTAGAGGCTGTCGATCTCGGGCCGTATCGCCTCCTGTCCGCCGACCGCCCGCAGCAGCCACAGCTCCTCCTGGCTGCCGATGTGGGCGAGGTCCCACACCAGCGGCGACATCAGCGGGGAGTGCTGCGCGGTCAGGTCCGGCTCCGCCACGCAGCTGGTCAGCAGCGTGGTGCGGTCGCGGGCGGTGACGAGCGTGGCCAGGGCCCGCTCGCGCAGGGTCTCGGCGTCGTGGGCGGGGTCGGTCATCAAGAGCGGTCCTTCCGGTGCTCGTCCAGCAGGTCGTCGGCGGGGCACCGGCCCCGCGCGACATAGCGGTCCAGGTACGCGGCGACGGCGTCCGTCACCCGGGCGCCGGCGCCGAGCCGGGGCAGCGCGCGCAGCGCCGCCGCGAAGCACACGGCGGCGGCCTCGCGCAACTCCGGGTCGGTGAGCCCCAGCCGGGCCGCGTCCTGCCACAGCGGGTTGTGCGGGGCGGGCCGGCCGCCGGTGCGCTCGGTCAGCGGCTTCACCGCCCGGTAGGCGGTCTCGGTGGCCTCCGGGTCGTCGAACAGCGCCGCCGTGACGGCGAGCGGCACGAGCCAGCCGTCGTCCCCGGGCTGCGCGTCGATCATGCGCAGCTCCAGGTGACCGTGCGGTCTGACCGGCGGGAACAGCGTGGTGAGGTGGTAGTCGAGGTCGTCCGCGGTGGGTGGCCTGGGCGACCGGGACCGGGTCCACTCCCGGAAGGTGAGCCCGTCGGGGACCTCCCACGGCCCGGTGTCCCGGCGTACGCACATCACCGGGGCGTCCAGCGCGTGCCGGGCCCAGGCGCCGGCCGGGTCGGTGTCCAGCGGGGGGCCGCCCGCCCGGCCCGGGCCGATCCGCTCCCAGTACAGCTGCCGGGTGGACCGCCAGCCGGTGGGGCGCCCGGCGGCCAGCGGCGAGTTGGCGAACGCGGCCACCAGGACCGGGCCCAGCTGATGGGCCAGCCACCAGCGCCGCACCTGTCCGAGCGGACCGGGCTCCTCGTACCCGGCGTCCACGCACACCTGCACGGAGGCCGTGGCCCGCATCATGCGGCGGCCGTCCGGACCGGTGCGGTCCAGGCACGCCTCCATGGCGTCGTAGCGGGGCTGGCGCAGGAAGCGGGGAGGAAGGTGCCACGGGTCGTGGCCGAGGCCGGCCAGGGTCAGACCGTCGTCGCGCAGTACCGCGCGGACGGCGTCCAGGTCGGCGGAGACGGTGTCGACGACGTCCGTCAGGGAGGCGGCGGGCGGCGAGCTGAGCTCCAGCTGACCGCCGGGCTCCACGGTGAGCGCCGACTTCAGGGGGACGGACCGCAGTGCGGCGTACGCCGCGTCGAGCCGTCCGGGGGCGACGGGGAGCCGCGGGTCGCGCAGCTCGTGGACGAGCCATTCCAGTTCCACCCCGAGACGGCGGGGCGGACCGGTCTTGAAGGCGATGCCGCGGACCAGTGCCTCGACCTCGGCCTCGCTGACGGCGGTGCGTGGCCTGTCACAGCCACTGAACGATTCTGACATGTCGGGATCCTCCTGAGATTCCACCATGTCGACGGGGACCGGCCGGACAGCCGGACCGCACACTCGTCCCACCCAAGACCTTCACGCGGCACGGCACAAGAGTGCGAAAACTCCGTTGCACCGCACGACCAGCATCGCTCACGATGCGTTCATGAGCACGACGGGGGAGACCGCGCGGTACGCGGTCACGGCGTCCACGGGGGTGGCGCCGTGAGCGCGCGCCTGCGGGAGATCGCCCAGCGGACGGAGCAGATCGTCGCGGCGGGTGCCTACCGCGCGTCCGACGGACGCGAGGTGGGGATCGCGGCGGCCGTGGCGGCGGCCCGGGCGGGCACCCGCCTGCACGGGCCGGAGCCCGTCCCCGTCCCGGACACCCCGTCCGTACCCACACGCGTCGAGGTCACCGGCGAGAGCAGCCTGGAAGCCGCGCGCCGCCTCGGCGGCGATGCCGCGGTCCTCAACTTCGCCTCGGCGCGCAACCCGGGCGGCGGCTACCTCAACGGCGCCCAGGCCCAGGAGGAGGCCTTGTGCCGGGCCTCCGCGCTCTACACCTGCTTGCTGCGGGCCCGCGACTTCTACGACCACCACCGGGCGCACCGCGACCCGTTCTACACCGACCGCGTCGTGTACTCGCCCGCCGTCCCCGTCTTCCGGGACGACCGCGGCCGGCTGCTGGACGCGCCGTACACCGCCGCCTTCCTCACCGCCGCCGCGCCCAACGCGGGCGTGGTGCTGCGCACGGCGCCGGACCGCGCCGCCGACCTGCCGCGCGCCCTGGCCGTCCGGGCCGAGCGGGTGCTGGAGACGGCCGTGGCCCACGGGCACCGCCGTCTCGTCCTCGGCGCGTGGGGATGCGGCGTCTTCCGCAACGAACCGGCCCAGGTCGCGGGCGCGTTCCAGGCGCTGCTCGGACCCGGCGGCCGGTTCGCGTCCGCGTTCTCGCACGTGGTCTTCGGCATCCTGGACCGCACCGCGGGCGGCACGGTCCGCGCCGCCTTCGAGCGGACGTTCGACGAGGCTCAGCTCCAGCCGTAGCGCTCCCGCAGCCGGTGCCGTACGAGGTTGAACCGCATCCGGTCCAGCGCGCACGCCTCCCGTCGCATGCCCGCCTCGTGCAGCCGCAGCACCCGGTCGGTGTCCACCCAGGAGTCCCGGCCCGAACGGTCCCACGGGCCGCTGCCGATGGGCACCCAGTCCCGGTCGGCGTCGTGCCGCTTGCTGGACAGCCGCACGGCGAGCACGGTGCCGGCCGCCTCGCGGGCGACCACCAGCACGGGGCGGTCCTTGCCCCGGCCGTCGTTCTCCTCGTAGGGCACCCAGGTCCAGACGATCTCGCCCGGGTCGGGGTCGCCGTCGTAGGCGGGGGAGTACTCGGTGCGCACCGGGCCCACCGCGTGGACGTCGGCCTCGGTGGTGGCGTGCGGGCCGTGGCGGCCGGGGGCGTTCCCCTCGGTCCCGTGGCTCTGATCGGTGAAGGCAGTCACGGCCGTACCGTACGGGACGCGGGCGTGCCGCCGGCCGCTGGGGCATCGGAGGGCCGATGGCGGCCATCGGAGGTCCTATTGGTACGCCGATGGCGCCCGGCCTACGGTCGAAGGCGTCGCCGAGTGGCAGCGCGCCGCCCGAGCGGCCAGCATGCAGCCAGGAGCACCGAGAGAGGCCCCCATGACCACCCAGCACGCGATCGACTGGCCGGAGAAGTACCTGCCCGGCACCGGCGACAACTTCGTCTCCAACGAGGTGATCGTCCAGGGCGTCACCGCGTCCCGGGCCTGGCGGTTCCTCGTCGACACCTCCACCTGGGAGTCGTACTACGACAACGTCGCCGACATCTCCTTCCCGGACGGTGACGGCCCCGAGCCGGCCGACGGCGTCCGTTTCGCCTTCGGCACCTTCGGGTTCCCGCCGCTGGACGCCCGCGTCGTCGAGTTCCAGGCGCCCGGTGAGGGCGTCCCGGGCCGCCTGTCGTGGACGGCTCTAGGAGGGCGGGCCCGACGAGCGGCTCGACGTGCTGCACGCCTGGCTGGTGGAGGACCTGCCCGGCGGCCGGGTGCGGATCCTCACCCAGGAGTCGCAGTTCGGCAAGCCCGCGGCCGACCTGGCGGGACAGACCCCGAACCCGATGCTCAACGGCCACCAGGCCTGGCTGGACGGGCTGGTCCGGGCCGCCCGCGGCCAGGTGGCAGGCTGATCCCCGTACGCGTGACCCCCTGGAGGAGGAAGCCGACCTCATGACCGACCAGCTCACCGTGAGTGTCCTGGGCACCGGCATCATGGGCGCCGCGATGGCCCGCAACCTCGCCCGCGCCGGACACGCCGTCCGCGTCTGGAACCGCACCCGCGCCAAGGCCGAGCCGCTCGCCGCCGACGGCGCGCACGTCGCCGGCACGGCCGAGGAGGCGGTGCGGGGCGCGGACGTCGTCCTGACCATGCTCCATGACGGCCCCGCCGCCCTCGACGTCATGCGGGAGGCCGCGCCCGGTCTGCGCCCCGGCGCCGCCTGGGCGCAGTCGACCACCGCGGGCGTCGACGCCCTCGACGACCTGGCCGGCTTCGCCCGCGAGCACGGCCTCGTCTTCTTCGACGCCCCGGTGCTCGGTACCCGGCAGCCCGCCGAGGCGGGCCAGTTGCTGGTGCTGGCCGCCGGACCGGCCGAGGCGCGGGACGCGGTGACGCCCGTCTTCGACGCGGTGGGCAACCGCACGGTGTGGACCGGCGAGGACGGCGCCGCCGGCAGCGCCACCCGGCTCAAGCTGGTCGCCAACAGCTGGGTCATCGCCGCCACCAACGCGGCCGGCGAGGTCCTCGCGCTGGCCGGGGCGCTGGGCGTCGACCCCGACCACTTCTTCGACGCCATCGCCGGCGGCGGGCTCGACATGGGCTATCTGCGGGCCAAGGCCGCGCTGATCCGCGAGGGCAGGCTGACCCCCGCGCAGTTCGCCGTGCACACGGCCGCCAAGGACGCCCGGCTGATCGTCGAGGCCGGCGAACGGGGCGGCGTCCGCCTGGACGTGGCCGCCGCGGGCGCCGAGCGCCTGTCCCGGGCCGCCGCGCAGGGGCACGGCGACGAGGACATGGCCGCTGCGTACTACGCCAGCTTCACCGAGGAGCCGTCCGACTGACCGGGAACGGGGCGTGCCGCCCCGGCGAACGGGAACGATCAAGAACGGGAACGACCGAGAACCGGAACGACCGAGAACCGGAACGGCTGAGAGCCGGAACGGCTGAGAACCGGGACGATCGTGAGCCGGAACGGCTGAGAGCCGGGACGATCGAGAACCAGAACGGCTGAGAGCCGGGACGACCGAGAACCAGAACGACCGAGAACCAGAACGACCAAGGAGTCCGCATGTCCAAGCCGCCGCTGCCCGCCGACGCCGTCGAGATGCTGCGCCGCGCCAACCCCTGCGTCATGGCGACCCTCCGCTCCGACGGCACCCCCGTCTCCACCCCGACCTGGTACGTCTGGGAGGACGACGGCCGGGTCCTGATCAGCCTCGACGAGGGGCGCGTACGCCTGGGACATCTGCGCCGTGACCCGCGGGTCACCCTCACCGTCCTCGACGGGGAGGACTGGTACACCCACGTCACCCTCATCGGCCGGGTCGCCGAGTTCCGCGACGACGAGGGCCTGGCCGACATCGACCGCATCTCCACCCACTACACCGGCGGCGCCTACCCCGACCGGGTCCGGTCCCGGGTCAGCGCGCTCATCGAGGTCGAGCGCTGGCACGGCTGGGGTGCCCACAAGGACAGCGACCAGGCCTCCTCGTGAGCCGCCGCCCCGGTCCGGGCAGCCCCGGTCACCACGCCGAAAAACGCTCGACACCGTGGCGCGCAGCCGCCTGACATCCTGGCCGCGGCGTCGCGTGCCGGTCACCGGCCGGGTGAGGCATGGAGGCGCCGCGGAGATGCCCGTGGAGGCATTGACCCATGTCGGTCGAGTTCAACCACACCATCGTTCTCACCCGAGACCGGGAGAAGTCCGCCCGTTTCCTCGCCCACGTCCTGGACCTGGAGGTCGGCGAACCCGCCGAACCGTTCCTGCCCGTGACCACCGCCAACGGCGTCACCCTGGACTTCGCCACCGTCGACACCGAGATCCCCGTGCAGCACTACGCGTTCCTCGTCTCCGAGGAGGCGTTCGACGCCGCCCTGGCCCGGCTGGTCGCCGACCGGGTGCCGATCCAGGCCGACCCGCACGGCCGGCACCCGCGCCGGATCAACCGCAACGACGGCGGGCGCGGCGTGTACTTCACCGACCCGGCGGGCCACGCGCTGGAGATCTTCACCCGCCCCTACGGCAGCGACCCCGCCTCACCCCTGAACGGGGTCACGGAGGAGGTGCCCGGGGCGGTGTGACCGGCGGGCCGGACCGGCACAGCGGCGGCGGTGCCCGCGGGGCCTACCGGGACAGCAGCTCCCGCAGCGCCCCCGACACCTCCGCCGGCGCCTCCTCCGCCATGAAGTGCCCGCAGTCCACGGTGAGATGCCGCAGGTCCGGGGCCCAGGCCCGCCACAGCGCGGCGGCGTCGTAGCCGAGGGCCGCGCCCCAGTCCTGCTGGAGCACGGTCACCGGCATCCGCAGCCGGTTGCCGCGCTCCCGGTCGGCGCGGTCGTGGTCGACGTCGACGCCGGCCGAGGCCCGGTAGTCGGCCACGATGGACGGCACCGCCTCCCGGGACGCCGTGAGGTACGCGGCGCGCACGTCGGCCGGGAGGGCGTCCGGGTCGCGGGTCCAGACGTCGAGGAAGTGACCGAAGAACGCGTCCGGCGCGCCGCCGATCAGCGCTTCCGGCAGTCCGGGCGGCTGGGCCATCAGGTACAGATGGAAGCCGACGGCGGCCGTGGTGCCGTGCAGCACGTCCCACATGTCCAGG
The DNA here is from genome assembly GCF_018614415.1 of Streptomyces sp. ISL-12. Taxonomy (GTDB): domain Bacteria; phylum Actinomycetota; class Actinomycetes; order Streptomycetales; family Streptomycetaceae; genus Streptomyces. Next base: position 60,824 of record NZ_JAGGOO010000025.1, read on the forward strand.
GTCGGCAGCACGTCCAGCGCGGCCAGGTGCGTCACCGCGTCCGGGTGGTCCAGCCCGGCCCGGACGGCGACCAGCGCGCCCCGGTCGTGCCCGGCCAGCGCGAACCGCTCGTGCCCCAGCGCCCGGGCCAGGGCGACGACGTCGGCGGCCATCGTCCGCTTGGCGTACGCGGTGCCGTCCGGGTCGGCCGGCTTGTCGCTGTCGCCGTAGCCGCGCAGGTCGGGGCAGACGACCGTGTGTTCGGTCGCCAGGTCGGCGGCGACGTGCCGCCACATCAAGTGGGTCTGCGGGAAGCCGTGCAGCAGGACGACGGGGCTGCCGGAGCCGCCGACGGCGACGTTCAGCGCCACGCCGTCGGCGACGGGGACCCGGTCGTAGGAGAAGCCGGGGAGGGTCGGTGTCATGAGGGGTGCGTTCCTTTCAACGGTCCTTCGCGCACCCCTGACCCTGCCGGGCGTGGATCAGCAACCGATCAGCGCGCGTACCGTGGTGACCTGGTCGGAAGCGAACGGAACAGGTCGGACGGAACATGGAGACGGTCACCTTCGGGGTGCTCGGGCCCGTCACGGCCGAGCGCGACGGCCGGGCGCTCGCCCTGCGGGGACCCCGGCACCGCGCCGTGCTGGCCCGGCTGGTGCTGGCCCGGCGGCGGGTCGTCCCGGTGTCCCGGCTGGTCGAGGACCTGTGGGACGTACCGCCCGCGCGGGCCGTGGGAGCGGTGCGCACCTTCGTCGGTGATCTGCGCCGGGCCCTGGAACCCGACCGGCCGCGCCGCGCCCCGGCCCGGCTGCTGGTCACCGAGGGTCCGGGATACGCGCTGCGCGCGGCGGCGGACGCGGTGGACGCGTGGCGCTTCGAGGCGGCCGTCACGGCGGCCGGCCGGCTGCCCGCCGCGCAGGCGCCGGACCGGCTCGGGGCGGCCCTGGGTGAGTGGCGGGGACCGGCGTACGCGGAGTTCGCCGGGGAGGAATGGGCGCGGGGCGAGCGGTCCCGGCTGACCGAACTGCGGCTCGGCGCCGTCGAACGCCGGGCGGAACTCCTGGTGGAGCTGGGCCGCGCCGCCGAGGCCGTCCCCGACCTCGACGCCCACCTGGACGGCCACCCGTGGCGCGAGGAGGCGTGGCGGCTGCTCGCCCTCGCCCTGTACCGCACCGGACGGCAGGCGGACGCCCTCGCGGTACTGCGCCGGGCCCGCGCCCGGCTCGCCGGGGAACTGGGCATCGAGCCGGGGCCGCGGCTGCGCCGCCTGGAGGCCGGCGTCCTCGCCCAGGACCCGGCCCTGGACCCGTCCGCCGAACCGGCCGAGGCGGCGGCCCGGCTGTGGACCCGCGCGACGCAGGCGTACGACCGCGCGGTCGCCGCCGGCTCCGGGGCCCGCCTGGAATCCACCGTCGGCCTGCTGCGCGCCCTCGCCGTCACCGGCGGCGGCGGTCTGGAGGCCGCCCGGCTGCACCGTCCGGCGGCCGTCGCCGCCGCCGAGGAGACCGGCGACGCCGCACTGACCGCCCGGGTCATCGGCGCCTACGACGTCCCCGCCAACTGGACCCGCAGCGACGACCCCGAGGCGGCCCGCCGGATCGTCGAGGCCGCCGAACGCACCCTCGCCGCCCTCCCGGACACCCCGTCGGCCGCCCCCGCCCGCTGCCGCCTGCTCGCCACCGTCGCCCTGGAGAGCCGCGGCGTACGGTCACCGCGCGGCCCCCGGGCGGCGCGCGCGGCCGAGGAGATCGCCCGGAACCTGGACGACCCCGCGCTGCTGGCGTTCGCCCTCAACGGCACCTACATGCAGTCCTGCACCACCGCAGGGACGGCCCCGCGCCGCGACGCGATCGGCGCCGAACTCGTCGCCCTCGCCGCCCGCCACGCCCTGGTCACCTACGAGGTCCTCGGCCACCTGATCCGCCTCCAGGCGCGCTCCGCCCTGGCCGACTTCACCGGTGCCGACGAGCACGCCGCCGCCGCGGACCGGCTGGCCGCCCGGCACGAACGGCCCCTGGTGGCCGTCTTCACCGACTGGTACCGCGCCCTGCGCCAGGCCGCCGGCGAAGCCCCGTACGACCGCGCCGAGGCCGGGTACCGGGCCGCCGCCGCGCGCCTGGACGGCGCCGGGATGCCGGGCCTGGAACGGGGCCTGCTGCCGCTCGCCCTTCTCGGCCTGCGCCTGTCCCGGGGCCTGCCGCCCCGGGTCGACCTGCGGGCGGACTGGGGCCCCTACCGCCCCTGGGCACAGCCGTTCGCCCTCCTGGCCGAGGGCGAACGGACGGCCGCCGGGACCGCCCTGCGGAACCTGCCCGAACCACCGCCCGACCTCCTCTACGAGGCCCTGTGCTGCGCCGAGGCCGCGCTCGCCCTCGCGCTCGGCGACCGGGCGGCGGTGCGGCGGACGTACGACAGGCTGCTGCCCGCGTCCGGCGAACTGGCGGGCGCGGGCAGCGGGGTGCTCACGTTCGGCCCGGTCGACGACTGGCTGACCGCCCTCGGCCGGGCGCTCGACCGGCCCTGACCGGCGGGTCCCGGAGCCGTTCCCCGCCGGCCGGGCGGTTTGACCGGGCCGATGTCGGCAACGCGGTCGAAGACGGACACCACCACGGACACCGCCACCACGGACACCGCCACCACGGACACCGCCACCGCAGGCACGACCACAGGCACCGACACAGCGCCCGGGAGGCGCCCGCCATGACCCACCGCATCCGGGACGTGATGTCGCCCGCCACGGCGACCGTCGAGCCCATGACCACCGTGACCCACGCCGCCGAGCTGATGCGCGAACGGAACGTCGGGGACGTCCTCGTCGCCTACGACCGCGACCTGTTCGGCGTGCTGACCGACCGCGACATCGTCCTGCGGGCCGTCGCCGACGGCCGCGACCCCGACGACACCCGGGTCGGCTCCGTGTGCACGCCGCCGCCCGTGGTGACCCTCACCCCGGAGGACACCACCGACCGGGCGGCCGAGCTGATGCGCCGGTACGCCGTGCGCCGCCTCCCGGTCGTCGAGCACGGCGGCGACCTGGTCGGCATCGTCAGCCTCGGTGACCTCGCCGCCGCCGAGGACCCCCGCTCGGCCCTGGGCGGCATCAGCACGGCGGCTCCCGGCCACTGACCGCCGGATCGGTCAGGCACCCTCCGCCGGATCGGTCAGGCACCCTCCGCCGGATCGGTCAGGCACCCTCCGCCGGATCGGTCAGGCACCCTCCGCCGGATCGGTCAGGCACCCTCCGCCTGATCGATCCGCAGCCGCGCCCCCTGCCGCAGCAGCTCCCGCTGGACCAGCCGGTACGGCAGCCCCCGCGGGCCCTGCCCGTGCCGTACGGTCAGCGCGGCGCACACCCCGGCCGCCTGGCCGGTGGCCATGGCGATGGGCATGACCCGGTACGACGAGTGGGCGACGTGCGTCCCCGAGATGCAGCGCCCGGCGACCAGCAGCCGGTCGGTACCGCGCGGCAGCAGGCAGCGCAGCGGGATGTCGTAGAAGCTGCCCCTGGGCACCCGCTTCAGTACCGTTCCGGAGCCGCGCGGGTTGTGGATGTCGACCGGGTACGCGCCGTGCGCGACGACGTCCGCGAAGGGGCGGGCGGCCAGGATGTCGTGGCCCGTCAGCTGGTAGTCGCCGAGGACGCGCCGGCTCTCCCGGACGCCGACGTGCACGCCGCTCTGCACCACGTACGACGCCTCGAAGCCGGGGACCCGGGCGCGCAGGAACCGGTCGATCTGGGCGAGCTGGCGGCGGGCGGTGTACTCGGCCCGGGTCAGGTCCCACACGCTGGTGCCGAGCACCCTGGTCACCCGCGTGCAGTTGACGCTCACCTCGTGCGGGTGCGGCGTCGCGAAGAACAGGATGTCCTCGCGCGGCAGCCGCAGGTCGCCGTCGGCCCGCGCCTGTTCCACCAGGTCCCACAGCCCGTGCACCCCGCGCCACTGGTCCGGGTGCTCGCGCACGTACTCCGCGAAGTCCGGCCGCGAGAAGTCCGCCATCCGGAACATCAGCGTCATCGGCTGCACCAGCCCGTCCTCCGGCCGGCCGATCTCGTACGGCGCCCCGCAGGCCGCCGCGACGTCCCCGTCCCCGGTGCCGTCCACGACCACCCCGGCGTCGATCACCACCGGACCCGACTTGGTCTCGAACACCACCCGCCAGCCGTCGCCCTGCCGCAGCGCCGTCGACGCGAACGCGTGGAACAGCATCCGCACACCCGACTCGTCCATCATCTCCAGCAGGGTCAGTTTGAACAGCTCGGGGTCGAAGGGGACGGTGTAGCCGGTCCTCGGGGTCGGGCGCAGGCAGCCGCCGCGTTCCATCAGCCGTTCCAGCAGCCGCCACAGCACGCCCGCGACCACCGGTTCGCCCTCGCCGTGGTCGGTGGGCAGCAGCCGGGAGGCGTCCCCGGCCTCGGTGAACGCCGCCTGCTTGTGCTCGTTGTGGAACGACATCAGCGGCATCACCAGCGCCGCCGTCGCGTTGCCGCCGAGGAACCCGTACCGCTCCACCAGCACCACGTCGGCCCCGGCGTCGGCCGCCGCCAGCGCCGCGGCGAACCCGGCCGGACCGCCGCCCACCACCAGCACGTCGCAGCGGCCCCCGTGCTGGGCGGACCGCGGCGGCAGGGTCACCGTGCGTGGCTCGGCGGGTTCGCGCAGAACCGGCATCACACCTCCAGGGGCCGCGGCTCGGCCGCGCCGGACAGCGCCCCGTCAGCCCGCCCGCCGCCGACCGCGTCCAGCAGCGAGCCGCAGCGCACACAGGTCTCGCGGGCGGCCGTCGTCAGCTCCCGCATCCGCGCCCTGAGGTCCTCCTCGCGCCGCGGATACTCGTCCCACAGCCGGTCGACCTCCGCCAGCAGCAGCCCGGCCTGTTCCCGCGCCACGCCCACCAGCGCCGGAGCCCCGAGCCGCCGCGCGAAGTCGAACACCTTGCCGGAGTAGGGCAGCGGCAGCACCGGTACGCCGGTCAGCGCCGCGAAGATCACGAAGTGCAGCCGCATGCCGACGGCCAGGTCCAGGTGGCGCATCAGGCCGAGGACCTGCCCCGGGCTGTAGGAGCCGTGCAGGATGCGGCCCTTGTCCGGCGCGGTCATGTGGGACAGCACGGCGTGCGCGTGCCGTACGTCGTGCCGCTCCATCGGCAGGAACACCACGTGCGCGTCCAGGCGCCGTACCAGGAAGTCCGCGACGGTGGCGAGCAGCGCGTGGTAGTCGCTCTCGTCCAGCGCCTCGGCCGCCCGGCCCGGTTCCCGTACCGACATCCCCACCAGCCGGGCGTCGGTGGGCACGCCCTCGTCGCGCATCATGGCGTCGGTGAAGGGTTCGGGGCGCAGCAGCAGGGCCGGGTCGGCGGTGACGGTGACCTCGCGTTCCAGGCCGACCTCCTCCAGCACCAGCCGGGACTCCTCGTCGCGTACCACCACGTCGTCCATGTCGGCCAGCACGGTCCGTACCGCCTCCCGGTCCTCGGCCTCCCGCAGCGGTCCGGCGCCGATGGCGTAGGCGAAGGTGGGCACGTCCCGGTCCTGCGCGGCGCGCACCAGCCGCAGGTAGCGCCGGGCCTCGCCGTCGAAGAGGAGGCCGCCGCCGCCCAGTACCAGCAGGTCCAGGCGGGGCAGTACGTCCAGGACGTGGTTGCGGCTGACACCCTCCCAGTCGACGACCTCGTCGGCCTCGGAGTGATGGGCGCGGGTGTGCTCGGCGTTCCGGCTGAGGACGACGAGGTGGGCGTCCGGCCGGTGGGCGCGCAGACAGCCCAGGACGCAAGTGAGGATCGCCTCGTCGCCGGTGTTGAAACCGCCGTAGGAGCCGAGCACGCCGATGCGCGGGCCGGACCGGGCGGCGGGCGGATGCGGAGGTGCGGTGGTCATCCGGGTGCTCCCGTCGGGTCGGGCCGGGCGGGCCGCCGGCCGGGGTGGTGCTCACGCGGGGTGCTCAGGCGGGCGGGGCCTGCGCAGGGTCCCGGGTTGCCTGCGTCGTCCCCCGGAAACCCCTCGTCTCGTCCGCCCACGCCTGAGCCCCTCCCGCGCCGGTCCGGGAGGCACCGGCCCGCACGACGCCCCACCGCCCCACCGCGCCGCCCGCCGCATGACCGGGGCCGGTACGCGGGCTAATCCACCAGCGACTGGGTGCCCAGGACGGTGACCAGGGCCAGCCGCTCGGCGTCCGGGGTGCCCGGCTCGGCGGAGTACACCATGACGCGCAGGTCGCTGCCCGCCACACTGAGCACGTCGCAGTCCAGGTCCAGCGGCCCCACGGCGGGGTGGTCGATCGTCTTGCGGGCCACCTCGTGCCGGCCCACGATCCCCGACTCCCACAGCTCGGCGAACCGCTCGCTGTGCGCGCACAGGTCCTCGACCAGCCGCCGCAGCCGCCGGTCGGCGGGGTACCGGCCCACCGTGTGGCGCAGATCGGCGACGAGCGCCTCCTCGAACGCCCGCCGCTCCGGCGGGCTCTGCCGCGCCCGGCCGCGCGGGCCGGCGAAGGTGCGCCACACGCTGTTGCGCTCGTGCCCGCGCCAGTCGGACGGATCGCCCATCAGGGCGGCGTACGGCTGGTTGGCCAGCAGCAGCGTCCACGCGGCGTCGAACACGGCGACGGGGGTGCCGGCCAGCCGGTCCAGCAGCCGGTGGACGCTGGGCGGGATGTACGAGGGCACCGTGTCCGGACCCGGCGGCACCAGCCCGGCCTGCCGGTACAGATAGGCCCGCTCCTCCAGCGGCAGGCGCAGCGCCCGGGCGAGTGCCTCGACGACCTGCGGCGAGGGGTTGGCCGCCCGGCCCTGTTCCAGCCGGGTGACGTAGTCGACCGAGATGCCGGCCAGCAGGGCCAGTTCCTCCCGGCGCAGCCCGGCCGCGCGCCGCGGACCGCGGGCCGGCAGCCCGGCCGACTCGGGGGAGACGCGGTCGCGCCACCGGCGTACGGTCCGTCCGAACTCGGTCGTCGTCATGGCTCCCAGTGAACACCGCCGGGCCCCCGCGTACCTGGTACCGCTGGTCCCAGGAAGCGGACCCGACGTGGCGCACAGGAGGCGGCGCGGCCGTCCCCGGCCGGGCCGCGGGCCGACCGGGGACGGCCGGGTGCGGGACCAGGACGTCGCAGCCGTGGGACCCGACCGGCCGCACTCGCGGTGCGGCCACCCCGCCGGCCTGGCGCCGACCGGAACGTTCCGCCGTTGTCCAGGAAGGCCCGGGGCGGCCCCTTCGGCGCGGAGGGCACCGTGCCACCGGGCACGGCGTGCGGCGCGGAGCGCGATCCGCCGGGACCGACGGCGGTCAGCGCACCGGTGATCTTCAGCGCCCCGGCGCGGGACGGCTGCGGGAGACCACGCGGACGCCCGTCGCGTCGACGATCCGCATCTGGAGCGAGCCGCAGGCGCACCGGGACCACACCGTGTGGCCGGTGGCCGTGGGGTGCCGGGACACCACCTGGCAGGGCTCGGCGGCGTCCGGCCACCCGCAGTGCGGGCAGGCGGTACCGGTCGTGCCGGTCGTGCTGGTGATGGCGTCTCCTTGTCCGTGCCGGTGCGGTCGATGTCCTGCTCGGCCGGCTGATCGTCGCGACACAGCCAAGGGTGCGACGAGAGGTCCGTACACGTCCAGGTTGACTTACCGGACCTCACCGTGAAGCGTGGACTTCATGATTGACCTGCGCCGGCTGCACGTCCTCAGGGCGGTCGCCCACTACGGCACGGTCACCGCCGCCGCCCGCGCCCTGCACTTCACGCCCTCCGCCGCCTCGCAGCAGATCCGCCGGCTCGCCCGGGAACTGGGCGTCGACCTGCTGGAGCCGCAGGGCCGCGGCGTACGGCTCACCCCCGCCGCCGAGAGCCTGCTCACGCACGCCGACGCCATCCAGGCCCGCTGGGAGGAGGCGGAGCTGGAACTGCACGCGGGCCGGGACGAGCCCGCCGGTCCGCTGCACGTGGCCGGGTTCCCGGTGGCCGTCTCGGTGCTGCTGGCGCCGATGACCGCCCGGCTGCGCGAACGCCATCCCCGCCTCACCGTCCGCATCCGGGAGACGGACGTACCCGAGAGCTTCGACCTGCTCTTCGAGGGGGAGGCCGATCTCGCCGTGGTGGAGGCGACCCCGCGCAACCCGCCGCCGGGCGACGCCCGCTTCGACCAGCGGCCCCTGCTGGACGACCCGTTCGACCTGGTCGTCCCCGAGGGCCATCCGCTCGCCGGGCGGAACCGGGTCGGTCTGGCGGACGCGGCGCACGAGCCCTGGATCGCCCCGGTGCCCGGGAGTCCCTGCCGGTTGCACGTGATGTCGGCGTGCGGCGCCGCCGGTTTCACCCCCGACGTGGTCCACCACGCGCGGGACTGGAACGTGACCGCCCACCTCGTCGCGCACGGCCTCGGCGTCGCCCTGATCCCGCGCCTGGCCCATCTGGTCCCGCACCTGCCCGTCACCCGGCTGCGCTGCGCCGACCGCCCGCACCGCACGCTGCTGACCTGCACCCGGCGCGGCGGACACCGGCGGCCGGCGGTCGCCGCGGCACTGGCGGAACTGCGCGCCCTGGCACCGACGGCGGTGGCCTGACACCGCGCCGCGAAACAGCAGCCGCGGAACAGCACGGGAACAGCACAAGGGGCCGGAGTCCCGAAGGACCCCGGCCCCGCGCGGTGCCGAGCTTGCCGCACTCAGGCGGCGGTGATCTCCCCGGCGTGGCCGTGCAGACGCGAGACGACCTCGGTCAGCTGGGCGGCGACCTCGGAGTCGTCCGCCGGGTGGGTCTCGGCGAAACGGGTCACCGAGCCGGGGATGGACAGCTTCAGCTCCTCGATCACCTTGCCGCCCGCGATGCCCACGGCCTTGCGGGCGTCGTCCTGCGCCCACACGCCGCCGTACTGGCCGAAGGCGGTGCCGATGACGGCGACGGGCTTGCCGCCGAAGGCGCCGGCGCCGAACGGGCGGGACAGCCAGTCGATGGCGTTCTTCAGCACGGCCGGCATGGTGCCGTTGTACTCCGGCGACAGGACCAGGAAGGCGTCGGAGGCCTGGGCGGCCTCACGCAGCCGGGCGGCGGCGGCCGGGACGCTGCCCTCGACGTCGATGTCCTCGTTGTAGAAGGGGATCTCGGCCAGTCCCTCGAACAGCTCCACCTCGGCCCCGGCCGGGGCGAGCTTGCGGGCCGCCTCGGCGAGCTGGCGGTTGTGCGAACCGGCGCGAAGGCTGCCGACGAGGGCGAGGATACGAACAGACATGGTGATGACTCCAGGCGCTGTAAACACTGCGGGACACCGCGAAACACTGCGGTTACGAATCCGGACCGAGGTCCGTTTAATGTTGTAGCACCTTAAGCGGACCACGGTCCAGTTTTCTTCCCGATGCTTTACGCTGGCGACATGTCCGCCGCCCTTCCGCCCCGTCCCGCGTCCCCGGTTCCCGTCGACCCGCCCGAACTGCTGCAGCTCGGCACCGGCCCGCTGGAGAAGGAGCCGTGCCTGCGCGCGGACGCCGCGCGCAACCGCGCCCGGCTGCTGGAGGCCGCCGCGCGCCTGGTCGCGGAGCACGGCGCGGCCGGGGTCACCATGGAGGCGGTGGCCGCGGCGGCCCGGGTGGGCAAGGGCACGGTGTTCCGCCGCTTCGGCGACCGCACCGGACTGCTGATGGCGCTGATGGACCACTCGGAGCGGAAGTTCCAGGCCGCCCTGCTCAGCGGCCCGCCGCCACTGGGACCCGGGGCGCCGCCCGTGGAGCGGCTGCGCGCCTTCGGCTGCGCGCTGCTGCGCCGCGCGAGCGAGGAACTGGACCTGCAACTGGCCGCCGAACCCGGCCCCGGGCGCCGCTACACCGTCCCGGCCCGCCGCTTCCACAACGCCCACGTGGCCCTGCTGCTGCGCCAGCTGGTCCCGGACGCCGACAGCGAACTGCTCGCGCACACCCTGATGTCCTCGCTCGACCCGGTGCTGGTCCATCACCTGACCGTGCAGTGCGGGATGCCCCTGGCCCGGCTGGAGCGGGCCTGGACGGACCTGGTGGCCCGGACGACCGGGACGCCGCCGCCCCGGTGACCGGAACGCACGCTCACACTCCGTCAGTTTCCCTACGCGGTCCCGTAGTTGGTCCGATCCGGACTACCTTCCCCCGGCCGCCGTCCCGCCCCGCGGCTCTGCCAGGATGCCGTACGTCATGGTGCAGATACCGAACCCGCCCGTGCCCACGAGCGCCGATGTGGCCCGTCTGGCCGGCGTCTCCCGCGCGACCGTCTCCTACGTCCTGAACAACACCCACGCCGTCCGCATCAGCGAACCCACCCGCCGCCGGGTCCGCGAGGCCGCCGAACAGCTCGGCTACGTCCCGCACGCGGCGGCCCGCACCCTGCGCGCCGGCCACAGCCGCACGGTCGTGATGCCGGCGCCCGCGTTCCCCGCCGGCCCGCTCTACACCCGCTTCGTCGGCGAACTCCAGAAGGCCCTCGCCCACCTCGACTACACCGTCGTGCAGTACGGCGCCGGCGGCCCGTACGGCGACGACAGCGCCCGCGCCTGGGCGGAGCTGCGGCCGATCGCCGTCCTGGTCCCCGGACCCGGCCTCGGCCCGCGCGGCGTGGAGGTGCTGAAGCGCTCGGGCGCCCGCGCGGTGGTGACCTTGGGGCCCGAGGCCGTCGACGGCGCCCACGCCCTGATCATGGACCACCGGGCCGTCGGCCACGCCGCGGGCCGGCACCTGTACGAACGCGGGCGCCGCCGCGTCGGTGTGGTCATGCCGGCCGAACCCGGCCTGCGGCTCTTCTCCGTACCCCGCCTGGCGGGCGTCCGCCGCGCCCTGCGCGGCACCGACGCGACCCTGACCGAACTGCCCCTCCCCTACGAGGAGGAGGCCGCCGCCCGGCTCGCCGCCCGCTGGGACACCCTGGGCCTGGACGCCGTGTTCGCCTACAACGACGAGTACGCCATGCTGCTCTGCCGCGCCCTCCAGGACGCCGGTGTCCCCATCCCCGGGCGGACGGCCGTGCTCGGCGCCGACGACCTCGTGCTGGGCCGGCTGCTGAGGCCGCGGCTGAGCACCGTACGCCTCGAACTGCCCGCGGGCCGCGAACTCGCCGCGCTCGTCGACCGTGCCGTGCGCGAACCCGGCGCCGTGCCCGAGCACCGCGCGGTCCTCGGCGCGTCCGTGGTGCACCGCGACTCCAGCTGAGCCCGGCCCCGCGCGAGGACCGCGCCGGCGGCCGGACTACCGCCCGCTCTGCTGGCCCTGCGCCTGCTGGTCGGCGACCGCCTTGCGGACCTCGTCCATGTCCAGCTTCCGGGCCTGCCCGATGACGTCCGTCAGCGCCGCCTCGGGCAGCGCGCCCGGCTGCGCGAACACGGCCACCTGGTCCCGGACGATCATCAGCGTCGGAATGGACTGGATGCCGAAGGCCGCGGCCAGCTCCGGCTGCGCCTCGGTGTCCACCTTGCCGAAGACCAGGTCGGGGTTGTCCTGTGCCGCCTTCTCGTAGACCGGGGCGAACTGACGGCACGGCCCGCACCAGGACGCCCAGAAGTCGATCAGCACGAACTCGTTGTCCGTGACCGTCTGGTCGAAGTTCTCCTTGGTGAGCTCCACGGTGCTGCTCATGGCTGATCCCTCTTCCTGGTCGGGGGCGGGTGCCGTCGGCGCAAACAGCGAAGGCCGAGCGGGTATTCCGCGCACGTACCCATGTGGCCCCGGCGCACACCACCCACCAGACTGGCCCCATGACGGAAACGGAATCCAACGTGTACGACGTCGTGGTGATCGGCGCCGGCCCGGTCGGCGAGAACGTCGCCGACCGCACCCGGGCGGCCGGACTGACCACCGCGATAGTGGAGAGCGAACTGGTCGGCGGTGAGTGCTCCTACTGGGCGTGCATGCCCAGCAAGGCCCTGCTGCGCCCGGTCATCGCCCGGGCCGACGCCCGCCGCACCCCCGGACTGGGCCAGGCGGTCCAGGGCCCCCTCGACGCCTCCGCGGTCCTCGCCCACCGCGACTACTACACCTCGGACTGGAAGGACGACGGCCAGGTCCAGTGGATCGAGGGCATCGGCGCCGACCTGTACCGCGGACAGGGACGCCTCGCCGGGCCGCGCACCGTGGAGGTGACCGGACCCGACGGGGAGCGGCGCGTCCTCACCGCCCGGCACGCCGTCGCCGTCTGCACCGGCAGCCGCGCCGCCCTGCCCCCGCTGCCGGGCCTGGCCGACGTCCGCCCGTGGACCAGCCGCGAGGCGACCAGCGCCCAGCGGGCGCCGGGCCGGCTGATCGTGGTCGGCGGCGGAGTCGTGGCCGTCGAGATGGCCACCGCCTGGCAGGCCCTCGGCGCGCGCGTCACCGTACTGGTGCGGGGCGGGGGACTGCTGGAGCGCATGGAGCCGTTCGCCGGGGAACTGGTCGCCGAGGCGCTCACCGAGGCCGGCGCCGACCTGCGCACCGGCACGTCCGTGAAGTCCGTCAGCCGGGAGAACGGCACCGTCGTCGCCGTCACCGACGGCGGCGACCGGATCGAGGCCGACGAGATCCTCTTCGCCACCGGGCGCGCGCCGCGCACCGACGACCTCGGCCTGGAGACCGTCGGACTGGAGCCGGGCTCCTGGCTGGAGACCGACGACAGCCTGCGCGTCACCGGCCACGACTGGCTGTACGCCGTCGGGGACGTCAACCACCGGGCCCTCCTCACCCACCAGGGCAAGTACCAGGCGCGGATCGCGGGCGCCGCCATCGCCGCCCGCGCCTCCGGCGAGGGCGCCCTGGACTCCGGCCCGTGGGGCGCGCACGCCGCGACCGCCGACCACGCCGCCGTCCCCCAGGTGGTCTTCACCGACCCCGAGGCGGCCTCCGTCGGCCTGACCCTGGCCGAGGCCGAACAGGCGGGCCACCGCGTCCGCGCCGTCGACGTGGACCTCTCCACGGTGGCCGGCGCCGGTCTCTACGCCGACGGCTACCGGGGCCGCGCCCGGATGGTCGTCGACCTGGAGGACGAGATCGTGCGGGGCGTGACCTTCGTCGGCCCCGGGGTCGGCGAGATGATCCACTCGGCGACCGTCGCCGTCGCCGGCCAGGTCCCGGTCGGCCGGCTCTGGCACGCGGTGCCGTCCTACCCGACGATCAGCGAGGTGTGGCTGCGGCTGCTGGAGTCCTACCGCGACAGCTGACCGCCGTCCCGCGGCACCGCCGCCCGTCCGGCCCGCCCGCCCGCGGGCCGGCCCGGCGCGGGCAGCGGGGCCGCAGTCGCCGTCGTACGGGTGCGGCCCGCCGAGCACTCAGTCCAGGTCGAAGCCGAGCGCTGCCGCCGCCTCGTGCGGTGTGGGCTGTGACCAGCGTTCCGTCATCGCCCGGGCCGACGCCAGCGAGCGCGGCTGCGCGCGGTCAAGGTACAGCGTCCCGTCCAAGTGGTCCGTCTCGTGCTGCACGATCCGGGCGGGCCACCCGGTGAACACCTCGTCCAGCGCGCGGCCGTGCTCGTCCGCCCCCGTCAGCCGTACCGCCGCGGGCCGGGCCACCACCGCCTGCCAGCCCGGCACGCTCAGACAGCCCTCGTAGAACGCGGCCCGGCCGTCACCGGCCGGCTCGTACGCCGGATTGACCAGGACCCGGAACGGCTGCGGCACCCGCCCGCGCGCCCGGCGCACCTGGGGCGGCACCGGCGCCGGGTCCTCGATCACCGCGATCCGCAGCCCCACCCCCACCTGCACGGCCGCCAGGCCGACCCCCGGCGCCGCCCGCATGGTCACCCGCAGCGCCTCGACGAACCGGGCCAGCAGCGCGGGCTCCAACTGTCCGTCGAACGGCTCGGCCGCGCGCCGCAGCACCGGATCACCGGCCTCGACGATCGGCAACGGGCCACCAGGGGCCAGGAGTTCCTCGACACGCTCGGCGATCGGCGTACGCCCGGCCCAAGTTCCCATCACGCCAGGATGCCACGGCCCACTGACACCACCCCGCGCGCGAGTGACGCACATCACAGGAATCGCCGGGCACTCGGTGCCTCCCGGAGCCGACCACTGGACCGTCACGCCCGACGACGCCCCGGAGAGACGCCCATGACCACCGCTTCCTCGACCACCACGGACGAGGCCCCGCAACCGGCCGCCGCGCAGCCAGCGCCCGGCAGATGGTCCCCGCTGCGCCCCCTCGTGCTGCGCCTGCACTTCTACGCCGGGGTGTTCGTCGCCCCCTTCCTCCTGGTCGCGGCCGTCACCGTCCTGCTGTACGCCGCCTCCTTCCAGGCCGAGAAGCTCGTCTACGCCCACGAACTGACCGTTCCCGAGGTGGGCGGGGCCAAGCTGCCGGTCTCCGAGCAGGTCGCCGCCGCCCGCGAGGCCCACCCCGAGGGCACCGTCTCCGCCGTGCGCCCCTCGCCCGCCGACGACGCCACCACCAGGGTGATGCTCTCCGGCGTCGCGGGCGTCGACCCCGCCCACACGCTCGCCGTCTTCGTCGACCCCTGCACCGCCGAGGTGCGCGGCGCCCTCGAACAGTACGGCTCCACCGGCGCGCTCCCGCTGCGCACCTGGATCGACGAGTTCCACCGCGACCTGCACCTCGGTCAGACCGGCCGGCTCTACAGCGAGTTCGCGGCGAGCTGGCTGTGGGTGATCGCGGGCGGCGGACTGGTGCTGTGGTTCTCCCGGCGGCGAGCCCGGCGCAAGCTGCGCGGCACCAGCGGCCGCCGCCGCACCCTCGGCCTGCACGGTGCGACCGGCGCCTGGATCGCGGCCGGGCTCGTCTTCCTCTCGGCGACCGGCCTGACCTGGTCCACGTACGCCGGGGCCAATGTCGAGAAGCTGCGTGTCTCGCTCGGCCAGACCACCCCCGCCGTGTCCTCGGCCGCGGCGGGCGGCGAGCACGCGGGCCACGGCGCGGCGGCGGGCGCCGGAGGGGACGCGGCGCACGGGGTCGGCCTCGACCAGGTGCTGGCCGCCGCCCGCGCCGAGGGCCTCGGCGACCCGGTCGAGATCGTCCCGCCCGCCGACGCGTCCACCGCGTACGTCGTGCGGCAGGTGCAGCGCAGCTGGCCGGAGAAGCAGGACTCGGTCGCCGTGGACCCGGCGACCGGTGAGGTCACCGACGTGCTGCGGTTCGCGGACTACCCGGTGCTGGCCAAGCTCACCCGCTGGGGCATCGACCTGCACACCGGCAACCTGTTCGGCCTCGTCAACCAGCTCGCCCTGATGGCACTGGCGCTCGCGCTCGTCCTGCTCATCGTCTGGGGCTACCGCATGTGGTGGCAGCGCGGACGCGGCTCCTCCTTCGGCCGCCCGATCCCGCGCGGCGCCTGGCAGCAGGTGCCGCCGTACCTCCTCGTACCGCTGCTGGCCTGCGCCGCGGTCCTCGGCTACTTCGTGCCGCTGCTCGGCATCCCGCTCGCGGCGTTCCTCGCGGCCGACATCGTCCTCGGCGAGATCATGTACCGCCGGGGCCGCCGGACGTACGCGAGCGGCCCGGCGGCGAGGCGCTGAGCCCCGCGGCCGGGCCGCCCGGACCAGGCGGCCGGCTCAGACCTCCGCGAAGTCGCCCCCGAGGGCCGCGGCGATCCGCAGCTGGGAGTCGGCCTCGTCCTGCCTGCCCTGCCGCTCCAGCGTCCGGCCCAGCATCAGCCGGGCGTAGTGCTCCACCGGGTCACGCTCGACGATGACCCGCAACTCGGCCTCGGCGCGGTTCAGCTGGGCGGAGTGGTAGTAGGAGCGGGCGAGCAGCAGCCGCGGCCCGGTCTGCTCCGGCACCTCCTCGACCAGCCGGCCGAGGACCAGGGCCGCCGCCGCGTAGTTCTTGGCGTCGAAGAACGTCCGGGCGCGCTCCCAGCGCTCGGCGGGCGTTCCGTGGTCGTAGTACGCCGGGTAGGCCGGGCGGGCGGGGCGTGTCGAGTGGGTCGTGTTCACGGGTGGCCTCCTTCGGACCGGTCAACCACGCGAGGTGGTTGAACATTCCACGACCGGCGGGGTGCGTGCCCGCCGGGCCCCGAGCGCCGGCGGCGATGTCAGTGCCTTGCCGCAGAATGCGGGTCAGCGAGATCAACTCCGGCCGGACCGGGTAGGCGGTCTCGGGTCCCGCCCCGCAGAAAGGCCCTCGTCGATGCCGTCCACCACCGCCGGCCAGTCCAGCCCGGACGCCGCCCAGGTCCTGCGTGTCGTCTCCGACCCGCGCACCCCCGTCTTCGTGACCGAACACCCGGGCGGGCGGCGCAGATACGGTTACTGGCGGCCCATGGAGCCCGGCATGCCGACGGGCGGCTGTTACGTCGCCCTGCCCACCGCCGTCTGCGAGGAACTGCGCTCCGCCGGCCGGATCGCCCTCGACGACCCCATCGTCGACCCCGCCAAGACGACCTGCCGCGTCCGGCCCGTCCCCGCCCACACCGCCTCCGCCCGCGCACGCCGGCAGTGGGCCCGCGCGGCATGACGGACGCACGTCCAACGAAGCCCGACAACAGGGCAGTTGACACCGGCTGAGGCAAGTGTTCCTAAGCCACGCACAGCTTCCTGCTACCGTCTCCCTAATTGTTGACGAAATCGTTCAGCACATGGTCAACGGAACGCACGGACACAAGCCCCGCACGCGGGCGGCGCACCGCTCCCGCCGGTGGTTCATGAACAAGGCCCTGCTCGCGGGCGGCGTCTCCGCCGTCGCGGCCATGGGCGGGTACGCCGCCACCCAGGCCGGCGCCGAGACGACGGCCACGGCCGACGCGACGGCCAGTGCCGGCGCCAGCCCTTCCGGCCCGCCGGCCGGCGGCGGCTTCGGCCAGACGATCGCCTATGACGACTTCGTCGGCGTCACCACCGACGGCACGGTCGTCGAGGACCTCTACGCGATCCACTCCACCGGCGTCTCCACCACCCCCGTGGTGCGCGCCGCCGCGGCCTTCGTCGACTCGCTCACCGACGACCAGAAGTCGGCCACCCTCTTCGACATCGACGCCGACCAGTGGCTCGACTGGACCAACGTCGACTCCAACGACCGCGAGGGCGTGGCCCTGCGCGACCTGACGGAGAAGCAGTACGCGCTCGGCATGAAGCTGCTGAAGTCGGCGCTGTCGGCCCGCGGCCTCAAGCAGGCCGAGAGCATCCGCAAGCTCAACCACTTCCTCGGCGAGTACTCGGGCGACACCTCCAAGGCGCTCAACGAGGACGCCTACTGGTTCACCGTCATGGGCACCCCGTCGGCCACCGACGCCTGGGGCTTCCAGTTCGAGGGCCACCACCTCGTCATCAACTACTTCGTCCTCGGCGACCAGGTCGTGATGACCCCGACCTTCATGGGCTCCGAGCCGACGAAGATCACCTACGACGGCGTGGACTACCACCTCTTCCGTGAGGAGACCGTCGCCGGCCTGAAGTTCTTCCGTTCCCTGAACGACACCCAGCGCGCCGCCGCCCTCTCCGCCGACGAGAAGTCCGGCACCGACCTGATCGCCGGCGCCGGCCAGGACAACGCGCAGATCCCGTACGCCGGCGTCAAGGGCTCCGCCCTGAACAACCGCCAGCAGCAGCTCCTGCTCGACCTGGCCGAGGTGTACGTCGGCTACCAGGACGAGGGCCACGCGCGGGTGAAGCTGCGGGAGATCGAGAAGCACCTCGACGACACGTACTTCTACTGGATCGGCGAGTACGAGGACGACTCCGCGTTCTACTACCGGATCCACAGCCCCGTCGTGCTGATCGAGTACGACGCCCAGTCCCCGCTCGCCTACCACGAGGACGAGGACGGCAGCTCGGCCTCCCCCTCGGCGTCGGCCTCCGCGTCCGCCTCGGCCTCCGCCTCCACGGGCCCCGGCGCGGGCGGCCCCGGCCAGATGGGCGACCCCACCCAGCAGCACATCCACACCATCATCCGCACGCCCAACGGCAACGACTACGGCGTGGACCTGCTCAAGCTCCACCTGGCGACCGACCACTGACCGGTCCGCCTCCTCGGGCCCCGGCCTCGGCCGGGGCCTTCGCGCTGCCCGTGGCCCACCGGCTACCAGTCGCCGGCGGCCCGCCTGAGGTGGTCCCGGACGCGGCGCACGTCGGGGTTGGCGTCGGCGCCCGGACGCTGCACCAGGAAGAGGGTGTTCAGCGGCGGCTCCGCGGGGGAGTGCAGCAGCACCAGCCGGCCACTGTCCAGCTGCTCCCGGCACAGCGAGCGGGGCAGCACGCTGTAGCCGGCGCCGGAGTTCACCGCCGCCAGGGCGGCGTACAGGTTGGGCACGGTCACGGCGGCGTCGGCCACGAGCTGCCGGCCGAAGACCGTGCGCCAGTAGCGGCGCAGGATCGGCAGGTCCTCGGCGTACGTCACCATCGGCACCTCGCGCAGGGCCGCGCCCACCTCTTCGGCGCCGGCGACCCGGTCGGCCCAGGGGGGCGCGGCGACCAGGACGTACTCCTCGTCGGCCAGCGGGACCGAGGCGAGGGCCCGGCCGCGCGGGCGGCGGGTGGTGATCACCAGGTCGTGGCGGCCGGCGCGCATCTCCTCCATCAGCGGTTCGGGCAGCCCCTGCGCCACCCGCAGCCGCACCCCGTCGGCGACCAGCGGGGCGAGCGAGGGCAGCACCCGCACGCACAGCAGCTCGGACGGCCCGGCCAGGTGCACGGGCGCGGCCGTGGCATCGGAGTCCCCCAGCACCGCCAGCGCGTCGAGCGGGGCGGCGACCCGCCCGGCCAGTTCCCGCGCGTACGGCGTCGGCTCCACCCCGCGCGGCAGCCGCGTGAAGAGGACGCGTCCGGTCTGCTGCTCCAGGGTGCGGATCTGGGCGGTCACCGTCGGCTGGGACAGGGCGAGCCCGGGCGCCGCCGCCGTGAACGAACCGGCGCGGTACACGGCCAGGAAGGTGCGCAGCAGATTCAGGTCCGCGTGCGGCGGGAGCCCCCGGCCGCCGGTGGCCGACGGCTCCTCCCGGGCCGGAGTGCGGTGCTTCATGGCGCCAGCGTAGCCGCCCCTGCCATCGGGGCCCCGATGGCGAAGATCGGCACTCCTGTCGGTGGACGGACGGCCGCTCTGTTCCGCGTGCGGACGGCCGCACGCCCGGACCCGGCGCGGGGTCCGCCGCCTTCCGTTTGCCGAACCGGCAAAGTCCTTCGCCGTCGGCGCGGTGTCCGGTGCAGGGTCGCCGATGAGGCGCCGCACTCCCGCGGCGCACGGCCGCAGCGTCCGCCCTGGAGGCACCCATGACCAGCGTCCCCCCGCCTGCCCAGCCCGCCGAGTTCTGGGAGTCCCGCTACCGCGACTCCGGCCGCGTCTGGAGCGGGCGCCCGAACGAACTGCTCGTACGGGAGGCGTCCGGCCTGACCCCGGGCACCGCCCTGGACCTCGGCTGCGGCGAGGGCGGTGACGCCGTGTGGCTGGCCTCGCGGGGATGGCGGGTCACCGGCGTGGACATCGCGGCCACGGCCCTGGAGCGCGCCGCCGCACACGCCGCCGAGGCCGGCGTCGGGGACCGTGTCGCGTGGGAGCGGCACGAGTTGGGCGAGTCGTTCCCCGAGGGTTCCTTCGACCTGGTGAGCGCGCACTACCTGCAGTCCCCGGTCGCCCTCGACCAGCGGGGGGTACTGCGCCGGGCGGCGGCCGCCGTCGCACCCGGCGGCACCCTCCTGCTCGTCCTGCACGCCGGCTGGCCGTCCTGGCAGACCGAGCCCCCGTTCGACGCCGAGTTCCCCACCCTGGACGGCCTGCTGGCCGACCTCGACCTGCCGGCCGCCGAGTGGACCGTCGAGACCCGGGAAACGGTCCGCCGCGCGAGTGCCTCCCCCGACGGCGTCGACGGCCACCGCGAGGACCACGTGTGGCGGCTGCGGCGCGGCCGGTGAACCGGCAGGTCGATCCTGTCCGGTTTGTTGAAATAGTTACCTCATGGGTTTTTTGTGAGGTAGGCATGTTTTGTGACTAGAGGGACACTTGTGGTGTGAAGGTCATTGGCCAACCAGAGGGAGATGGTGACATGCCTTCCAAGGAGAAGATGATCGAAGAGGTCATCCGCACCCAGGACATCGACATCGACGCGGCGCTCGACCCGGCCGAGGCGGAAGGCGTCTTCCGCGACAGCCGCGAGTGCGCGGCGCTGGCCCTGTCGGGTGGCAAGTACGGACTGCTGCTGTCGCCCCCGACCCCGCGCCCGAAGAAGGGCTGACCTGACCGACAGGAGCAGTGAATGCACCAGCCAGGCACCTCGTCCCTCCTGAAGGGCGCGGTGCGGGAGTTGGCTACCGGCG
This sequence comes from Streptomyces sp. ISL-12, assembly GCF_018614415.1. Classification (GTDB taxonomy): domain Bacteria; phylum Actinomycetota; class Actinomycetes; order Streptomycetales; family Streptomycetaceae; genus Streptomyces. The sequence goes on from NZ_JAGGOO010000025.1 coordinate 80,964, forward strand.
TGGCCTCCGCTCTGAGCAGCGGGGGCCACCGCCCGGTGCCCGGGGACCTGCCCCCGGCCACCGGGGCCGACGGCTTCGCACCGGCCGCCGTCCGGGTCCTGGGAGCCGACTTCCTGCTGCCGCACCTCCTCTTCGGCACCCGTCCGGGCGAGACGGAACTCGCCCTGTTCCGGCAGGCCGTGGAGACCTACCCGCCGCGCGCCGACGCCGCGCCCACCGTGGTGTGGAGCCACTGGGCGATGACCCGGACCCTGCACCGGCTGGCGGGCCCCGGCCCGGCCGGCCCCGGCGCCGAACCCGGCACCGGCTGGCTCGACGTCGCCGACTGGCGGACCCTGACCCACCAACTGGCAGTGCTGGCCCCGCTCGCGCTGCCCGGCGAGGAGTGCGCCGTGGCCCGTGCGGCCCGGCAGCGCCCCCTCGACCTCGCCCGCGGCTTCGTCCGCGCGGTCCGCCGCCGGGACTGGCTCCAGGCAGCCGGCGCGGGACGCTGGCTGACCCTGCTGGACGGCGTCCCCGACACCCTCGGCCTGGCACCCGGACTGGACTTCGTGGAACTGATGGCCGACGGCGACCCGCAGGTCGACCTCCAGGTACGGGCGGCCCGGCGGCTGCGGGCCGGAGCGCTCGTGTGAGCGCCGCGACCGTCCGGGAAGCGTCCCGGGGCGTACGGGACGTGGCGGAGTCGGCGCTGGCCTGGGCGGCGGCGCACCGCGACGCCTTCACCCTCGGCGACGACGCCCTCGCCGCGTCCGGCGAGGTGAACCGCACCTGGAAACCGCTCGGCGAACTCGCCCAGGTGTGCGCCACCGTGATCCGGCGCACCGCCCCCGCCGATCCGCTGCACACCCGCGCCCGCGACCTGCTGGCCCACGCCTGGCGGCAGACCGGGCAGGGCGGCCTCTTCCTCGCCCTGCAACGCAGGGAGCCCTTCGCGACGTACCCGCTGGAGGTCTACGCCGCCTTCGCCGCGGCCGGGCTGCGCCACCGGGGCTACGAGACGGCCGCCGCGACGGTGGCCCGCACCCGGGGCTGGCGGCGCACCGAGCAGGACCCGACCCGCCGGCTCGGCGTCCTCGCGGCCGAACGGCACAGCGGCATCACCCGGCCCGGCCCGGCCGACGCCGTACGGGACGGCACCTGGCTGGGCGGCCTGCCCGAACCGTGGACCTTCGAGGCTCCCTCCGGCTACGCGCTCACCCACGTCGTCTTCCACCTCACCGACTGGGGCCGCGCCGGACCGGACGGCGTCCCCGCCCGCCTCGCGGAGTACCTGACGCAGTGGCTGCCGCCCTGGCTGGACACCTGCCTGGACGCCGGCCTGTGGGACCTCGGCTGCGAACTCCTCGCCGTCGCGGCGAGCGTGCCCGGCCCCCTGGACCCGGCCGGGTTCCAGGAGGCGTGGCAGCGCCTCGCGGCGGCCCGGCACCCCTGCGGCGCGCTCCCCGAGACGGCCACGGCCCCCGACGACGACTTCGCCCACTGCTACCACTCCACGCTGATGGCCGCGTTCGCCGCGACCCTCACCCACGTACACCTCGGCGCACAAGGAGCGCTCGGATGACCGACACGCGCCTGACGCACACCGTCGGAGCCCGCGCCCTGGAATGGCTGTGGGCCCACCGGGACGGCTTCCGGCTGGAGCCCGACGTCGACCCGGAGGTGGGCTTCCTCCAGCGGTTCCAGCCCATCGGCGAACTGGCCCTGATCTGCAAGGTGCTCTTCCGCGAGGGCGTGGCCGGCTCCCGGCAGGAGCGGCTGGCCCACCGGCTCCTCGACCACACCTGGCGCGAGACCCTGGACGGGGGCCGCATGCTGGTGCGCGGCCAGCGCACCGAACCGGTCTCCTCCATCCCCTTCGAGGTGTACCTGCCCTTCAAGGAACTCGGCTACAGCCAGCCCGAGCTGGAACGGGCCGTCGTCCTCAACCACCGTCTGGACGGCTGGCGGTCCTTCGAGCGGACCCCCACCCGCAGGCTGGGCCTGGCCGCGTTCCAGCGCCGCTTCGGCCTGACCCCCCACCCGCCCGAGGCGGAGGCCCTGACCGGTACCTGGCTGGCCCGCACCCCCGAACCCTGGACGGTCGAGGGACACATCGCCTACGACATCACCCACGCGGTGTTCCACCTCACCGACTGGGGCGAGAACCCCGCCGGCCTGCCGCCCCGCGTCGCCGACTACCTCACCGCCTGGCTGCCGGTCTGGATCGACGACTGGCTGGACCTGGAGCGCTGGGACCTGCTCGGCGAACTCCTCGTCGTCGACGCCTGCCTGCCCGAACCCACCCTCGACCAGCGGGCCTGGGAGGCGTTCGCCGCCGCCCAGCAGCCCGACGGCGCCATGCCCGCGATCCGCGAGATGCCCGAGGGCGACCCGGACGAGGTGTTCGACATCGTCTACCACCCGACGCTGGTCGCCGCCTTCGCCTCCGCCCTGGCGACCTCACGCTCCCTCACCGCCCTCGCGCACAGCGCCTCATGACCGCCCCCGCCGCGCTCTGGCCGGACGCCCCCCTCGACGACCCCGCCCCGGCCCCCGCCCCGGCCGACGACCGCGGCCTCGCCGAACGGCTGACCGCCGCCGTCGAGGCGTGTGACGCGCCCGACGCCGTCTTCGCGCTCTCCCGGCACGGCCGCCGCACCGTCCGCGCCGGCGGCACCGCACCGCCCCCCGACGTCCCGCGCGAGGACCTGCGCTACGAGGCCGGGTCGGCGACCAAGACGTTCACCGGACTGCTGCTGGCCCACCTGATCCGCTCCGGCCGGCTCACCGGCGGCGAACCGGCCGCCGCCTGCCTGGACCCCGGCCGGGCCGCAGGCCCCGACCCGGTGACCCTCGCCCACCTGATCACCCACACCGCGGGACTGCCCGTCCTGCCGTCCGGTTTCCGCGCCCGGGCGCTGCCGGCCTGGCGCACCAACCCCTACGGCCGCTACCCCGCCGACCGGGTCGTCGACGCCTTCCTGCGCCACCGCCCCCGGCACCGCCCCGGAACGCGCTGGCGCTACTCCAACTTCGGCGTCGCCGTACTGGGCCACGCCCTCGCCGCGGCCACCGGGCGGAGCTGGGACGACCTGCTCACCGGACACGTCCTGCGCCCGCTCGGCCTGGCCGGCACCGGCCTCGCCCCCGAGGGCCCCGCCACCGACGCCGTCGGCCGCGCCAAGGACGGCCGCACCCCCCTGCCCCCCTTCGACGCCGGCGGCTTCCGGGCGGCGGGCGCCGTCCGCGCCACCCCGCACGACCTGCTCACCTTCCTGGAAGCCCACCTCGACCCGGACGGCTCCCCGCTCGCCGGGGCACTGCGGGCGGTCCGGGTGCCCGTCCTGCGCCGTGGCTGGGGACACCGTCATGTGCACACGGTGGCGTGGTTCCGGCACCCCGTCGACGGCGGGCCCCTGTACTTCCACAGCGGCGCGACCCTCGGCCAGCAGGCGTTCCTGGGCTTCCGGCCGGACACCGGCACCGCCCTGGCCGCAGTCTGCACCCGCCGCTTCCGCGCCCACGACCCGTTCGTCGCCACCGCCTACGCCCTGCTCGCGGACAGCTGACGGCGCCGTCAGCCCGTCAGGTCCGCTGCCACAGCGCCGGGGTGCCCTCCGGCGACCAGGCGACCTGCGCCTGGTGGTCCTGCAGACACGTGTACCGCACCCGGCCGTAGGCGACCGTGGCCCCGGCCTCGTAGACCCGGCCGGACTGCCATCCGTCGGCCGCCCCCTCGTCCGCCGGCGCGGGCAGGGTGGTCTGGATCGCCTTCGTCTTCAGGGTGAGGCCGAACTCCTTGAGGACCGGGTTGACCGGCTGGTAGAAGGTCGTCCCGCCGTTGGCGCAGTCGCCCGAGCCGCCCGAGGTGATGCCCTGCGCCTGGACGCCCGCGACGAACGGGCCGCCGGAGTCGCCGGGTTCGGCGCACACCGTGGTCTGGGTGAGACCGTCGACGGTGCCCTGCGGATAGGTGACGCTGGCGTCGTGCTGCTCGATGGTGCCGCAGTGCCAGCCGGTGGTGGAGCCCGACCGGCAGACCGCCGCCCCGACCAGCGCCTGGACCGAGCCGGCCACCTGCACCGTCTGGCCGTCGCCGGCCTTCACGTCGGGGGTCGGGGTCCAGTTGTCGTTGACGCCCACCCAGGACATGTCCTTGCCGGGGAACGTGGACGCCTTGAACTCGCCCTGCGCGCTCTGGTCGGCGCCGGTGGTCTTCGCGCCCGGCTTGCCGCAGTGCCCGGCCGACGTGAAGCCGTGCTCCTGGCCCTTGGTGACGGAGAAGGCGATGGAACAGCGCGCCTTGTCGTCGATGAAGTACGGCTCGCCGCCCACCAGATCCGCCAGCACCCGCGGCCGGTTCGCCGAGATCCGTACGCCCACGTCCTGGGCCCTCACCCCGGCGGCCCGCACGAAGGCCGTGGCGGCCTGCTTGCTGGTGGCCTGGACGACGACCCGGTTGGCCGGCACGTCGACGTACCAGACCGGCGTGTCGGGGGTGTCCACCCGCCGGGCGGCGGCGTCCAGCCGCCCCTTGACGGCCCGCAGGTCGGCCAGTGTCCGCTTGACCACCGTGGCCTCCGCGCCCTGGGCCCGGATGGCGGCCACCCGCGAGGCGTCGGTGGTGGCGACGGTGAGCCGGGCCGAGGTCGTGCCGCTCACCCAGGCACCGGCGAAGTGCGTGCCCAGGGTGGTGCGGAGCCGTCCGGCGCGGGTGCCCGCCTCCGCCTCGTTGACCAGCCGGGCCGTCGCCTGAGCCGCCGTCAGCCCCAGGTCGCGTTCGAGGGCGCGCAGTACCTGGGCGGACGGCCGGTCGGCGCCGAGCGTCTGGGCGGCGGTGGGCAGCGGGCCCGGCGCGGGCGGCGGCCCGGCCGACGCGGCCGAGGGGACGGCGGTCAGGACGAGGGCGCCGAGCGCGGTGAGCGCGGCGCGGCGACGGCCCGTGACGTGTCTGCCGACCATGCGATGTGCCTCCTGAAGCGTTCCGGAGAAAGGGAGAGGAAGGGAAAGGGAGAGGAAGTGAAGGGGCGGGGAAGCGAAGGGGAGAGGGGGCGAAGGGGTGGGAAGTGAAGGGGCGGGGAAGTGCTAGCCCTAGCCCGATTCGCCCCCGGTGATGCAGCACAGGCGCGCGGTTCGCGCTTTGGGGGACGCCGACGGGTGCCAAGTGCAGTACCCGGACCCGGCCGGCGGCTCAGGCCGGTTTCAGCCCCGGCGCGCCCGCCTCGGTGACGAAGGACGCGGCGGTGGTCAGCGCGGCGCCAGGCCGGGTGACGGCGGAGACGGTCTTGAAGTCGACCCGGGCGTTCTGCCGGCCGAGCTCCACCCGGGCGAAGCCCCGCTTGCCGTTGTAGAACCTCAGGTGCGGGTTGGCCTTCATGTACGTGTCCCAGTTGTCGGGCTTCTCCGCGCCGTCCTTGCCGCTGGCGACGGAGGTGCAGGTCAGCTCGGTGCCCAGGGTCCTGGAGTCCGGGTCGTCGAAGTTCTCCTTGATGTCGAAGGCGTAGGCGACGTGCACGTCGCCGGTGAGCACCAGCCAGTTGTCGACCCCGGCCGCCTTGGCGCCGGCGACGACCCGGTTGCGGGAGGCGCGGTAGCCGTCCCAGGCGTCCATGGACATCCGGGCCTCGGCGGTCAGGTCGAACTTGCGCTGCGAGAACGTGACCTGCTGCGGCATCACGTTCCACAGCGCGCCGGAGGACTTCCAGCCGTCCAGCAGCCACCGCTCCTGCGCGGCGCCGGTGATGGTGCGCGCCGGGTCGTCGGACTCGGCGCCGGGCGCGTGCGGCCGGTCGTCGTAGGCCTGGTCGGAGCGGTACTGGCGGGTGTCGAGGATGTCGAACTGGGCGAGCGTGCCCCAGTGCAGCCGCCGGTACAGCTGGGCGTCGGGGCCCTGGGGGAGCTGGGCGGAGCGCAGCGGCTGGTTCTCCCAGTAGGCGCGGTAGGCGGCGGCCCGGCGGACCAGGAACTCCGACTGCGGGACGTCGTTCTCGGGGACGGCACCGGCGTAGTTGTTCTCCGTCTCGTGGTCGTCCCAGGCGACGACGAACGGGTGGGCGGCGTGTGCCGCCTGGAGGTCCTTGTCGCTCTTGTACAGCGCGTACCGCAGCCGGTAGTCCGCGAGGGTCATCGTCTCCCGGTCGAACACGTCGGGCAGGGTGATGTCGGTGTACCGGCGTTCGCCGCCCGCCGCGTTCACCGCGTACTCGTAGAGGTAGTCGCCGAGGTGGAACACCACGTCGACGTCCTCTTCGGCGAGGTGCTTGTGCACCGTGTAGTAGCCGTCCTGGTAGGCCTGGCAGGCGACGGCGGCCAGGCGGAGGGAGGCCGCGTCGGTGTCCGCGGCGGGCGCGGTGCGGGTGCGGCCGACGGGGCTGATGAACCCGCCGGTCCGGAACCGGTAGTAGTACACGGTGGCGGGGTCCAGGCCCTGGACCTCGACGTGCAGGCTGTGGCTGTACTCCGGGTAGGCCGTCGCCGTGCCCGTCCGTACGCGGACGGCGAAGGACTCGTCCAGCGCCACCTCCCACTCCACCGCCACGCGCTGTTCCCCCAGCCCGCCGTCGGCCGCGAACGGCTCCGGCGCCAGCCGTGTCCACAGCAGCACCGAGTCGGGCAGCGGGTCACCGGAGGCGACGCCGAGGGTGAAGGGGTCGTCGGTGAGACGGGCGGCGTCCAGTTCGGGTGCGGCGGCGGCGCCGCGGGCCGGCAGGTTGGTGGAGAAGGCGAGCGCCGCGGCGGCCGCGGTGACGGTGAGGAAGCGCCGGCGGCCGAAGTAGCGGGCGGCGGCGCCCAGCACGGCGTCGTGCGGGGAGAAAGCATGCGCGGCCAGTGCTCTGGGACGGCCCGGGAACGCCATCTGGGGTCCTCTCGTAGGGAGCGGCGGACCCTGCATGCTAAGCAGACGAAAAACCCAAAAAGGGATAAACGTGCGGGGTGTGGGGGCTGATCACACAGGAGGCGGTACGCGCGTGTGTCCGCGGTCCGCCGGGGGCACCCGGACGGGGACGAGGGAGGCGGTGAGCGTTCCGGTGCCCAGGGCGAGGCGGTACGACGTGGCGGCCTCGGGCCGCTGGTGGGACGAGGAGGACAACCGCTGGCTGCCGGCCGGTGAGGTGCACGCGTGGGAACAAGGCCTGAACCAGACGGTGTGCGGCCTGTCCCTGCACCGGTCGCAGCTGTCCCGTTTCCCCTCGGTCACCTGGGTCGACGTGCTGCCGGAGTCCGGTGGTGCGGCCGACGAGGTGCGCCGGGTGTGTCCGCGCTGCGCGGCCGCGGCGGGCCGCCGCGGGGCGGGTGCCCGCCCCGGCTGGCGGCGGACAAATCCGCGGCCGTGAGCAGATCACGCGGACCGATCGGCGGCCGTGAGCAGCCTACGCGGGCAGCGGCGCGCGGCTGACGCGGATCTTCGACTGGCCGTGCGGGCGGGTCTCCCAGTCCGCCATGAACCGTGCGTGCAGTCCGTGCCGCCGGGCCAGGTCCAGCAGCGTGTCGGTGCGGTAGTAGAAGTCCTCTCTCAGCACTTGGTGCTCGGTGCCCTCGGTCCGGTCGAAGGTGAAGTCGAAAAACCCGGTGTCGGTCAGCACCCGGCCGACGTGGGCGAGGCACTCCTCGATGACGCCGAGCGGCGAGTGCGAGAAGACGCTGTGCGCGTGCACGACGTCGAAGTGGCCGTCGGGCAGGAAGTCCAGGGTGAGGTCGCCGGTGATGGTCAGGTGCGGCAGCTTGTCCTGGAGCCCGCGCTCGGCGAGGGTCCTCTTCGCGGCGATCAGGATGTCGGGGGAGATGTCGATGCCGTAGTAGTGGCCGGTGTCGAGGTGGTCGATGAAGCGCCAGCCGCCGCGGAGGTTGCCGCAGCCTATGTCCAGCATCCGGTGCCCGGGCCGCAGCCCGTGTTCGACCAGGTAGTCGTACTGCATCTGCCCGAGCGCCAGCCAGCGGTCGTGGGTGCGGCTGCCGACCGCGGCCTCGGGATCGCGGCGGGTGTCGGAGGCCATCACGGCGCGGTAGTAGCCGACGTGGTCGGGGTGCTTGAGCCGCAGCCAGGTGTCGCGTCCGGCGCGGCGCAGGTAGGGGCCGACGCGGCCGGGGTGGCGCAGGGCGTAGGCGGCCTTGTGGGTGAGCGCTGCGCGGTTGCTGCGCAGTTTCCTGGCGTCCTTGGGCATGACGAGGAGACCTTTCGCGTGCGGGAAGGGAAGGGAAGGGGTGGGGCGGGGTGCGCCGGGGTCAGACGCGGCGGCGCAGCAGCAGCACCGTGACGGCGGTGAGCGCGACGGCGAGGACGCCGAACAGGGCGGTGTCGTACCACTGGAAGGTCCAGTAGTCACCGGCCGGGTTGGCCTCGTAGAAGCGGGCGACGTACCCGTGCCGTGTCATGCACTCCTTCAGCTCGGCGCCCGACGGGTAGGGGCAGCTGAGCACGGAGTCGCGGTGGCCGGAGGCGGTGATCAGGCCGTAGTTCCCGGTGGACCACTTCTCGCCCATGGGCGGCTTGGGCGCGGTGCCCCGGCTGACGTAGGTGTGCGGCGGGACGAGGAGGCGGGTGTGGTGCAGCCACTGCGCCAGGAGCGTCGTCGCGGTCGTCACCGACAGGGTCCAGGCCATCGCGGACAGGACACGGCGGGTCAGGAGTCCGGCGAGGGTGCCGGTGGCCAGGCCGAACAGGGCGGCGGCGACGGCGGACGGTCCGGAGCCGCTCAGCGCGGTCGTCTCGTACCAGAACAGGCCGTAGCTGTGGTCGGCGGCCGGCTGCCACCACCAGTGGAACAGCCAGGCCAGAATGCCGGAGAGGGTCACCGTGGACAGCGCGGCGAGGGCGAGGCGGGTGGTGAACCACTGGGCGCGGCCGACGCCCTGGGCGAGGACCATGCGGTGGGTGCCCAGTTCGCGGTCGCGGCCCAGCAGCGGCGCTCCCCAGAACATGCCGATCAGCACCGGCAGCGCGATGTTGAGCGCGCCGAGGAACCGGAGCGGTTCGATGTCCAGGAACAGCGGCAGGCCGTCGCCGGGGCGGGTGCAGTACAGCGGTCCCGGGTCGCAGTGGTCGAACGTGCCGCCGGCCAGGGCGTCCACCATGCCGGAGCGGTAGTGGACGGCGAGCGCGGCGGCGACGGCCAGGACGAGTCCGCCGCAGGCGACCAGCAGCCGCTGCTGGCGCCAGGCCAGCCACAACGAGCCCTTCACGCCGCCTCCTCCGTCCGTCCGGCCGGCTCCTCGGAACCGGTCCGCAGGTGGCCGAGCAGGATCTCCTCCAGGCCCGGCCGCTCGACGTGCCAGTCACCGTCGAGCGGGCCGCGCGGCCGCAGCAGGGCGGTGAGCTGCCGGCCGTGCGCGCGGCGGTGCACCACGTCGTGGCCGGCCAGCGCGGGCGCCCCGTCGAGGTGCCCGGTGACCAGCAGATGGTCCTCGCGGAGCGTGTCCGCGTCCTCGCTCAGTCCGACCCGCCCGTCCCGCAGCAGCACCACCCAGTCGCAGGTCTCCTCCAGTTCGGGCAGCACGTGCGAGGAGAGCACGATGGTCAGCTCCCGCTCGGCCGCCTCCGCCATCAGCGTGGCCATCACCTCACCGCGCACCACGGGGTCCAGATCGGCGAGCGGCTCGTCCAGCAGCAGCAGTTCGGGCCGCTTGCCGAGGGCGAGGGCGAGCGCGACGCGGGTGCGCTGACCCGGCGACAGTTCGCCCACGCGGGCGTCGTCGGCGATGTGCCCGTCGCGCACGACCCGTTCGGCGACGGACCGGTCCCAGACGGAGTTGAGGCGGGCGCCCAGGCGCAGCGTGTCCGCCACGGTGAAACGCGGGTAGAGCGGCTTGTCCTGGGTGACCAGGGCGACCCGGGCGCGGGCCTCGGCCGTCCCGGGGGCGGTGCCCAGCACCCGTATCTCCCCGTCGGTGGGGCGCAGCAGCCCGCCGGCCAGGTGCAGCAGCGTGCTCTTGCCCGCGCCGTTGCGCCCGACCAGCGCGGTGATGCGGCCCCGGTCCACCGCGAACCCGCAGTCCGCCAGCGCCCGGCCGCCGCGTGCCCGGTACCGGAAACCCAGTCCCGTGGCGCGCAGTGCGGCGGGCTCGTCAGGCCCGGTCATGTGTCCTCCTGGTTGTGCTGTTCCTCGTAGGTGTCCAGGGCCGCCGTCACCAACGCCAGTACGTCGTCCCGTTCGAGCCCCGCCGCCCTGGCCCGGCCGACCCACTCGGCGAGTTCCGCGCGCAGGGGCGAGTCGTCCTCCGCGCCCGGCCGCGCCAGCGACCGCGTCACGAAGGTGCCGAGGCCGCGCCGGGACCGGACCAGGCCGGCCTGCTCCAGGTCGCGGTAGGCCCGGAAGACGGTGTTCGGGTTGATGGCGGTGGCGGCGACGACCTCTTTGGCCGTCGGCAGCTTGTCCCCGACCCGCAGCACACCCATCCGCAGTGCCTGTTCGGTCTGCCGAACGATCTGCACATAGGCCGGGATGCCGCTCTGCCGGTCGATCCGGTACTCGACCACGTCACCTTCCATGCTTTCATTAATTCACTAGTACAAGCATGATCGGGGAGTACGTGGATGTCAAACACCGCCGCCGGTACGGGCTCATGGAGACGAGCGGCACTCGTCCTGGCCGTCGCCCTGACCGCCGCGGCCGTCGCCCAGCAGTTCCTGCTCGTGGCCGGCGGAGGCGGTCTGCTCCCCGGGTGGCAGCCGTGGCCCTTCCTGCTGGGCGCGGCCCCGGCCTGGTGGGCGGCGCGCGCCCGGTGGAGCCGGACGGAGACACCCCGCGCCTTGGCCCTCGCCGTCCGCCTGCTGCGCCGCGTCCCCGGACCGGCGTACGCGGCGGGCGTCCTGCTGACGGCCGGTGCCGTGTGGGCCGTCCTCCAGGACCACGAGCCCTACCTCGGTCATGAGGAGGCCGTGTACGCCAACAAGGCCCGCTCCTGGGCCGACGGCACGCCTGCCGCGGGCTGGGGCCCCTACCGCCCGGTCGGCCTGCCCGCCCTGGGCCGGCCGGCCCTCGCCGTCCACGACAGTGTCGGCGCGCTGCGCGCGGTCGCGCTGCTGCTGACCCTGTTCACGCTCGCCGTCACCTGCCTGGTCGCCGCCCGCTGGACCACTCCGCGCCGGGGCGCGCTGGTGGCGCTGCTGGTCCTCGGCGGGCTCGGATTCCTGCGCCGGACACCGGAGTTCCTCAACGACATCGGCGCCACCGGCCTGCTCCTGCTGGTCGTCGCCCTGCTGGTCCGCTGCCAGGAACGCCCGCGCTCCCGCTGGACCCCGCTCGCCACGGCCCTCGTCGCGCTCGCCGCGTTCTACCTGCGCTACGGCAGCCTCGGCAACCTCCTGGCGATCGCCCTGGCCGCGCTCTTCGCGTACGGCCCGCGCGCCTGGCTCGCCCGGGGCCGCCGGCTCGCCCTCGCCGCCGGGGTGTTCGCCGCGGGCCTGCTCCCGCACTTCGTCCACGCCGAGCGGGTCACCGGCTCCCCCCTCGGCCTGATCCTGTGGGCGACTTCGCAGGCCAACCGCTCCTACGTCGGCGACGGCCTCGTCTACTACGCGGCGGTCTTCCCGTACCGCCTGGCCGGCGACCTGGGCGCCGTGATCATGACGGGCGGCCTGCTGCTCGCGGTGTCGGCACTGCGCGGCCGGTGTGGCGAGGGGGACCTCCTGGCCGCGCGCCGGGTGTTCCTCGGGACGACGGCCGTCCTGGTCTTCGTCGTCCTCGGTCTGGTCACCGACGGCGAGCCCCGCTTCGTCTACCTGCCGGTCGTGCTGCTCACCCTGCTCGGCGTCGAGGCGCTCCCGCGCGGCACCGGCCGCTGGGGTGCCCCGCTCCTCGCCGCGACCGGCGCGCTGGCCGCGCTGACCGTCCTCGGCACCACCCAGGTCGTGGCACACGGCGCGATGCCCGGCCCCACCGCCCAGGCCCGGTCCACGGTCCCCGTCGCCGAACGGCTCGCCGCCGACCGCCCCTGTCTGCTGGTGACCGGCTACGAACCCGAGGCGGGCTGGTACTCCGGCTGCGACGCCGTCACCTACGCCCAGTACCGGCGCCTCACCCCGCCCCCGGGCACCACGGTCCGGCTGCTCTGGTTCACCCACGGACGCCTCCAGCCCGACCCGGCCGCCCTGCCGCCCGGCCACCGCACCACGATCCCGACCGGTGGCCCGCTGGGCACCGCCACCGTGATCACCCTGCCGCCGGAGCGGTGAAGGCGCGGGACGTCACCCGGATGGCGCACCCCGCTTGACGGGCGGACGATGGAGGAGTGGGGCGGGCCCCGCCGGTGTCATCCGTGGGGAGCGCGGGCCAGACGGAGGCCGGCCTCGGCCGCGTGCGAACGCGGCCGGAAAGGAGGAGCGTCATGCTGGAGATCAAGACGCTCGACAAGCCCGACGAACGACGTGATTTCCCCCGGGGACACATCGAGGCCGTCCACATGACCGGACTCGACTTCGCCGTCGCCACCTTCGAACCGGGCTGGCGCTGGTCGGAGTCGGTGGCCCCGCTCGCGGGCACCGAGAGCTGCATGATCCACCACAACGGCTACGTGCTCCAGGGACGCATGCGCCTGCGCATGGACGACGGCGCCGAGAGCGAGGTCGGCCCCGGCGACGTCTTCGTCTGCCCGCCCGGACACGACGCCTGGGTCGTGGGGGACGAGCAGGTCGTCGTCCACGACTTCGCGGGCGGCATGGCCCAGGAGTACGCCAAGGCCGGCTGACGGGCCCTGGGCGCAACATCGTCGGCGTACGGGACTGCGGCAGGCGGTCGGAGCGGGCTCTGACCCCTGACCGCCTGCCGCGCACGGTGCGGTCCCTGACGCCGACCGCCTGCCGCGCACGGCGCGGACCCGTACCTCACGCCGCCTCGGCGACCGCCCCCACCGCCGGGACGCGCAGCACCCGGCGGGCCGTCGCCAGGCTCGTCCCCAGCGTCACGGCCGCCGCCACCGCCGTCATCGCGAGCCAGGTGCCCCAGAACGCGTCCGGCAGCACCGCGTCGGTGCGCACCACCGTGAACGGGACGATCCCGGCCAGGGCCGCCGCCGTGCCGAACAGCACCCCCGTCACGGTGAGCAGCGCGCCCTCCACCGCGACCGTGCCGAGCACCTGCCCGGGCGCCGCGCCCGCCAGCCGCTGCTGCCCGAACTCGCGGGAGCGGTAGGCCGTCGCCGCGTACAGCGAGTTGACCAGCAGCACGCAGACGAACACCGCGATGATGCCGACCACCGTGAAGTTGAGCGTCTCCAGGTTCTTGGCGTCGACCGACTTCACCCGGCCCGACGCCGCGACCGCGTCGCTCTCCACGGCCTGCAGGGTGAGCGTCGCCGTGGACACCGCCGTGAACAGGATCAGGGACATCAGGATGCCGGCCAGGTCACCGGCGCGCTCCCGCAGATTGCGCACCGCCAGCCAGCCGCTCGCCCCGCCCAGCGGCAGTCGCGCCGTCACCGCCGTCAGCAGCCGTGCCGCCAGCAGCGCGAAACCGACCGACAGCAGGATCGCCCCGTAGGCGGCCGGTGCCATCAGCGCCTCGTCCGTCGCGGAGAACGCGAACGTCGAGCAGGTGCTCGCCGCCCCGGCCGCCAGCGCGCCGTACGCGAGCGCCCGCCGTGCCCCGGCCCGCCGCCCGGCCCGCCGGGTCACCCGGCGCACGGCGAGGAACGCGGCGCCCGCCGCCGCGAGCAAGGTCACGGCCACCCCGGACACCAGGGCGACCGGGCCGAAGGCGTACTCCACCGACTCCGCCACCTGCCCGCTGTCCTGGAACACCCCGAGCAGCGCCCGCCCCCCGAGCATCGCCGGCCCGCTCGCCAGTACCGTCCCCGCCAGGGCGACGGCCACCGCCTCGCCCACCACCATCCGCCGGAGCTGCGCCGGGGTCGCCCCCGAGCAGCGCAGCAGCTCCAGCTCGGCGGCGCGCCGGCGTACGTTGACGGTCAGCGTCGAGGCGATCGCGAAGAACACCAGCAGCGTGCCGTACCCGCCCACCACCCCCGCCGACAGACCGAGGGTCTCGGCGCTCACGGCGTCGACGTGGTCGCCCGCCGCCGTGTCGTGCAGCGAGTTGAACGTCATGACGACCCCCGCGCCGAGGAAGGCGGACAGCAGCGTCGCCAGGAACCGTCCCGGCCGGTGCCGGACCGACCGCACCGCCAGGGCGCCCATGGTGAGTACCCCCACGGCTCACACCCCCGCCGGCACGTCGTCGCCCAGGTGCGCCAGCCGCTCGGCCACCGCGTCCGGCGTCGGTGCCCGCATCCGTCCGGCCACCCGGCCGTCGGCGAGGAACACCACCGCGTCGGCGTACGACGCGGCCACCGGGTCGTGCGTCACCATCACCACCGTCCGCCCGTGCGCCCGCACCGCGTCCTGGAGCAGCCCCAGCACCTGCCGCGCGCTGCGCGTGTCCAGCGCGCCCGTCGGCTCGTCCGCGAAGATCACCCGGGGCTCGGTGACCAGCGCCCGCGCGATCGCCACCCGTTGCCGCTGACCGCCGGAGAGCTGGTGGGGCCGGTGTCCGAGCCGGTCGCCGAGCCCGACCGCGGTGAGGATCTCCCGGGTCCGCCGCCGGTCCACGCGCCGCCCGGCCAGCTTCAGCGGCAGCACCGTGTTCTGCGCGACGGTCAGCGTCTCCAGCAGGTTGTACTGCTGGAACACGAACCCCACCCGCCCGCGCCGGAATCTGGTCAGCTCCGTCTCCGTGCCGCCCGTCAGCTCCGTACCGTCCACGCACACGATCCCGGCGTCCGGCCGGTCCAGCCCCGCCGCGCACTGCAGCAGCGTCGACTTGCCCGATCCGGACGGCCCCATCACCGCGGTGAACGTGCCCTGCTCCAGGCCCAGCGTCACCCCGTCCAGCGCCGTCACCGCACCGTTGCCGGTGCCGTAGGTCTTGCTGACCTTCACCAGCCGCAAAGCCTCACGGGACATCGTCATCCCCCTCCCCGCCGGCACACCCTGTGCCTCACCGACGACGCTACGAGCGCGGCGGTCCGGACACAGTGGGGGCGGGGCCCGTATCGGGGGGTGTACTCAGTGACACCCGCGGACCGGTTCGGACAGGATGACGGCCATGACCGACGGAACAGCCTGGCTCGCCGTGCCCCAGCCCGCCGGCTCGGGCGGCCACAGCATCGTGATGTCCCGCGAACTCGCCTCCGACGAACTGGTGTCGAGGATCACCGCCACGGTGCGGGGCCCCCGGCGCACCGCCCGGGCCATCGGCAGCCTGTCCGCCGCCCAGGTCCAGGACCTGCTGGAGGGCCTGTACGGCCAGGTGCGCGACGGGCTCGCCCTGCGCCACGGGGAGGCGGGGGAGTGGTCCTTCGCCTGTGCCTACGGCGGCCGGCCCGGCGCGTTCGACGACCGCGCCGCGCTCTCCCGCGAGGGCGCCCATGTCTTCGTACTGGACCACGACCCGGACAACTACCGGAAGGCACCGGGGTTCGAGTACGGGCACGACGGCCGGTCCCTGTGCTCCCTCAACCTCTACCTGGACGGTTCGCGGGCCTCCTGGCCGCCCGTCGGCGACCCGGAGACCGTGGCCCGGGTGCGGGAGGCGCTGGCCGCCGCCGGGCTGCCCGACGACAAGCGTGACCCCCGCACCGTGCACCGGGACTGCCTCCAGGTGCTGGAGAAGTGCTTCGGCCTCTCGCTGCCCCGGCGGGAGATCAGCCGGCGGCTCCTGCCCACGGTGCTGCTCACGCGGACGTGACCAGCACCACCTCCAGCGTGCGCGGCCCGTGCACCCCCTCCACCCGGTCCAGCTCGATGTCGCTGGTCGCCGACGGGCCGGAGATCCAGGTCAGCGGGCGGGCGGGGTCGAGCCGTTCGAGGCCCTGGGGCACGGAGGAGACGACCTGGTCCGGGACGCGGACGACACAGATGTGGTGGTCCGGCACGAGGGTGATGCGGCGGCGGCCCTGGTCGGGGGAGCCGTCCAGCACGAGGGTGCCGGTCTCGGCGATGGCGACCGCGCATCCCGTGACCACGCTGTCGACCCGGTCGAGGTCGGACACGCTCCCCTCGGCCCGGTCCGTGACCCGGGTGACGTCCGTGTCCGCGAGCCACGCCTCGTCCAGTCCCGGCGGCACGACCACCGACGCCGATCCGTGTGCGGCCAGCACCCCGGCGATCACCGACGGCAGTTCGGAGTCCGTGCACCGGTGCACGACCGCCCGGTAGTCCGCCAGGTTCTCCGCCAGCAAGTCCACCGTCTCCGCGACGCTCCGCGCCCCGTGTTCGCGCAGATAGTCCCGCGCGTAAGCCGTCTCCTCCCGCGGTACGTCCGCCAGCGCGCGCCGCACCCGGCCCAGGATCCGTTCCCTGCTGCTCACTTGGCCCCGCCTTCCTTGCCGCCGTGCGTGCGCTGCCACCAGTCCCGGAACGGCTCCGCCGGCACCGCCGGCAGATCCCGGCCCCCGGTCCACGCCCGGCCCGGCCCGGGCAGCGTGCGCGGATGGAAGCGGCGGGTGCGCGACGCCAGCCGCTGTCCGGCGCGCAGCGCGCCCGGGTGGGTGAACGCCCACTGCGCGGCCCGCATCGCCGCCCGCTCGGCGGCGTGTCCCTTGGCCGGTTTCAGGACGACCTTGTTGCCCTCACGGACCGCGGGCCCGCCCTGCACCACCCGTTCCCGCAGGTGCACCAGCACCTCGGGGATGTCGATGGCGACCGGGCACACCTCGTAGCAGGCCCCGCACAGCGAGGAGGCGTACGGCAGGGAGGCGTCGATCTCGCTGCCGGTGCCCCGCAGCTGGGGGCTGAGGATGGCGCCGATCGGGCCCGGGTACACCGACCCGTAGGCGTGGCCGCCGGCCCGCTCGTACACCGGGCAGACGTTCAGGCAGGCCGAGCAGCGGATGCAGCGCAGCGCCTGGCGGCCGACCTCGTCGGCGAGGGTGTCGGTGCGGCCGTTGTCGAGGAGCACCAGGTGGAAGGCGCTCGGGCCGTCGCCGTCCGTGGTGCCGGTCCAGGTCGAGGTGTAAGGGTTCATCCGCTCGGCGGTGGAGGAGCGGGGCAGGGTCTGGAGGAAGACCTCCAGGTCCCGCCAGGTCGGCACGGTCTTCTCGATGCCGACCACCGAGATCAGCGTCTCGGGCAGGGTCAGGCACATCCGGCCGTTGCCCTCGGACTCCACGACGACCAGGGTGCCGGTCTCGGCGACCACGAAGTTGGCGCCGGAGATGCCGACCTTGGCGCGCAGGAACTTCTCCCGCAGGTGCAGCCGGGCCGCCTCCGCCAGTTCGGCGGGGGTGTCGGTCAGGCCCTCGGGGGCCGGGCGGCCCCACTCGCTCATCTCCCGCTCGAAGATCTCCCGGATCTCACCCCGGTTGCGGTGGATCGCGGGGACCAGGATGTGCGAGGGGCGGTCCTTGCCCAACTGCACGATCAGCTCGGCGAGATCGGTCTCGTAGGCGCGGATGCCCTCCGCTTCGAGGGCCTCGTTGAGACCGATCTCCTGCGTGGCCATCGACTTGACCTTGACGACCTCCGTCTCGCCGGTCGCCTTGACCAGATCGGTGACGATCCGGTTGGCCTCGGCGGCGTCGGCGGCCCAGTGGACGATGCCGCCCGCCGCCGTCACCGACTCCTCCACCTGCTCCAGGTAGCGGTCGAGGTGGCGCAGCGTGTGGTCCTTGATCCGCTTGCCGGCCTCGCGCAGCTCGGCCCAGTCCTCGACCTCGGCGACGGCCTTGGCCCGCTTGGCGCGGATGGTGTGCGTGGCGTGGCGCAGGTTGCCCCGCAGCGTCGTGTTCCGCACCGCCTCGTGCGCGGCCTTCGGGAAGGCCGGGTGGGCGGGCGGGGGAAACGCAGGCATCCCCACGAATGTGCCGCTCATACCGCCGGTTCCTCCTCCGTGCTCGCCAGGATCTCGGCGATGTGCACCGGCCGCATGCCGGTCCGCAGCCGGGTCATCGTCCCGCCGATGTGCATCAGACAGGAGTTGTCGGCCGCGCACAGCACCTCGGCGCCGGTCGACTCGGCGTTGCGGACCTTGTCGGTGCCCATCGCCAGGGAGACGTCGGAGTTCTTCACGGCGAAGGTGCCGCCGAACCCGCAGCACTCCTCCGCGCCCGGCAGCTCGACCAGGTCGAGGCCCTTCACGGCGCGCAGCAGCGTCAGCGGCCGCTCGCCGAGCCCCAGGGACCGCAGCCCGTGACAGGTGGGGTGGTACGTCACCGTGTGCGGGTAGTACGCCCCGACGTCCGTCACCCCCAGCACGTCCACCAGGAACTCCGTCAGCTCGTACGTCTTCGGCACCACCGGCGCCAGCGTGGCCGCGAGGGAGTTCCCGCGGCCCTCGGCCCGCGCCCGCTCGCCCATCCGCGGGTACAGCTCCCGCACCATCGCCCCGCAGGACCCCGAGGGCGTCACGATCGCCTCGTACTCCTGGAAGACCTCGGAGAAGTGCCGGGCCAGCGGCTCCGCCTCGTGCCGGTAACCGGTGTTGTAGTGCGCCTGCCCGCAGCAGGTCTGCCCGGCCGGGAAGTCGACGTCGACGCCCAGCCTGGTCAGCAGTTTCACCACCGCGCGCCCGGTATCGGGATAGAGCGTGTCGTTGACGCAGGTCAGGAACAGGGCGACACGCATCGCGGCTCCTTGCTGTTGATCATCGGACGGGAAAAGGGTAGTGCGCGGGCCGGGACCCGGGACAGGCCCCGGTCACCGGTCGGCGAGCCGGGCCTCGGCGGCCCGCCAGCGGGCGGCGTCCCCGCGCGGCTCGTAGCGGACCGGCCGCTGGGTACGGACCAGCAGGTCGCGCATGCCGGCCAGGTCACCGACCGGACCGCCGGCCCGGGCCTGGACGAGGACGTTGCCGAGCGCGGCGGCCTCCGCCGGACCGGCCACCACCGGCAGCCCGCAGGCGTCGGCGGTCAGCTGGCACAGCAGCGCGTTGCGCGCCCCGCCGCCGACGACGTGCACGACGTCCACCGGGTGCCCGGTGAGCCGCTGCGCGTCCTCGACCGCCTTGCGGTGGGCCAGGGCGAGGGAGTCCAGGATGCACCGGGTGATCTCGGCGGGCGTGACCGGTACCGGCTGCCCGGACGCCCGGCACGCCTCGGCGATCCGCTCCGGCATCCGGCCCGGCGCCAGGAACGCCGCGTCCCCGGCGTCGACCACCGACCGCAGCTCGGGCACCTCGCCCGCCGCCCGCAGCAGCTCGCCCAGGTCTGTCTCGCCCCAGGCCCGCAGGCACTCCTGGAGCAGCCACAGCCCCATGATGTTGCGCAGGTAGCGGACCGTGCCGTCCAGCCCCAGTTCGTTGGTGAAGTTGGCGGCGCGGCTCTCCTCCGTCAGCACCGGCGCGGTCAGCTCAAGACCGGCCAGCGACCAGGTGCCGGTGCAGATGTACGCGAACCGCTCGTCCGTCGCCGGTACGGCGGCCACCGCCGAGGCGGTGTCGTGCGAGCCGACCGCCGTCACCGGCACCGGCCCGCTCAGCCCGGTCTCCTCCAGCACCTCCGGCCGCAGCACACCCGCCGGATCACCGGGCAGCCGCAGCGGCGGGAAGAGCCCGAGGTCGATGCCGAGCCGTTCGGCGACGTCGTACGCCCAGTCGCGGGTGCGCGGGTCGATCAGCTGGGTGGTGGAGGCGTTGGTCAGCTCCGTGCCCTGCTCACCGGTCAGCCAGTACGTCAGCAGATCGGGGATCATCAACAGCCGTTTGGCGTACGTCAGTTGATCGGTGGAGCGGGCGGCCGTCAACTGGTACAGCGTGTTGAACGGCGCGTACTGCAACCCGGTCGCCGCGTACAGCTCGGCGGCCGGCACACTCGCCCACACCTTCTCCGCGACGCCCTCGGTGCGGGCGTCGCGGTAGTGCACCGGGTTGCCGAGCAGCGCGCCGTCCGCGTCCAGCAGGCCGTAGTCCACGGCCCAGCTGTCCACACCGACGGACGCCACCTGACCGGCCGCCCGCAGCCCCTCCAGTACCCCGGCGTACAGCCCCAGCACGTCCCAGCGCAGCCCCTCGGGCACCCGCACCGGCCGGTTGGGGAAGCGGTGCGCCTCGGTCAGCTCCAGGGTGTCGGGGCCGACGCGGCCGACCATGACGCGCCCACTTGACGCGCCGAGGTCGACCGCGGCGTACGAGATCACGGACGTGCTCATCGCAGGAACGCGGCGGCGACGCCGGCGTCGACCGGGACGTGCAGGCCGGTGGTGTGCGTCAGGTCACCGCCGGTCAGCGCGAACACGGCGTTCGCCACGTGCTCCGGGAGCACCTCGCGCTTGAGCAGCGTGCGCTGGGCGTAGAACTCGCCGAGCTTCTCCTCCGGCACCCCGTAGACGGCGGCCCGCTTGGCGCCCCAGCCGCCCGCGAAGATGCCCGAACCGCGCACCACACCGTCGGGGTTGACGCCGTTGACGCGGATGCCGTGCTCGCCCAGCTCGGCCGCGAGGAGGCGCACCTGGTGGGCCTGGTCGGCCTTGGTGGCGGAGTAGGCGATGTTGTTCGGACCGGCGAAGACGGCGTTCTTGGACGCGATGTAGACGATGTCACCGCCCAGTTCCTGGGCGATCATCACCCGGGCCGCCTCCCGCGACACCAGGAACGAACCGCGCGCCATGATGTCGTGCTGGAGGTCCCAGTCCTTGGCCGTGGTCTCCAGCAGCGGCTTGGAGATGGAGATGCCGGCGTTGTTGACCACCAGGTCGACCCCGCCGAACGCCAGCACGGCGTCCCGGAACGCGGCGGCGATCTGCTCCTCGTCCGTCACGTCGACCGTCACGGCGACGGCCTTGTCCGCGCCGCCCAGTTCCTCGGCCACCTGCGCCGCGTTGTCCCCGTTGAGGTCCGCGATCACGACACACGCGCCCTCGGCCACCAGCCGGTGCGCGATCGCCTTGCCGATCCCGCTGCCCGCGCCGGTCACCAGCGCGACGCGCGTCGCGAGCGGCTTGGGCTTCGGCATCCGCTGGAGCTTGGCCTCCTCAAGGGCCCAGTACTCGATGCGGAACTTCTCCGACTCCTCGATCGGCGCGTACGTCGAGACCGCCTCGGCCCCCCGCATCACGTTGATCGCGTTGACGTAGAACTCGCCGGCCACCCGCGCCGTCTGCTTGTCCTTGCCGAAGGAGAACATGCCCACGCCCGGCACCAGCACGATCGCCGGGTCGGCGCCGCGCATCGCGGGGGAGCCGGGCTCGGCGTGCCGCTGGTAGTAGGCGGCGTACTCCTCGCGGTAGGCGGTGTGCAGCTCCTTCAGCCGCGCGATCGCCTCCTCCAGCGGCGCGCCCGGCGCGACGTCCAGGACCAGCGGGCGGACCTTGGTGCGCAGGAAGTGGTCCGGGCAGGAGGTGCCCAGCGCCGCCAGCCGCGGGTGCTCGGCGCGGGAGACGAAGTCCAGCACCACGTCGGAGTCGGTGAAGTGGCCGACCTGCGGCCGGTCCTGGGAGGCGATCGCCCGGACGTACGGCGCCAGCGCCGCGGCCCGCCGGCGCCGCTCGGCCTCGGGCAGCGGCTCGTACCCGTCGAGCACGGGCCCGAACGGCTCCGCCTTGCCCCGCTCCGCCAGGAACTCCTCGGCGGTGCGGATGATGTGCAGCGAGTTGCGCTCGCACTCCTCGGAGGTGTCGCCCCAGGCGGTGATGCCGTGTCCGCCGAGCACACAGCCGATCGCCTGCGGGTTGGCCTCCTTCACCGCCGCGATGTCCAGTCCGAGCTGGAAACCGGGCCGCCGCCACGGCACCCACACGACCGTGTCGCCGAAGCACTCGGCGGTCAGCTTCTCGCCGTCCGCCGCGCAGGCCAGCGCGATACCGGAGTCGGGGTGGAGGTGGTCCACGTGCGCGGCCTCGACGAGCCCGTGCATGGCGGTGTCGATGGACGGAGCCGCCCCGCCCTTGCCGTGCAGGCAGTAGTCGAACGCGGCGACCATCTCGTCCTCGCGCTCGACACCCGGGTAGACGTCCTTGAGCGCCCGCATCCGGTCCAGCCGCAGCACGGCGAGCCCCGCCTCGGTCAGCGTCCCGAGGTCACCACCGGACCCCTTGACCCACATCAGCTCCACATCACCCCCGGTGACGGGGTCGGTCTCGGTGCCCTTGGCGGAGGCGTTGCCTCCCGCGTAGTTGGTGTTCCGCGGGTCGGAACCGAGCCGATGGGAACGAGCGATCAGCGCCTCGGCTTCGGGGTGCGGTGCCATGTCTTCCAGTCCTTTTCAAACGAGGGATGAGTATCGAAGGGGCGCGGGGAACTGCGCGGCCGGCCACACCCGGCCCGCAGCCCGCGACGTCACAGAACCCGGCAGCCGCTCACGCCCCCCACCCGGCCTGCTCCCCGCCGATCCGCTCCGCGACAACCTTCTCCGCCCACCCCGACGCCTTGTACGCCTTCAGAGGCTCCGGGTCCAGCCCCATCTCCTCACGAACCTCCCGCAGCAACGGCCGCACATCCGTGTTGTACGCGTCCATCAAAACGGCGTTGGCCTCCAGCACATCCCCCGAAGCCTGCGCCGCGACCAGCGCGTCCCGGTCCACCAGCAGCGCCTTCGCCGTGGCCTCCTGGACGTTCATCACGGACCGGATGATCGCCGGGATCTTCGCCTCGATGTTGTGGCACTGGTCGAGCATGAACGCCACGTCCGACGAGAACCCGCCCCCGCGCACCACCTCGTACATGATCCGGAAGAGCTGGAACGGGTCGGCCGCCCCGACCATCAGGTCGTCGTCCGCGTAGAACCGGGAGTTGAAGTCGAACCCGCCGAGCTTCCCCTCCCGCAGCAGCGTCGCCACGATGAACTCGATGTTGGTGCCCGGCGCGTGGTGCCCGGTGTCCACGACGACCTGCGCCTTCTCACCGAGCTTCAGGCAGTGCGCGTACGCCGTGCCCCAGTCCGGGACGTCCGTCGAGTAGAAGGCCGGCTCGAAGAACTTGTACTCCAGCAGCATCCGCTGGTCGTCCCCGAGCCGCTCGTACACCTCGGCCAGCGCCTCGGCCAGCCGGTCCTGCCGCCCGCGGATGTCGTCCTGGCCGGGGTAGTTGGTCCCGTCGGCGAACCACAGCTTCAGGTCCCTGGAGCCGGTGGCGTCCATGATGTCGACGCACTCCAGCAGGTGGTCCACCGCCTTGCGGCGCACCGCCGCGTCGGGGTGGCAGACGCTGCCCAGCTTGTAGGCGTCGTCCTGGAAGGTGTTGGAGTTGATCGCCCCGACCTTCACGCCCCGCTTCTCGGCGTACTCGGCCAGCGCGGCGTAGTCGTCGACCGTGTCCCACGGGATGTGCAGGGCGACGGTCGGCGCCACGCCCGTGAACTCGTGGACCTTCGCGGCGTCGTCGAGCTTCTCGAACGGGGAGCGCGGCACACCGGCCTGTGCGAACACCTTGAACCGGGTGCCCGAGTTCCCGTACGCCCACGACGGCGTCTCGACAGCCTGGGTCTTCAGCGCGGCCTTCACCGCGGCGAGCTCGGTCACGTCGGCTCCTGATGTCGGGTCGCACCGTCCATGCGTACGACCATGGGTGAAACGATTCAGAACGCGAAGCTATGAGGCTCCCGAAGGGGTGTCAACCCTTCTGAGGGACCGGGCTCGCCGTGATCCTGTCGTGACCTTCGGCTATCGAAAGTTTTTCGACGCGGACCCATTGACGTGACATGCCCCACCTGCCTAACGTCCCGGCAACCCAGTTGAAACCTTTCACGACGCCGTGAGGGCCGTCCCGCCGGCGTCGTCGAGGAGCCCCCATGACCCACCCGTCCGATACGGGTCCGGCCCCGGTTCTCGCATTGAAGGACGTGTCCAAGTCCTTCGGCGCGGTCCGTGCCCTGCGGGACGTCTCCCTGGAGCTGTTCCCCGGGGAGGTGCACGCCCTCGCCGGTGAGAACGGCGCGGGCAAGTCGACCCTCATCAAGACGCTCGCCGGAGTCCACCGCCCCGACGCCGGCCAGGTGCTGCTCGACGGTGAACCCGTCGTCTTCCACGGCCCCGGCGACGCCCGCGATGCCGGCATCGCCGTCATCTACCAGGAGCCGACCCTCTTCCCCGACCTGTCGATCGCCGAGAACATCTTCATGGGCCGCCAGCCGCGGCGCGCCCTCGGCCGGATCGACCACAAGGCCACCCACGCCACCACCGCCGACCTGATGCGCCGCCTCGGTGTCGACCTCGATCCCGACCGCCCGGCGCGCGGCCTGTCCATCGCCGACCAGCAGATCGTGGAGATCGCCAAGGCGCTCTCCTTCGACGCCCGCGTCCTGATCATGGACGAGCCGACCGCCGCCCTCACCGGCAGCGAGGTGGCCCGCCTCTTCGGCGTCGTACGCACCCTGCGCGAAGAGGGCGCCGCGGTGCTGTTCATCTCCCACCGGCTGGAGGAGATCTTCCAGATCTGCAAGCGGGTCACCACCCTGCGCGACGGCGCCTGGATCTCCAGCGAGCTGCTCGACGGCATGACCGAGGACGACCTGGTGCGCCGCATGGTCGGCCGCGACCTCGACGAGCTGTACCCGAAGCAGGAGGTCACCCCCGGCGAGGTCGCCCTCAGCGTGCGCCGGCTGACCCGCGAGGGCGTCTTCACCGACGTCTCCTTCGAGGTGCGGCGCGGCGAGATCGTGGGCCTGGCCGGACTGGTCGGCGCCGGGCGCACCGAGGTCGCCCGCGCGGTGTTCGGCGTGGACCGCTGGGACGCCGGGGAGGTCGAGGTGGATGGCCGCGCACTGGTCAACGGCGCGCCGTCGACGGCCATGGCCGCGGGCCTCGCCCTGGTCCCCGAGGACCGGCGCGCCCAGGGGCTGGTGATGGACATGTCCATCGAGCGGAACATCGGGCTCACCGGACTCCGCACCACCGTCCGGGCCGGACTGATGGACCGCGGCGCCGAGCGCAGCCGCAGCCTCGACTGGGCCGTCAAGCTCCAGGTGAAGTACGCCCGGATCGCGGACGCCGTCGGCACCCTGTCCGGCGGCAACCAGCAGAAGGTCGTCCTCGCCAAGTGGCTCGCCACCGGCCCCAAGGTACTGATCGTCGACGAGCCCACCCGAGGCATCGACGTCGGCACCAAGGCCGAGGTGCACCGGCTGCTGAGCCAGCTGGCCGCCGACGGCGTCGCCGTCCTGATGATCTCCTCCGACCTGCCGGAGGTGCTCGGCATGGCCGACCGGGTCCTCGTGATGCACGAGGGCCGGCTGACCGCCGAGATCTCCCGCGACGAGGCCACCGAGGAGACCGTGATGGCGGCGGCCACGGGGAGGGCCGCGGCATGACCCCGACCACAACGGCCACCCTGGAGGGCCACCGCACGGCCCCGACCGCGACGCCCACGCCGGGGGCTCGCCGTGCGTCCACGACCGCGGCGGCTGCCTCGGA
>NZ_JAGGOO010000026.1 GCF_018614415.1 Streptomyces sp. ISL-12
GCCGCACCTCGCCCCCCAGGCACCTCCCACCCCCGAGCCGCACCACGCCTCCCGCCCATGTGACGAACGGCACGAAACGATCGTTCCCGGCATCCCATCGCCCTGTCGCCCCGATGAGGTCACCCGCGCGGCGCCAACGCCCCCCACCGCACCGTCACTTCCCCCTGCCGCCACCGCGCCGGCCCGTCCGTCACCGGCCAGTCGGCCGTGAGGTCCCGCACCGCGCGCATCCAGCGCTGACGGGCGCCGTAGGAGGCGTAGGGCGCGGCGGCGGCCCAGGCGCGGTCGAAGTCGCGCAGGAAGGCGTGGACCGGCTCGCCGGGGACGTTGCGGTGGATCAGCGCCTTCGGCAGCCGTTCGGCCAGGTCCGAGGGGCGGTCCAGGGAGCCGAGGCGGGTCGCGAAGGTGACCGTGCGCGGCCCCTCGGGCCCCAGCGCCACCCACACGTGCCGCCGCCCGATCTCGTCGCAGGTGCCCTCGACCAGCAGTCCGCCCCGGGAGTGCCCGGCCGCCGGGGCGAGCCGCGCGCACAGCCGGCGCCACACCGCGGCGACCTCGGCCTCGTCGTACTGGCGCAGCACGTTCGCCGCGCGGACCAGCAGGGGTCGCCCGGGGAGCGGGATCTCGAAGCCGCCGTGCCGGAAGACGAGGCCCTCGCGCGCGTACGGCTCCGCCGCCGCGACCCGCGCCGGGTCGATCTCGACGCCCACGACACGCGCGCGTGGCGCCACGCCGCGCAGCCGGTGCAGCAGCTCGACGGCGGTCCAGGGCGCCGCCCCGTACCCGAGGTCGACGGCGACCGGATCGCCGGCCCGGCGCAGTTCGGCGCCGTGGGTGGCCGCGATCCACCGGTCCATGCGGCGCAGCCGGTTCGGATTGGTCGTCCCGCGCGTGACCGTGCCCACGGCGCGGGTCCCCCCGCTCGCCGAACGGGTCCGGGGGTGGGGGAGGGACACGGCGCGGGGTGGCATGCCTACGAGGGTAAGCGGCGGTTCCGGAGCGGAGCCGCCGGTCGTGTGCCGGGGCCATCGGGGACACCCGGGGTGTCCGGAACGGGAACGCGAACGTCCGGACAGGCCCGTACGCAGCCACGCATCGAACGGTTGAGCGATGGATGGTAATGATTCGGTAAAAGCAAGGAAACCGGAATGAGGCACCGCGCTCCCGCGTTGCACTCCCGTGGAGGGCGAGGCGCGCCCTCGGACCGGCCGCCCGCAGCAAGGAGGAACGCCCCGTGAGCCAGTACGCCGGCAGGCTCGGGCGTCGCTCGGCGGCGGCCCCCGCGCGCCTGCGGCCCCGTCGCAGGCCCCGTCGCGTCGCCATGCTCTCCGTGCACACCTCACCGCTGCACCAGCCGGGAACCGGCGACGCCGGCGGCATGAACGTCTACATCGTGGAACTGGCGCAGCGCCTGGCCGCGATCAACATCGAGGTCGAGGTCTTCACCCGGGCGACCACCGCCGCCCTCCCGCCGACCGTGGAGCTGTCCCCCGGCGTCCTGGTCCGGCACGTCGACGCCGGCCCCTACGAGGGCCTCGCCAAGGAGGACCTCCCGGCCCAGCTGTGCGCCTTCACGCACGGCGTGATGCAGGCGTGGGCCGGCCACCGCCCCGGCTACTACGACCTCGTCCACTCGCACTACTGGCTCTCCGGCCACGTCGGCTGGCTCGCCGCCCAGCGCTGGGGCGCCCCCCTGGTGCACGCCATGCACACCATGGCCAAGGTCAAGAACGCCAACCTGGCCGAGGGCGACACCCCCGAACCCGCCGCCCGGGTCATCGGCGAGACCCAGATCGTCACCGCCTCCGACCGACTGATCGCCAACACCCAGGAGGAGGCCGGCGAGCTGGTCCGGCACTACGCCGCCGACCCCGCGCGCGTGGCCGTCGTCCACCCCGGCGTCAACCTCGACCGGTTCCGCCCCGCCGACGGCCGCGCCGCCGCCCGCGCCCGCCTCGGCCTGCCGCAGGACGCGCTGATCCCGCTCTTCGCGGGCCGTATACAGCCCCTCAAGGCCCCCGACGTCCTCCTGCGCGCCGTAGCCGTCCTGCTCACCGAGCGACCCGAGCTGCGCTCCCGCGTCGTCGTCCCCGTCGTGGGCGGCCCCAGCGGCAGCGGCCTCGCCAAACCGGAGGGCCTGCAGAAGCTGGCGGCCCGGCTCGGCATCGCGGACGTCGTACGGTTCCGCCCGCCCGTCGGACAGGACCAGCTCGCCGACTGGTTCCGGGCCGCGTCCGTGCTGGTGATGCCGTCCTACAGCGAGTCCTTCGGCCTGGTCGCCATAGAGGCGCAGGCGGCCGGCACCCCGGTGCTCGCCGCGGCGGTCGGCGGCCTGCCGGTCGCGGTGCGCGACGGGCGGACCGGCTTCCTGGTGAACGGCCACGATCCGGCCGCGTACGCGCGCGTACTGCGCGATTTCGCCGACAACCCCGAACTCGTGCCCCGCATGGGCGACGCCGCCGCCCGGCACGCGCGGTCCTTCGGCTGGGACACGGCCGCCGCCGCCACCGCCGACGTCTACGCGGCCGCCATGCAGTCCCACCGCCGTCGCGTACCCTCCCACCATGGCTGACGATGCACAACGGACGGCGGCGCGGACCGTCGAGGAGGCCCTGCGGGACGCCGGCCTGGAGTGGGAGAGCCCCGAGCCCGGCAGCTACGTCGTCACGCTCCCCGGCACCCGCAAGCTCTCCACCACCGTCTCCCTGATCGCCGGCCGCCACTCCCTCTCCCTCAACGCCTTCGTCATCCGCCACCCCGACGAGAACGAGCCGGGGGTCCACCGCTGGCTGCTGGAACGCAACCTCAAGCTCTACGGCGTCAGTTACGCCGTCGACCGCCTCGGCGACATCTACGTCACCGCCCGCCTCCCCCTCCCCGCCGTCACCCCCGACGAGATCGACCGCCTGCTCGGCCAGGTCCTGGAGGCCGCCGACGGCGCCTTCAACACCCTGCTGGAGCTGGGCTTCGCGAGCGCGATCCGCAAGGAGTACGAGTGGCGCACGGCACGCGGTGAGCCGACCCGCAACCTGGACGCGTTCAGGTCGCTCACCCAGCGCCCCACCGGGGACGACGCCGGCTGAACAGCCTGTTGATCTGCGGCGATTTCACACTCCCTACCAGTGAGAGGCCGTGCATGAGCACAGGCAGAACCGGCACCGTGGCCGCGGCGCTCGCGGGAGCGCTCGCCCTCGCGGCGTTCACCGCCCCGGCCGCGGAGGCCGCAGACACCGGCGTATCGGTGTCCCAGGTGGTCCTGAACAAGGGCAAGCCCATCGTCGTGGGCACCACCGCCGAGGTCGAACCGACCATCAGCTTCCACGTCAGCTGGCCCGCGGGGTACTCCATGAGCACCGTGGACTTCGATCCGTTCCTGTACCACGGCACCACCGCCGCCAAGGGCGCCGAGTCCGGCGGCATCTACGCGGGCTCGTACACCTGTTACGAGGACGGCACCCGCGCGGCGGACTGCGAGGGCGCCCTCTACATCGACCCGCCCTACCGGCTGGACTCCAACAACGACGCCACCACCTGGAAGCTCGCCGTCCACGCCATGCTGTGGACCAAGAGCGGCAGTGTGAAGGCGGAGGAGTACCTGACCGGCCTCGGCACCGTCCCGGTCAAGCGGGCCGCGAAGGCCACCGTCAACGCCTCCCCGGAACCGGTCGCCAAGGGCAAGACCCTCACCGTCACCGGCAGGGCCACCAGCGCCGACTGGGTCAGGCACAAGTACACCGGCTACGCCGGCAAGCTGGCCAAACTCCAGTTCCGCAAGGCCGGCACCAGCACCTACGCCACGGTCAAGACCGTCCGCGCGAACTCCGCCGGCGACCTGAAGACCACGGTCAAGGCGTCCACGGACGGCTACTGGCGCTGGACGTTCGGCGAGACGTCCACCACGGGCGGCGCGACGGCCGCCGGGGACTACGTCGACGTCAAGTGAGCACCGTGGCCGTACTGGTCCGGTAACGGCCGGGGGTCACCCCCACCAGCTTCTTGAAGTGCCGGGTCAGATGGGCCTGGTCGTAGAAGCCGGTGGCGGTGGCCACGTCGGCCGGGGCGTCGCCCGCGAGCAGCAGCCGCCGGGCCCGGTCCACCCGGCGGGACATCAGGTACTGGTGCGGCGCGATCCCGTACGCCCCGCTGAACGCCCGTACCAGATGGGCCGGATGGGCCGGCAGCAGCGCCGTGGCCTCCTCCAGGCTGAGCCCCTCGACGAGCCGCTCGTCGAGCAGTTCGCGCAGCCGCCGCGCGAGCACGGGATCCCGGCGCGCGGGCCGGGCGCCGGCCGGCCGCAGATGCGTACGCAGCCGCTCCCCGATCAACGTCAGCCGGCTCTCCGCCTCCAGCGCCTCCCCGGGCCGCGCCAACGCGGCGTGCAGCTGCCCCACCCTGCGCCGCAGCACGGGGTCGCGCACATCCGGCCGGTCCACCGACGGCCCGATCAGATCGTCCCCCAGCCGGGAGCCGTCGAGGTACAGCACCCGCTTGCGGAAGCCGCCCGGTGTGGCGGGGGAGCCGTTGTGCGGGACGTGCGGCGGCAGCAGGGTCACCGTGTCGTGCGGGGTGCCGTGCTCGTGCCGGTCCAGGTCGTACCGTACGGCCCCGTCGTCCACGATCAGCAGCGTCCACGCCTCGTGCACGTGCATCGGGTAGGCGTACTCGGTGAACCGGGCGTGGAAGACCTCCACGACGCCCGGGACGCGCGGACGCCAGGCGGAGACGGCGGTTCCGTCCCCGCGTGCGCTCCTGGGTGCGGCCATGCAAAAAACGTACAAGACCGGTCCGCGGACCGGCCGCCATGCTCGCATCATGGAAGGCACGACTGACACCGAACCCGTCCGCTTCGACACCAAGATCGCCGTACTGCTCCGCGCGGACCTGGAGACCTGGCAGCGCCTGAACGTGACCGCGTTCCTGGTCAGCGGCCTGGGCCCGCAGGTCCCCGAGGTGGTCGGCGAGCCGTACGAGGACGCGGACGGCGTCCCCTACCTCCCCATGTTCCGGCAGCCGGTCCTGGTCTTCGAGGGCACGAAGGAGACCCTGAAGACGGCCCACACCCGCGCCCTGACCCGCGCCCTGCCCCGCTCCGTCTTCACCGCCGACCTCTTCACCACCGGCAACGACCGCGACAACCGCGCGGCGGTACGCGCCGTCCCCACCGCCGACCTGGACCTGGTGGGCCTCGCGGTGTACGGGCCGAGGAACGCGGTGGACAAGGTGCTGAAGGGGGCGCGGATGCATCCGTGAGTTCCGCCCGAGGCGCTTGAGGAGGGACTACGGTCGAAACCGTCACCGAGGAGGCCCCCGATGCGCAGCGTGACCTATTCGATGAATGTCTCACTCGACGGCTACATCGTCGGACCGGACGGCCGCTTCGACTGGTCGGAACCCGACGACGACGTCTTCCGCTTCTGGATCGACGAGATCCGAGACGTCGGCGTCCACCTCCTGGGCCGACGGCTGTACGAGACGATGCTGTACTGGGAGACCGCCGACCAGGACCCGTCGCTCGACGCGTCGACGCGCGAATGGACCGCGCTGTGGAAGCCGCTCCCCAAGGTGGTGTTCTCCCACTCCCTCACGGCGGTTCAGGGCAACGCCCGCCTGGCCTCCGGCGACCCGGCGCAGGAGATCGAGCGGTGGCGGGCCGAGCCGGGGGAGGGCGACATCGCGATCGGCGGCGCGACCCTCGCCGCCGACGTGGCCGCGGCGGGCCTGATCGACGAGTACCGGACCATCCTCTACCCGGTGCTGGTCGGCGGCGGCGTCCCGTTCTTCCCCCGGCACGAACGCCGGGTGGACCTCGAACTCGTCGAGACCCGGACTTTCGGCTCAGGGGTTGTCTACCTCCGTCACCGAGTGGCTCGATAGGAAATGCCGAGCTCCGCGGCTCTCGGCGATACGGAGAACGTCCGTCAGGGACTCGGCCAGACGCGTGAGCTGTCTCTGCCGCGGCACCCTCGGCGTCGTGACAGTAGACCTATGGATTACCTGGCCGAAGTATTCGATGGCGCTACGGGACCGGCGGGGCATGAGTCCGCCCGCCGGCCTTGGGGCCGACCGGCGGACTCGTGGGCAGGGTGCCTTACTGCCGTTCGAGGAACCCGGCGAGTTCGGGTAGCTGCTTGCGAGGGAAGTGCAGCAGGGCGGCCGCGTCGAGTCCCTCCGGTACAAGGGGGACATTCATACGCCAGGAACCGGGGCGCCATCGGTGGCTGACCCGGTCGGCGAACGCCGGCGCTTGCGAGAGCAAGGCAACGAGGCGCACAGCGTCGGTGATCGGGAGCTTGACCAAGGCCCAACCGAGGGTGGTGGGCGATGAACCCGTCGGCGCCGTAACTGAGGGGCTTCTCGGCTTGTGCCCGGACACCTGCGGTTGCCTCGCCGACGTCTTGGCAGCAGGCGAGCGTCGTGTAGTCGAGGCGCCACAGTTCACGGATGGTGGGAACCATGTCCGTGTCGATCTCGACCGACGTGCCCTCGCGGGTGGTGAGTGTCTTGTGCGGGTGAATGAGCGGGTCCGGCATGGGCGCGCCTCCTCAAGAACGACGGTAGGCGGCCCCTTGGCCGGCTGCGGCGGCGAGATCTTGAATCCACGCGATGTCGGTTGCGTCCGCGGCGATACCGGCCCAGAGCCGCTCTTGAGCGGTCGCGAAGGCGTCGAGGGCACGCCGGGGCGCGCTGGACCACGCGGGCGTCTTGGCGGCCCACTGTTCAGCGGCTGCGGGCGTGTGGCCGGCTGAGGTGAGCCAGACGACCCAACAGGCCGCGTCGATCCATGCGGCGCCGCGTGTCGGCCATGCCCAGTCGACGACGCGGGCGGCGTTGTCCGCGATCAGGACGTTGTCGGGGTGCCAATCGGTGTGCAGCAACGTCTTACCGCGCAGCAACTCGGCGTCATGGGGGTCGTCGATGTAGTCCGCGAGGCGCTGCTCGATGTGCTTGAGTTCCAGGCCGACCGGGGCCCGGACGCCGGAAAGGGTAATGATCGCCTCGGCGACGAGCGGCAGGTCGACGGAGTGCGGGCGGTAGTCCGCGGGCCGGCCGTCGAGGTGCTCGAAACCGAGCAGGTCCCAAGTCCCATCGTTGATCCGCCAGAGCAGGCGTGGGGCGAGAGGCGCCACATAGGGGTTGATCGTGGCCTCGCGGGTCTGTGTCCACGCGCGAGGGTGGTCGGTGTTCATTCCCTTGACGAAGACACGACCGGCGCGGGTGTCGAGGGTGGCGGCGATCTCGCTGTTGAGTCCCCTGCTGGCGGTTTCTGCTGCGTAGACAGGGCCGGTACGGGCCTCGACGGCCTCACGGGTGGCGTTGGGCAGGTCTTGCCATTGCAGTCTCATGGTCACCACGGCGGGAGTGTAGGTGGTCGGGCGGTACACGCGAGGCCGCTCGCGCGGGGCGGGCGGCCTCAGGACGGGGGCGGCTCAGTTGTACGGGTTGTCGTCTCCGCAGCCCCTCATGACGTCGCCGCCGGCGATCTCGTCGAGGTCGACGAACTCGAACTCGTCCTCGGGGGCAGGCCGTACGGTGATCTCCACTGCTGTGGCAGGCCATGGGCGTGCTTCCTTTCTCAGGCGTGCTGGCAGTAGCGGTTCAGAGGCGAGCCGGCTCGGCGGTGCATCTTCACGACCGGCATGCACGTGGTGCACTTCTTCTGCAGGGCGCAGCTCGTGCATGCGTCCTGACGCTGAAGTGCCCGGTCAGCGGTGGCGCCGAGCCGCGCCAATCCCGCGACACCCTCTTTGAGCAGTGGTATCGGGTGGTCACGGGAGACCTTGCAGACGGTTGCCAAGCCGAAGGGGTTCACGTTCAGGGACGTGTGGCCGGCGTCGCATCCAGTGAAGGGGGATTCCTTGCCGAGGAGCTCCGGGACCTGCTCAGCGAGGGGCTCGGCGCCGCCGGCGAAGGTCGGGGAGATGTGGGCGTACTCGCGGACGCGCGAGGCGTAGCGGTGGGCGAGTGCCCGCATGGCCTCGGCCTCGTGGGCGTTCCTGCGGGTGATGATCACGCTCAGGGACAGCGGCAGACCGGCCTCGGCGGCTGCG
This sequence comes from Streptomyces sp. ISL-12, assembly GCF_018614415.1. Taxonomy (GTDB): domain Bacteria; phylum Actinomycetota; class Actinomycetes; order Streptomycetales; family Streptomycetaceae; genus Streptomyces. The sequence continues at coordinate 8,049 of NZ_JAGGOO010000026.1, forward strand.
GTGAGGCCGCGCATGAAGTTGTTGAAGGAGCCGCGGCGCTGTGTGAAGCCGTCGAAGGTCTGTGCTGTGGCGCCATACACGCTGAGCGTCACCCGGTACGGGCGCCGGGAGGTGAGCAGGTCGAGCATGGCCGGGCGGTGCAGGGTGGACCCGTTCGTCAGGATCTCCACCATCATCCCGAGGTCGTACGCGAGCGCGTACGTCTCCGGAAAGTGGCTGTCGATCGTGCACTCGCCCCCGCCGAGTTCGATCCACACGATTCCCGCGTCGCGCAGGATGTGCAGCAGGCACTCGCGAGGCTCCCATGCGAGACCCTCGTGCACCTTGTCGCCGTAGACGCAGTGGCCGCACGCCCAGTTGCACCCGTTGTTCACCTCGTACGAGGCGCGACCGTGGCCGTATGGAGAGGAAGAGCGGATCAACAGCGCGTCACGTGCCGGGCTTTCTCCGAGATCGAGCCGCCAGCGGCGCCGAGCGGCCTTGCGCAGCCACTCGGGAATCGGTCCCTTGGTCGTGGCATCGCGCAGTTCCACGTATTGGTGTTGCTTGATCCTGATCCCTGCGGCGCTTCCCGGGCGTAAGACAAAGCAGTCCGAGAGGAACGGAGCGACGATCAGCTGATGCATTGCGACCTCCAATGGCAGAGGGAGTATGCGTACAAGTCGGGTGGGCCTCACCGGGCAGACGGAAGGTCGGTGTCTCCGCGTGGGCTGTGCTCATCGCCGGCATCGGGTACAGGCAGCCGCGCTCCGCGGCTCTCGGCGACGCGGAGGGCGTCTTGCAGAGCCTCGGTCAGCCGGGCGGAGAGGAACCTCAGCTCGCCGGCGCTCGCTTCGGGGGTACTGAGCAGCGCCTGTGCGTGGCTGACCAACTCGGCGCCCATCCCGAGCTGCACGGACTCGATCCGGTCCGCGACCCGGGAGACGTAACCCCTTCCGCTGCCGTCGGTGATGAGGTAGCAGGGCTTTCCTTCGGGGCCGGACCAGGGCAGAAGACGGGTCAGCCGGCGCGGGGCGGGAGTGGTCGGGTCGGTGTCCATCACGCGGCCACCCTTTCGCCGGTCGTCCCGACGCCCTGGACCGTCACCCCGTGGAACCGGCGTGGGCCGACATGGGGACAGCGGTACTGACGCTGTCGTTGCCGACGACGCTTCAGGTGCTCCCGCTGGCCAGGGGCGACGAGGTAGGGGCGTACGAGAGGGGAGTCCTTGCCTCGGAGGCGGGGCTGGTCGGCCGGCCGGTGATGTACGCGGGGCTCAGTGCGGACGTTCGGTGCGGTGGCCGACCGTCGCGATACGCGAACGGGACGCGAGACGGCGCGGTGCCGACCGCGCGGAGGGAACATCAGTCTCAGCAGCAGCGCGCAGAGGCGGGCGATACAGTGCGGCATGTCTACCTGGTTCCTTCAGGCGGGCCATGCCCCCGGGCCGTGTCAGCGGTCGCGGGGGTCCGTCATCGATGACGGCGCTGTAACGCTAGGGCGAGCGAACCGGTACGGACAGTGACGCCATGTGCCACTGCCCCGACCGACTGGGACAGGACGTCCTACCCCTCGATGTTCAGACGGTCCGCGAGTTCCAGGACGGGCGAAGTCCGACGGCGTTCCCGGTTGCGCAGGTCGGTCACCAGGCGGCGACTCGTGGAGTGGTAACGCATCCACTCCGGGGCCGCGCGCTCGGCCGCCAGGAGAGCTTGGAGTGCGCCGCCGTCCCTGTTGAGGTCCGCGTGAGCGAGAGCGCGGTCGACATGGAAGCGTGCACGCCACGTCGGCGGCAGTGACGCCAGGCCGGTCACCGCACGCGCCGCACGGAGCGCCTCAGAGGTGTCCCCCATCTCCACGAGGAAGTTGACCTCTGCCACACCCACGTTGGTCGGGCCGAAGGGTGTCGCGTAATCGAGCCGGTCCACCCCGATCCGGGCCGCCGCCGCCCTGGCCATGCTGAGGAGCTCCCGGACGGCGTCCCGTCGTTCCAGCCGGACCGCAGCGGTAGCGGCGCGGAGCAGCAGGACTCCCCACAGGGCGAGTTCGAGGGGGTGGGACCTGAAGCCCGGCTCGATGCGCTCGGCTGCTGACAGTGCGACTCGCTCGGCATCGGCCAGGCGGCCCTGTTTGGTGAGGACCCATGCGAGGCTGGAGTAGCCGACCGATTCCAGATGAGGATCATCCGCCCTCGCGACTGCGGCCATGGAACGCTCCAGAGCGGTGAAGGCCGCGTCCTCCTTCCCGAGCGCGGTGAAAGTGGTGGCGGCGACCTGATAAGCCTCGGCGAGGACGGAGTGGGCTGCCGCCGCATCGGTGCCGCTGTGGGACCGCGCTGCGTCCTTGGCGTCCCGGATCAACTGGGGGAGCAGGGCGCCGATCTCTCCTAAGCGTCCTTCGCGCCGAATGCGCTCGGTCGAACGCAGGGAGTTCCGCAACTGGGCGATTGCAGGTGGCTCTTCCGGCTCCGCCTCTTCTTCGCCGATCAGATCGGACACGGGTGAGACGGCCTGTCGCAGCGCGAGAACAGAGGGCGGGTCCTCCTCGCCACGCACCTCGAAGGTGGCGGGCTGGCCGAGGAGAGCGGACGGTTCGACGTCCAGCGCACGCGCCAACGCGTTGATGGTGGCGAGGCGGGCGGTCTGCCGTACTCCCTGTTCGAGCTTGCGGACGATGTCGACCGACAGGCCGGCATGTTCGGCGAGTCCTTCCTGCGTCAGCTTCCGACGCACACGCAGCCGGGCCACCCGGTCCCCGATACTGGCTTCTTCGTGAAACTGCAAGGCGTACCCCCGCGAGTCGGTCTTGCTGACCACGTTACGTCGCGCGGGCATCGCATGCGGTGACGAGTCAGTACCTGGCGGAGTCAGTGCCATTGGCAAGGAGCGCCCATGAGTGAGGGCTTCGGGCTGGTCGTCCGCTTCACGTTGCGCGATCAGCAGGCGGAGACCGCCTTTGACGGCCTGTGTGCTGAGACCTTGGCAGGGATCAAGTCACGAGAGCCAGAGACGCTGACCTACGTCATGCACATTCCTGTGGATGAGCCGCTGGTCCGCGTCTTCTACGAGTTGTATGCCGACCGGTCCGCGTTCGAGGCGCATGAGGAGCAGTCGCACACCAATCGGTTCCTGGTCGAACGCGAGCAGTTCCTGACCGGCACGGAAGTGACGTCCCTGGACGCCATCGCCGGAAAGCGGGCGGTGTAACCGGGTCCGTCCCCCTCAGGCCCGGCTGACCTCCTGCTCGGCAGGAGGCGCGGCGCCCTCGGCGACAACGGACGCCTCCGCAGGCAGGCGCCGCATCAGCACCGCGTACCCGAACCCGGCCACCGTGCCGATCACCGCGCACATGCCCCACAGCCAGGCCGCGCCGTACCGGTCGATGACGAAACCGCTCATCAGCGGCGCGACGAGGGCGGCGACGGACCAGGACATGCTGTACATGCCCTGGTACCGGCCGCGCCCCCGCGCCGGCGAGAGCTGGACCACCAGCCCCGTCTGGGTCGGCGCGTTGACGACCTCGGCCAGGGTCCACACGCACACCGTGAGGGCGAAGACGCCGACCGACCCGGCGAAGGCGGTGAGCCCGAACCCGTACCCGGCGAGCAGTGACGACACGATCAGCAACCGCCGGGGATCGCGGTGCTCGATGAAGCGGGTCACCGGGATCTGGAGTACGACGATGAGCAGGCCGTTGACGGCGATGGCCAGGCCGTAGTCGGCCGCCGAGAACCCGGCGTCACCCATCGCCACCGGCAGTCCCACGGACCCCTGCTGGAAGATCAGCGCCACCAGGAACGACAACCCCACGACGCTCATGAACCGCCCGTCGCGCAGCACCGTGCCGAGCGACACGGGAACCTCGTCGGTCGTGGCCGCCCGGACCTTCGGCCGGGACTCGGGCACCTTCAGGAAGACGACGACCGCGCAGACCAGCGTCATCCCCGCCTCGATCAGGAACCCGGCGAGATAGCTGAACTCCGCGATGAACCCGGCCGCCATGGACGACACGGCGAACCCGAGGTTGATCGCCCAGTAGTTCAACGAGAAGGCCCGCACCCGGTCCTCGGGCCGCACGATGTCCGCCATCATCGCCTGCACGGCCGGCCGCGAGGCGTTGGAGGCCGCGCCCACCAGGAAGGCGACGGCCGCGAGGGCCACCGGGTCCCGCATGAAGCCGAGCAGCGCGACGGAGGCGGCCGTCGACGTCTGCGCCACCAGCAGCGTCGGCCGCCGCCCCAGCCGGTCGGCCATCACCCCGCCGGCCAGCGAGGAGATCACCCCGCCCAGCCCGTGCAGAGAGGCGACGAGACCCGCGTACGAGGCGGAGTAGCCGCGGTCCAGCGTCAGGTACAGCGCCATGAACGTGGCGACGAAGGCACCGAGCCGGTTGACGAGGGTGCTGGTCCACAGCCACCAGAACTCGCGGGGGAGCCCCGAGACGGACTCCCGGACGGCACGTATCGGACCGGCGGCTGGCATGGACCCCCCGTAGAGCAAATGTAAGCACCGAACAAGCAAGCACACCTTACTCAGCCGTCGCCCCGGCGACCACTGGATTAACACCCGGCCCGCGCCGTCCGTCCACCGGGCACCGGGGGCGGGCGCCGCGGGGCGTCGATTACGCTCGGACCCATGGCCGACGCACCGTACAAGCTGATCCTCCTCCGCCACGGCGAGAGCGAGTGGAACGAGAAGAACCTGTTCACCGGCTGGGTGGACGTCAACCTCACCCCGAAGGGCGAGAAGGAGGCGACGCGCGGCGGTGAGCTGCTGAAGGACGCCGGCCTGCTCCCCGACGTCGTGCACACCTCCCTCCAGAAGCGCGCCATCCGCACCGCGCAGCTCGCCCTGGAGTCCGCCGACCGCCTCTGGATCCCGGTCAACCGCTCCTGGCGCCTGAACGAGCGCCACTACGGCGCCCTCCAGGGCAAGGACAAGGCCCAGACCCTCGCCGAGTTCGGCGAGGAGCAGTTCATGCTGTGGCGCCGCTCCTACGACACCCCGCCGCCGGCGCTCGCCAACGACGCCGAGTACTCCCAGTTCTCCGACCCGCGCTACGCGACCCTCCCGCCGGAGCTGCGCCCGCAGACGGAGTGCCTGAAGGACGTCGTCGCGCGGATGCTCCCGTACTGGTTCGACTCGATCGTCCCCGACCTCCTGACCGGCCGGGTCGTCCTGGTCGCCGCCCACGGCAACTCGCTCCGCGCCCTGGTCAAGCACCTCGACGGCATCTCCGACGCCGACATCGCGGGCCTCAACATCCCCACCGGCATCCCGCTCTCCTACGAACTGGACGCCGACTTCAAGCCGCTCAACCCCGGCGGCACCTACCTCGACCCGGACGCGGCGGCGGCGGCGATCGAGGCGGTCAAGAACCAGGGCAAGAAGAAGTAGCCCACGCGGCCATGCCTCCCACCCGTGCTTTCCGCGCGGCTGGGAGGCATGGCTGCCTTCTGGGACCATGCCGACGGACCGGCTCAGAGGTGGTCGCATGATCCGCCGGAAAGGCCTCAGGCGGACTCCATCAGCTCCTTGAGGCGGGCCAGGTCGGCGGAGACCATGTCGGCGTCACGGTCGAAGTCGGCGTCGCTCATCTCCGGCCGGCGACGGAGGGTGAACACCACTTCGCTCCCCGCGTCGCTGCGGATCACGCGTACCGGGTTGTAGACGGTCTCCCCGGAGGGCAGCGTGACGTCGTGGTCGAGTACACCCAGCTCGTTGCGCGGCGTGAAGGCGATCTCGACCCGTCCCATGGGGGATGATTCCGCGACCCAGCGCTCCCCGATCTCGGTGATGGATCCCCCCAGGCCATGGGCCCACGCGGGCAGGTTGGCCGGGTCCGACGCGTAGGCGTAGACATCGTCAGCAGTGCGGTCGATATGGGTACTGAGATGGCGTGATTCCTTGCCGGTGTCGTTCATGGCAGTGACGGTAATGGCCCGCGGCCACCGTCCTCTTGAACGAATCGGACGTGCGTGACCCGTCGGACAGGCCCTCGTAGCAGCGGGAGTGGTCACACCGCCGCCGCGGACGTCTTCACCGGCGTACGAGTCGCGCCGGTACGTCCGTGGTCAAGTTCCGCCGGGTCACAGCTCCGTCCCAGCGGGGCGACCCGGTCCGGGGCCCGTCACCCAGGGCCACCCGGTGCCGTGAGGGGGGCCTGGCGGAGGCCCGTCAGGGATTCGGGGTGCGCGGCGCGGCGGGGACTGTGTAACAGGGGTGTCCTGACGGGCGGTCGGGCGGAACGGAGCAACGGGTCCGGCGACTCCTCGTTGTCAGAAACGCCCGCTCGTACCGACTCCGACTCCGACTCGGACCGAGCAGCGCCACCGCGTCCCACCGAGACCGAGGAAGAAACGATGCGCGTTCGCAAGCTCACCTTCACCGCCCTGGCCCTTGCCGCCGGCCTCTCGCTCACCGCCTGCAACGGCGACGACAGCGCGGCACAGAGCAGCGGGACGTCCGCGTCCTCCGCGTCGTCCGCGGGCAGCGGTTCCGCCGAGGGGAGCGGGCAGGACTCCGCCGGGAAGTCCGCCACGGGCCAGGGCACGGCCACCGGGACCGGCTCGGACACCGACGCCGCGGCCGGGAACTGCAGCACCGACGCACTGGAAGTCACCGCGACGGACGCCACCATCGGCGGCGACACCGAGGGCACGGTCGCGGTCACGTTCAAGAACGGCGGCGGCCAGGACTGCACCCTGTCCGGCTACGCGGGCGTCGACCTCAAGACCAACGCGGGGGACCTGTCCGCGGAGCGCACCGGCCAGGACTCCGACCCCGTGACCCTCGCGGACGGGGAGTCGGTGTCCTTCGGCATCACCTACCCGGTCAACGACTCGGGCGGCTCCGGCGTCCGCATCACCGGCCTCGTGGTGACCCCGCCCAACGAGACCAAGTCGGTCACCCTCGACTGGCCGGGCGCCGCCTCCCTGCCCGTCACCGACGGCTCCGGCGCCACCGTCAAGGTCGGCCCGATGGGCAGCGCGGGCCAGGGCGGGGCGAGCTGAGGCGCGTCCTCCGACGGCATGCGTGCGCGGATCTCTCTCCGGTGGGGACGAAGGGCAGTGAGCCGGCTGGTGGTCCCGCCTCCCCCCTCGTATGCCGGAATGGGGAATTCCGATTTCGGACCGAAAGATCCGTACAACTCGGTGACGTCCTCATGGGTCTCCCCCCACATCCGGACCATGATCCGGCCCCTCGTGCTGGGAGAACCATGCGCAAGCACTACGCGGCGGTCGTCACCGTCGCTCCCCTGGTCGTCCTTGCCGCCGTGGCGCCCGCCGCCCACGCCGACACGACCGTGGGAGACACCCGCATCACATCCATCACCTTCGCCAAGGCGACCACCGGCGTCGGCGCCACGCTCGGGGCATCGGTCAGCGTCACGCTGACCGCCACGGACGACTCCGGGATCGACAGCGTCATCGGCCCCAAGGTGGTGGGCCCCGACGGGCTGGTCATCCGGCCCACCCGCAACGAGTGCACCGCGCAGAGCGCGACCACCGTGCAGTGCGTCTACAGCTTCCCGCTCTCGCCGGACGGCACGGACGCGCAGGACCTGCGGAACAGCTCGGCGGGCGCTTGGCGCTTCAAGGCCAAGGCCGTGGCCGGCGACGGCGACTCCCACCACCTGTCGCCGGGCGCACCGCTCAGCGTCAAGCGGCACGCCAAGCTGGTGGCCGCCCAGGCCACGCCCGAGCCGGTCGACAAGGGCGGCAAGCTCACCGTCACGGGCTGGCTCCGGCGGGCCAACTGGGACACCAACGTCTGGGACGACTACGCGGGCAAGTCCGTGGCCCTCCAGTTCCGCAAGTCCGGCACCGACACCTTCAAGACCGTCAAGACGGTCACCACCGACAGCGCCGGCGAGCTGCGCACCAAGGTCACCGCGAACACCACCGGTACCTGGCGCTGGCGGTTCACCGCCAACACCATCGCCACGGGTGCGACGTCGCAGGGCGATCGGGTCGTGGTGCGCTAGCCGCCGGAGGCGTCCCGGCGCAGGTCAACCGGGAGCCCGCCCGGAACGCCCACGCGTCGCTCCGCGTCGCTTTCCGTCCAACACGGACCGCGAAACCGCCCCGACGTCACGCCGTCAAAGCCAGGTCACCGGGCTGATCGACCGCGATTGAGTCGTTCCCGTGCTCCGCCGGGGCCCCGCAGGCCGTGGGGGCGGGTCATACTGAGGTCAATGACAAAGCCACTGAAGCGCCATCTGCCCACCAGTCCCTTCAAGGCACCGGTTGCACCGCCGCTCAAGGAGTTCGCCGTCGGCGACCAGGTCACACACGACATGTACGGCCTCGGCCGGGTCATCGGCATCGAGGACGGAATCGCGGCGCTCGTGGACTTCGGTTCCGCCCGGCAGCGCATCCTGAGCCCCTACGCCAAGATGAGCAAGCTCTAGGACCGCGGCGACCGACCGCTACACGAACGGGAGATCTCTCATCGACTCGACCTCGCTGTTCTCCGCTCCGGAGGGAGCGTACAGCCACGCCACCGCGGCCTCGCCGCCGCCGGTGACCAACCCCTTCCTGACTCCGGACCTCGGTCCGGAGGAGGACTGGACCTTTCCGGCGGACGAGGAGCCGGTGTCTTTCCAGACCCGGACCTGACTCCATCGCCGCCGCCGGGGCCGCCCGCGTCCTGAGCAGCGGTACTCACCTTCCTGCACGTACGACCCGTACGACCCGTACGACCCGTACGACCCGTACGAGCCGTATGACTCGTACGACCCGTCACACCGTGAGCGGCACCTCGTGGATCTCGTCGGCGCGGTGGCCCGCCTTGGTGTGGACGCGCTGCACCGCGTCCGCGGACGGCGCCTCGGAGAGGCAGTAGACCGTGCCGGAGTCCGGGTCCGCCCAGGCCCGGGCGAAGTGCACGCCCTCGTCCTTCTCGATGGCCAGATCCGCCTGGTGAGCCTGGTGGAGCTGGTCGGCGGTGATGCCGTGCATCCCGTGATGGACGTCCATGAACCGAGCCATGGCCTCGCACCTCCTGCGTTCGCGAGCGGTCGTCCCTCTTCTGTTCGCCCCGTTCGCCCCTCTTCCATGGTGCGTCCGTACGGAGGCCGGGGCGACCCCCAGGCCGTACGGCAAAGGGCCCCGGCGTCCACCGGGGCCCTCCGCCTCACTTCCGTACCGTCAGCCGCACTGGCAGGGATTGCCCGACTGACAACCGCAGCCGCAGCCCGAGCCGCAGCCGCAGGAAGCGATCAGGGGCAGGCTCCTGATGTCGGTGGGCTGCTCGGTCCGGCGTTCCTGCGCGGGGTCGGGCGTCGTGCTGGGGGATTCGGCCATGGTCCCTCCTGAGAGTGGTGCCTGTGCCCATTGGAAGCCCGGGGCGGCGGTCGCATCAACGGCGCACAGAGGCGCCGACGCACGCCCCGGCGCGGCCCCCGCACGCCCTGGCGGGAGCGCGTCCCACTCGCCGGCACGCCCCACCGCGCGCCGATCCACCGCAGGCTCAGGCCCCCTCCACCCCCGTCACCGGCTGGATGTCCGCCTGGATCTCGTCCGCGTGCTCACCGGTGACCAGGTACACCACCCGCTTGGCCACGGCCACCGCGTGGTCCGCGTACCGCTCGTAGTAGCGGCCCAGCAGCGTCACGTCGACGGCCGTCTCGATGCCGTGCTTCCACTTCTCCTCCATCAGGTGCTGGAAGAGCGTGCGGTGCAGCAGGTCCATCTCGTCGTCGTCCTGCTCCAGCTGGAGCGCCAGGTCGACGTCCTTGGTGATGATGACCTCGGCCGCCTTCGCCATCAGGCGCTGCGCGAGCTGGCCCATCTCCAGGATGGTGGCGTGCAGGTCCTGGGGGACCGCGCGCTCCGGGTAACGCAGCCGGGCCAGCTTCGCGACGTGCTGCGCCAGGTCGCCCGAGCGCTCCAGGTCCGCCGACATCCGCAGCGACGTCACGACGATCCGCAGGTCCGTCGCCACCGGCTGCTGCCGGGCCAGCAGGGCTATCGCCTTGGCCTCCAGGTCGTGCTGGAGCTCGTCGACCTTCTGGTCGGCCTCGATCACGCTCTCGGCCAGCTTCAGATCGGCGTCGAGGATGGCGGTCGTGGCGCGCCCGATCGCCGACCCGACCAGCCGGGCCATCTCCACCAGTCCGTCGCCGATCGAATCCAGTTCCTCGTGGTACGCGTCCCGCATCTTCGGTTCCCTCTCGTACGTCCTGTCAGGGGGCTCCTGTCAGGGGGTCTTGACTCCCACGCTGCCACGTTCCGGCTCGTACGCGTCCGTTTCCGGCATCTCAAATGAATCAGCACTGGCTCCAAGGTGAACTCTGGGCGACGAGTGTTCGAGGTCGCACCCCGATGGCTTCGGCCGGGCCGCACCCCATGCCTAACCTGGACGCATGGACGTGAACGCGGCGGTCGCCGCAATGGCAGCGATCGCCGGAGCACTCACCGGCGTCATCGCCACGCTCGCGTTCCGCTGGAGCGAGCGCGACCAGAAGCGCCCCACCCGCACCTCGCTGCACACGGACCCGGTGCTTCCGCCGGGTGTGGACACCGTCCTGTCGGTCCTGAGGTCCTCCGCCGTCGTGCTCGACGAGGAGGACGCGGTGGTCAAGGCCAGCTCGGCGGCGTACGCCCTCGGCCTGGTCCGCGGCGGCAAGCTCGCCGTCGACCCGATGCTCCAGATGGCACGCGACACCCGGCGGGACGGCGAGATACGGCAGGTCGAGCTGGACCTGGCCCGGCGCGGCACCGGACGGGGCGAGGCCCTGGCGGTCTCCGCGCGCGTCGCGCCCCTCGGCTCCCGCCTGGTGCTGCTCCTCGTCGAGGACCTCACCGAGGCCCGGCGCATCGAGGCGGTACGGCGCGACTTCGTCGCCAACGTGAGCCACGAGCTGAAGACGCCGGTCGGCGCCCTCTCGCTGCTGTCCGAGGCCGTCATGGACGCCTACGACGACCCCGAGGCCGTGACTCGCTTCGCCGGGCGCATGCAGATCGAGGCCACCCGGCTCACCAACCTCGTGCAGGAGCTGATCGACCTCTCCCGGGTCCAGAACGACGACCCGCTGGAGGACGCCGAGCCGGTCCGCGTCGACGAACTGGTCGCCGAGGCCATCGACCGCTGCCGGCACGCCGCGGGCACCAAGCAGATCACCATGGCCGCCGGCGGCACCGCGGACCTGCGGGTGCACGGAAACCGCGGCCAGCTCGCCGCCGCCCTCGGCAACCTCGTCGAGAACGCCGTCAACTACTCGCCCGCCCGCACCCGCGTCGGCATCGCCGCCCGTCGCGTCTCCGCCTCCGGCGGTGACATGATCGAGGTGGCCGTGACCGACCAGGGCATCGGCATCTCCGACAAGGACAAGGAGCGCATCTTCGAGCGCTTCTACCGCGTCGACCCGGCCCGGTCCCGCGCCACCGGCGGCACCGGCCTGGGTCTCGCGATCGTCAAGCACGTGGCCGCCTCGCACGGCGGGGAGGTCACGGTGTGGAGCGCCGAGAACCAGGGCTCCACCTTCACCCTGCGGCTGCCGGAGGCGGGCTCGGCCCGCGTCCGCGCGCGGCAGCGTCCCGACCGCTTCGGACTCGCCGACGACGCCGAGGACATGGCGGACCCGGCCGACCTGGCGGACCCGGAGGGTACGGAGGCCGCGGAGGACACCCAGGACACGGAGGGCCCGGCGGACGACCGGTCCACCGCTTCCTCCGTCGCGTCCCCCGCCGCACCAGCAGCCGCACCAGCCGCACCCGCCGGACCAGTCACACCCGCCGCACCCGCCACACCCCCTGCTCCATCCCCGTACCAAACGCTTCCCGCCCCGGAGGTCCTTCCGTGACCCGTGTGCTCGTCGTCGAGGACGAGGAGTCCTTCTCCGACGCCCTGTCGTACATGCTCCGCAAGGAGGGCTTCGAGGTCGCCGTCGCGACCACGGGGCCCGACGGACTCGACGAGTTCGAGCGCAACGGCGCCGACCTCGTCCTCCTCGACCTGATGCTGCCCGGCCTGCCGGGCACCGAGGTCTGCCGTCAGCTGCGGTCCCGCTCCAACGTCCCCGTGATCATGGTGACCGCCAAGGACAGCGAGATCGACAAGGTCGTCGGCCTCGAGATAGGGGCCGACGACTACGTCACCAAGCCCTTCTCCACCCGTGAGCTGGTCGCCCGTATCCGCGCCGTACTGCGCCGCCGCGGCGAGCCGGAGGAGGTCACCCCGGCCGCGCTGGAGGCCGGGCCCGTCCGGATGGACGTCGACCGGCACGTGGTGACCGTGGCCGGCGCCAAGGTCGACCTGCCGCTGAAGGAGTTCGACCTGCTGGAGATGCTGCTGCGCAACGCCGGCCGGGTGCTGACCCGGATGCAGCTCATCGACCGGGTCTGGGGCGCCGACTACGTCGGTGACACCAAGACCCTCGACGTCCACGTCAAGCGCCTGCGCGCCAAGATCGAGCCGGACCCGGGCGCGCCGCGGTACCTGGTGACGGTCCGCGGCCTCGGCTACAAGTTCGAGCCGTAAACCGCCGCGGACCACGCGCTCGCACCACGCCGAAGGGCGGGACTCCCGGTGTCGGGGGTCCCGCCCTTCGGCGTACGGGGCTCAGTGGCCGGAGGTGTCCGCGTCCGCGTCCGCGGAGACGCTGGCGGACGCCGAGTCCGTCGGGGTGCCCGACGCGGAGGCCTCGGCTCCGGCGTCACCGGACGGATCGCCCGACGCGTCACCGGCCTGGCGCTCGGAGGTCTCCTCGTCGGGGGAGGCGGACGACGTCGCCGGGTTCTCGGTGGCGTCCGGCGCGGTCGGGACCTCGCTCGGGCCCCACGAGGTGAAGTAGCTCTCGGCCGGGACGACGAACGCCTTCAGGCTCACGTCACCGGACTTGCTGAAGGCGAAGGTGATCTTCTGCGCGTCGCCGTCCTGGACGGCTTCGCTGCCGTTGGTCAGCACGGCGGCGGCGTTGTTCTCGCCGCCGATGATCAGGGAGCCCCCGGCCGGGACGGTCAGCTCCTTGCCCTTGACCGGCTTCAGCTCCGCGGTCTTGCCGGTGCCGTCGACGCGGATCGACTCCAGCGTCTGGTCGGTGGAGCCGTTGTTGAAGAGGGTGGCGGAGACGGCGGCCGGGCCGGTCGACTCGGGGTCCGGCTGGGTGATGACGACAGCGTTCTGGATCTTGATGTCGCCGACGGTCGTCGCCGCGTTGTCCGGCTTGATCTGCAGGGTCTGGGCGTTGTTGCCGGCACCGCACGCGGCGAGCGAGGCGATCGAGAACGCGATGGCGGCGGCGGCGAGGGCGCCGCGTCGAAGGCTGCTGCTCACGGCGGCGGCAACTCCTTGACTCGTCGAGGCGGCGGCAACGGATAAAGCCGCCCTAAGTGATGGTCAGCGGCTTCAGGTTACCGACCGGGTCGCCCGCCGCCGCACCCGACCCTCCCCCCTGGGCTCCGGCTTCGCCCGGAGGGCGGCCCGGCCGTCCTCCGGCGCACCGGATCACAGCGGTCACCTGAGCACGTGAGGTCACCTGTGCCACACAAGCCACACCAGTCACATTGAGCCATCCACGCCCCGTGATTCACATAAGAAGCCCTCCGGAGAACCCTCCCGGCATACCACCGGCCGAACGGGCCACACATTTTCCGTGAAGGAATGTGCGGGCGGGGGCGAAATTGATCACGGGCCGGGTAGTGCGAACGTGTCGTGATCAATTCTGGATTCGTCCGGAAGCCCGCCCAGGGCACCGAACGGAGTAGCGGAAGTCGCACGCATGGAACCGGACATAAGGGGACGTTCGGCCGCCCGGTGGGGCCTCCGGAGGTGTGTGACGGCGGTGTTTCACCCGCCCCGAAGAGCCGCTCCGACCTGCGAATACCTTCTTCCGGTCGGCCCGCGCAGCACGTCCCGGTTGCTGTTGTCAAGCCCCGAGATATGCCCTGACCTGCGAAAACGCCATTCAGAACCCGCCGTTTCCGTGTTACCCTGGATAGCCACGGAAGGGGTACCTGTCACATGACGTTCAAGGTTGGCGACACCGTGGTCTATCCCCATCACGGGGCCGCGCTGATCGAGGCTATCGAAACTCGCCAGATCAAAGGCGTGGACAAGACCTACTTGGTGCTGAAGGTCGCCCAGGGCGACCTGACGGTACGTGTGCCAGCGGACAATGCGGAGTTCGTCGGCGTGCGTGATGTGGTCGGTCAGGACGGGCTGGACCGGGTCTTCGAGGTGCTGCGCGCGCCGTACGCCGAGGAGCCCACGAACTGGTCGCGTCGTTACAAGGCAAACCTGGAGAAGCTCGCCTCCGGCGATGTCATCAAGGTCGCGGAGGTGGTACGCGACCTGTGGCGCCGGGAGCGTGAGCGCGGACTCTCCGCCGGTGAGAAGCGCATGCTCGCCAAGGCCCGCCAGATCCTGGTGAGCGAGCTGGCTCTCGCGGAGAACACCAACGAGGACAAGGCCGAAGCCCTGCTCGACGAGGTGCTCGCCTCCTGAGGCGCTCCTCCTGAAGTACGGCTCCTGAAGCCCGGCGGAACCACGGTTCCGCACATGAGATGCCGCGGTGCCCGATGACGTCTTTGCCGTCGCGGGCGCTGCGGCATGTTCGTACCCAGGTGCCTTCCGCACGGTGCTTCGGTGCTTTCCGTACGCTCACCCCGGGGGGAATTCCTGAGACCTCCCCCGAGTCCTGGTGTGCCGGGCCCGGGCAGCTGCCTCGACCAGTGTCACGGAAGGGTCCGGTCAAGGCGTCGCGCCCGGCACTCCCAGGGCCATACCCACGCCAGGCCAGCACACAAACCTGACAGGAACCGATGTCTGACGAATCGCGTCCCTCGCCCGCGGACACCCCTGTGACCAGCCCCGCGGGGGCCCGTACCGCCGCCGTCATCCCCGCCGCCGGACGGGGCGTGCGCCTCGGGCCCGGCGCCCCCAAGGCCCTGCGCACGCTGGGCGGCACGCCGATGCTCATCCACGCGGTCCGGGCGATGGCCGCCTCCCGCGCGGTCTCCCTGGTCGTGGTCGTGGCGCCGCCCGACGGAGCCGTCGAGGTCAAGACCCTGCTCGCGGCCCACGCCCTGCCCGAGCGCACCGACTTCACGGTCGTCCCGGGCGGCGAGTCCCGCCAGGAGTCCGTACGGCTCGGCCTGGACGCGCTGCCGCCCGAGTACGACGTCGTCCTCGTCCACGACGCCGCCCGGCCGCTGGTGCCCGTCGACACGGTGGACTCCGTCATCGAGGCGGTGCGCGAGGGCGCCCCGGCGGTGGTGCCGGCGCTGCCGCTCGCCGACACGGTCAAGGAGGTCGCGCCGGCCGCGGTGCCCGGCGGGGCCGAGCCGGTGGTGGCGACGCCCGAGCGGGCGCGGCTGCGGGCGGTGCAGACGCCGCAGGGCTTCGACCGGCAGGTGCTGGTGCGGGCCCACGCGGAGGTGACGGAGAACGTGACCGACGACGCGAGCATGGTGGAGCAGCTCGGGCTGACGGTGGTCGTGGTGCCGGGCCACGAGGAGGCGTTCAAGGTGACGCGCCCGCTGGACCTGGTGCTGGCGGAGGCGGTCGTGGCGCGCAGGAGGCTGAACGATGGCTTCTGACGCCGTGCGGGAGACCCTCCCGGTCCTGCCGAGGGTCGGCATCGGTACCGACATCCACGCCTTCGAGGACGGGCGCGAGCTGTGGTGCGCCGGGCTGAAGTGGGAGGGCGAGGGACCCGGACTGGCCGGGCACTCCGACGCGGACGTGGTCGCGCACGCGGCGTGCAACGCGCTCTTCTCGGCGGCCGGGCTCGGGGACCTGGGACAGCACTTCGGGACCGGACGGCCCCAGTGGTCCGGGGCGTCGGGGGTGACGCTGCTGACGGAGGCCGCGCGGATCGTGCGCGCGGCGGGGTTCCGGATCGGGAACGTCGCCGTCCAGGTCGTCGGGGCCCGGCCGAAGGTCGGCAAGCGCCGGGCCGAGGCGGAGAAGGTGCTGTCGGACGCGGTGGGGGCGCCGGTGTCGGTGTCCGGCGCGACGACGGACGGCCTCGGGTTCCCGGGCCGGGGGGAGGGGCTGATGGCGGTCGCGACGGCACTGGTCGTCTCCGACCCGGCCTCTGACCACCCACCCACCCGACTCGATTAGCGGAAAGGCCCCCCACCCCGGGGCTCCGCCCCGGACACCGGAGGGGGGCTCCGCCCCCCGCACCCCGCACCCCGCCCGCCCCCGGGCCCCAGGCCAGGCCCGGGGGCGCCGCCCCCCCAACTCCGTCAACCGGCTCGGTTCCCAAAAGGCCCGGGGCACTGCCCGCGGCCCACTACCCTGGACTCGTGACTATTCGGCTGTACGACACCAGCGCCCGGCAGATCCGTGACTTCGCCCCCCTCACGCCGGGCTGCGTCTCGATCTACCTGTGTGGCGCCACCGTGCAGGCCGCCCCGCACATCGGGCACATCCGGTCGGGGCTGAACTTCGACATCATGCGCCGCTGGTTCGCCTACCGCGGCTACGACGTCACGTTCATCCGCAACGTCACCGACATCGACGACAAGATCATCAAGAAGGCGGCCGAGCAGAACCGCCCCTGGTGGTCCATCGGCTACGAGAACGAGCGGGCGTTCAACGACGCCTACGCCGCCCTCGGCTGCCTGCCGCCCACCTACGAGCCGCGCGCCACCGGCCACATCACCGAGATGGTCGAGATGATGCGCGGCCTCATCGAGCGCGGCCACGCCTACGAGGCCGAGGGCAACGTCTACTTCGACGTACGGTCGCTGCCCGGATACCTGGCGCTGTCCAACCAGGACCTCGACGACCTCCGCCAGCCCTCCGGCGAGGGTGAGACCGGCAAGCGCGACCCGCGGGACTTCGCCATGTGGAAGGCGGCCAAGCCCGGGGAGCCGAGCTGGGAGACGCCGTGGGGCCGGGGCCGGCCCGGCTGGCACCTGGAGTGCTCGGCCATGGCGCACAAGTACCTGGGCGGCGAGTTCGACATCCACGGCGGCGGGATCGACCTGATCTTCCCGCACCACGAGAACGAGATCGCCCAGGCCAAGGGCTTCGGCGACGCCTTCGCCCGCTACTGGGTGCACAACGCCTGGGTCACCATGAGCGGCGAGAAGATGTCCAAGTCGCTCGGCAACTCCGTGCTCGTCAGCGAGATGGTCAAGCAGTGGCGGCCCATCGTGCTGCGGTACTACCTCGGCACCCCGCACTACCGCTCCACCATCGAGTACAGCGAGGAGTCGCTGCGCGAGGCGGAGACGGCGTTCGCCCGGATCGAGGGATTCGTGCAGCGCGCCGCCGAACTGGCCGGCACCGCCGTCGAGCCGGCCGCCGAGGTGCCGCCCGCCTTCGCCGAGGCGATGGACGACGACCTCGGCGTCCCGGGGGCGCTCGCCGTCGTGCACACCACCGTCCGGCAGGGCAACAGCGCGCTGGCCGCCGACGACAAGGACGCCGCCGTCGCGCGGCTCGCCGAGGTACGGGCCATGCTCGGGGTGCTGGGCCTGGACCCGCTGGACGCCCGCTGGGCCGGCGAGACCGAGAGCGGCGAGGACCTGAACGGCGTCGTCGACAGCCTCGTACGCCTCGTGCTCGACCAGCGGGAAGCGGCGCGCGGCCGCAAGGACTGGGCCACCGCGGACGCGATCCGCGACCGGCTCGGGCAGGCCGGGCTGGTCATCGAGGACAGCCCGCAGGGGCCGCGCTGGAGCGTCGGCCCCCGCTGACCGGCACCCTCAGCCGAAGATCTCAACCGAAGATCGACTGTGCCGCCCGGCCCCCCGGGCGGCACACTGCATAAGACGTACTGACAGACATCAGAGAGCGAGACACGTACTCATGGCCGCTAACAACCGCCGCATGTCCGGCAAGAAGGGCGCGCAGGTCGGCAGTGGCGGCCAGCGGCGCCGGGGCCTGGAAGGCAAGGGGCCCACGCCGCCCGCCGAGATGCGCAAGGGACACGTCAAGCAGCGCGCCGCCGCCGCGAAGAGCCGCCGCGCCCAGGGGCGCACGCAGGCGCGGCGGGGCGGCAGGTCGGCCTCCGAGATGGTCGTCGGCCGCAACCCCGTCGTCGAGGCGCTGCGCGGGGGCGTGCCCGCCTCCACGCTCTACGTCCAGCAGTTCATCGACAGCGACGAGCGGGTACGGGAGGCGCTCCAGCTCGCCGCCGAGCGCGGCGGGATCAACCTCATGGAGGCGCCGCGCCCCGAGCTGGACCGCATGACCAACGGGCTGAACCACCAGGGGCTCGTCCTCCAGGTGCCGCCCTACGAGTACGCCCACCCCGAGGACCTGCTCGACGCCGCCGCCGACGACGGCGAGGACGCGCTGATCGTCGCCCTCGACGGGGTCACCGACCCGCGCAACCTCGGTGCCGTCGTCCGCTCCGTCTCCGCGTTCGGCGGGCACGGCGTGGTCGTCCCCGAGCGGCGCGCGGCCGGGATGACCGCGGGCGCCTGGAAGACGTCCGCCGGCACGGCCGCCCGTACGCCCGTCGCCCGCGCCACCAACCTGACGCGCGCGCTGGAGCAGTACAAGAAGGCCGGTGTCACGGTCGTCGGGCTGGCCGCCGACGGGGAGGTCGAGGTCGGTGAGCTGGAGGCCCTGGCGGGGCCCGTCGTCATCGTCGTCGGCAGCGAGGGCAAGGGACTGTCCCGGCTCGTCGGCGAGACCTGCGACTTCCGGGTGCGCATCCCGATGCCGGGCGGCGCCGAGTCGCTCAACGCCGGTGTGGCGGCGGGCGTCGTGCTCTACGAGGCGGCCCGCAGGCGTTCCTGACGGACACCGGACGGTGCCGCTGGTGCGGGTGATCTTGACGGGGTCCGGACAGATCCGGCGGGTCAAGGCAGTGTCCTAACGTCACGTCACTCGGTTAGATGAGTGTGGACACCAGAACACCCCGCACACCCACGGGGGACCGCTCGTCGGGAATCGACGACGCTCCCGCGCTGAGCATGGTGAAGGTGCCGAGCGATCCGGCCGAGGTCATCGTCAACCACGCGAGTTTCCGCGTGCAGTTGGGGACCTCGACGGGGCGGACCAGGTCCGCGCGGATCACCCGGCACCTGAGCGCCACCCAGGACACCGCCCGCATCCCCGTCGTCGGCACGGACGGGCGGACGGGCGCCCCGGCCGCGCCCGCCCGCCGCCGTCCCGTCGTCTGGAGCGGCCGGTCCGACCCGGACGACACCGGTGCCCACCGGCTGCTCCAGGCCGTACGGGCCGGCGCCGCCCCGGCCGACACCGGCGCCACCCAGGTCATCCCGCACGTCGACGCCGGCGGCCCGCCAGGCGACGGCTACGACGACGGGTACGGCGACAAGTACGCCGAGTACGACGAGTACGACGACCGCTCCACCCAGACGCTCCCGACCCCGGTCGTCGGCGCACAGCGCACCGGCGGCAGTACCGGCGGCAGTACCGACGGGACCCGGCTGCTCCCCGCCATGCGCTCCGTCGGCAGCGCCTACGACGAACCCGGCTTCGGGCAACCGCCCTGCCCGGACGAGGAGTACGGCGCCTACGAGGACGAGACGGACGACGGCTCCCGACCGTCCGGACCGCGCTCCGGACGGCAGCACACCGACGACCCCGCGCGGCACGCCTACTACCCCGGCCGCCGGATGAACCTGGGCGTCGTGCTGCTCCCGCTGCGCGTCTTCCTCGGCTTCATCTCCGTCTACGCCGGCATGGGCAAGCTCTGCGACCCGGTCTACTTCGACGGCGGCGAACGCGGCTCCATGGTGAAGTGGCTGAACACCCTGCACCCGTGGGAAGTCGCCGAGCCGCTGCGTCAGTTCGCCCTCGCCCACCCGGTCGGCTCCGGGCTGGTCATCGCCTTCCTCCAGGTCATCGTCGGCGTCCTGACCGTGCTCGGCTGCTGGCAGCGGGTGGCCGCCGCGGTCGGCGCGTTCCTGTCGGCGGCCCTGCTGCTCACGGTGAGCTGGAAGAGCGTTCCCGTCTACGACGCCCCCGACATCATCTACCTCGCCGCCTGGTCGCCGCTGGTCATCGCCGGGGCGCCGGTGTACTCGGTCGACGGCCGGCTCGCGGGCGGCGCCTGGCGGCGGCTGGGCCCGCGGTCCGACATCTGGGACCTGCGCCGGTACGTGCTGCGCCGCGGCGCCCTGATCACCTTCCTCGTCACCGGCGTGACCCTGCTGGTCGGCTCGCTCCTCGGCGGTGCCGTGCGCGACGCGGACCGGGTGGTCGTCCCCGGGCCGGGCGAGAGCCCGCGCAACGAACTGCCGGGCTCGCCGCTCCCCGAGGAGCCCGGTGAGCGGCAAGGCGGCAGCCCCGAGGCGTCCACCTCGCCGACCCAGGGCGCCACCTCCGGGACGACGACCGGCCCCAGCGGCGCGGCCACCACGCCGGGCGCGACCCGCACCACCGACGGTGCCGTGACGGGCGGTGCGCCGAGCCAGACCCAGGGGACCACGGGCGGGCAGGCCCCGCCGCCGCGGTCCGACCCGGCCGGACAGGCCCCGAGCACCAGTTCCGGGCCGACGGGCGGCGGCGCCACCACGGGCGACGGCTCCGCCGCGACCAGCGGTACGGGCACCGGCTCCGGCACGGAGACCGGTGGCGGCGGCGACGGCGGGACGACCTCCTCCGGACGGCCCGGTCTCGTCGGGGGCCTGCTGGGCTGACCGCACGGGACGGACGTACCCGCAGGGGCCCCGCACTTCCGTGAAACACGGAGGTGCGGGGCCCCTCGGCTTGCCTTCCGCGCCCTCTACGGGCGGGTGGTTCAGCGGTTCAGCGCGGCCAGTTCCTTCGCCGCCTCCGTCAGGTCCTTCGCGGTGTCGATCGCCCGCCAGTAGGAGCCCTGGGGGATCGGGAAGCCGGACAGCCGGCGCTCGCGGGCCAGCCGGGGGAACGTCGTCCGCTCGTGGTCACCGCGCTCCGGGAGCATCGCGGCGAACGCCGGGGAGAAGACGTAGACGCCCGCGTTGATCTCGAACGTCGACGGGGGCGCCTCGATGAAGTCGGTGATGCGGCCGAACCCGTCCGTCTGCACGGCGCCCCACGGCAGCCGCGGACGGGCCAGGGCGAGGGTGGCGACGGCGTCCCGCTCGGTGTGGAAGTCGGCCATGTCGCGCAGCGAGAACCGGGTCCAGATGTCGCCGTTGGTGGCGTACCAGGGGCGGTCCGGATGGGGCAGGTGGGCGGCGGCGTACTTGAGGCCGCCGCCGCGGCCGAGCGGCTCGGGTTCCACGACGGTCGTCACGGAGACCGGCAGGTCGGTGTCGTCCAGCCACTGCTGGAGCACCTCGGCGAGGTGGCCGCAGGAGACCACCACGTCCGTCACGCCCTCCTCGGCGAGCCAGGCGAGCTGGTGACCGATGATCGGCGTCCCCGTGCCGGGGATCTCGACCATCGGCTTGGGCCGGTCGTCGGTGTACGGGCGCAGCCGGGAGCCTTGGCCGCCGGCGAGGACGACGGCTTGGGTGGGGCGGCGGGACACGGTCGGGTCGGTCATGAGCCGCACTTTACGGGGGTGCGGCTCGGGGACGTACGCCGTGGTCCGGCATGGGGGCGCGGGGGTCCGGCGGGGGCGGGCGGTACGTGACCGGTCGCGTCCGCGCGGCGGAGCCGCACGGTGTCACGGGGCCGCGCCCCCGGGGGCGTCGCCGGGCCGCCGGCCCTCTCACGGGTCAGCTGTGGGCGGACAGGACGCCCGAGGCGAAGGCGGTGTCGCAGACCGGACGGGAGTAGGACTGGGCACGGGTCGGGCCGTAGACGCGGACCGCGGCCCGGCCGAGGGCGCGGGCGATGGAGGCGCAGTGCCGGGCGAGCGCCGGGCGTTCGTCGACGGCCTCCTGGAGGTGGGTGAGGGCGACGCCCGGGTCCTCCTCCTGCAACTCGGTCAGCAGGCGGTCGCGCAGCACCTCCTGCGGGGCGCGGGCGGCGGCGGGCGAGGACGCCTCGGGGGCGGTGACGTCCGACGCGGTGAGCACCGAGTTCGAGGGTGCCCCCGACCAGTTGACCCGGGTGACCGCGAGGGTCCCGGAGAGCACCAGGACGACGGGCAGGACGAAGGCGAGGGAGCGGCCGATCCGGCGGGCGGGTCCCCGGCCGCGTCGCGTCTTAAGGGCGGTGGAGTGCTTCACGGAGTGCTTCACGCGAGTGAGGGTAGCGTCCGGTAATGATTTGGCGACATTTAGTCACCGGTTCGGGGGATGAGAAAGGGGGTCCGTGGGGGCGGGAGGTTGACGAACGAGGGTCGAAACGTCTGGTGTGCCGGGGTATTTGTCGACAACGGGAAGGGCCCCGCGGCAAGGCCGCGGGGCCCTTTTCGTCAACGCGGGTGAACCTTCCCCGCGAAACCTCGTCCGTCCGCTTCCGCCCTCGTCAGTCGGAGAGGCGCTCGCCGGTGGAGGTCGAGAAGACGTGGGTCTCGCCCGGCCGCGGCACGACGTGCACGGTGGCGCCCTTCTCCGGAATCGCGCGGCTGTTGACGCGGACCACGAGGTCCTTGGTCTCGCCGCCGACCTGGACCGCGCCGTAGACGTAGCCGTCGGCGCCGGTCTCCTCGACGACGTTGACCGTGACCGCGAGGCCGGCCGGGGCGTCCGCGGCGGCCTTCGACAGGGCGGCACCGCCACCCAGTTCGGCGACGTCGAAGTGCTCGGGGCGGACGCCGACGGTGACCGTGCGGTCGCCCTTGTCGGCGGCGGCCTTG
Source organism: Streptomyces sp. ISL-12 (assembly GCF_018614415.1). Classification (GTDB taxonomy): domain Bacteria; phylum Actinomycetota; class Actinomycetes; order Streptomycetales; family Streptomycetaceae; genus Streptomyces. The sequence continues at coordinate 30,645 of NZ_JAGGOO010000026.1, forward strand.
AGCGCGTCCCGGTTGACCGGCACCACGCTGTTGCCGAACTTCACGCCGCCGTCGGTGATCGGCACCTCGATGAGGTTCATCGCGGGGGAGCCGATGAAGCCGGCGACGAAGAGGTTGGCGGGCTTGTCGTACATGTTGCGCGGGGTGTCGACCTGCTGGAGCAGACCGTCCTTCAGCACGGCGACCCGGTCGCCCATCGTCATGGCCTCGACCTGGTCGTGGGTGACGTAGACGGTGGTGATGCCCAGACGGCGCTGGAGCGAGGCGATCTGCGTACGCGTCGACACGCGGAGCTTGGCGTCCAGGTTGGACAGCGGCTCGTCCATGAGGAAGACCTGCGGCTCACGGACGATCGCGCGGCCCATCGCGACACGCTGGCGCTGACCGCCGGAGAGCGCCTTCGGCTTGCGGTCCAGGTACTCGGTGAGGTCGAGGATCTTCGCGGCCTCCTCGACCTTCTGCCGGATCTCCGCCTTGTTGACGCCGGCGATCTTGAGCGCGAAGCCCATGTTGTCGGCGACGGTCATATGCGGGTACAGGGCGTAGTTCTGGAACACCATGGCGATGTCCCGGTCCTTGGGCGGCAGGTGGGTGACGTCGCGGTCACCGATGCGGATGGCGCCGCCGTTGACGTCCTCCAGGCCCGCGAGCATGCGCAGGGAGGTGGACTTGCCGCAGCCGGACGGGCCGACGAGGACGAGGAACTCGCCGTCCGCGATCTCGATGTCGAGGCCGTCGACGGCGGGCTTGGTGGAACCCGGGTAGACCCGGGTCGCCTTGTCGAACGTGACAGTGGCCATGGTGAAAGGCCCCCTTCTACCGGCAGGAACGTGCCGGACGATCCGTTGTAGGAAGGTGGTGCCACGACGGGGGTCCGTGATCCGGGCCGTCGCGGTGTCCGTGGATGTTCAGTTGTGGAGGTTCGTGCCTGGTGTAGGCCACACAGGTGAACTGGGTCAGGACGGTACCCCGCGTTCACCTGGTCTGTCAGTACCTGAGGCGGCGTGAACTTCGCCCAAATTCTCGGGACGGTCGGCAGAGCGACGCACTTGTGACCTTGCTTCGAGGCTTCCTGTTTCACAGCCCGCCGCCGCTCGGTCGCAGTGCTCACGCACCGGGTGCGAGCGGTCTCACACAGGCTCCGCAGGCATTCCGGCCGACGGCCCGTCGGTCCGTACCGCAACGGCCGCCCCTATGCGGCCGGCACACACTCCCCCAGTTCCGATGCCTTGATCACCGCCGGGGCATTCCTTCCCGGTGGCAGCGCGGTCGCCACCAGCCAGTACAGGCGCATCCCTTCGTCCCGAAGGTTCACAGCCGCGTTCACATCCCGGTCATGGACCACGCCACACCCGGTGCACGTCCACTCCCGGACCGAGACGTCCAGCTTCGGCCCCTTGCCATGGCAGGACGAGCAACGCCGGGTCGAAGGGAAGAAGCGGTCCACGATCACCAGAGTCCGCCCGTACCACTCACACTTGTATCGCAACTGCCGCAACAGCTCGCCCCAGGAAGCGTCCGAGATCGCCTGGTTCAGCTTCGCCTTGCGCTTTCTTCCGGCACCCCGCGCCGCACGCAGCAGCGTCGCCACGGACAGGTCCTCCACCACGAGCACTTGGTTCTCGCGCACGAGGCGGGTGGTCAACTGGTCCAACGTGTCCCTGCGGACATCCGAGATGAGAGCGTAGAGGCGCGCGATCTTCCGCCTGACTCGGTCCCGGTTCCTCGAACCCTTCACTTTTCGGTGCAAATCGCTCTGTAACCGCGCCAGCTTCTCCCCGTACCGCTTCAGCAACCTTGGATGACCGATCGTCGTCCCGTCGTCCAAGGTGACTAGCGCAGCCAGCCCCAGGTCAATACCCACCGCCTTCGGCGCCCGAGTCTCCGGCACGAAGGTGGCGGGCAACGGCACGATGCGTTCCTCCACCAAGGCGGCCACGAAGTAGCGGCCGGCTCGATCCCGCGTCACCGACAGTCGCACCGGGTCCACTCCCGCAGGAAGCGCCCGCGACCAGCGGATGTCCAACGGTTGGGACTGCTTCGCCAGAGTGATCAGCCCTGTACCTGGCCGCTCCGGATCTTCGGCCCACCGGAAACCCGTGCGCACATAGGTCGCCGCGTCCCGGGATCGGCCCTTTCTCTTCCGCCTCGGAAACTTTGCCTCACCTCTGAAGAACTGGCCGAACGCCTGATCCAAGTGGCGGAGGGACTGCTGGAGGACGGTCGACGACACCTCTGCCAACCACGCTGTCCCCTCGCTCCGCTTCCACCCCGTCAGTGCCCGGCACGACTCCGCGAACCCCACCTTTACCCGGTGCCGCTCCCAGGCCTCCAGACGCAGGGCCAGGCCCTCGTTGTAGACCCATCGGCACGCACCGAACGTCCGCTGCAACTGCCGTGCCTGTTCCTCGGTCGGATAGAAGCGGAAGCGGTAGAGGCGGTGGTGAGTGTCCGGCTCCCTCACGTGGCTTTTCAGAGCCGTCGCCTTGCGGGCGTGGTGCTTGCGGCGGTCGCCGATGCCGAGGAGTTCCCGCTTGATGCGTGCGGCCTCCTCGCCTGGCACGGCCGCCGGTTTCTGTGCCGGTTCCCCCATGTTCCCTCCCCGACGATCCGATCTTCGGAACAGCACGTCAGACCGATCAACGAACGGGTACTCGGGGTGGTTACGGGCAGTTCCGATGGAGTGGGGGAGCTGAAGTGCGTGGCTCAGGGAAACGGGGGCTGTGTACAGTGGAGGCGCTTTCGCGTGCGGTGTTGTAGTGCGCGATGCCTCCTTAGCTCAGTCCGGTCCAGAGCGGCTGTCTTGTAAACAGCAGGTCGTCGGTTCGAATCCGACAGGGGGCTCTGGGGAACCCCAGGTCACGTGGCTCGTGGCCTGGGGTTCTGTGCGTGGGACGGGGAACGGCCCCCGCCTGTGACAGGCGAGGGCCGTTTCCGGGGCGGGGGGCGGTCAGGAGCCGTCGCCCGTGGAGCGGCTGAAGAACTCGACCTCGGCGATGGCCACCTGCTTCTTGTCGGAGGTGCCGTACGCGGACTCGATGGTGAAGCGGACCGCGCTGACCTCGCCGACCCGGAAGGCGCGGCGCTGGCCGCCGGCCGCCTGGTCCAGGGTGAGGTCGCGGGTCTTCTTGGTGCCGTCCTTCATGGTGATCGTCGCCTTGACGCGGTGCGGCAGCGCCTGCTCCTGGAGCTTGTCGGCGCGGCTGGAGACGCCCGAGGTGACGATCACGTCGAGCAGGCGGACCGGCTCGGTGAAGCGGGCCTCGATCCACTCGCCCTCGCCGGACTGGGCCACGCCCGGGCCCCACCAGGTGTTGCTGAGCTTGTCGAAGACGAGTTCCGGCTTGTGGCCGGGGTAGGAGCGGGACGCCTTCACCGAGTCCGGGGCGACCGGGGCGCGCTTGGCGAAGTGGTCGCGGGTGGCCTGGTAGCCGTCGGGGATGTAGATGATGCCGAGGACCACCGCGGTGATGGTGACCGCGATCCAGATCCAGGTGCCGATCTGGTCGAAGGTGCGGCGCAGGCGGGGGCGGTCGCCGGCCCAGGGGGTCTCCTGGGTGCCCCGGAACATACGGCGCCACCAGGGGAGCGGGCGGGCGTCCTGGCGTTCGTCGCCGGCCAGCGGCATGGCGCAGCGGACGCAGAAGTGGCGGTCGACGCGGTTGGGCGTGGCGCACCAGGGGCAGGGCGGGCCGCTCTCGCCCTCCTGCGGTCCCACGGGCCGTACCGTGGGCCGGTCGGCCACCGGGACGCCGGGCAGGACGGGGGCGACGGCCGGGTCCGAGGGGACGGTGCGGGCCTCGGGGTCGGCGACGGGGACGAGGAGGGAGCGGGCGCGGTGGGCCATGGTGTCGCCCATGTCGGGGGCGGCGGGGGCCGCGG
>NZ_JAGGOO010000027.1 GCF_018614415.1 Streptomyces sp. ISL-12
CCGGGTCGGCCGCGCGCACGGCCCGTACGATCGCGCGCGTCACCGTGTCCGCGCCGGCCGCCAGCAGTTCGTTCAGGGCTAGCGGCTGCCCGGCGTCCAGCGGACGCTCCCCGGTCGCCATGGCGAACACCGTGTCCCCGTCGTTGAGCAGGTGCACCGGACGTACGGCCCGGGCGATGCCGTCGTGCGCGGTGCCGGCCAGCTTCTGGGCCTGTGCCTTGGACAGGCCGGCGTCCGTGGCGACGACGGCGAGCGTGGTGTTCAGCGGTGGCAGGGTGTTCCTCTCCGCGGCCTCGGCCAGGCGCCGCCGCGCGGCTTCCCGCACCTCCGCCGCCGGATACTCCACACGTCCGTCCAGCAGTTCCCCGTACAGCACCCCCCTCTCCGGATCCAGCGCCGATCCCGCCGCGTTGGCCACCACCAGGGCCGCCACCGTGAACCCCGAGCCCACGACGGTGCTCGCCGTGCCGACCCCGCCCTTCAGCAGACCGAGTGCGGCTCCCGTACCGGCCCCCACGCACCCTTCGGCCACGGCGGCCCCCGGCGCGCTCGCGGCGGCCGCCTCCACCGCCGTTCGGCCGGTCGCCGCGTCCGGCCTGGCCCGGAAATCGCCCCCACGCCCCAAGTCGAAGACGCAGGCGGCCGGCACGACCGGCACCACGTGCGAGGGGTCCGGCCCGACGCGCACGCCCCGCCCCCGCTCCTCCAGCCAGGCCATCACGCCCGAAGCCGCGTCCAGGCCGTAGGCGCTGCCGCCGGTCAGGACGAGGGCCTCCACCTTCTGCACCACGTTGCGCGGATCGAGCGCGTCGGTCTCCTTGGTACCGGGCCCACCGCCGCGCACGTCCACCGCGGTGACCGCACCGCCCTCCGGCGCGAGCACGACCGTCGTACCCGTGAGCCACCCGCCACCGGTCCGCGTCGCGTGGCCCACCCGCACACCGGCGACGTCCGTCAATGCGTCAACTGTCATGACGCCAGTGTCGTCCAGCGCGGGCGCCGTACCCTGGATCCATGAGCACCGCCCCCGACCCCGCCCCCGAGCCTCGCGCGCCCAAGTCGGCGCTGATCTTCGACGACCCGCTGGACCAGCAGTCCTCGGACGACACCGACCGCGGGTGGGGCGATCGGCCGGCCGACGGAGACCCGGCGGGCGATCTGAAGCGCTTCCTCGACGAGAAGCCGCCGCACCACCTCTGAGCCCCGGCCCGGCCCGCGGCGACCGCCGTGCCGACAACCGCCATATCGACAACCGCCGCACCGCCGCACCGCCGCACCGGCGACCGGTCTACCGCTGGTCGTGTCCCGAGCCGCGCTGTGCGATCAGCGCGTCCCGGATCTCCTTCAGCACCTCCAGCTCGGTCACCTCGATGACCTCCTGCGTGCCCTCCTTGGCCTTGCGGCGGGCCTCCAGCCGGGCCAGGTACTTCGACATGGGCAGGACCATCAGGAAGTAGACGACGGCCGCGGTGATCACGAAGGTGAGCGTGGCGCCGAGGACGGAGCCCCACATGATCGGGATACCGCTGGTGACCGTGCCGTCGTCCGCCACCTCGCAGGGGGCCTTGAGGCACGAGCTGTAGTGCTCCAGGCTCTTGGTGCCGAATGCCCCGACAAGCGGGTTGATGACCCCCTTCACCACCGAGTTCACGATGTTGGTGAAGGCGGCGCCGATGACCACCGCAACGGCCAGGTCGATGACGTTCCCGCGCATCAGGAAGGCCTTGAAGCCCTGCCAGACACTCGGATTCTTCTCGCTCACCTCGGGCGCACTCCTCGCATGAACAGCTTGTGGAACAAAACGCTCCGCAACCTACGTCAGCGTTGGGTCGCTCTGTCCAATCGGGCCGCCTGAACGAGGGGCGTGACGCGGTCGGTGGCGCCGGACTCAGCACAGGGTCACCGCCAGCCGGGACTCGGCGCCCGCGCCGACCAGCCGGGCCGCCGTCTCGCGCGGCACCGAGAGCACCACCAGCGCCCCGCCGGCCCCACCCACCCCACCCACCCCACCGTCACCGTCAGTACCGCCCGGGTCCAGGATCTCCGGCACCTCGGCCACCCGCACACCCCGGGCGATCACCGAGGCCGCACCGCCCGCGACACCGCTCGCGGCACCACCCGCACCCCCGGGCCAGGGTCCGGACCCGACCCCGGCGCCGGTCGCCACGACGTCGACGCGGTCACCGGGCCGCAGCAGCCGCACCGTCTCCCCGTCGGCGATCCGCACCGGCGCCGACACCATCCGTGGGACGGGGCGCTGCGACGGCCGACCGGTCACCGGATGCCCCCGCGCACGCCGGCCGTCGCCCGTGTCGGCGGCCGTGTGCGGGCCCGCCGCCACCAGGGCCGCTGCGGTGACGGCCAGCCCGGCGGCCACGGCGCGCCGCCGGTGCCGCAGCAGCCGCTGCAACGGGTGGCGTCCGCCGCGCACCCGTACCGGCGCGAAGTGCGGCACCTCGCACGTGGGCGGGGCGTCCGTCCCCGGTGGACGAGGAGCGGGGGAGGAGAGAGCCGAGGGCGACGAAGAGTGCGAAGAAGCCCAAGAAGGAGAGGAAGACCAAGAAGCCCAAGAAGGAGAGGAAGAGGAGGAACGGTTGTAGGACACGGTGACCACCACCTGCGACGAGGGACCGGCTTGCGGACACCACGATGAGGCTTCGCGCCGCCGCTCGCCGCGGCCCGTGTACTACCGACGGGTTGTGGAAAACTCGCTCACCCGAAGGGGGCGTTCCGCAACCCCCCGACGTGCTCGCCGCCCCGGCGTCACGGCAGCACGATCCCCGGATCCATCCCGCCCAGGGCCCGTCCGCACGCACAGTCCCGCGCCCCGTCGGCCGGCAGCGCGGCCACCGTGTCGAACAGGACACCCCGCAGCCGGTCCACGTTGGAGGCGAACACCCGCAGCACCTCGTCGTGCGAGACGCCCTCGCCGGTCTCGGCGCCCGCGTCGAGGTCGGTGACGAGGGTCAGCGACGTGTAGCAGAGCTCCAGCTCACGGGCGAGCGCGGCCTCCGGATGACCGGTCATGCCCACCACCGACCAGCCCTGCGCCCGGTGCCACAGCGATTCGGCGCGGGTCCCGAAGCGCGGCCCCTCGACCACGACGAGGGTGCCGCCGTCCACCGGCTCCCAGTCCCGTCCGCGCGCCGCCTTCAGCGCGGCGGACCGTCCGGCGGGACAGTACGGGTCGGCCAGCGACACGTGCACCACGTTCGGCAGGGTGCCGTCGGGCAGCGGCAGCCCGTCGAAGTACGTGGAGATCCGCGACTTGGTCCGGTCGACGAACTGGTCGGGCACGAGCAGCGTCCCGGGCCCGTACTCGGGGCGCAGCCCGCCGACCGCACAGGGGCCGAGGACCTGGCGCACGCCGACCGAGCGCAGGGCCCACAGGTTGGCCCGGTAGTTGATCCGGTGCGGCGGCAGATGGTGACCGCGGCCGTGCCGGGGGAGGAAGGCGACCCGCCGGCCGGCGACCTCGCCGACGAAGAGGGAGTCGCTGGGCGCCCCGTAGGGGGTGTCCACCTGGACCTCGGTCACGTCGTCGAGGAATGAGTAGAAACCGGAGCCGCCGATCACGCCGATCTCGGCGTTCGCCTTGTTCGCCATGGACCGCACCCTAGCCCGCCCCCGCCAACGCCGAAGACCCCGCCGTCGACGACAGCAGGGTCTCGCGCGGAAAGGGTCCTCAGGCGGCGGAGCTGCTGCTGGAGGAGGTGCTCGTGCCCGATGACTTGGAGTCGGAGGACGACGAGGACGACTTCGTGTCGGAGGACGTCGACTTGGCGGACGACGCCGGGGAGCTGCTGGACGACGAGCCGCGACTGTCGTTGCGGTAGAAGCCGGAGCCCTTGAAGACGATGCCGACGGCCGAGAAGACCTTCTTCAGGCGCCCGCCGCAGGCGGGACACTCGGTGAGGGCGTCGTCGGTGAACTTCTGCACCGCCTCGAGGCCCTCGCCGCACTCGGTGCACTGGTACTGGTACGTCGGCACTGTCTTCCTCCTGGCACTCTCACTCGATGAGTGCTAACGACGGTCCATAGTGACGTATTCCTCGGCATCAGTCCACTGCGGCGGGCTCGCGGTGACCGACGCCACGTGCCACGGTCCGCCCGGACGGCCGAGCCGTCAGCCGGGACCGCAGCGCCACGAGGGTCGCCAGGGCGAGCACCGTGCCCCCCATCGGCACCATGAACCCGGCGCCTTCGCGGACCCTGTCCTCCAGTTGTCCGGCGACCGTGACGGCGGCCGCCTGGCCGAGCGCGACCGCGCCGGTCAGCCAGGTGAACGCCTCGGTGCGCGCCCCGGCCGGGACCAGGGACTCGACGAGGGTGTAGCCGGTGATCAGGGTCGGCGCGATGCACATGCCGACGAGCAGGCCGAGGCCCGCGAGGAGCGGCACGGACTGCGCGGCCCACAGGCCGGAGGCGGTCAGGGCCAGGGCGGTGTAGCCGACGAGGAGGCGCCGCTGCGGGGCCGCCTTCCAGGCGACGGCGCCGCAGACGACGCCGGAGAGCATGTTGCCCGCGGCGAAGGTGCCGTACAGGGCGCCGTTCAGGCCGGGCTCGCCGATCGACTCGGTGAACGCGGCCAGCGCGACCTGCATGCCGCCGAAGACGGAACCGATGCCCAGGAAGGCCACGGCCAGCACCCGCACCCCGGGGACGCGCAGCGCCGGAACGTGCTCCACGCGCGCGTGCCCGCCGTCCTGTCCCCCGTCCTGCCCGGCGGCGCCGTCCGTGCCGACGGGCGGCTGGGTGCGCTTCTGCGCGGCGAAGAGCAGGCCGCCCAGCAGGGTCAGCGCGGCCTCCGTGACCAGCCCCGCGGCCGGGTGCAGGGCCGTGCACAGGGCGGTGGCCAGCAGCGGGCCGACGACGAAGGTCAGCTCGTCGGTGACGGACTCGAAGGCCGCCGCGGTGGACATCAGCGGCGACCCCTTGAGCCGTACGCCCCAGCGGGCGCGGACCATGGGCCCGATCTGCGGCACCGAGGCGCCGGTGGGCACCGCCGCCGCGAACAGTGCCCACAGGGGCGCGTCCGCCAGCGCCAGCCCCGTCAGGGCCAGCCCCGACAGCACATGGACCAGGACACCGGGCACGAGGACCGCGCGCTGCCCGTGACGGTCGGCGAGCCGTCCGCTGTAGGGGGCGAACAGCGCCATGGAGACGCCGGTGACGGCCGCGGCGGCGCCCGCGGCCCCGTAGGAGCCGGTGGTGTGCTGGACGAGGAGGACGATGGAGATCGTCAGCATCGCGAAGGGCTGGCGGGCGGCGAAGCCGGGGACCAGGAAGGTCCAGGCGCCGCGGGTGCGCAGCAGTTGCCCGTATCCCGGGCGCCGCTTCGTCTCTCGCGTCGTCTTCGACTCGGTGACCGTGGGTGCCACGGCCCGTGCCTTTCTGCCGCCTGGTGGCGCGGTCCCCCGCACAAGGGCGGGTACGGGCGCCGAGAGCTGTCCTCTTGCGCGGACTGCGGTAGATACCGGAGCCGTCGAACAGGTGCAGCCCGGCCGCCATACGGTCGCGCCAGCTCTGCGTCAGGCAGAGTTGGTTCGATCAGGTGACCGTCCCATTGTATACAGCAGCCGTATAGAGCAGCCGTATAGAGCAGCCGTATAGAGCGTATACAGCAGCCGCCGCCGGACATCTCCCGGTAACGAACCCGCCCAGGCCTCACCCGGTACGTTTCTCCGCCCCGTCCGTCCCCAGCCAGCCGGCCAGCTTGCCGCCCCGGCCCACCGCGCGCAGCCGCTTCTCGGCGGCGTCCCGTACCGGATCGGTGGCGACCACCAGCAGCTCGTCCCCGAGCCGCAGCACCGTCGAGGGCAGCGGTACGAAGGAGGTGCCCTCGCGTACGACGAGGGTGACGGCGGCCCCGGCCGGCAGCCGCAGCTCGGCCACCTCCACGCCGCTCATCTTCGACCCCTCGGGGATCGCCACGGAGAGCAGGTGCCCGCGCAGCCGCTCCAGGGGCGCCGACTCGATACCGAGGTCGGCCGCCCCGGAACCGCCGCCCAGGCTGAGCTTGCGGGCCAGCCACGGCAGCGTCGGCCCCTGGACCAGGGTGTAGACGACGACCAGGACGAAGACGATGTTGAAGATCCGCCGGCTGCCGTCGACGCCCTGCACCATGGGGATGGTGGCCAGCACGATGGGCACCGCGCCGCGCAGTCCCGCCCAGGACATCAGGGTCTGCTCCTGCCACGGCACCCGGAACGGCAGCAGGCACAGCACGACGCTCAGCGGCCTGGCCACCATGGTCAGCACCAGGCCGATGACGAGGGCGGGCAGGATGTCGTCGCCCAGTTCGTGCGGGGTGACCAGCAGGCCGAGCAGGACGAACATGCCGATCTGGGCGATCCAGCCGAGCCCGTCGGCGAACCCGCGGGTGGCCGGCCAATGCGGCAGCTTGGCGTTGCCCATCACCATGGAGGCCAGGTAGACGGCGAGGAAGCCGCTGCCGTGCGCCAGGGCACCGGCCGCGTAGGCCGTGACGGCGATCGCCATCACGGCGATCGGGTAGAGGCCGGAGGCGGGCAGCGCGACGTGCCTCAGCCCCCAGGAGCCCAGCCAGCCCACCGCGAGCCCGATGGCCGCGCCGATGGCCAGCTCCAGGGCGATCTCGCCGACCAGCACGTACCAGTGCTCCATGGGACCGGCCGTGGAGAAGGCGACCACCAGGATGACCACCGGGGCGTCGTTGAAGCCCGACTCGGCCTCCAGGGTGCCCGTTATGCGGGAGGGCAGGGGGATGCGGCGCAGCACGGAGAAGACGGCCGCGGCGTCCGTCGAGGACACCACCGCCCCGATGATCAGTGCCTGCCGCCACTCCAGCCCCGTCAGGTAGTGGGCGCCCGCCGCGGTGACGCCGACGCTCACCGCGACGCCGGCCAGGGCCAGCGCGGAGGCGGCCGGCAGGGCGGGTTTCACCTCCTTCCACTTCGTGCCGAGGCCGCCCTCGGCCAGGATCACGACCAGGGCGGCGTAGCCGATGACCTGGGTCAGTTCGGCGTTGTCGAACTTGACGTCGCCGATGCCGTCCTGGCCCATGGCGATGCCGATCGCCAGGTAGACGAGCAGGCTCGGCAGCCCGCTGCGCGAGGAGATCCGGACCGCCGCGACGGCGATGAGCAGGACGAGCGAGCAGACGAGCAGGAGCTGGTTGAGGTGGTGGACAGTCAGGGGCCGTTCCTTCCGGCAGATGATGCGAACGTGACCGGCATGGGAAACATGACGGATGGTGCAAATATGACGGATAGCGCAGATGTGCCCGATGTCGCGAAGGTGACGGATGCTGCGTATGTGACGACGCGGCGGACGGGCCGACGCCTGCGAACGGGTCCATCGAAGCCAACTACTTCGTTACCTTACCTAACTCTTGACGCTTTCTTGACGCGGACCTTGGCATGATCGAACGCCCGTCCACGCCTGTTCCCGACTCCGCGTCAAGGCCGGGCGAGCCCTGCGCCTATGGTTGCTCCAGCGTTCATTCAGTAGGAAGCGCAGCAGACAGCGCAGTAGAAAAGCAGCGCAGAAGAAAGCACAGCCCGCCCCTGCCGCTCGTGTTAGGACAGCAAGGACAGCGATGCCCCCCACCAACACCGCCTCTTCGGGCCACCGGCCCGCCAAGTCCGCGAGGAAGAAGGGGCGCAGAGCCAAACTGATGGTCCTCGTGCTGGTGCTGGCCGTCATCGGTGGCCTCGCCTACGGGGCGTACTGGTCGATCAGCACCGTCCGCGCCTCGTTCCCGCAGACCAAGGGATCGATCACGCTGGACGGCCTGTCGGGGCCCGTCGACGTCAAGCGTGACTCCTACGGCATTCCGCAGATCTACGCCTCCTCCGACGCGGACCTGTTCATGGCGCAGGGCTACGTGCAGGCGCAGGACCGGTTCTACGAGATGGACGTGCGCCGGCACATGACCTCGGGGCGCCTGTCGGAGATGTTCGGCAAGGGCCAGGTCGAGAACGACGAGTTCCTGCGCACGCTGGGCTGGGACCGGGTGGCGGAGAAGGAGTACGAGGAGACGCTCTCCGACTCCACCAAGGAGTACCTCCAGGCGTACGCCAAGGGGGTCAACGCCTATCTGAAGGGCAAGGACGGCGCGGACATCTCCCTGGAGTACGCCGCGCTGGGCTTCACCAACGACTACCGTCCCGAGGAGTGGACCCCGGTCGACTCCGTCGCGTGGCTCAAGGCGATGGCCTGGGACCTGCGCGGCAACATGCAGGACGAGATCGACCGCGCCCTGATGACCAGCCGCCTGGGCCCCGAGCAGATCGCCGACCTGTACCCGGACTACCCGTACGACCGCAACAAGGCGATCGTCCAGGAGGGCCAGTACGACGAGCTGACGGGCACCTTCGCGGGCGGCGACAGCGGTACGAGCGACAGCTCGGGCACGGCGGGCACGGCGGGCACCTCCGGTACGTCCGGTACGGCCGTCTCCGACGCCACAGGCACCGCCACCGGCACCTCCGACGCCACCGGCACCTCGGTGCTGGAGAGCCAGCTCTCCGGCCTCCAGGACGTCCTGGACGACCTGCCCACCGCCGTCGGCGTGAACGGCGACGGCATCGGCTCCAACTCCTGGGTCGTCTCCGGCAAGCACACCATCACCGGCAAGCCGCTGCTGGCCAACGACCCGCACCTGTCCCCGTCGCTGCCCTCGGTCTGGTACCAGATGGGCCTGCACTGCCGCAGCGTCTCGGCCAAGTGCCAGTACGACGTCACCGGCTACACCTTCGCGGGCATGCCCGGCGTGATAATCGGACACAACCAGGAGATCGCCTGGGGCCTGACCAACTCCGGGGTCGACGCCACCGACCTCTACCTGGAGAAGATCACCGGCGACGGCTACCAGTACGACGGCAAGGTGGTCCCCTTCGAGACGCGCGAGGAGACCATCAAGGTCGCCGGCGGCACGTCCAAGAAGATCGTCGTCCGCGAGACCAACAACGGGCCCCTGCTCTCCGACCGCGACGACGAACTGGTCAAGACCGGCAAGAAGGCCACCGTCGACGCCGCCGCGCCCGACCGCGGCGACGGCTACGGCGTCGCCCTGCGCTGGACCGCGCTGGAAGCCGGCACCACCATGGACGCCGTCTTCGAGATGGACCGCGCGGGGGACTGGAGCGAGTTCCGCGCCGCGGCGGCCAAGTTCGACGTGCCCTCGCAGAACCTGGTCTACGCCGACACCGAGGGCAACATCGGCTACACCCTGCCCGGCCGGATCCCGGTCCGCGCCGACGGCCACGACGGCTCCCTGCCGGCGCCGGGCTGGGACCCCGACTACAACTGGACCGGCAAGTACGTCGAGGACGACGAGCTGCCCTACGAGTACAACCCCGACCGCGGCTACATCGTCACCGCCAACCAGGCCGTCGTCGACGAGGACGCGTACCCGTACACCCTCACCACGGACTGGGGCTACGGCACCCGCAGCCAGCGGATCACCTCCCTGATCGAGGCGAAGATCAAGGACGGCGGCAAGGTCTCCACCGACGACATGCGCCAGATGCAGCTGGACAACAGCAGCGAGATCGCCAAGCTGCTGGTGCCCACGCTGCTGAAGATCGACGTCGAGGACGAGGACGTCCGCGAGGCGCAGAAGCTCCTGGAAGGCTGGGACTACACCCAGGACGCCGACTCGGCCGCCGCCGCGTACTTCAACGCCACCTGGCGCAACATCGTCAAGCTGGCCTTCGGCAACAAGCTGCCCAAGGAGCTGCGGGTCAAGGGCCAGTGCCTGTGGGTCGACCCGGTCAACACCACCGGCCCCGCCGACGAGACGCAGAAGGTCCGCGAGTGCGGCCAGCGCGAGGCGGACCAGGCCCAGCCGGACGGCGGCGACCGCTGGTTCGAGGTGGTCCGCACGCTGATGGACGACACCGACAGCGACTGGTGGACGACGCCCGACAACGGCACCCGTGAGGGCGCCGACCACAACCGCGACGACCTGTTCAAGCGCGCCATGGTCGACGCCCGCTGGGAGCTGACCGCCAAGCTCGGCAAGGACATCGACACCTGGAGCTGGGGCCGGCTGCACCGCCTGTTCCTGAAGAACCAGACCCTGGGCACCGACGGCCCGAGCTTCCTGAAGTACGCCCTCAACCGCGGCCCCTGGGAGCTGAGCGGCGGCCAGGCCGCCGTCAACGCCACCGGCTGGAACGCGGCCGGCGGCTACGGGGTGCTCTGGGTGCCGTCCATGCGGATGGTGGTCAACCTCGACGACCTCGACAAGTCGCGGTGGATCAACCTCTCCGGCGCCTCCGGGCACGCCTTCAGCGCCCACTACACCGACCAGACCGAGAAGTGGGCCGAGGGCGAGCTGCTGCCCTGGTCGTTCTCGGAGAAGGCGGTCGACAAGAGCACGAGCGACACCCTGGTGCTCAAGCCGTAGCGACCGACGAGCACGGAAACGGCCTCCACGCGCGCGTGGAGGCCGTTTCCCGTCTTCCGGGTCGCTCAGCGGAACCGCCGTACCCCCTCCGGCGTGACCACCGCGTCCACCGGCCGGTCGTGCGGCTCCCGCGGGACCCGGGCGACGACCTCGCCGCCGTACAGCAGCACCACCAGCACCGGCCGCGCCCCTTCCCGCGCCCCTTCCCGCGCCCCTTCCCGCGCCCCTTCCCGCGCCCCTTCCCGCGCCCCTTCCCGCTCCGCTCCCGACCGTTCCAGCCGTGCCAGCACCCGGTCGTAGGAGCCGCCGCCGCGCCCCAGTCGCATGCCGCGCCCGTCGACCGCCAGGCCCGGCAGCAGCACCACGTCGGCCTCCGTCACCGCCTCCGGACCCAGCCGCCGCCCGGCGGGCTCCAGCAGCTCCATCCGCCCGCCGTGCCGCACGCGGGCGAGCGAGCCCTCCCCGGTGGACGCCCCCGTGTACGCGCCCCAGTCCAGGTCGCCGTCGGGCAGCAGCATCGGCAGCAGCACCCGCACCCCCCGCGCGCACAGCGCGTCGAGCAGCGCGCGGGTGCCCGGTTCGGCGCCCACCGAGACGTACGCCGCCACCGTGCGCGCCCGCGCCAGCTCCGGCAGCCCGAGCGCCCGCTCCGCCAACGCCCGCGCCGTCACCCGCAGCTCATCGGCCGTCAACCTGTTCCTCGCCGCGACGACTTCGCGCCGCAACGTGCGCTTGTCAGGCTCGTCATCGCGTCCGGTCCCGGTCAAGGTCGCTCCCGTACTGTTCCAATGTGCTCATATGAGCACGTTCCGTCCGCAGGTGCTGATTCCCTGCGAAGGCAGCGGATATGGTGGCGGGCATGACTCAGTCGCACCCCAGGATCAGCAAGGCTGTCATTCCAGCAGCAGGTCTGGGCACCCGGTTCCTGCCGGCCACCAAGGCCACTCCCAAGGAGATGCTGCCGGTCGTGGACAAGCCGGCGATCCAGTACGTGGTCGAGGAGGCCGTCGCCGCCGGTCTCGACGACGTCCTCATGGTGACGGGCCGCAACAAGCGCCCCCTGGAGGACCACTTCGACCGCAACTACGAGCTGGAGTCGGCCCTGCAGAAGAAGGGCGACGCCGACCGGCTGGCCAAGGTGCAGGAGTCCAGCGACCTCGCGATGATCCACTACGTCCGCCAGGGCGACCCCAAGGGCCTCGGCCACGCCGTCCTCGCCGCCGCCCCGCACGTCGGCGACGAGCCCTTCGCGGTCCTCCTCGGCGACGACCTGATCGACCCGCGCGACCCGCTGCTCCAGCGCATGATCGAGGTCCAGGGGCAGTACGGCGGCAGCGTCATCGCCCTCATGGAGGTCGCCCCCGAGCAGATCCACCTCTACGGCTGCGCCGCCGTCGACACCACCGAGGACGGCGACGTCGTCAAGGTCAGCGGCCTGGTCGAGAAGCCCGACCCGGCCGACGCCCCCTCGAACTACGCCGTCATCGGCCGCTACGTCCTCGACCCGCACGTCTTCGACATACTGCGCCGGACCGAGCCCGGCCGCGGCGGCGAGATCCAGCTCACCGACGCCCTCCAGCAGCTCGCCACCGACGAGAAGGTCGGCGGCCCCGTGCACGGCGTCGTCTTCAAGGGCCGCCGCTATGACACCGGCGACCGCGGCGACTACCTGCGTGCCATTGTCAGACTCGCATGCGAACGTGAAGACCTGGGCCCGGACTTCCGGACCTGGCTTCGCAGTTACGTAGCCGAGGAGATGTAACGACGTTGAGCAGCCCCGCGCCCCGCACCACCGGTCACCATCAGGCCGAGGACCGGCTGTGGTCGGTGGAGGACCACCTGGAGGACATCCTCGCCACGGTCCGGCCCCTGGAACCCATCGAGCTGAACCTCCTCGACGCCCAGGGCTGCGTCCTGGTCGAGGACGTCACGGTGCCGGTCTCCCTGCCACCGTTCGACAACAGCTCCATGGACGGGTACGCGGTGCGGGTCGCGGACGTCGCGGGCGCGAGCGAGGAGTTCCCGGCCTGCCTGGAGGTGGTCGGGGACGTCGCCGCGGGCGCCGCCGAGCAGCTCACCGTCGGCCCCGGCCAGGCCGCCCGCATCATGACCGGCGCCCCGCTGCCGCCCGGCGCCGGGACCGTCGTCCCCGTCGAGTGGACCGACGGCGGACTCGGCGAGGGCCCGGTCACCGGGATGCGCGCCCGCAGCGCGGCCCCCGAGGGCGCCGCGGGCCAGGTGTACGTGTACCGCCCGGCCGAGGCCCGCGCGCACGTCCGCGCGGCGGGCAGCGACGTCAGGGCCGGCGACCGCGCCCTGGCGGCCGGCACCGTCCTCGGCCCGCCCCAGCTCGGCCTGCTCGCCGCGATCGGCCGGGGCAGGGTCCGCGTCCGCCCCCGCCCCCGCGTGGTCGTCCTGTCCACCGGCAGCGAACTCGTCCAGCCCGACGAGCAGCTGACCCACGGCCAGATCTACGACTCCAACAGCTTCGCCCTCACCGCCGCCGCCCGCGACGCCGGAGCCATCGCCTACCGCGTCGGCGCCGTCGCCGACGACGCCGAGACCCTGCGTTCCACCATCGAGGACCAGCTCGTCCGCGCCGACCTCATGGTCACCACCGGCGGCGTCAGCGTCGGCGCCTACGACGTCGTCAAGGAAGCCCTCGCCCACGTCGCCGACGAGGACGAGCCGGGCAGCGGCGTGGAGTTCCGCAAGCTCGCCATGCAGCCCGGCAAACCCCAGGGCTTCGGCTCCGTCGGCCCCGACCACACCCCGCTGCTCGCCCTGCCGGGCAACCCGGTGTCGTCGTACGTCTCCTTCGAGCTGTTCGTCCGCCCCGCGATCCGCACCCTCATGGGCCTCCCGGACGTCCACCGCCCCCGCACCACGGCGACCCTCACCGCCGAGCAGGCCCTGACCTCCCCGAAGGGCCGCCGCCAGTTCCTGCGCGGCACGTGCGCCGACGGCTCGGTCACCCCGGTCGGCGGCGCCGGTTCGCACCTGGTGGCCGCGCTCGCCCACGCCGATGCGCTGATCGTCGTACCCGAGGACGTGGAGAGCGTCGAGCCCGGCACCGAGGTCGAGGTCGTCCTGCTGGGCTGAGCACGTCCGGCGGGCGGTCCTGCCCGGGTGCGGCGACCGGCAGGGGAGTACCGTGTCGCGCACAACTGGCCCCGCGCGGCGCACCGCGCCGGGCCCGGACCGGGAGCGCCACACAGCATGAGCACGCAGGACCGACTCACCCACCTCGACGAGGCGGGCGCCGCCCGTATGGTCGACGTCTCAAAGAAAGACGTGACCGCCCGCACCGCCCGCGCCAGCGGACGGGTCCTGGTCGCCCCCGAGGTCGTCGAGCTGCTGCGCGGCGCGGGCGTCCCCAAGGGCGACGCCCTGGCCACCGCGCGGATCGCGGGCATCATGGGCGCCAAGCGCACCCCCGACCTGATCCCGCTGTGCCACCCGTTGTCGGTGTCGGGTGTGACACTGGACCTGTCGGTCGCGGACGACGCCGTGGAGATCGTCGCCACCGTGAAGACGACGGACCGCACGGGCGTCGAGATGGAGGCGCTCACCGCGGTCTCCGTCGCCGCGCTCACCGTGATCGACATGGTGAAGGCGGTCGACAAGGGAGCGGTCATCACGGACGTACGGGTGGAGGAGAAGACGGGCGGCAAGTCGGGCGACTGGAGCCGGGCATGACGTCCGGTACCGGATACCGCGCTCTGGTCGTCACCGCCTCCAACCGGGCCGCCTCCGGGATCTACGAGGACAAGGGCGGCCCCCTGATCGCCGAGGGCCTCGCCCGCCTCGGCTTCGACGTCGCCGGCCCCCGGGTCGTCCCCGACGGCGACCCGGTCGAGGCCGCCCTGCGCGCGGGCGTCGACGCCGGGTACGACGTGATCGTCACCACCGGCGGCACGGGCCTGTCGCCCACCGACCGCACCCCCGAGGCGACCCGCGCGGTGATCGGCCACGAGGTGCCGGGCATCGCGGAGGCGATCCGGGCGTACGGCCGGGACAAGGTGCCCACCGCGGCGCTCTCGCGCGGCCTGGCCGGGGTGGCGGGGAGCACGCTCGTCGTCAACCTGCCCGGGTCCACCGGCGGAGTGAAGGACGGACTGGCCGTACTGGAACCCCTCCTGCGCCACGCCGTCGACCAGCTCCGCGGCGGCGACCACCCCAGACCGAACAGCAGCCCGAACGGCGGGGGTGCGAGCTGAACAGCCCCTCCTGGCCCGCGGAGCTGGTCGACGGCGACATCGTCCTGCGGCCCATAAAGCTGCGCGACCAGCGGGCCTGGCGCGAGGTCAACCGGCGCAACCGGGACTGGCTGCGGCCCTGGGAGGCCACCATCCCGCCGCCCGGCCCGGGCGGGCCGCTCGCCCACCGGCCGACCTACCGCCAGATGGTGCGCCACCTGCGCTCCGAGGCGAACGCGGGCCGGATGCTGCCGTTCGTCATCGAGTACCAGGGCCGGCTGGTGGGGCAGCTGACCGTCGCCGGGATCACCTGGGGGTCGATGTGCTCCGGGCACGTCGGCTATTGGGTGGACGAGGCGGTGGCCGGCCGCGGGGTGATGCCGACGGCCGTGGCACTCGCCGTCGACCACTGTTTCCACACCGTCGGCCTGCACCGCATCGAGGTCTGCATTCGCCCCGAGAACGGCCCCAGCCGCCGGGTCGTGGAGAAACTCGGATTCCGCGAAGAGGGTCTCCGACCACGCTATCTCCACATCGACGGCGCCTGGCGCGACCACCTCGTCTTCGCGCTGACCGCGGAGGAGGTGCCGGAGGGCCTCCTGCGGCGCTGGCGCCGCAGCCGGGCCACTCAGGACACCAGCGGAATTGAATAAACGTTCGAATTAAGCTCACCCGGACCCGTGAATTGTCATCAGTCCGAAAAAAATTTTGAAATATCAGCCAGATCGTGCGACACACCGGCTCAATTGGCGGATCCCCTCGCGCACATCCCTCTACCGTGTGAGGCGTGAGCAGCAGCGGCCTCATCTACGCAGTCATTGTCGGGGCCTGGGCCGCCTACTTGGTGCCGATGTGGCTCCGTAGGCAGGACGAGCTGAACGAGGCCCGTCCGACGGAACGCTTCAGCACCGCCATCCGGCTCCTGTCCGGACGGGCGGGCATGGAGCGCCGGTACGCCAAGGACCTGCGGGCGCGCTCCGCCGACGAGGGGGAGCCCGACGCCGGCGACCCGGACGCCGTCACCGACTCGGTGGACGTCCGGGCCTTCGCCGTGTCCCGGACCAGGACGGAGGTCCGCCCGCCGGCCCCTCCGGCCCCGCAGTCCCCGGAACAGGCGGCTCCCGAGCGTCCCGCCCGGCGCGACGCCGGCGACCGGGCGGCGGCCCAGGCCGCGGCGGCCCGCGCCCGGCGTACCAAGGTGCTGGCCCGCCGGCGGCGGACCACCGTGGTGCTCTTCCTCGCCTTCACGCTCGGCGCGATGGTCGCCGCGGTGGGCGGGCTCGCGTTCCTGTGGGCGCCCGCCGTGCCCGCCGTGCTGCTCAGCGCGTACATCGCCTACCTCCGGGCCCAGGAGCGGCGCCGCTTCGCCTTCCAGATGGACCGCCGCCGCGCCGAGGTCGCCGCCCAGCGGCTGCGGGAACGCGGCACCCGGCCCCGCAGGCGGGCCACGGCCGACGCCGGCGCCGAGCCCGACGCCGAGGAGCCGCACGAGGCCCCCGGCGCGGAGACCGACCCCGGCCTGTCGGCGCTGGCCGCCGACCGGCGGGCGCTGGTCGAGCAGACCGACCACGCCGAGTGGGTCGACCAGCAGCGCGAGCGGCAGCGGCGCCCCGGGCAGGGCGAGAGCTGGGACCCGGTGCCGGTGCCGCTGCCGACGTACGTGACCGCGCCGGTCGCCCCCCGGGCCACGGCCGGCGTGGACCTCACCGCGCCCGACGCGTGGAGCTCCGCCCGCTCCAGCGCCGCCGCCCCGGACCGTCCGGAGGAGACCGGCGGCGACACGGCCTCCGACGCCGAGCCGGACACCGCGCCCGGCCGTGCCGAGTCGTCCGCCGAGTCCGCCGCCGAGGACCGGCAGCAGGGCCCGGCCCGCCGCGGCGGACGCCGCGCCGCGTCCGCCCGCCGGTCCCGGGAGCGGGGCCGCACCCCGCTGTTCGACCAGTACGAGGACGGCGACCGCCCCAAGGCCGCCAACGAGTAGCCCTCCGGGCTCTCCCGCTGCTCCGGAACGGATTTTTGAGCAGGCCGGGAGGGGTGCTAGAGTTTCACTCGTTGCAAGGGCCTGTGGCGCAGTCCGGTAGCGCACCTCGTTCGCATCGAGGGGGCCAGGGGTTCAAATCCCCTCAGGTCCACCGCAATGACTGTTCTTGAGTTTCCTCAAGGGCGGTTGGCAAGAAGATCCCGTCCGATCATGGCGATCGGACGGGATCTTCGTCGTTTTGAGGCCTGTCGTGTCGGGGAGCGGTGAGGGGCGATTCCCCGCGGAACCGACGGCAGTTGTCCGGAACTCGGTGGGCCGGGCCACTCAGTGGGCGGGAGTTGGGCAGCGGCCCGGCGGCGGTGACCGCGCGGCGGGCAGGGCTTGCCGAGGGGGCGCGGGCGAGGGCGCCGCCGACGAGGAGGGCGCGCCCTGATGGAACAAACCCTGAGAGAGTGGTGCGTATGGATGTCGAACGCAGGAACAACGTGACGGTCACCGGGAACCCGCGAGGGCGGACGGTGGTGCTCGCTCACGGGTTCGGTTGCGATCAGAACATGTGGCGACTGACGGTGCCCGCTCTGGTGGATGACCACCGGGTGGTGCTGTTCGACTACGTGGGTTCCGGCCGCTCGGATCTGTCCGCGTTCTCACCGGAGCGCTACGCGGCGTTGGACGGCTATGCCCGTGATGTCGTCGAGGTGTGCGAGGCGCTCGACCTGCGCGACGCCGTGTTCGTCGGGCACTCGGTGAGCGCCATGATCGGGGTGCTGGCCGCCGGAATGGCGCCAGAGCGGATCGGGGCGCTGGTGATGGTGGCGCCGTCACCGCGCTACATCGACGACGAGGGCTACCGGGGCGGATTCAGCGCCGAGGACATCGAGGAACTGCTGGCCTCCCTGGAAGCGAACTACCTGGGCTGGTCGGCGACGATGGCACCTCTGATCATGGGCAACGCCGACCGGCCCGAGCTGGGCGAGGAATTGAAGAACAGCTTCTGCGCCACGGACCCGGCCATGGCGCGCGTCTTCGCCCAGGCGACGTTCCTGTCGGACTCGCGGGACGACCTGAAGAGTGTGAGCGTGCCGACGCTGGTGCTCGAGTGCCTCCACGACGTCATCGCCCCCCGGGAGGTCGGTGCCTTCGTGCACCGGACGATCCCCGGGGCGGAGCTGGTCACGCTCGACGCCACGGGGCACTGCCCGCACCTGTCCGCGCCGGAGGCGACCAACGAAGCGATAACCGACTTCCTGGCGCGTCTGCAGTGATGTGCCGCACCGGGCAGCAGCCGGACCCGTACGACGCCGACGACGCGAAGCCGGCGGGCGTGGTGTTCGCCTCGCTCCTGGAGGACAGCGCCGAGGAACTGTACGAGAGCGCGCCGTGCGGCTATCTGTCGACGCTGATGGACGGCACCATCGCCAAGATCAACGCGACTCTGCTGGGCTGGCTGGGCCTCGAGCGGGAGGCCGTGGTGGGCCGCATGCGGTTCACCGACCTGCTGACCGTGGGCGGCAAGCTGTACCACGAGACGCACTTCGCGCCGCTGCTGCGGATGCAGGGGGAGGTCAGCGGGATAGCCCTGGAGATCAGACAGTCCGGCGGCGGCCGGATACCGGTGCTGGTCTCCTCCGTGGTCAAGCACGGCAGTACCGGTGAGTCCCTGCTGATCCGCAGCACCGTCTTCGACGCCCGGCAGCGCCGCGCCTACGAAGAGGAACTGCTGCGAGCCCGTAAGGCGGCGGAAGAGGCACGTGCCGAGGCGGAGGCCGACCGGGCCCGGTTGCAGGACGCCCTGGCCGTGCTCCAGCAGTCGCTGCTGCCGGCCACCCTGCCGTCGGTACCGGGGGTGGAGGCGGCCGTGCACTACTGCACCGCGTTCCCGGACCGGCTCGGCGGTGACTTCTACGACCTCTTCCCCATCGACGGCAGACGCTTCGCCTTCTTCCTCGGCGACGTGTGCGGCAAGGGGCCCCAGGCCGCCGCGGTCACCTCGCTGACCCGTTACACCCTGCGCGCCGCCGCCGTGCACGACCCGGACCCCGTCTCCGCCCTGACGACGCTCAACCAGGTGCTCCACGAGCGCTACACCGGCGGCGACCCGCGCTACTGCACCGTCATCTTCGGCATCCTCGACCCCGACCCCCGCACCGGTCAGGTCACCGTCCGTCTCGCCTCCGGCGGGCACCCCCCGGCCCTGGTCCTGCGTGCCGACGGCACCGCCGACTTCCTGCCGACCCCCGGGGGTCTCCTCGTCGGTGTCCTGCCCGACGCCACCTTCACCACCGCCACGGCCCTCCTCGGCCCCGGCGACACCCTGGTGCTGTACACCGACGGCCTCACCGAAGCCCGTACCGGTGAGGACCGCGCCGACCTCTACGGCTACGAGGCCCTGCTCGATTTCGCCCGGGGCTGCGCCGGCCGGTCCCCGAAGGCCGTGATCCAAGCCCTGACCGACCTGCTGGAAACCTTCGGTGACGGCCTCGACGACGACACCGCCCTGCTAGCCCTCGGCATCCCCGCCCACGCCCCCCGGACCGAAGCCACCGCATGAGCCCGCTGAACATCACCACCCGAAACGCCCCCGACGGCCCCGTCCTGGGAATCGCCGGCGACCTCGACTACGCCACCGCCGGGGGACTGCGCGAACTGCTCGCCACCCTCACTCTCCGGCCGGGACAGCGCCTCGTGCTGGATCTGGCCGCGATGGAGTTCTGCGACTCCAGCGGCATCACCGCCCTGATCGCCGCCCACAATCACGCGCAGGCCGCCCGGGCCGGCATCGCGCTGGTCGGGGTGCCCGAACACACCCTGCGGGTGCTGCGCATCGTGGGCCTGGACCAGATCTTCGCGCTGGACTCCGACAGCGGCGCCGCCGACGGCCCCGACCCGTCCGGGCGTCCCGCTGGGGCAGCCTGAGACGATCGGCCGTGGCGGTCCTTCGCTCCGCCGTTACCGCGAGCCGCCGTTACCGCGTGCCGTTGCTGCCGGCCAGGTGTGGCAGCTGCCCGCTGGGCCCGTGCGCGCGGTCGCTCTCGTCCCGCACCAGGAGGGACAGCAGAGAGGCCACGGTCAGGCCCGCTTCCGCCGGGTGACGCAGCACCTTGTCCGGCTGGACGCGGTAGGTGTTGGTGCGGCCGTCGCGGGTGTGGGAGAGGTAACCGTCCTGTTCGAGGTCGGAGATGATCCGCTGGACGGCGCGCTCGGTCAGCCGGCAGTGAGCGGCGATGTCGCGGATCCGGACGTTGGGGTTGTCGGCGATGACCGCCAGTACACGGGCGTGGTTGGTGACGAACGTCCATCCGGAGTGGGATTCAGGCGCTGGAACCATGCACAGCATTTTAGGGACGACTTTTGCCGGACGCTCGTTACATGACATAGTTTTCACGTAATGAAGGACCGTCTTGTCTCGGGGAGTGCAGGAGGGACCCCAGGGTGTCAGTGAACGAAGCGGCAACAGGGTGTGCGAGCCAGGACGGCACGCGTCGGCCGCGAGCGGTGGACGGGGCCACGGTGGCGCAGTACGAATGGCGCGGCGCCCGGGTCATCGGTGCGAGAGGCGCCTACGACGCGTCCTCGATCGAGCCCTTGGCGCAGGCGCTGGCCGCCGCGGCCGAGGAGTGTCCGAGAGTGGTCCTGGACGCCTCGGAGATCACCTTCGCGGACTCCGCGCTGTTGAACCTGCTGATTCTCACCCGCCGGACGGTCGACCTCCGGGTGGCCGCCCCGGCGCGCCAGGTGCGGCGGCTTCTGCAGCTGACCGGGGTCGACACCCTGCTCACGGTGCGGGAGACGGTGGCGGAGGCCGCCGTCTGCTAGCCGTCCCCCTGCCGGGGATCCACGTCGGCCCCGGCTCTTCGCGCAGGCGTGAATCCGCCGAGGAGGGGCATTCGTCGACGTGCCGCTGTCCAAGGCTTCGCGGTGTCCCCGTACGGGGCTTGTGAGGGAGAGGTATCACCATGATCGTTCCGGCGGAGAAGGAACTGCGCGCGGTGCTGGCCCGGTTCGCCCAGGCGCGCATCGACCACGATGTGCACCCCACCGGCCGTACGAGCAAGGCTCTCGAAGACGCCACGTACACGTTGTGCGTGATGACCGGGGCCCGCACCGCCGAGCAGGCGCTGTGCACGGCGGACGCGCTGCTTGAGCAGTACGCCGGCCGTACGGGGGTCTCCCGCGAGAGCGCGACGCTGGCGGCGTAGGGCGGCGTGGTGGCGTCGTCCTCGCGGGACTACGGGCGCCGTCCTCGCGGACGTCCGGCGGAGGCGGTCGTGCGCGTCGCGCGCGTCACCGGCAGCACCGCGAAGACCACGGCCGTCAGCGCGCAGCCGCCCGCCGCCGCGCCGAGCGCGGGCCACGGGAGTACCGGGGCGGACGGGGCCGACAGCAGGGACAGGGCGCCGGTCATGGTGAGCAGGTTCAGGGCCGCCACCAGGACGCCGAGCAGCGCGCCGACGGCGGCCACGGTGAGCGCCTCCGCCGCGACCAGGCGCAGGACCTGGGGCGCGGTGGCGCCGGCCAGGCGCAGGGCGGTCAGCTCGCGGCGTCGGCCGGCCGTCGCCATGACCTGGGTGCCGGCCAGGGCGATGGCCGCGTAGACCAGGGCGATGCCCAGGACCAGCAGGAAGCCGAGCCGGGTCGTGCCGTCGGAGCGGGGCGCGGTGGCCGCCAGCCAGGCGGCGGCGGTGCGCACCCGGGCGTCCGAGGACCGCACCGCCTCCCGCAGTCCCGCCGCCACGGCGTCCCGGTCGGCGCCGTCCGCCACCGTCACCTCCACCCGGTCCACCGGGGCGCGCGGCGCGTTGGCCGGGGTGACGTACACGCCGTTGTCGCCCGTGCCGATGGCCAGGACGGCGGCGACGCGCAGGGTCCGGCGGGTGCCGTCGCCGAGGAGGACCGGGATCCGCTCGCCCACGGTGTGCCGTTCCCACTCCTCGTTGACGACGATCGAGTCGTCGTCCAGGCCGGTGAGCCGGCCGGACGTCACCGGGAGCCGGGTGGTGGCGGCCAGCGCCCGCGGATCGGCCGCCCGGGCGGCGGACCGGACCAGGGCCACGCCCTCCTCCACGACGTACACCGCGGCGGTCGCCGTCGCCGAGACCGCCGCCGTGCCGGGCACCGCCCCCAGCCGCCGTACCGCCGCCTCGTCCAGGTCCGGGGCCGTCACCACGAAGTCGGCCGCCGTCCGGGACCGCGCCTCGGCCGCCCCCGCCGCGTCCAGGGTGGCCGTCGCCCCGAGCAGCGAGCCCGTCAGCGCCACCGTCACCAGGACCGGCGCCGCCACGGACGCGGCCCGGCGGACGCCCGCCGCCGCGTTCTCCCGTACGAGGACGCCGCCCGCGCCCGGCAGCCGCGACGCCGGCCAGGCGACCAGCCGGATCAGGGGCCGTACGAGGAGAGGGGAGAGCAGGGCCACCGCCGTGATCAGCAGCATCGGGCGGCTGACGTACGTCTTGCGGTGCAGCAGCTCGCCCGGGTCGGTCAGCAGCGCCCACCCGGCCGTCCCGGCGGCCGTCGCCAGCAGCGCCGTACCGGCCAGCAGCCGGCCCCGGGTGAGGGCGCCGTGATCCACCGACGCCTCGCGCAGCGCCTCGGCCGGCCGGGTCCGCCCCGCCCGCCAGGACGTCGCCGTCACCCCGCACAGCGCCACCGTCAGCCCGGTCCAGAACGCCGCGTGGTACGGCCAGGTGTGGTCGCCGATCGCGAACCAGTCCGGCGCGAGTCCGCCCGCCACGGTGTGGGCCGCCAGGTGCGGGGCGGCGTACCCGCCCAGCGCGCAGCCCGCCGCCGAGGCGGCCACGCCGACCAGCAGCGCCTCCGCGGTCACCGTCCGCCGGACCTGGCCCGGCGTCGCGCCCGCCAGCCGCAGCAGCCCGAACTCCCGGCGCCGCTGGGCCACCGTGAACGCGAACGTCGACGCCATCACGAACACGGACACGAAGGCGGCCACCCCGCCCGCCGTCCCGAACAGGGAGTTCAGCGCGGTCACCGCCGCCGCGTCCCGGCCGGGGTCCGGGTCCGCCAGCCGCCGCGCGTCCCCGGTCAGCACCTGGGCCCGGTCACCGACGACGCGGCGTACGTCGGCCGGGTCCGCGTCCACCACCAGCTGGTCGCTCACCGGGGCCAGGCGGGCGGCGCGGGCGTCGGTGCAGAAGACGGCGTCCTCCACGCCGGGGCCGGTGACCGTCCCCACGACGCGCACGGTGCCGTGACCCGTGCGCAGCCGGTCGCCGGGCGCGGCCCAGCGGCCGGTGGTCACGACCTCGTCGGCGGTCCGGGGCGCGCGGCCCGCGCTCAGCTCGTACGGGGCGAAGGCGGCGGTCGACCAGGGGTGGCCCACCAGGGAGGGCGGCCCGCCCTCGATCCGTACCGGGAAGGAGCGGTCCTCGGTGACCTCGCCCAGCGCGCGCAGGGCGGCGACCGTGCGGGGCGGTACGGGGCGCGGGCGGTCCAGTGCCGCGGTCCGCACACCGGTCGGGGTCGGCACGCGGAGCGTGTCCTCGCCGCGCACCACCACCGGCGCGGCGGCGAACCGCCGCGGGGCGCGGTCGGGGGCGTCCGCCGCCGAGGCCAGGGCCAGGCCCATCACGGTGAGCAGCGCGACGCCGAGCGCGAGGGCGACGAAGCCGCCGGTGAAGGCGGTCCAGCGGGTGCGCAGGGTGCGCAGGGCGAGGGTCAGCACGGGGCGGCCTCCGCGTCGCGCGTCTCCAGGGACGTCGCGCGCGTCTCCAGGGACGTCATACGGGCCGCGATGTCCCCGGCCGACGAGCCCGGCAGCTCGCCGTGCACCCGCCCGTCCACCAGGAACACCACCCGGTCCGCGTACGCGGCGGCCACCGGATCGTGCGTCACCATGACCAGCGTGCCGCCGTCGGCGTCCACCATCTCCCGCAGCAGCGCGAGGACCTGACGGCCCGTCGTCGAGTCGAGCGCGCCGGTCGGTTCGTCGGCGAACAGCACCTCGGGGCGGGTGATCAGGGCGCGGGCCAGCGCGATCCGCTGCTGCTGGCCGCCGGACAGCTCCGACGGCCGGTGCCATGCCCGGTCCGCGAGACCGACCCGGCGCAGCACCTCCCGCACCTCGGACCGCTTCGGGCGGCGGCCGGCCAGGCGCAGCGGCAGGGCGACGTTCTGCTCGGCGGTCAGGGACGGCAGCAGGTTGAACGCCTGGAACACGAACCCGATCCGCTCCCGGCGCAGCAGCGTCAGCCGCCGCTCGCTCAGCCCGGTCAGCTCCGTCCCGCCGAGCCGCACCGAACCGGAGGTGGGCCGGTCCAGGCCCGCCGCGCACTGCAACAGTGTCGACTTGCCCGAGCCGGACGGGCCCATCACGGCGGTGAAGGTGCCGGCGCGGAAGGCGAGGGAGACGCCGTCCAGCGCCCGCACCCCGCCGTCCCCTGTTCCGTACCGCCTGCTCACGTCCCGCACGTCGATCGCGTCGCTCGCCATGTCGCCGCCCTTCCTCGCTGGTCAGGGCTCTACGAAACCCCGGGAGGGCGGGCCGGGTCAGTGCGGCAGGGGCGAGAGTCGGGGTAGGGCCAGGCCTACCCCCGAGGCTCCGGTCACGGTGATGGTGAGGGCGGGCCGACCGCCCGTACGGTGAGCCGCATGACGATGTGGGGGGCGCTCGCGAGGCGCGGATACCTGGGGTCGGGGTGGCCCTGGCGGGCGGTCGCGTACCTGGTGAGCGGGGCGCTGTTCGGGGCGGTCGTCCTGGTGGTGCTCGCCGGCGGGGTGGTGGTCGGGGGCGCCCTGGCCGTCGTACTGCTCGGGTTCCCGGTGCTGGGGCTGACCGCGCTGTCCGGGATACCCGTGGCCGCCGTCGAGCGCCGGCGGCTGCGGCTGGCGGGGGTGGGGCCGGTGTTCGCCGGGCAGCACCGGGTGCCCGGCCGGCCGGGACTGCCCGCGTGGCTGACCACCCGGGTACGGGAGGCGGCGACCTGGCGGGAGCTGGCGTACGCGCTGCTGCTCGGCCTCGTCCTGTGGCCGCTGGACGCGGCGGCCGTCCTGACCTGCGTGTTCCTGCCCCTGTCAATGGTCGCCGCGCCGGTGCTGGTGGCCGTCGGCGGCGAGGCGAAGGTGCTGAAGGTCTGGCTCGTGGACGGCTGGCCGGCCGCCTCGGTGGCCGCCGGGCTGGGGTTGGTGCTGCTGGCCGCCGGGGCCTACGCCCTGGGAGTGCTGGCGGGGGCGCGGGCCGAGCTGGCGCGGGCGCTGCTGACGGCGCGGGGCGGCGACCGGGTCACCGAACTCGTCCGGTCCCGGGCCCGCCTTGTCGACGCCTTCGAGGCGGAGCGCCGGCGCATCGAACGGGACCTGCACGACGGGGCCCAGCAGCGGCTGGTCGCCCTCGGGATGGCCCTGGGCCTCGCCCGCCTCGACGCCCCGCCCGGCACTCCCCTCGCCGAGCAGCTCGCCCGCGCCCACCGGGAGGCCGAGCTGGCCCTGGCCGACCTGCGCGAACTCATCCACGGCATCCATCCCAAGGTGCTGGCCGACTACGGGCTCGAAGCCGCCGTCGCCGACGCCGCCGACCGCAGCCCGGTACCGGTGGACCTGGAGCTGTCCGTTCCCGGGCGGCTGCCGCGGCCCGTCGAGAGCGCCGCGTACTTCGTGGTGTGCGAGGCGCTGGCCAACGTGGCCAAGCACAGCGGCGCGGCGCGGGCGACGGTGCGCGGCGGGCACGCGGACGGACGGCTGTGGCTGGAGATCGGTGACGACGGGCGCGGCGGCGCGGACCCGGCCGGCGGCAGCGGACTGACCGGACTCGCGGACCGGGTGTCGGTCCTCGATGGCACACTCTCCCTGTCCAGCCCGCCGGGCGGACCGACCCTGCTGCGAGTGGAGCTCCCTTGCCGGCCGACCGACCCTTGCGGATAGTCCTCGCCGAGGACAGCGTGCTGCTGCGGGAGGGGCTCATCGGCCTGCTCACCCGCTTCGGGCACGAGGTCGTCGCGGCGGTCGGGGACGCGGACGCCCTGGTCACCGCGGCCGGGGAGCACGGGCCGGACGTGGTGGTGACGGACGTACGGATGCCGCCGGGGCTGCACGACGAGGGGCTGCGGGCCGCCGTGACGCTGCGCGCGGAGCGGCCCGGACTGCCGGTGCTGGTGCTCAGCCAGTACGTGCAGCGCGCCTACGCCGCCGAACTGCTCGACTCCGGGGACGGCACCGGCGTCGGGTACCTGCTCAAGGACCGGATCGGCCAGGTCGAGGAGTTCGTGGACGCCCTGACGCGCGTCGCGGCCGGCGGCACGGTCGTCGACCCCGAGGTGGTACGGCAGTTGCTGCGCCGCCGCCGGGACCCGCTGGCCCGGCTGACCCCGCGCGAGCGGGAGGTGCTGGCGCAGGTCGCGGAGGGCAAGTCCAACGGGGCGATCGCCCGGACGCTGGTGGTGTCCGAGGCGGCCGTCGGCAAGCACATCGGGTCCATCCTGACCAAGCTGGACCTGCCGCCCGCCGACGACAGCCACCGGCGGGTGCTGGCGGTGCTGGCGTTCTTGCGGGCGTAGGGCCTCAGGCGGTCAGGATCTCCAGCGCGGCGGCGTGCACGCCCGGCGCGGCGGCGAGGTAGTTCTCGCTCGCCGCTTCCCAGGGCCTGCCGTCGAGGTCGGTCACGACGCCGCCGGCCTCCTGGACCAGCAGCACACCCGCCACGTGGGACCGGACGTTGTCGAACTGCCAGTGCAGGTCCATCCGGCCCGCGGCGACCTGGGCGAGCTGCTGGGTCACCGGTACGGAGACGCGCACATGGAGGGCGGAGTCCGACATCGCGGCGAACGCGGCGCCCGTCCGCCGGGCCGGCTCGGGGTCGTGACCCGGCTTGGCCTGGCCCGTTCCGGCCAGCGCGCCGTCCAGCGACGTCTTCGCGGAGACCCGCAGCCGTACACCGTTGAGGAACGCCCCGCCGCCCTCGGTCGCGGTGAACGTCTCGTCGAGGACCGGGAAGTGGACCACCGCCAGCACCGGGCGCCCGTCCCGGACGAGGCTCACGCCGATGTTCCAGTCGGGCATGCCGTGCACGGCGTTGACGTTGCCCCCGACCGGGTCGACGAGCCACCACTCGCCCGAGGGCAGCGGCCCCGATCCGTGCTCGTCGTCGAGCCAGCCGGCGCCTGGCAGCGCCTCGGCCAGCGCCGGGCGCAGCGTGTCGGCCACGGCCGCGTCGTTGGCCTTGAGGCTCGCGAGCAGTTCGGGGAGTCCGGGCGGGCGGGACCCGGTGGACCAGCGCGTCATCATCCGGGTGCCGGCGCGGCGGACGGCGGCGACGGTGACGGCGGCCAGCGGGTCCTGGTTCGGGCTCGGGTTCGGGTCCTGGTTCGGGCTCGGGTTCGGGCTCATGGGAGGCTCCTGGGAATCGACCGAAGTGGATCTGTCTGTTGTTACGGTGTGCTTCTATGCACGTGGACTTGAATCTGCTGACCGTGCTGGACGCCCTGCTCGAAGAGGGCAGTGTGATGGGCGCGGCCGAGCGGCTGAACCTGTCCTCCCCGGCGGTCAGCCGTACCCTCGGCCGGCTCCGGGCCGTCACCGGGGACGACATCCTGGTGCGCACCGGGCACTCGATGACGCCCACCCCGTACGCGGTGTCGGTGCGGGAGGACGTGCACCGGCTGGTCGGGCAGGCGCGTGCGGTGCTCTCGCCGGTCCGTGAGCTGAACCTGGCCGAACTGGACCGCACGTTCACGATCAGGTGTCACGACGCGGTGGCCGCGTCACTGGTACCGGTCCTGGTCGGCAGGGTCCAGCAGCGGGCCTCGGGGGTGCGGTTGCGGGTGCTGTCGGAGGGCCCGGTCGACACCGACGACCTCAGACACGGCCGGGTCGACCTGGAACTCGGTGGCGGCGAGCCCGCCCTGCCCGAGTTCCGGTCCGAGCCGCTCGGCGAGGACCGGCTGGTCGTGGCGATGCGCGCGGACCACCCGTGCGCCGACGGCCTCGACCTGGCCGCCTACGCCGCCCAGCCGCACGTCGTGGTCTCCCGGCGGGGCCGGCTCACCGCGCCGGTCGACGACGCGCTGGCCGCCGCGGGCCTGCGGCGCCAGGTGGTCGCGGCGGTGGCGACCTTGTCCACGGCGCTGCGGATCGCCGCCCGCGGCGACGCGCTGGTCACCTGTACGGAAGTGCTCGGCCGGCCGCTCATCGAGGCGTTCGGGCTCCTCACCCGGCCGCTGCCGATCGCGTTCCCGGCGGCGACGGTCAACTGCAACTGGCACCAGCGCTACGACTCCGACCCCGCCCACGGCTGGCTGCGCGAACAGGTCCGGGCGTCGTTCGAGGAGATCACCGCCGGCTGACTACGCGGCCAACGGCAGGGCCACGGCGCCGGGGAAGCGGGGCTCCTCGGCCTCGTCGAGCATCGCCGCGGCGACGGTCTCCCGGCTGACCTTCGCGCCGAGGTCGAAAGGCGGCGCGGCGTCCAGGCCGACCGTGCGCCGGCGGAGGCTCTCCGGGCCGTCGGTGAGCATCCCGGCGTGGAAGACGGTGCCGCCGGCCGCGAGCACGGTGTCGTCGGCCTCGACCTTGTCCGGGAGCCGGTCGCCCAGCACCTCGGCGAGCATGCCCGCGCCCGCTCCCGCCGCCGCGGCCGACCGGCCCGTGCCGTAGGCGCCGAGCCAGATGACGCGCCGCGGACCGGCGGCGACGACGGCCCGGGCGCCGGTCAGGAGAGTCCCGGCCCGGTCCGTGCCGAGGGCGGACAGGACCACGGAATCCCCGTCCACGACGGCGGCGATGCTCGCCGCGTCGTTCACGTCTCCCGTCACCCTGCGCAGTGCGGGGGTGTCGGGCAGGGGGATGCGGCGGGGGTCGCGCGCGATGGCGGTCACCGTGTGACCACGTCGCAGTGCCTGCCGGGTGAGGGCGATGCCGGTGCGGCCGGAGGCCGCGAGGACGGTGAGGTTCATGCCGAGAACGCTAGGGAGTTCACTTCTTAACATCAAGTGCAAGTATCTGACTTGATGAGTTACCCCGATGCAATCGACGGCCTCGGACCTACAGGGCCTTGGCGTAGCAGAGGCTCTCCTCGTGGAAGCGGTAGTAGCCGAAGTTCTCGCAGCGCTCGTACCCGCTGGAGAGGTACAGCGCCACCGCCTCCGGCTGCTTGGTCCCGGTCTCCAGCACCATCCGCTTCCGGCCCGCCGCGCGGGCGTCCGCCTCCAGCGCGGCCAGGATGCGGCGGGCCAGCCCCCGCCCGCGCATCTGCTCGATCACGAACATCCGCTTCAGCTCGGCGTCCCCGTCCCGGTAGTTCTCCTCGTTGGCCTCCTGGGAGCGCCAGCCGCCCGTCGCCACCGGCACGTCGCCCTCGTCGTACGCGATGAGGTAGAGGCCGTTCGGCGGCGCGAAGTGCGAGGGCTCCAGGTAGGTGGCGTCGCCGTCGTCGCCGTAGCGGAGGGCGTACTCGGCCTGGACCTCGTCGTTGAGCTTCACGGCGTCGGGGTGGTCGAAGGGGACGGGGCGTATCTCCATTTTTCCTGCCGGGTGTGTATGCGGGCGGGTGCGGGACATCGTCCAGTGTGCCTCACGGGGTTACCGCGCCCTGCGGCTCCGGCAGAGGTGGCAGCGGCAGGGCGGCCAGGTCAGGGAGTCGGGGATCGAGTAAGGGGTACCGGCGGCGGCGTAGACGCGGGTCGTGGTCCCGCTGGACCGGTGTCCTTCCCGGGTGACGCGGTAGGTGGTGATGGTCATGCGGGACTGGCCCGGCTCGGGTGGAGTGCCGGCGTTCACAGGCCGCCTCCGGGGAGGGCGGCGCCCCGGTGGTGGCGCATGCGGGCGCGCTGCCGCGCGAGGGAGCAGGGGGTGATGGGTGCGGTTGTCGTTCCGGCTCGTCTTTGGCCCGTCGCGGGCAGCAGTACGTTCAGCAGCGCGTGGATAATGCGCATGTCGTCAGCTCCTCAGTAGCTGGTGGCCGTGCCCCGGGAGGTCCCACAACCTCGCCGGGGTCTTCGCGTAGAAGGAGCGTAGATTGGCTTGTTAGGTGTTGTCATGTGTTGTCACCTGTACGTGTATGACAAGAGGCATCGTTACAGGGCAAATAGGGTCGTTATATGACCGTGGATCTCGAAGGACCTGAGCCCCTGTACGAGCAGATCGCCGCGATACTCGCCGCCCGCATCTCGGACGGGATGTACGCACCCCGTCGCAGAGTCCCCTCCGAGGCCGCCATCTGTGAGGAGTTCGCGGTGTCGCGCCCGACGGCCCGGGCCGCTCTTCAGCTGCTCGGCAAGCGGGGGCTGATCGTGACGGTGCGGGGCAAGGGGTCGTTCGTCGTCGACGATCCGTCTGCGGACCGACCCGAGCCGTGAGTCTCGACCACGAGTCCGGCCGCCTCCCTACATGCAGCTGGCCGACCTGATCGAGTCCAGGATTCGCACTTGTTTCAGGCGTTGCTCACTGGATGGTGCGTACTCGCCTGTCCGCCGCCGAGGGAGTCCGCGAGGCGCAGAGCCACGTCGGCTCGGACCCGGCCGAGGTCGATGAGGTGAAGGGCCGGGGAAGCCGGGTCGACGGCGAGTGACGGCAGAACGATGCCGACCTCGTCGAGTGCCGCCCTCAAGAATTCCACGGCCGCGAAAGGATCGATGTACTGCGACTGGTGCGACTGGTGCGACTGCGATGCGGTTTCCATGTCCAGGACGCTATGGCCGTGATCCTGCGGGACGCCATGAGATGTTCTCGTTTGTTCTCGCAGACTGTCCGACTGTTCTCGAGTGGTCTCATGGAGACTGGCATGCCCCGTGGAACCAGGGCGCCGAGCCGTGAAGGCTGTTCGCAGCAGGTGTCATCGATGGAGGGAGCGGGTTCATGGCGCGGCGACTGAGGTTCCACGGGACGGACAGCAAGAACGGCGGGTGCCCGGCCGTGCATGAGGACCTGGACAGCGGTGAAATCATCGTCCAGGGACGGCCGGTCACAGATCCCGAGGACGTGGCCCAGCTCCGCTACCTCGGTGAGGGCGATGTTGCGGTGGCCGTACCACGGGAGTTGCTCGTGCATCACGGGCCGAAGGAGGTGTATCGCGTGCCGGAGATCATCGACTTGGAGGAGTTCGGTCGTCTCTTCGACCACTTCGAGCACTCGGCGTGGCATCTCGAAACCCGTTCCGGTTACGCGTCGGACCGAGAGGACCCGGCCTACGCGGAGTTCCTGCGCACCGGCACGGCGCCGATGGACCTGGACAGCGACTGGTGCCGGAACATCACGCGGCAGACGGCGGCCGGGAAATACGTCGGACGCGCCCGGGTCGTCGACCGGCCACCGACCGAGGGTCAGCTGTTCCTGCTCTCCTACGCGCGGTGCAATGCCGCCACGGGTGAGGACGCGCGCAACCTGTGGCGGGAAGACGCCGAACGGGTTCGCCTGCCTGCGGAAGATTTCTGGATCTTCGACAGCCGGCTCGTCGCCATCCTCCGCTTCGACGACCAGGATGTCTTCCGCGACGCGGAGATCGTGACCGAGCCCGCTGAAGTGCTGCGCTACTGCCAGGTCCGCGACGCCGCGGTCCACGCGTCCGCGCCGTACGACGTCTTCGCGGCGCGACTGGGGACGAGGAGCTGACCGGACAGCGGTGAGTACGGACTACCAGCGGGCCCGGGAGGCACTCGGCATGCGGCTGCGGGAGTTGCGCCTCTCGGCCGTTGGTGGTCGGCTGACCGGCACACAGCTCGCCCGGCGGATCGGTTGGCCGCACTCCAAGGTCTACAAACTGGAAGGCGGCCGGCAGACCGCGACCAGCGACGATCTGCGGTCGTGGGCGCAGGCCGTCGGCCGACCCGACACCTTCGCCGAACTCGATGTACGCCTCAAGGGCTTCGAGTCCCACATCCGCTCGTGGCGTCGCCAGCTCGCCGCGGGCCACCGCCCCGTCCAGGACACGTGGAATGCCGCCGTCGACAGGGCGCACACCATCCACGCCTGGGAAGAGTCCGTGGTCCCCGGCATGCTTCAGACCGCCGACTACGCCCGGCACATCTTCCTGCGGTACGCCGACCTGTTCGGGACGGCGCGGGACGCCGACGACGCGGTCCGTGCGCGGCTGGAGCGGCAGGCGTGGCTCTACCGTGGCGGCCGGCGACTTCACACGCTGGTGTGGGAGGCCGCGCTGCACGCGTTGGTCTGCCCGCCGTCCGTGCTCAGGGCTCAGTTGGACCGGCTGACAGGGACGGTCGGAATGGACACCGTTGAGCTGGGGATCATCCCCCTTTCAGCATCGTTGCGGGTTCCCGCCGCGAACGGGTTCTGGGTACTGGACGAGGAACTGGTCATCGCGGAGGACTGGCACGCGGAGCTGTGGCTGGACGACTCCGACGCGGTGGCCACGTACCTGCGTGTCTGGAACACGCTTCGGGAGTCCGCGGTGTACGGGACGGACGCGCAGGGTGTGATCGCCCGAGCCCGGCGATCTGTGGACTCCCGGACATGACGGAAGAGAGAGGCGCAGGATGTCGCAGAACGGTGTGCCGAGCTTCGCTGAGCTGCTGTCCGGTACGCGCCGCAGCGCGGTGCACCTGGAGATGCGTGACGCGTACGGCGTCGGAGCCGAGGCCGAGGAGTTCGAGCAGTTCAGTCGTACCGGTCGCGTCGATCTCGACCCGACGGCGCGGTGGTGGCCCGAGTGGCTGGGGATCGTGCGGGAGGCGGTTGGTCGTGGCGTGGTGATGCGTCGGGCACGGATCGTTTCCGAACCCGTGACGGACTACATCCGGTGGGAGCACGCCGCCACCTCGTTGAATATCGAGGCGGGTGAGCTGGTGCGCTGGCTGCCCCGTCGGCGGGCCCTGGACGTGGCTCCGCCGGGAGCGGACTTCTGGCTGCTGGACGGTCGCCTGATTCAGTTCAACCTCTTCACCGGGGACGGTGACTGGGCTGACCCGCCCAAGGAGTTCAGCGAGGACCCTGGCGTGGTCAAGCTGTGCTCCGACGCGTTCGAGACGGTGTGGGAGCGTGGCATCGACCACGCGGAATACACATGCTGAAACCCTTTGGCCACAGTATGTGAGTCAATATCTCTCGAAAGCCCCGCCCGGTACCCTTCCCGAATGCTCACCGTCACCACCGTCAACGTCAACGGTCTCCGTGCCGCCGCCAAGAAGGGCTTCGTCGAGTGGCTCGCCGCCACCTCCGCCGATGTGCTGTGCCTCCAGGAGGTGCGGGCCGAGCCGCAGCAGCTGCCCGAGGGTGTCCGGGAGCCCGAGGGGTGGTACGTCACGCACGCGCCCGCCGCGGCCAAGGGACGGGCCGGGGTCTCCCTCTACACGCGCCGTGAGCCCGACCGGGTGCGGGTCGGTTTCGGGTCGTCGGAGTTCGACGGCAGCGGGCGGTACGTGGAGGCCGACCTGCCCGGTGTGACGGTCGCCTCTCTCTACCTGCCGTCCGGCGAGGTCGGCACCGAGCGGCAGGACGAGAAGGTCCGGTTCATGGGCGAGTTCCTCGCCTATCTCAAGGAGCTGCGCGAGCGGGCCGCCGCCGACGGGCGGGAGGTCGTCGTCTGCGGTGACTGGAACATCGCCCACCAGGAGGCCGACCTCAAGAACTGGCGCGCGAACCGGAAGAACTCCGGGTTCCTGCCCGAGGAGCGGGAGTGGCTGGGGCGGGTGCTCGACCCGGCCGAGGGCGGATACGTGGACGTCGTGCGGGCGCTGCACCCGGAGGGCGAGGGGCCGTACTCCTGGTGGTCGTACCGGGGGCGGGCCTTCGACAACGATGCGGGGTGGCGCATCGACTACCACGTGTCCACGCCCGGGCTGGCCGCCTGTGCCGTCAAGGGCTTCGTCGAGCGGGCCGCCCGTCACGAGGAGCGGTGGTCGGACCACGCGCCGGTGACGGTGGTCTACGAGCGGCCCTAGCCGGCGGCCGGTGCGCGCCGGCGACGTGCCGCACCCCGCTCGGGCGACGTTCGTCGATCCGGTCGCCGCGCCGGCCGAGGGGGTGAGGGCGGCGTCGCGTCAGGGAACGAGCGTGAAACTCGCCCGGTAGACATAGCCCGGCATGACGGGGCTCCACCCGAAGCCGTGCCCCATGGTGAGGATGCCTGTCGCACCGTCCGGA
Organism: Streptomyces sp. ISL-12; assembly: GCF_018614415.1. Lineage (GTDB taxonomy): Bacteria > Actinomycetota > Actinomycetes > Streptomycetales > Streptomycetaceae > Streptomyces. The sequence continues at coordinate 33,620 of NZ_JAGGOO010000027.1, forward strand.
TGGTCGGTTCCGTTCATGACGTAGCTGATGGAGTACGACACCGTCGCCGGAGCCGACCCCGACCACTCGTAGCAGCTGAGGCTCTCCGGGTGCTCGTCGAAGTCCTCGACGGCCGTGGGAGTGTCCGGACTGAGGAAGATGTGACGGATGTACTCCGGGAACGCGGACAGATCCTGACAGACGACCTCGGTCACCTGCGTACCGGCCGAGGCATCGGCCGCGGGTGCCGCCAACGGGACGGCCAGGGCGGCGGCAACGGCCGACAGGACAGCGGATCTTCGCATGGTCAGCTCCGTGAACGCGTCGATGGGCCACTCATTGTGACAACGACCGCCGCTGTCCACAGGACGGATTCGAGCCCTCAAGCGGGCAGCCTCGTGTCGACGACGAAGCTGATCTCGACGACCTGGCCGGGCATGGTCAGTTCGGTGACGCCCAGGACCGTGCTGGCCGGGCGGTGGTCGCCGAAGTACCCGAGATTGCCCTTGGCCGCCGTCGCGGCGTTGCGCCGCAGGTTCACCACGTACACGGTCTGCGAGACGACCTGGTTCCGGGTGGCCCCGTAGTGGTCCAGGACCCTGTCCATGTTGACGTAGGTCCGCGCGAGTTGGGCGGCGAAGTCGTCCGCGTGACGGAACTCGCCCGCCTCGTCGAACGAGAGCTGTCCGGAGACGTGGATCAGTTCGCCGGACCTGATCGCCTGTGCGTAGCCGAAGTCGCTCTCGGCCGGCACGTCGTACTGGAAGACATCCATGGTGGCCACGGTTCTCGCCCTTTCCTGGCTGCTCTCTTGTGGTTACTCGGGAACTGTAAGAGAGTCAGGGTTGACCTGGAAGAACGCACTTTTCGGTGACTGAGGAACCTCATGGTGACCAAGCGACTGCTCAAGGGCCTGCCCGAGGACGCCGATCTGCGGCGCGCGGACTCCCTGGCCCGGGAGATCTTCTCGGACGTCGCCAACAAGTGGGCGCTCCTGATCATCGAGGCGCTCGGCGAACGCACCCTGCGCTTCAGCGAGTTGCGGAACGAGGTCGAGGGCGTCAGCCACAAGATGCTCACCCAGAATCTGCGCATGCTGGAGCGCAATGGCCTGGTCGACCGGAAGGTGCACCCCACCGTGCCGCCGCGGGTCGAGTACACCCTCACCGAGCCGGGCCGGGGCCTGCTCGCCGCGGTCGACGCCATCTGCGGCTGGACCCACCAGCACCTCGGCCACATCGAGGGCGCACGCGGCCGTTTCGACGCCTGAACCGCGCGAGAGGCGCGCGAGCGGTCGCGGGTGGCGGTGGTGTATGTGGGCTGCGCCCGGGGTGAGCCGCGAGCGCTGGTGTGCGCCGACGGCTCCCGCCACGTCGACGTCCGTCAGCGGCGGGTCCCCCCCCGGACCCCGCCCCCGCCTACGCCCCTTCCTCTTCCCCCTCCCCCTTCCGCAGCCGCCGGTCCAGCGCCAGCGACAGTTCCGCCTCCACCACGCTCCGCGCCAGCGGCCGTAGCCGGGGCAGGTCGGCCTCGGAGGCGTGGCGCAGGACCAGGTCGGTGAAGAGGCCGGCCAGGGCCTCGGCGTGGGTGCGGACGCGGCGGCCGGCGGCCAGGACCTCGGCGAGCGGGACGCCCTCGCGGACCAGGGCCGTGGAGGCGTCCAGCAGGCTCCGGCTTATGTGGACGATCTCGTCGCCGTCGGTGCCCAGGTAGCCGAGGTCCATCGCGGCGGCGAGGTTCTCCGGGGTGTCCTGGCCCTGGAAGCGGTCGGCGAGTTCCTCGGGGGTGAGGCGGACCGGGGTCTCCTCGGTGGGCTCGCCGAGGCCGAGCAGGTCGCCGACGTCGCGGCCGTGGTCGAAGGCGTCGGCCAGCTCAGCGATGCCGTTGAGGGTGTGACCGCGTTCCAGCAGCGCCGAGATGGTGCGCAGGCGGGCCAGGTGGTGGTCGTCGTACCAGGCGATGCGGCCCTCGCGGCGGGGCGGCGGGAGCAGTTTGCGTTCGCGGTAGAAGCGCAGGGTGCGCACCGTGATGCCGGCCAGCCGGGCCAGCTCCTCCATGCGGTACTCGCGCTTGTCCGTCACGCCCCGACCTTACGGCGTACCGCCGGTAACTTTCTTTTCCCCGACCCCTACCCATCGGTAGGACGCTGTTCTACGCTCCCCATTGCGCCAGTGTTCACTGGCAGAGTCTACGGCGGTGCGTGGAGGCGTCGGGATGACCGAGCACGAGCATGTACGGGTCGCGGTGGTCGGGTCCGGGTTCGGCGGGCTGGGTGCCGCCGTGCGGCTGCGCCGGGAGGGGATCACGGACTTCGTGATCCTGGAACGGGCGGGCGAGGTCGGCGGGACCTGGCGGGACAACAGTTATCCGGGGTGCGCGTGCGACGTGCCGTCACACCTGTACTCGTTCTCCTTCGCGCCCAATCCGGAGTGGCCGCGCACCTTCTCCGGGCAGCGCCACATCCGCGCCTACCTGGAGCACGTCGCCGACACCTTCGGGCTGCGCCCGCACCTGCGCTTCCACTCGGAGGTGCGGCGGATGACCTGGGACGCGCGGGAGCTGCGGTGGGAGATCGAGACCGCGAGCGGGCGCCTCACCGCCGACGTCGTCGTCTCCGCCACCGGGCCGCTGTCCGACCCGAAGATCCCGGACATCCCGGGGCTGGACTCCTTCCCCGGCAAGGTCTTCCACTCCGCCCGCTGGGACCACGACCACGACCTCACGGGCAAGCGCGTCGCCGTCATCGGCACCGGCGCCTCCGCCATCCAGTTCATACCCGCCGTCCAGCCCAAGGCCGCCCGGCTGACGCTGTTCCAGCGCACCCCCGCCTGGGTCATGCCCCGCATGGACCGGCCGATCAGCGGCGCCGAGCGCTTCCTGCACCGGACGCTCCCCGCCACCACGCGGCTGCGCCGGGGCCTGCTGTGGGGCATCCGGGAACTCCAGGTGCAGGCGTTCACCAAGCACCCCGAGGAACTCGGGTTCGTCGAACTCCTCGCCAAACGCAACATGGCCCGCGCCATCAAGGACCCGGCCCTGCGCGCCAAGCTGACCCCCGACTACCGCATCGGCTGCAAGCGCATCCTGCTGTCCAACGACTACTATCCGGCGCTCGCCCGGCCGAACACGGACGTCGTCGCGAGCGGACTGAGCGAGGTGCGCGGCTCCACCCTCGTCGCCGCCGACGGCACCGAGACCGAGGCCGACGTCATCATCTTCGGGACGGGCTTCCACGTCACCGACATGCCGATCGCGGAGCGCGTCGTCGGCGCGGACGGGCACACCCTCGCCCAGAGCTGGAAGAGCGGCATGGAGGCGCTGCGCGGCGCCTCGGCGGCCGGGTTCCCGAACTTCCTCACGGTCATCGGGCCCAACACCGGCCTCGCGAACACGTCCATGATCCTCATGATCGAGTCCCAGCTGAACTACCTCGCCGACTATCTGCGGCAGTTGCGCGTGCTGGGCGGGCGGGCCGCCCTCGACGCCCGGCCCGCCGCCGTCGACGCCTGGAACCGGCGGGTGCAGGAGCGGATGAAGCGGACGGTGTGGAACACCGGCGGCTGCACGAGCTGGTACCTGGACGCCAGCGGCCGCAACACCACCATCTGGCCCGGTACGACCACCGAGTTCCGGCGCGCGACCCGGCGCGTGGATCTCGCGGAGTACGACGTCCTGCGCCCCGCCGCGCACCAGGCGCCGGCCGAGCGGAGCGCGGAGGTGGGCGCGTGAGCCGGATGTCCGCCGTCGCCTCCGGAGCGTACGCGCCGCCCGTCCCCGTCCGTGAGCTGACCGCCGTGTCCGCCGACGGCGCCCGGCTGCACGTAGAGGTGCACGGCGGGCCCCAGGGAGCCCCCGCCGTCGTCCTCGCCCACGGCTGGACCTGCTCGACCGCCTTCTGGGCCGCGCAGATACGGGCCCTGGCCGCCGACGGCCACCGGGTCATCGCCTACGACCAGCGCGGGCACGGCCGCAGCCCGGCGAGCCCCGCCTGCACCACCGACGCCCTCGCCGACGACCTCGAAGCCGTACTGGACGCCACCCTCGCCCCCGGCGAACGGGCCGTCGTCGCCGGGCACTCCATGGGCGGGATGACCGTCCTCGCCGCCGGCGCCCGCCCCGCGGTGCGCGAGCACGTGGCCGCCGTCCTGCTGTGCAGCACGGGCGCCGCGCGGCTGGTCGCCTCCTCGACGGTGCTGCCGCTGCCGGCGGGGCCGGTACGGACCTGGCTGACCCGGCGCGTCCTCGGCTCCCGCGCACCGCTCGGACCGGTCACGCCCGCCGCCCGGCGCGTCCTCAAGTACGGGACGATGGGCCGGGGTTCGGCGCCGGACATGGTGGAGGCGTGCGCCCGGATCGTGCACGCCTGCCCGCGCGGGGTGCGGCACGCCTGGTCCCGGGTGCTGGACCGGCTCGATCTGGAGCACGGCATACGGGAGTTGACGGTCCCGGTCGAGGTGGTCGTCGGCACCGCCGACCGGCTGACCCCGCCGGTGCACGCACGCGAGCTGGCCGCCGCGCTGCCCCGCCCCGTCGGCCTCACCGAACTGCCCGGGGTCGGTCACATGACGCCTCTGGAGGCCCCGGACCTCATCACCGCGAAGATACGCACACTCGCCGAGACCCACCTACCCGTAGCTGCCGAGGAGAGCGCATGAGCAGGGTGAGCCTGGAGGGACGGGTCGCCGTCGTCACCGGAGCGGCGCGCGGCGTCGGGGAACTGCTGGCCCGCAAGCTGTCCGTGCGCGGCGTGCGGGTGGCGCTGGTGGGGCTGGAGCCGGACGGGCTGAAGCAGGTCGCCGGCCGGCTGCACGGGGAGAGCGAGATCTGGCACGCCGACGTCACCGACCACGAGGTGATGGCCCGGGTCGCCGGTGAGGTGAAGGAACGGTTCGGCCGCGTCGACATCGTCGTCGCCAACGCCGGTGTCGCCACCGGCGGCCCATTCGTCGACTCCGACCCGGTCTCCTGGCGGCGGGTCGTCGAGGTCAACCTGATCGGCTCGGCGGTGACCGGCCGCGCCTTCCTGCCGGCGCTCCTGGAGACCCGTGGCTACCTGCTCCAGATCGCGTCGCTGGCCGCGCTCACGCCCGCCCCGATGATGTCCGCGTACTGCGCCTCCAAGTCGGGCGTGGAGGCGTACGCGCACGCCCTGCGCGCCGAGGTCGGGCACCGCGGCGTGAAGGTCGGCGTCGGCTACCTCTCCTGGACCGACACCGACATGGTGCGCGGCGCCGACCAGGACGACGTGATGCGGGAGCTGCGGCAGCGGCTGCCCTGGCCGTCGAACAAGACATACCCGCTGGGCCCTGCGGTCGACCGGCTCGTCGAGGGCATCGAACGGCGCCGGACGCATGTCTACGGGCAGTGGTGGCTGCGCGGCATGCAGGGCGTGCGCGGCTACCTCCCCGGGCTCATCGGCACCGTCGGGCAGCGGGAGATGCGGCGGTTCGGCGACCGGCTCTCCGGCGTCGGCAAGGGCCTGGTCGGAGCGGGTGGCGCGGCCGACGAGCAGCAGCGCGCCACGCTCCGTGACTGATCGACATGCGGACGGTCACCGCCCGTGTGAACCTGATCGGGCCCGGCCGGCACAGTCGCCGGCAGGGTCCGATCTCACCCAGGAGTGAACCCACATGGGTATGAAGGACCAGTTCCAGGAGAAGACCGAGCGGATGCAACAGCAGGGCCGGCAGAAGGCCGAGCAGGCCCGCGACCGGATGCAGGACCGTGCGGGTCGTCGGGACGACGACGAGGGCATGGACCAGCCGCTGCACCAGGAGCCGTCGGAGCGTTCCCGCCGGGACCGCGAAGCCTGACGCGCCGCTGACGGCCGCAGGGGCGCCCCCCGTTCGAACGGGGGGCGCCCCCTTTACGTCCGGTTCTGGTCCCGGTTCTGGTCCCGGTTCTGGTCCCGGTTCTGGTCCCGGGGCGGCAGCGGCGGACGGGAGCGGTCCGGTACGTCGTGGAGGCCGGGCGGGGTGGCGGGCGGCTCGGTCTCCAGCAGCCGCAGGGCCAGCCGGACCGCCTCGTCCAGCACCGGGTAGCGGCCCTCGGCCCAGTCCAGGGGGGTGCGCAGGGCCGGCACGTCGGGGTCGACGCCCCGGTTCTCCACCGACCAGCCGTACGCGTCGAACCAGGCCGCGTTCATCGGCACCGTGATCACCGTGCCGTCGCCGAGGCGGTGCCGGCCGGTCATGCCGACCACCCCGCCCCAGGTGCGCTGCCCGACCACCGGCCCCAGCCTCAGCAGCTTGAACGCCGCCGTGATCATGTCGCCGTCGGAGGAAGTCGCCTCGTCCGCCAGGGCCACGACCGGCCCGCGCGGCGCGTTGGAGGCGTACGACACCGGCTGCGCGTTCCTCGTCAGGTCCCAGCCCAGGATGGTGCGGCTCAGCGTCTCCACCACCAGCTCGCTGATGTGCCCGCCCGCGTTGCCGCGCACGTCCACGATCAGCGCGGGCCGGGACACCTCCATCCGCAGGTCCCGGTTGAACTGCGCCCAGCCCGAGCCGCCCATGTCCGGGATGTGCAGGTAGCCGCACCGCCCGCCGCTCAACTCCCTCACCACCTCCCGGCGTTTGGCCACCCAGTCCTGGTAGCGCAGCGGCCGGTCGTCGACGAGCGGGACGACGGCGACCCGGCGGGCGGGGCCGTCCTCGGCCGGTACGAAGGTCAGCTCCACCGTCGTGCCGCCCGCGCCCGCCAGCAGGGGGAAGGGCCCGGCGGCCGGGTCCACGGGGCGGCCGTCGACGTGGGTGAGGGCCGCGCCCTCGCGGATGCCGGTGCCGGCCAGCGGGGAGCGGGCCTTGGAGTCGGAGGAGTCGCCGGGCAGCACCCGACGCACGGTCCAGCGGCCGTCCCGGCAGGTGAAATCGGCGCCCAGCAGGCCCTGGAGGCGCTGGTAGTGCGCCGGGCCCTCGTTGCGGCGGGCGGCGGCGACATAGGCGTGCGAGGTGCCCAGTTCGCCCAGGACCTCGCGCAGCAGGTCGGCGAAGTCGTCCGGCGTGGCGACCTTCTCCACCAGCGGGCGGTACTGGGCCAGTACCGCGTCCCAGTCGATGCCGCACATGCCCGGTTCCCAGAAGAAGGCACGGGTCAGCCGGCCGGCCTCCGCGTACGCCTGCCGCCACTCGGCGCCCGGGTCCACCTGGTGCAGGATGCGGCGGGCGTCGATCCAGGTGGTCGAGTCGCCGTCGCCGGGCTCGGTGGCGGGTACGGCCCGCAGGTCGCCCTCGTCGAGGACGACGAGCCGGGTGCCGTCGCCGCTGACCGAGAACCAGTCCAGGTGGTCGACGAGTTCGGACTTGCGTGCCTTGGCGAGGCTGAAGTGCTCCAGCGTGGGCCGCTCGCTGGGGTCGTTCGGGTTGGCGAAGGTCTCGCCGAGCGCGCCGGAGATCGGCCAGCGCAGCCAGACCAGTCCGCCGCCGTCCACCGGGTGCAGCGCCGAGTACTTGGACGCGGTGACCGGGAACGGCGTCACCCTGCTGGCCAGGCCCTCCACCTCGACGGTCACCGCGCCGCCCTCGCCGGTCCCCTCCTCCACGGGGTCCAGTCCGCCGGCGGCCGGGCGGCCCTCCGGGTTCAGCGCGAAGGGGGAGGGGGTGGCCGAGGAGAGCGGGACCAGGTAGGGGCGGCAGCCCAGCGGGAAGGAGAGGTCGCCGGTGTGCACGTCGTAGACCGGGTCGAAGCCGCGCCAGGACAGGAAGGCGAGGTAGCGGCCGTCGCGGGTGAAGACGGGGTTCTCGTCCTCGAAGCGGCCGTCGGTGACGTCGATGACGACGGGGCCGTCCGCCCGGCCGCCGATCCGGGCCATCTTGATCTGCCGGAGGGTGCGGCCGATGCCGGGGTGGGACCAGGTCAGCCAGCACCCGTCCGGGGAGAAGGCGAGGTCGCGCACGGGGCCGTTGACGGAGCGGATCAGCTCGGTGAGGCCGTGGGTTCCGGTGCGGGGTTCCGTGCCGGAGGCGGTGCCGGTCCCCACGTCGGTCACCGCGTCCGGCACGGTGCCTGTGCCTGTGCCTGTGCCTGTGCTGGTCTGTGTGCTGGTCTCCGCGTCGGCCCCTGTACTGATTTCCGTGCCGGTCTCCGTGCTGGACTCCGCGTCCGGGCCTGTCCCGGTCCCCGCGTCCGGCCCCGTACCGGTCCCTGTGCTGGTCCCCACGCCAGCCCCCGTCCCGGCCTCCGCGTCGGCTCCCACGCCGAACCCCGCCCCAGCCCCCAGACCAAACCCCGTCCCACCCCCCGCCTCCTCATCCGTGTCGGAGACGTCGAGCAGCAGGAGCCGGCCGTCGTGGGTGGCGAGGGCCAGGCGTTCGCCCTGGGGGTCGGAGACCGTCTCCAGGACGCGGCCGATCTTCCCGGAGGCCAGCCGCCTCGGTGCCCGCCCCCCGGTGGCGCGCGGCAGGTGGGCGATCTCGACGGCGTCCTCGCCCTCGGCGTCCGTGACGTAGGCGACCCGCCCGCTGGCGCCGAGCATCTCCGGCAGCCGCACCCGTACCCCCGGGGTGTCGGCGAGGGTGCGGGCCGGACCGTCCCGGTGGGTGAGCCAGTACAGGCTGCCGCGCACCACCACCGCGCTGGCCCGCCCCGTCTCGTCCACGGAGACGCCGGCCACGTGCTGGGCGGCGGGCACCTGGTACGTACGCCGTCCCGCCCGCGCACCGTCCAGCCGTACGTCGAGCCGGCGCGGCACCGAGTCCGGTGCGAGGTCGTCGACGATCCACAGCTCGCCCGCGCACTGGTAGACCACGCGGGTGCCGTCGCTCGCCGCGTGCCGGGCGTAGAAGGCGTCGTGGTCGGTGTGGCGGCGCAGGCCGGAGCCGTCGTACGCGCACGAGTACAGGTTGCCGACGCCCTCGTGGTCGGAGAGGAAGGCGATCCGGCCGCCGACGAACATGGGGGAGTGCAGATGGCCGTCCAGGCCCTCCAGCAGTCGCTGCCCGTGCAGCCAGAGGCGGCCGGTGGCGCCGCCCCGGTAGCGCTTCCAGGCGGCGGGTTCGTGCGGAGGGGTGCCGGTGAGCAGGAGGGTCCTGCGCTCGCCGTCGATCTCGGCGGCCTGGAGGTCGGAGACCGGTCCCCAGGGCAGCTTGCGGCCGGGATCGCCGTCGCAGGAGATCTTGTACGCCCAGGTCAGGTGGGAGAACGGCTCGCCCTGCGAGGTGACGGCGAGCACGGCGGACCCGCCGTCCTCGTCCGGCGGCGCCCAGCCGCACACCCGGGTGTCCAGCGAACCCCAGTGGGTGAGCTGCCGCCCCGGACCCCCCGTCACGGGCACCAGGTGCACCTCCGGCAGGAGGCTGCGCCAGCTCGTGTACGCGATGTGGCGGCCGTCGGGCGAGAAGCGGGGGTGGGAGACCTTGGTGCGGTCGACGGTGAGCCGCCGGGCGCGGCCCGGGTCGGCCGGCGACGCCAGCCAGAGGTCGTCCTCGGCCACGAAGCACAGCAGGTCGGCGTGGAGGTGCGGAAAACGCAGATAGCTCACCCTGTCCATGCTTTTCCGGGGACGGTGGCGCAGCAACTCGTGACGGGCGCGGGCAGCGGCCTTACGGGGAACTGACAACCGTGACCGAGGACACGTACGAAACCGTTTCGTTTCGCTAGTGGGGATGGGTTATCTTCGACACACAAGCAGACCGTGTTGTCCATGACCGTGACGACCGTGACCGTCACGGAGGAGGGGGTGAGGGAGATGGCCGAGGCCGCGACGGCGCGCCGCAGCCGGATCACTCCCGAGCGCGAGGCCGAGCTGTACGGGGCCGTGCTCGACCTGCTCCGCGAAGTCGGCTACGACGCCCTCACCATGGACGCCGTGGCCGCCCGTACCCGGTCCAGCAAGGCGACGCTCTACCGCCAGTGGGGCGGCAAGGCCGAGCTGGTCGTCAAGGCCATCCGGCACAACAAGCCGGGGAAGATCGCCGACATCGACACCGGGTCGATCCGCGGTGACCTGCACTGCCTGCTGACCCGCGAGGACGACTGCACCATGGAACAGAACTCCGCGCTGATGCGGGGGGTGGCCATGGCGCTGCACCGGAACCCGGACCTGCGCCAGGCGTTCCGGGGGCAGTTGATCGAACCGGAGATGGCCGAGTTCCGGCGCGTGCTGCAACGCGCCGTCGACCGGATGGAGATCAGACCGGACTGCCCGGCCCTGGACTTCCTCGTGCACATGATGGTCGGCGGTTTCGCCACGACCGTACTGCTGGACGAACAGCCACCCACCCGGGCCTTCCTCGCCTCCTACATCGACGCCGTGATCCTCCCCGCCCTCGGCGTCTCCGCCTCCTGACACCTCCCCTTCTGCAAGCCCCCACCTGACGTCACCGCTCACGTCGCCGGGCTGATCACCCCTGCCCTGAATCACTCCACGACATGACCGGGAGTACGCCCTCGTGGCCACGTTCCTCTACAAACTCGGCCGCCTCGCCTTCCGGCGACGGCATTTCGTCGCCCTGATCTGGGTCGCGCTGCTCGCCGTCGCCGGTATCGGCGCGGCCAGCGCCCCATCCGCCGGCAACTCCTCCTTCTCCATCCCCGGTACCGAGGCCCAGAAGGCCTTCGACCTGCTGGAACAGCGCTTCCCCGGCCAGAGCGCCGACGGGGCGACCGCACGCGTCGTCTTCAAGGCGCCCGACGGCGAGAAGATGACGGACGCCGACAACAAGGCGACCGTCCTCAAGACCGTCGACGAACTCTCCGACGGCTCCGAGGTCACCTCCGTCGCCGACCCCTACGAGGGCAACACCGTCAGCGAGGACGGCACCATCGCCTATACGTCGGTGACGTACGACGTCTCCGGCATGGAGCTGGAGGAGGCCGGCAAGGAGGCCCTGGAGGACGCCGCCCAGCAGGCGCGGGACGCCGGGCTGACCGTCGAGATCGGCGGTGACGCGCTCCAGGCCGTCCCGGAGACCGGCTCGACGGAGATCATCGGCATCGCGGTCGCCGCCGTCGTCCTCGTCATCACCTTCGGTTCCCTGGTCGCGGCCGGACTGCCGCTGCTCACCGCGCTCATCGGCGTCGGCATCGGCGTCTCCTCCATCACCGCCCTGGCCAGCGCCCTGGAACTGGGCTCCACCACCTCCATCCTGGCGATGATGATCGGCCTCGCGGTCGGCATCGACTACGCCCTGTTCATCGTCTCCCGCTACCGGGCCGAACTCGCCGAGGGACGCGAACGCGAGGAGGCGGCCGGCCGGGCCGTCGGCACCGCCGGCTCGGCGGTGGTCTTCGCCGGCCTCACCGTCGTCATCGCCCTGGTCGGCCTGGCGGTCGTCAACATCCCGATGCTGACCAAGATGGGCGTCGCGGCGGCCGGCACGGTCGCCATCGCGGTCCTCATCGCGCTCACCATGGTCCCGGCGCTGCTCGGTTACGCCGGCCGCAGGGTCAAGCCGGCCGGCGCCAAGAGCAAGTTCCTGGGCGGCGCCCGCGCCGAGCGCGACCAGCGGCAGGACAAGCCCAACATGGGCACCCGCTGGGCCCGCTTCGTCGTCCGCCGCCCGGTCGCCGTCCTCCTCCTGGGCATCGTCGGCCTCGGCGCGGCGGCCGTCCCGGCGGGCTCCCTCGAACTGGGCCTGGGCGACGACGGCTCCCAGCCGACCTCCACCACCCAGCGCCGCGCCTACGACCTGCTGTCCGAGGGCTTCGGGCCCGGCTTCAACGGTCCGCTGATGGTCGTGGTGGACGCCAAGGGCAGCGACGACGCGCAGGGCGCGTTCACCGAGGTGTCCGACGAGATCAAGAAGCTCGACGGCGTCGTCACGGTGACACCCGCGGCGCCGAACAAGGCGGGCGACACGGCGACCATCACCGTGATCCCCGACTCCAAGCCGTCCTCCGTCGAAACCGAGGACCTGGTGCACGGCATCCGCGACGCGGGGGCCGACGTCGAGGCGGACACCGGCGCGCAGACCCTGGTCACCGGCTCCACGGCGATGAACATCGACGTCAGCGAGAAGCTGAACGACGCGCTGATCCCGTACCTGGTCCTGGTCGTCGGCCTGGCCTTCCTCCTCCTGATCGTGGTCTTCCGCTCGATCCTGGTCCCGCTGAAGGCGGCCCTCGGCTTCCTGCTGAGCGTGCTGGCGGCCCTGGGCGCCGTGGTCGCGGTCTTCCAGTGGGGCTGGCTGTCCGGCCTGCTGGGCGTCGAGGAGACCGGCCCGGTCATGTCGATGATGCCGATCTTCATGGTCGGCGTGGTCTTCGGCCTGGCCATGGACTACGAGGTCTTCCTCGTGACCCGCATGCGGGAGGCGTACGTCCACGGCGAGCGGCCCAGCGAAGCGATCGTCACCGGCTTCAAGCACGGCGCACGGGTCGTCACCGCCGCCGCGGTCATCATGATGGCCGTCTTCGCGGGCTTCATCGGCTCCAGCGAGTCCATGGTCAAGATGATCGGCTTCGGCCTCGCGATCGCGGTCTTCTTCGACGCGTTCGTCGTCCGCATGGCCATCGTCCCGGCGGTACTCGCCCTGCTCGGCAAGCGCGCCTGGTGGCTGCCGAAGTGGCTGGACCGCGCGCTGCCCAACGTGGATGTCGAGGGCGAGGGCCTGAAGACCCTGTCCGACGGCCGCAAGGACCCCGACGAGGACAAGGAACTGGCACGCGCCTGACGCTGCGTGGCTGAGTGACCAGCCGGTGAGGGTCCCGTGGGGACGGGTGGCCCTCACCGGCTTCCCTGTTCCCCCGCACGTTGTCTTGTGGCCGTGGGGGCCGCCCGTTTCTTTGTCAGTGTCGTGCTTCCACGGCCCGCCTCAAGGGCGCTGCGCTGTCGCTCCGCGTCGGCTTCGCCGATGGGCCTGCGGCCCACCCTTGACCCGGTCCGCTCCAGCACGGGTGAGAAGCGAGCGGGCGGCCCGGGGAAAGCGGTGGCCCCGCCCGCGAGTCCCCCGACGCCCGTGACCCGGTACCCGGCGTGAGGGGACGCGCTCGCGCCTCGCCAGCACGCCGGGCCGTCTCGGCGGCCGACCGGTCCGTACGGGGTTGCGGCGAGAGGGGGAGGGCGAGGGGTGCGGCTGGCTGGTGATCGTGGGGGCCGGTCGGCGGTCCTCCGGGGTAGGGGTGCTGGAATTGGATGACACTTCGGGCCGAAGTGTCATCCAATTCCAGCAGCCCTACCCGGACCGGGGCCCCGGCAGGTACCGCACCCCGTACGGAGCGGTGGCCGCCGAGACGGCCCGGCGTGCATGTGAGGTGTGAGCGCGCATCCGCCGCGCCGGGTGCGGGGGAACCGGCCCGGGGGACCGATGCCGCTGGGGGACCGCTTTTCTCGGGCCGCTCGCTCGCTTCTGGCCCGTGCTGGAGCGGACCGGGTCAAGGGTGGGCCGCAGGCCCATCGCCGAAGGCGACGCGGAGCGTCAGCGGAGCGCCCTTGAGGCGGGCCGTGGAAGCACGACACTGGCAGAGAAGCGAGTGGCCCCGACGGCCACCGGACAACCCGGTCGCCCGCCACGCCCGTCACTCGCTACCGTGCCGCCATGACGACGACCGACGACGCTCCCGACGCCCATCCCCGCTTCGCCGCCGCCCTCCGCGACATGGGGCTCGACGACCTCAACGGCCGTGTCCGGCGCTTCCCGGAAGCCACCCGCACCGCCGCCGAGGCCGCCGCAGCGATCGGCTGCGAGCTGAGCCAGATCTGCAAGTCGCTGATCTTCGCGGCGGACGGCGTCCCCGTGCTGGTCCTCATGGACGGCGCCTCCCGCGTCGACGTGGACCGGGTCCGCGCGGAACTCGGCGCCCAGAAGGTCACCCGCGCCAAGGCCGACGTCGTACGGGAGACCACCGGGTATGCCATCGGCGGCGTCCCGCCCTTCGGCCACCGCACCCGCACCCGCGTCCTCGCCGACCGCTCCCTGCTCGCCCACGAGACGGTCTGGGCCGCCGCCGGCACCCCGTACACCGTCTTCCCCATGGCCCCGCGGGACCTCGTCACCCACGCCGGCGCGACCCTCGTGGACGTGCGCGAACACGCCCGTCGGTAGCACCCTGGAAACAGGGGCCCACGGAGGTGAACGTCATGATGCCCACACCGGTCGGATGGCATGTAGAGGTCGAGTTCACGGAGGACGATCGGCATACGCGGGCGGTCGCGCTGGTGCGGCTGTCGGACGGTACGGAGGTACGGGCGCACGGACATGCCAGCAGGCACCGTGCCGACGCCCGGCAACCCCGGGTCGGTGAGGAGGTCGCCGCGGCGCGGGCGCTGAACGAGCTGGCGATGCGGCTGCTCGACAAGGCGCACGGGGAGATCGACGAGGCGTCGGGGAGGGTGTCCCACCCGATCCACGTCTGAGCACCCGGTCCGGGTGTCAGCGTCCGGTCCGGGTGTCAGCGCCCGGGGCGGAAGTCAGCGGCCGGCGTCCAGCGCCGCCCGTACCGCCCGGACCAGGGCCTGCGCCCGCGGGTCCGCCGTCACGGTCTTGCGGAAGCCGTTGGTGACGTAGCCGAAGGCGATGCCCGACTCCGGGTCGGCGAAGCCGAGCGCGCCGCCGCGCCCCGGATGGCCGAAGGAGCCGGGGGCGAGGAACGGGGACGCGCTGCCGTGCAGCATGTAGCCCAGGCCGAAACGGGTGCCGACGACGAGGACCCGGTCCGGGCCCGCTGATTCCTGCGCCCGGGCCGCCGCCAGCGTCCGCGCCTCGAAGAGCCGGACGCCGTCGACCTCGCCGGTCAGCGCGGCGTAGAAGCGGGCCAGCGCGTCGGCCGTCGCGATGCCGTTGGTGGCGGGCAGCGCCGCCGCCCGGTACGCCGGGTCGTTCTGGTCGGGGAACGGCGTGATCGCGCCGAAGGCGCGGCGGGTGAGGGAGCCGGGATCGTCGTAGGCGGCGGTGACGGAGCGCTTGGGACGCATGCGCAGGCTCCCGGACGGCGGTTCCACGTCCTCGACGCGGCCGGTCCGGCCCGCGCGGCCGGCCGCCTCCTCGCCCGCCGGGAGCCCGAGCCACAGGTCCAGGCCGAGGGGGCGGGCGATCTCGTCGGCGATCCACTCGCCGGTGCCGCGGCCGGTCACCCGGCGGACCAGCCCGTCCAGCAGCCAGCCGTAGGTGAGCGCGTGGTAGCCGTGGTCGGTGCCGGGTTCCCAGACGGGGGTCTGGGCGGCCACCGCCTCGATCCCGGGCAGCGGATCGAGCGCCTGGGCGGGGGTGAGGGGGCGGTCGAGGACGGGGAGGCCGGCCCGGTGGGCCAGTACGTGCCGGACCAGGACGCCCTCCTTGCCGTGCGCCTTGAACTCCGGCCAGTACGCGTGCACCGGCGCGTCCAGGTCCAGTTCGCCGCGCTGGTGCAGCAGCAGCGGTACGGCGGCGGCGACGCCCTTGGTGGCCGAGCGGATCACCTGGGCGGTGCCCCGCTGCCAGGGCTCGGTGCCGTCGAGGTCGCGGGTGCCGGCCCACAGGTCGACGACCTTGCGGCCGTCGCGGTAGACGGCGACGGCGGCGCCCCGGTCGCCGAGGGCGGTGAAGTTCCGTACGAACGCGTCCCTGACCGGTTCGAACTCCTCGGCCACTGTGCCGCATACGGCCACGTCCACCGCCACGTCCACGCTCCTCGCCCCTTTCCGCTGCCACTCGCCCACAACAGTGCGTGCAACACGCACCGTTCACCGGCGATTCCTCATGTGGCCGTTGTCACGCCGTCGTCAGGCGGCCGTCAGGCCGTCGTCACCGAGCGGGGGTCGAAGCCGAAGGGGAGTTCCAGGCGGTGCGCGCGCATCAGGGCGTCGTCGGAGAGCAGGTCCGCGGTCGGGCCGTCCGCCGCGATCACGCCGTCGCTGAGGATCAGCGAGCGCGGGCAGAGCTGGAGGGCGTAGGGCAGGTCGTGGGTGACCATCAGGACGGTGACGTCCAGGGAGAGCAGGATGTCGGCGAGTTCGCGACGGGAGGCCGGGTCCAGGTTGGAGGACGGCTCGTCCAGGACGAGGATCTCCGGTTCCATCGCCAGCACCGTGGCCACCGCCACCCGGCGGCGCTGCCCGAAGGACAGGTGGTGCGGCGGGCGGTCCTGGAAGCCGTCCATGCCGACCCGGGTCAGTGCCCGGTCCACCCGTTCCTCCAGTTCGGCGCCCTTCACCCCGGCCGCCGCCGGTCCGAACGCCACGTCCTCCCGGACCGTCGGCATGAAGAGCTGGTCGTCGGGGTCCTGGAAGACGATGCCGACCCGGCGCCGGATCTCGGCCATGTGCTTCTTGCCCACGGGCAGCCCGGCGACCGTCACCGTGCCCGCGCCGCCGGTCAGGATGCCGTTGAGGTGGAGCACGAGGGTCGTCTTGCCGGCGCCGTTGGGGCCGAGCAGCGCGACCCGTTCGCCGCGCGCGATCGAGAAGTCGACGCCGAAGAGGGCCTGGTGTCCGTCGGGGTAGGCGTAGGCGAGGCCGGAGACCTCCAGGGAAGCAGTCACAGCATCCATCCCAGCAGACAGACCAGCAGTGCGGTGCACGGGAGGGCCAGCGCGTACGACCACTGCGCCCGGGAGGCGATCACCTCGTCGATGACCGGCATCGAACCGGCGTAGCCGCGGCTGACCATCGCCAGGTGGACGCGTTCGCCGCGCTCGTAGGAGCGGATGAACAACGCCCCGGCGGATTTCGCCAGCACGCCCCAGTGCCGTACCCCGCTCGCATCGAAGCCGCGCGACTCCCGGGCGATCCGCATCCGCCGCATCTCGTCGGTGACGACGTCGCCGTAGCGGATCATGAAGGACGCGATCTGGACGAGGAGGGGCGGCAGCTTCAGGCGCTGGAGGCCCAGCAGGAGGGCGCGGAGTTCGGTGGTGGAAGCCAGGAGCACGGAGGTGGCGACGCCCAGGGTGCCCTTGGCCAGGACGTTCCAGGCGCCCCACAGGCCGTTCACGCTCAGGGACAGGCCCAGTACGCCGACCCGGTCGCCCTCGGCCACGAACGGCATGAGGACCGCGAACGCGACGAACGGCACCTCGATCAGCAGCCGCTTCAGCAGGAAGCCGGCCGGGACGCGGGCCGCGCAGGCGACCGACGCGAGCAGCAGCGCGTAGAGCCCGAACGCCCACATCGCCTCGCGCGGCGTCGACACCACGACGACCACGAAGCCGAAGGCAGCGGCGAGCTTGGTGTGCGGCGGCAGGGTGTGCACGGGGGAGTGTCCGTGCCGGTAGAGCCGGTGGGCGTGGCCCGCGCCCATCTCAGACGCTCGTGCTGGTCGGGGAGGTGTCCGCGGTGCGGCGCCGGCGGACCGCCCAGAACACCGTGCTGCCCGCGACGACCGTGACGCCGACGCCGATCACGCCCGCGAGGCCGCCGGAGAGCCGGGCGTCGGTGACGTCCTTGACGCCGTAGTCGGCGAGCGGGGAGTCGGCGGCGGCGTGCTCCTCGGCCTTGGCGTCGATGCCCTGGTCGGCGGCGACCTTCTCCAGGCCGTCGGGGGAGGCGGAGGCGTAGAAGCTGACGAACCCGGCGAGGACGACGGAGACCGCCAGGCCGGTGAGCCAGATCGTGCGGCGGGAGCCGGTGGCCGCCACCGGGGCGGGCTCGGCGGCGGGCGCGTCGACCAGTTCGCCGCCGACCCGCAGCTTCAGCCGCTGCTGGAGCCCGCGCGCCCCGTACACCAGGTCCGGGCGTACGGCGATGACGGCGCCGACGGTCAGCGCGGTGATGACGGCCTCGCCGATGCCGATCAGGACGTGCACGCCGATCATGGCGGTGGCGACCTTGCCGATCGGGACGTCGGTGGTGCCGCCGATCCAGTAGAGGAGGGTGAAGGCGACGGCGGCGGCCGGGACGGAGAGCAGCGCCGCGACGAACGAGGCGACGGTCACCGAGCGCCGGGTGCGCGGCAGCACCTTCACCAGACCCCGGAAGACGGCGTAGGCGACGACCGTCGTGACGATCGCCATGTCGGTGATGTTGACGCCGAGCGCGGTCAGGCCGCCGTCCGCGAACAGGATGCCCTGCATGAGGAGGACGACGGAGACGCACAGGACCCCGGTGCAGGGGCCGACGAGTATCGCGGCCAGGGCCCCGCCGAGGAGGTGTCCGCTGGTTCCCGCGGCGACCGGGAAGTTCAGCATCTGCACGGCGAAGATGAACGCCGCGACGAGGCCGGCCAGCGGGGCCGTGCGCTCTCCCCCACGCTCGGCTTCGCTCGCGCGGGAGGTGCCCCCAAGCTCGCGCCGCGCGCCGCGCAGGCTGACCGCCACGGCGCCGGCGGCGACGACTCCGGTGACCGCGGAGACCGGGGCGTTGATGAATCCGTCAGGTACGTGCACCTTCCGATGATAAGGAGTAGTTGCGACTCCTGTGCAAGAGCGAAGTAAAGGCTTATCTCATATCAGGCATACCGCCCAAAAGGCGTGACACGGAAAATGTGGGACATTGGAGAAGGGTCGAGGGTGAAGGAGCCGGTCGATGTCGGTGGTCGAACAGTACGCACGGGTCCAGGTGCTCACCGACGCGGACATACCGGACGAAGGCGACGGCGGCTGCGTACCGGTGGTGCTGCGGTACGACCCCGAGGACGACCCCCGGTCGGTACGGCTCGGGCTGCCCGGCCCGCGCTGGTTCCGCTTCGCGCGCGAGCTGCTCGAACGGGGGCTGCGGGCGCCGGCCGGGACCGGAGAGGTGCGGGTGTGGCCGTGCGGGCGGGTGCGGGCCGTGGTCGAGTTCCACCCGGAGCGGGGCGGCTGCTCGGTGGTCCAGTTCGACACGGACGACCTGCTGCGCTTCCTGCGCAGGACGTACGCGGCGAACCCGGCGGTGGCGCAGCCCGTCCCGCGCTGAGACGTCAGCCGCCCGCCTTGAGCCGCCCGCCTTGAACCGTCAGCCGCCCGCCTTGAGCAGCGCCGCCACGATCGGCCCGGCCGTCTCGCCGCCGTGGCCGCCGGCCTGCACCACGCCCGCCGCGGCGAGATCGTCCCGGTAGGCGGTGAACCAGCCGTTCGGCTTCTTCTGGCCGTCGACCTCCGCCGACCCGGTCTTCGCGCCGGCGTCCCCGCCGACCCCCGCCATCGCCTCCGCCGCCGTGCCGTAGTCGGCCGTGTAGGCCATCAGCTCGCGCAGCTGGGACAGGGTGCCGGCGGACATCGTGCGGGAGGCCGTGGCCAGCTCGCGGTCGTCCACCGACGGGGCGACCAGGTACGGCTGGTGGAAGGTGCCGGACTTCACGGTCGCCGCCACGGACGCCATGTTCAGCGGGTTCATCCGCACCCCGCCCTGTCCGATGAGGGAAGCCGCCTTCTGGGCGTCGCTCTGCACCGGGACCGAGCCGTCGAAGGTGGGCACCCCGATCGCCCAGTTGTTCATCCCCAGGCCGAAGACCTCCTGGGCCTGCTGGGTGAGGGCGTCGTCGGACAGCTTGCCGGCCTGGCTGATGAAGGCGGTGTTGCAGGAGCGGGCGAAGCTCGCCTTGAAGGTGCCGCCCTTGATGGAGAACTTGTCGTCGTTCTGGAACTTCCAGCCGCCGTAGGTGAAGTACTTCGGGCAGGGGTGCGCCTTGTCGGCGGAGGCCAGGCCCTTCTCGATCAGCAGCGAGGAGGTGACGACCTTCATCGTGGAGCCGGGGGCGAGCGAACCCTGGAAGGCGGTGTTGAAGCCGTGGCCGCTGTTGGCGACGGCGAGGATCTCGCCCGTCGAGGCGCGGGTCAGCACGACGGAGGCCTTCTCGGTGGCGGCCACCTGCTCCTCGGCGAGGGCCTGCAACTGAGGGTCGAGGGTGGTCTTCACCGTGCCCGGCGTGCCCTCGCTCAGCTCCAGGAGGGTCTTGTCGGAGAGCTTCTTCGCCTTCGACTCCTTGCCGCGCACCACGCGCAGCTCGATCCCGGCACGGCCGCCGGCCTTCTCGCCGTACTTCTCGCGCAGCCCGTCCAGGACCGTGCCCAGCGACGGGTACTTCGCGGTGGTGATTTCGCCGCCGTCCCGGTCCACCGCCTTCACGGGCGGCGTCCCGGCCTCCCCGGTGACCAGCTTGTCGCCCTCGCCGAGGTCGGGGTGGACGACGGCGGGAGTGAAGCCGACCCGGGGTTCGCCGTCGCCGTCGCGGCGCACGACGGTCAGGGAACTGTCGTACGCCAGGGCCTTGCGGACGTCCTCGTACACCACCGTCGCCTTGACGGAGAACGGGACCTTGTCGCCGCTGCGGGTGCCCGGGGTGAGGGTGACGTCCTCGATGCGGGCGTCCTCGGTGTAGGAGGTGAGCAGGGCCTTCGCCGCGGCGGTGGCGTCGGTGGCGGCGGCCGCCTCGGCGACCTCGCCCCGCTGCCAGGCGGTGAGGAACCGCTCGGCCGCCGTGGTGACCTCGGTGGCCGACAGGGGGCCGGTCTTCACGTTCTTCCCGGCCGCCGTGGTGCGCGCGTCGTCCCCGGCGTCCGTGCCGCCGGCGGACAGCGCCCAGGCGCCCACCCCGGCCCCGGCGACGACCGCGGCGATCACCCCGCCGATCACGACGGGCCGCCTGCTGTTGCGTCGCTCGGCGACACGCCTTCTGTTGCCCACTGCTTTCCGTTTCCCTCGATGCCGTCACGCTTCCAACGACGGCACACGGTGTTCAGTCCCGCCCCGCGGGGGGTGAGGTCAGCCGCCGGCCCGCAGGACGTCCGCGACGATCGGCCCGGCCGCGTCGCCGCCGTGGCCGCCCTCCTCCGTCATGGCCGCCGCGGCGATGTCGCCCCGGAAGCCGGTGAACCAGCTGTTGGACACGGTCTGCCCGTCGACCTCCGCCGACCCGGTCTTCGCGCCGATGTCGCCGCCGAGCCCGGACATCGCCTCCATCGCGGTGCCCTGCGTGGCGGTGAGCCGCATCATCTGCTTGAGCTGGGACGACGTCTCGGACGACAGGCCCTCGGCGGTGGCCATCTCCCGGTCGTCCAGGTCGGGCGAGACCAGATAGGGCTGACGGAACGTGCCGGTGATCGCGGTGGCCGTCACCGAGGCCATGTTGAGCGGGTTCATCTGGACCTGGCCCTGGCCGATGGCGTTGGCCGCCCGGTCCGGGCCGGTGGAGGCGGGCACGCTGCCGTCGAAGGAGACGATGCCGGTCTTCCAGTTGTCCTTGCCGAGGCCGAACCGCTCCTGGGCCTCCTCCATCAGCGAGGAGTCGGTGAGCGGCTTCTCGTCGATGAGCTTGATGAAGGCGGTGTTGCAGGAGCGCTGGAAGCTGTTGGCCAGCGTGGCGGACTCGTCGGGTTCCATGCCGGTGAGGTTCTTGAAGACCTGTCCCTGCCAGATCGCCTTGTCGGGGCAGGGGGCGGCGCCGGTCATCGAGGTCACGCCGTTGTCTATGAGCATCGCCGCGGTGATGATCTTCATCGTGGAGCCGGGCGCGACCCGGCCCTGGAAGGCCGCGTTGAAGCCGTCCGCACGGTGGTTGGCGACCGCCAGCACCTCGCCGGTGCTGGGCTTGACGGCCACCACCGACGACTCGTCGAACTCCTCCACCGCCTTCTCCGCCGCCGCCTGCACGCCCGCGCTCAGCGTCGTCTTCAGCTTGCCGGGCTCGCCCTCGGTGAGGGTCACCAGCGGGGTGTCCGCCACCTCCTGGGAGGCGTGCCGGACCATCAGCTCGATGCCGGGCTCGCCGCCCGCCTGGTCGCCGTACTTCTCCCGCAGCGTGTCCAGGACCGGGCCCAGCGAGGGGTACTTCTCCTTGGTCAGCACCTTGCCGTCCCGGTCGACGGCCTCGATCGGCGGGTTCGACGCCTCGGCGGTGACCAGCGTGTCGCCGTCGGCCGACAGCTCCGGGTGGACGACGGACGGCTCCCAGTCGACCAGCGCCCGCCCGGTGGTCTTCCCGCGCACCACGCTCAACTGGCTCTTGTACGTCAGGGGCTCGGTCGCGCCCTGGTACGACACCTCCGCCTTCACCGTGAACGGCACCTTGGTGCCGGTCGCCGTGCCCGGGGTGATGGTGACGCCGCTGATGTGGGCGTCCTCGGCGTACGCCGTCAGCAGCTTCAGGGCCGAGGCGTCGTCGTTGGTGTACGAGGCCGCCGTGTCGGCCTTCCCGTCCTCCCAGGCCGCGAAGAACTTCTCGGTCGTCTCCGCGACCTCGTCACCGCTCGGCGGCCCGGTCTTCACCTCGTCCCCGCCGCCCAGCGCGGAGACCACGTTGTACGCGCCGTATCCGGCCCCTCCGACCATCACGGCGAACACTCCGCCGATGACGGCGGCCTTCATCCCCCTGCCCATCGGCAGTCCCCTCCCCATCGAGCTCCCGGACGCATCGTTGAACGCGTTCAGAAAGTGGTCACACTGGCACTCTATGTGCCGCAAGTGACTTGCGGTACGCCTGTTTCCGTTTGGTGGCCGAACGGAGACACGGCGGTCCCGGTCACACCCAGGTGTCCAGCCACATCCGCGCCCGCCAGTCCTCCATCGGGATCGCCGTACCGGTGTAGATCGGCCAGAAGTAGATGAAGTTCCACGCGACGAGGAGGAACAGGACACCGGCGGCCACCACGCCGCCCACCCGCCGCGCCTCGCTCGCCCCCGGCCGGCCGATCACCGCTCCCAGCAGCATCGCCACCGCCAGGCACAGGAACGGCAGGAAGACCACGGCGTAGAAGAGGAAGATCGTGCGCTCCTGGTACAGGAACCAGGGCAGGTAGCCGGCCGCGACGCCGCAGGCGATGGCGCCCGCGCGCCAGTCCCGGCGCAGCGCCCAGCGCCACAGCACGTACAGGATCGCGAAGCAGCCCAGCCACCACAGCACCGGCGTGCCCAGCGCCAGCACCTCGCGGGCGCACTTCTCGCCCGCGTCCGCCGGACAGCCGTCCGTGCCGGGCGAGGGCGACTCGTAGAAGTAGGAGACCGGGCGGCCCAGGACGATCCAGCTCCACGGGTTCGACTGGTACGTGTGCGGCGAGGTCAGGTGGGTGTGGAACTCGTAGACCTGCGACTCGTAGTGCCACAGGCTGCGCCACCAGTCCGGGAACAGCCACGACCAGTCGCTGTTCTTCCCGTCGGTCGCCGCCCAGTTGCGGTAGTAGCCGCCGGTGCCGTCGCTCGGGGAGAGGATCCAGGCCGTCCAGGAGACCAGGTAGGTGACGAGCGCGACCGGGACGGTGGCGAGGAACGCCAGGCCCAGGTCGTACTTGAGCACCGCCGTGCGCGGGCGCACCGCGCCGGCCACCCGGCGGGCGCCCACGTCCCACAGGACCGCCATCACACAGAACGCGACCAGGATGTACAGGCCGTTCCACTTGGTGCCGATGGCCAGGCCCAGCATCAGCCCCGCCGCCCAGCGCCACGGCCGCCACCCGATCCGGGTGGTCTCGGCGACGCGCGCGTCCGGGCGGACCAGGCCGTCGTCGTCCACCGGCAGCGCGGCGGCCAGTCTCGCCCGCGCCCGGTCCCGGTCGACGAGCAGGCAGCCGAAGGCGGCCAGTACGAAGAAGACCAGCACGCTGTCGAGCAGCGCGGTCCGGCTCATCACGAAGGCCAGCCCGTCCAGCGCCAGCAGCGCGCCCGCCAGACAGCCGAGGAACGTGGAGCGGAACAGGCGGCGGCCGATGCGGCACAGCAGCAGCACGGAGAGGGTGCCGAGCAGCGCCGTCATGAACCGCCAGCCGAACGGGTCGAACCCGAACAGCCACTCGCCGGCCCCGATCACGAACTTGCCGACCGGCGGATGGACGACGTACGACGCGTCCGTGGGGACCGTGACGTCCCCGCCGGAGTTCAGGACCAGGTCGTTGGCGTTCTTGTCCCAGTTGACCTCGAAGCCGCGGTTGATCAGCGCCCACGCGTCCTTGGCGTAGTACGTCTCGTCGAATATCACCGCCTTCGGGCTGCCCAGGTTCCAGAACCGCAGCACCCCCGCCACCAGCGTGACCAGCAGCGGACCGCCCCAGCCCGACCAGCGCACCAGCCGGTCGGCGGCCTTCTCGGACACGCCGAGGACGGCCCACAGCCGGGGGCCGGGCCGCGTGTACGGCGGCACCAGCCGCTCGCGGACGTCGCTGCGGTCGGGGGCCGTGTAGCCGAAGCGGCGCAGCCGCCGCTGCCACGGCGGCCGCCCCTCGTGCGGCGCCTGGTCCTGGCCGGTGTCCGTGGAATCCATGGACGACGCTGTACTGGTCACCGCGCCATCGTAGGGAACCGGTCTGTGCGAGTCCCGTGCTTGCCCCTGCGAGGATGGAAACGTGACAGTCGCAACCGGAATCCTGGTCCTCGCCGGCACCCCCATCGGCGACCTCGCCGACGCCCCGCCCCGCCTTGCCGAGGAGCTGACGGCCGCCGATGTCGTCGCCGCGGAGGACACCCGGCGGCTGCGCCGGCTCACCCAGGGGCTCGGCGTGACGCCCAAGGGGCGCGTGGTGTCGTACTTCGAGGGCAACGAGGCGGCGCGCACGCCGGAGCTGGTCGAGGAGCTGATCGGCGGCGCGCGGGTGGTGCTGGTGACCGACGCCGGGATGCCGTCCGTCTCCGACCCCGGGTACCGGCTGGTCGCGGCGGCCGTCGAGCGGGGCGTCAAGGTCACCGCCGTGCCCGGACCGTCCGCCGTGCTGACCGCGCTGGCCCTGTCCGGGCTGCCGGTGGACCGGTTCTGCTTCGAGGGGTTCCCGCCGCGCAAGACGGGCGAGCGGCTGAGCCGGCTGCGGGAGGTCGCGGGCGAGCGCCGCACCCTCGTCTACTTCGAGTCCCCGCACCGTGTCGCCGACACCCTCGCCGCGATGGCCGAGGTCTTCGGCGGCGAGCGGCGCGCCGCGGTCTGCCGGGAGCTGACCAAGACGTACGAGGAGATCAAGCGCGGCCCGCTGGGGGAGCTGGCGGAGTGGGCGGCCGAGGGCGTGCGCGGCGAGATCACCGTCGTCGTCGAGGGCGCGCCGGAGACGGGCCCCGGGGAGATCGGCGCCGAGGAGCTGGTGCGCCGGGTGCGGGTGCGCGAGGAGGCGGGGGAACGGCGCAAGGAGGCCATCGCGGCGGTGGCCGTCGAGGCGGGCGTGCCGAAGCGGGAGGTCTTCGACGCCGTGGTCGCGGCGAAGAACGCGGGGGCGACGGCCTCGGGGGCGTGAGGCGCCGGGGTGTGCGGCCGGGGCGCGGCTTCCGGGTGTGCGGCGGGGGCGCGGCTTCCGGGCGTGCGCCGGGGCGTGCGGGGGCGGGGCGGCTTCCGGGGCGTGAGGCGCCGGGGCGTGCGGGGGCGGGGCGGCTTCCGGGG
>NZ_JAGGOO010000028.1 GCF_018614415.1 Streptomyces sp. ISL-12
GCGGGGTGCCGCCGGGGGCGGGCCCGGAGCGGATCCGTTCGGTGAGGGCCTCGGCCAGTTCGGTCTCGTCGGCCAGATGCGCGCCGAGACTGCGGACGAGGAGGTGCGGCGCCGCGCGCAGCACCTCGCCGTGCAGCCGCCACAGCTCGTGCTGCTGCTCGGCCTCGGCCAGCTCGGCGGCCATGGCGTCGTGCAGCGCCTGGAGGGGGGACAGCGAGGCCGGCGCGGCGAGCAGCGCCTGACGTACGCGGGCGCCGGTCTCGGCACCCACCAGGACGAACACGTCGTCGCGGGTGTCGAAGTAGTTGAAGAACGTCCGTACGGACACCCCGGCCGCGGCGCTGATCGCCTCGACCGTGACCTTCTCCGCCCCGTGCTCCGCCGCCAGACGCACCGCGGCCTCGGTGAGAGCGGCCCGTGTGGCCCGCTTCTTCCGCTCGCGCAGTCCGCCCCCCGCGGCACTCCCCTCCGACATAACTTGCATGTTATGCAAAGATGCACGACATGCAAAATTTGCCCCTGTCCGGTCGGGCCGGCCGCGGGGAGTGACCCGAACGGCCCTGTCGGGTACCCGGCCGGTCCGCGCAGGGTGGTGGGATGTGCGCACCGGGCGCCGCGGCCGGCCGGTCCCGTCGGCCGCGCGGTCCGGCGGCACCACGGTCCGCCACCGGCCCGACCGCCGTCCCGACACGGAAAGGACCCCGGATGTCCGCCGACCCGCACGAGGCGCCCGACCGGCCGACCGACGACGACCCGACCGGCAACGACCTGGCCGGCGGCGACCTGACCGACGAGGAACTGGCCGTCCTGGACGCCCACTGGCGTGCCGCGAACTACCTCTCCGTCGGCCAGATCTACCTGATGGACAACCCCCTGCTCACCGAGGACCTGCGCCCGGAGCACGTCAAGCCCCGGCTGCTCGGCCACTGGGGCACCTCACCCGGCCTCAACCTGGTCCACACCCATCTCAACCGGGTGATCAAGGCCCGTGACCTGGACGCCCTGTGCGTCTGGGGCCCCGGTCACGGAGGGCCCGCCGTGCTGGCCAACTCCTGGCTGGAGGGCACGTACACCGAGACGTATCCGGACATCACCCGGGACGCGGCCGGGATGGCGCGGCTGTTCCGGCAGTTCTCCTTCCCCGGCGGCGTGCCCAGCCACGTCGCCCCGGAGACCCCGGGCTCCATCCACGAGGGCGGTGAGCTGGGCTACTCCCTCTCCCACGCCTACGGCGCCGCCTTCGACCACCCGGACCTGGTGGTCGCCTGTGTCATCGGCGACGGCGAGGCGGAGACGGGTCCGCTGGCCGCCTCCTGGCACTCCGACAAGTTCCTGGACCCCGTGCACGACGGTGCCGTCCTGCCGGTCCTGCACCTCAACGGCTACAAGATCGCCAACCCCACGGTGCTCGCCCGGCTCCCCGAGGCCGAACTCGACGAACTCCTGCGCGGCTACGGCCACGACCCGCTCCACGTCACCGGCGACGACCCGGCCGCCGTCCACCGCGCCATGGCCCGCGCCCTGGACACCGCCCTGGACCGCATCGCCGCGATCCAGCGCGCCGCCCGCCACGACGGCACCACCGAGCGCCCCCGCTGGCCGGTGATCGTGCTGCGCACCCCGAAGGGCTGGACCGGCCCCGCCGAGGTCGACGGCCTCCCCGTCGAGGGCACCTGGCGCGCCCACCAGGTCCCGATGGCCGCCGTCCGGGACAACCCCGACCACCTGCGGCAGTTGGAGCGCTGGCTGCGCTCCTACCGGCCCGGGGAACTCTTCGACGCGAACGGCGCCCCGCGCCCCGCGGTCCTGCGCTGCGTCCCCGAGGGCACCCGCCGCCTGGGCGCCACCCCGTACGCCAACGGCGGTCTGCTGCTGCGCGAACTCCCGCTGCCGCCGCTGGACACCTACGCCGTCCCCGTCGACAAACCCGGCGCCACCCTCCACGAACCCACCCGGGTCCTCGGCGACCTGCTGCGCGACGTCATGGCCGCCACCGCCGACCGGCGCGACTTCCGCCTCGTGGGCCCCGACGAGACCGCCTCCAACCGCCTCCAGGCCGTCTACGCCGCCAGCGGCAAGGCATGGCAGGAGCCGGTCCTGCCCGTCGACGAGGACCTCGACCCGCACGGCCGGGTCATGGAGATCCTCTCCGAACACACCTGCCAGGGCTGGCTGGAGGGCTACCTCCTCACCGGCCGGCACGGCCTGTTCTCCTGCTACGAGGCGTTCGTCCACATCGTCGACTCCATGGTCAACCAGCACATCAAGTGGCTGCGCGTCACCCGCCGGCTGCCCTGGCGCGCGCCCATCGCCTCCCTCAACTACCTGCTCACCTCGCACGTGTGGCGCCAGGACCACAACGGCTTCTCCCACCAGGACCCCGGCTTCGTCGACCACATCCTCAACAAGAGCCCCGAGGCCGTACGGGTCTACCTGCCGCCGGACGCCAACACCCTGCTCTCCGTGGCCGACCACGCCCTGCGCAGCCGGGACTACGTCAATGTCGTCGTCGCCGGCAAACAGCCCTGCTTCGACTGGCTGTCCATGGACCAGGCCCGCACCCACTGCGCGCGCGGCGCCGGCATCTGGGAGTGGGCCGGAACCGAGGACGGCAGCCGCGAACCCGACGTGGTGCTCGCCTGCGCCGGCGACGTCCCCACCCAGGAGGTCCTGGCCGCCGCCCAGTTGCTCCGGCAGCATCTGCCGGAACTCGCCGTCCGCGTGGTCAACGTCGTCGACATCGCCCGGCTGCTGCCGAGCGGCGAACACCCGCACGGCATGAGCGACTTCGAGTACGACGGCCTGTTCACCGCCGACAAGCCGGTCGTCTTCGCCTACCACGGCTACCCCTGGCTGATCCACCGGCTGGCCTACCGGCGCAACGGCCACCAGCACCTGCACGTGCGCGGCTACAAGGAGATCGGCACCACGACCACCCCGTTCGACATGGTCGTCGGCAACGACATGGACCGCTACCGCCTCGTCATGGACGTCATCGACCGGGTGCCCGGCCTCGTCGTGCGGGCCGCCGCCGTCCGCCAGCGGATGGCGGACGTCCGGCTGCGCCACCACGCGTACATCCGCGAGCACGGCGTCGACCTGCCGGAGGTCGCCGACTGGTCCTGGGAAGCCTGACCCGCGCCGACCCGTGTGAAAGGAGCGCCCCGTGACCGCGACCGCCGCCTCGACCTGGGAGTACGACGGCTACGACCCCGCCGAGGAGCGGCTGCGGGAGTCGCTGTGCACGCTCGGCAACGGCTACTTCGCCACCCGCGGCGCGCTGCCCGAGTGCGCCGCGGACGACGTGCACTACCCGGGCACGTACGTCGCCGGCTGCTACAACCGGCTCACCTCGTCCGTCGCCGGGCGCGAGGTCGAGAACGAGGACATGGTCAACCTGCCCGACTGGCTGTCGCTGAGGTTCCGCATGGCGGGCGGCGCGTGGCTCACGCCCGACACCGCCGAGGTGCTCACCCACCGGCAGGCGGTGCACCTGGACACCGGGCTGCTGGAGCGGCACACCCGGTTCCGGCTCGGCGACTCGGGCGTGCTCGCTGTGCGGCAGCTGCGTCTGGTGCACATGGCCGACCCCCATCTGGCCTGTCTGCGCACCGAGTTCACGGCCGAGACCGCCGCCGTCGACCTCGACGTGGAGGCGGCCCTCGACGGCGGCGTCACCAACTCCGGGGTGCCGCGCTACCGGGACCTGGAGGGCCGGCACCTCACCCACGTGCACACCGGTGACGCCGGACCCGGCACGGTGTGGCTGCGCTGCCGCACCCGTACCTCGGACATCCGGATCGGCCTGGCCTCCCGGGTGACGGCCGACGTACCGGTCGAACCGGAAGCGGCGGAACTGCGGGCCGTCCAGCGGCTGCGGCTGCCGCTGCGCCCCGGCCGCACCGCCGTCGTCGACAAGACCGTCGCCCTGCACACCTCACGCGACCCGGCGATCAGCGACCCGCTCCAGGCCGCCGTCGACCGGGTGGCGTCCGCGCCCCGCTTCGACGCGCTGCTGCGCAGCCACGGCACCGCGTGGGCACAGCTGTGGCGCCGCGCCGAACTGGACGTGCCGGGCGAGGCGGGCAGCATCCTGCGCCTGCACCTCTTCCACGTCCTGCAGACCCTCTCCCCGCACACCGCCGACCTCGACGTCGGCGTCCCGGCCCGGGGCCTGCACGGGGAGGCGTACCGGGGCCATGTCTTCTGGGACGAGCTGTTCGTGCTGCCCTACCTCAACCTGCACTTCCCCGAGGTGTCCCGGGCCCTGCTGCACTACCGGCACCGCCGGCTGGACCGGGCCCGGGCGGCGGCCCGCGCGATCGGCAGGCGGGGGGCGCTGTACCCGTGGCAGAGCGGCAGCGACGGACGGGAGGAGACCCAGCAGCTCCACCTCAACCCGCGCTCGGGCCGCTGGCTGCCGGACCACTCCCACCTCCAGCACCACGTCGGCTCGGCGATCGCGTACAACGTCTGGCAGTACTGCGAGGCCAGCGGCGACGCCGAGTTCCTGCACACCAAGGGCGCCGAGATGCTCCTCCAGATCGCCCGCTTCTGGGCCGACTCGGCGGTCTGGGACGGCAGTCTGGGCAGGCACCGGATCCGGGGCGTGGTCGGCCCCGACGAGTACCACGAGGCGTACCCGGACGCGGACCGGCCCGGCCTGGACGACAACGCCTACACCAACGTCACCGCCGCCTGGGTCCTCACCCGCACCCTGGAGGTGCTGCGCGCCCTGCCCGAGCCGCGCCGCCGCGAACTCGTCGAACGCACCGAGCTGGACGACGGCGAACTCCAGCAGTGGGAGGACGTCTCCCGCACCCTCCACGTCCCCTTCCACCGGGGCGTGATCAGCCAGTTCGAGGGCTACGGCGACCTCGCCGAACTCGACTGGCAAGGGCTGCGCGAGCGGCACGGCGACATCCGCCGCCTGGACCGGGTGCTGGAGGCCGAGGGCGACACCGTCAACCGCTACCAGGCGTCCAAACAGGCCGACGTCCTCATGCTCGGCTACCTCTTCTCCCCGGCCGAACTCCGCTCCCTGTTCGCCCGGCTGGGCCACCGCCTGGACGACGACACCTGGCACCGCACGGTCGACTACTACCTGGCCCGCACCAGCCACGGCTCCACCCTCAGCGGCCTGGTCCACGGCTGGATCCTGGCCCGCGCCCGGCGCGGGGCCTGGGCCTACGTCCAGGACGCCCTCAAGGGCGACGTCGCCGACCTCCAGGGCGGCACCACCGGCGAGGGCATCCACCTCGGCGCCATGGCCGGCACCCTCGACCTCGTCCAGCGCGGACTGACCGGGCTGGAGACCCGCGCCGGCGCGCTGTGGCTGGACCCGGTGCCGCTGCCGGAGCTGTCGGCGTACGGGTTCTCCCTGCGCTACCAGGGCCACTGGGGCGTACGGCTGCGGCTGGAGCACGAGCTGCTGGAGATCGCCGTACCGGCCTCCGACCGGCTGCCGATCGACGTCCGGCTCCCCGGCCGGACGGTCCAGGTCCAGCCCGGCGACATCTGCCGCCTGGTCCTCCCGGACCGTCCCCGGGGCGGGGCTCAGCCCGGCAGCGGGTAACTCACCACGCGCGGGGCGCCGTCCGGCCGCCCGTCGGTGTACGTCACGCTGATCCGGGTGTAGCGGGGCTCGCCCGGGTTCCTCCCGTCCGCCACGGGCGCTTCGAGGCGCACGGTCACCGGATACGAGCGGAACGTGCCCGCCGCGCAGTACGGGTCGCAGTCGTTGACCAGGTTGACGCCCCGGCCCACCGCCGCGTCGGCGTCCCAGCGTGCCCAGCGCAGGGAGTCCAGCCTGCTGTTGCCGTCACCGCAGGCGAGCAGGTACTCCCCGGGACGCACCTCGCCGCGGCCCTGGCAGTCGGCCAGGACGGGGCCGCCGGTTCGATGCCGGTCCGGCTCCGGGGACGGGGTGGTGGCCGAAGCCGCTCCCAGGGGCGCCGCGAGCGCCGCGGCGGCACCGAGTGTGACGGCCGCCCTCATCGCATGTCCGCGCATGTCCGCTCCTGCCGTTCGACTTCCGTTCGACCGAGGACCGTGGTGCTGCGGGTCACGGTCGGTCGTCCGATACGACGCTACGGCGGGGCCCGCCGACGCACCACTCGGACGGAGTACGGCGCGGCGCGCACCGGCGTCGGCGGACTGCAGGCGATCTGTCGGCCGGGCGCGCGAGGGTGGGACCCGCCCGCCGCCACCGGTGGGCGTACGTCCGTGCCGCCGACGCAGGGGAGTCTCCCGTCATGCCCGCTGTTCCCTCCGCCCCGCCCTCCTGGGACGTCCACCGGCTGCCCCGGGCCGAGGGCCGTCTCTTCCTCGTCACCGGGGGCAACGCGGGCATCGGCTACTTCACCGCCGAACAGCTCGCCACGACCGGGGCCACGGTGGTGCTCGGCAGCAGGAACCCGGCCAGGGCCACCGTCGCCCTGGACGCCGTCCGCTCCCGGGTCCCCGGCGCGCGGGTCCGGGCGCTGCGTCTGGACCTCGCCGATCCCGCCTCGCTCGGCGGCGCGGCGGACGCCCTCGGGGCGGAGCGGCTGGACGCCGTCGTGCTCAACGCCGGGGTCGCGCTCGACGACCCGCCCCGGGAGGAGACCGGCGCCGGGCACGAGCTGATGTTCGGCACCAACCACCTCGGCCACTTCGCGCTGACCCGGTGGCTGCTGCCCCTGCTCTCGGCGGCGCCCGCGGGCCGGGTCGTGACCGTGGGCAGCTTCGCGGCCAAGACCGAGCGGCTGGACCTGGACGACCTCCAGTCCCGGACCGACTACCGGCCCAAGCGCACGTACGGGCGGTCCAAGCTGGCGCAGATGTACTTCGGCCTCGAACTCGACCGGCGGCTGCGCGCCGCCGGCAGTCCGGTGACGAGCGTGGTGGTCCATCCGGGCGGCGCCCTGGACGGCCTGACGCCCGCCCGGCCGCCGGTCCACGAGCCGGGCCCGGGCTCCCGGCTGGGAGCGGCGCCGGCCGCCGTCCTGGTGCAGGGCAAGCACGCCGGCGCATGGCCGGCCGTCCGGGCGGTGCTCGACCCGGCCGTGCGCGGCGGGCAGCTCTGGGGGCCGCGCGTGTTCGGCCTGCGGGGCAGGCCGCGGCCCGAACCGGTGTGGAGCCACCTGACGGACACCGCCGTCGCGGCCCGGCTGTGGGCGGCGAGCGTCCGCCTCACCGGCGTCGACCCGGTCACCGCCCTCGGCCCGGCCCGGCCCGCTCGTCACCCCTGACCTCCCGCCCCGCGGTGCGACGCGGCGAGCGCCGGGCGTACCGGAGGCCGGGGCGGCCCGGGGGCCGGTCCGGGGTTGGGCGGTGCGAGGGGCGCCCGGGCCGGGGCCGGGGCGACGGCCACCGCGTGGCCTGCCCGCTGATCGGGGCGCGGGGCCTTGGCGTCCGGTGCCGGCGCAGGGCGGCGCAGGGTCAGCGCGGGCTGCCGCGGGGCCGGCCGGCGTGGTGCCGGCACCGGTGTCGCGGTCTGGACGCGGCCGTCGCACTACGGCCCCCGCGCGGGTCCCCACAGACAGCCGTCGCACCGCCCGACCCCGGTCTGGTCCCACAGCCGTGCCGACGACCGTGATCACCTCGACGTCGGCCCGGCGCGGCAGGGCGTCGGCGCGGGCGTCCGGGCCGGCCGCGGGGAGGTCAGTGTCCGGTGCGCAGGTCGATCCCGTGCCGGGCCAGGGAGAGCACGCCCAGCACGACCAGGGCGACGCCGAGCGCCTGCGGCAGCAGCCACCAGCCGGTCCGCAGGTGTTCGAGGTAGAGGAACACGCCGAGCAGCAGGCTGACCGTCGCGTCCCCGAGGGTGAGGGCGGGCTGCGAGGCGACCAGCGGACCGCCCTGCATGGAGTGCTCCAGCAGCAGGACGGCGCCCACCCCGGCCGCGGCGAACGCGTACGTCTGCCACGCGGTCAGGAAGCCGGTCACGCCGGCCGTGTCCAGCACCCGCATGGAGTCCTTCATCAGCGCCGCCGTCAGCGCGTAGCACACCGCGGTGGCCGCGCCCAGGCAGCCGGCCCGGGCCTTGCCGACGGGCCGCCGCAGCCCGGCCCCGGCCAGCAGCAGGGCCGCCGCCGCGCCGGCTGCCAGCCCGAACGCCCAGCGCGGGGCGGACACCTCGCCCTGGCCGCCGTACGGCGACGCCGCCCCCAGGGCGATGCCGAGTCCGGCCACCACGGCGGCCACCCCGGCCCACATCACCGGCGGCATCCGGCGCCCGGTCGACAGCGAGGCCAGCAGCAGCGCCAGCGGCAGCTCCAGTACGAACAGGGGCTGGACGAGCGAGAGCGGACCGGTCGCCAGCGCCGCCGCCTGGCCCGCCCCGGCGACCACCACGGCGAGCATCCCGGCGAGCCAGACGGGCCGCCGCAGCAGGTCGAGGACGAGCGAGAGGCGGAACCCCTGGGACTGCGGCACGGTCAGCGCGGCCCGCCGCTGCAGCACGGTGGCCGTGGCGTTGCTGAGCGCGGCGAGGAGCGCGAAGAGGACCGGCAGGAGGAAACCCATCCACCGATCCTCGCCGCGCCCGGCGCCGGGCGCGCGCCGGGACCGCCCGCGGGGTCAGAAGGGGTAGTCGGCGATGTCCGGGCGGACCGTGACCCACTGGGTCTCGGTGAACGCCTCCACGTTGGCTGCCGCCCCGCCGAACCGCGACCCGGTGCCGGACGCCTTGACCCCGCCGAACGGCGCGTTCGGCTCGTCGTCGACGGTCTGCTCGTTGATGTGCACCTTGCCGGAGTCCACCAGGTCGGCGAGTTTCATCGCCGTGCCGACGTCGCCGAGGATGCCGACGGACAGCCCGTACTCGCAGTCGTTGACGATCCGCGCGGCCTCCTCGGTCGTCGAGAAGCCGATGACCGGCGCGACCGGGCCGAAGATCTCCTCCCGCCAGGCGGGCATGTCGGTCGTCAGGTCCGTCAGGACGGTGGCGCGGTAGCAGGCGCCGTCGATCTCGCCCCCCGCGGCCACGGTCGCGCCCGCCGCCACGCTCTCGGTGACGATCGAGTGCACCCGCTCCAGCTGACGCCGGTCGATGATCGGGCCGAGCGCCACGTCCTGGCGGGCCGGGTCACCGACCGGCAGCGCCTTCGCCTTCGCGGCGAGCGCGGCGGTGTACTCCGCCAGCAGCGACTCGTGCACGACGTGCCGGCCGGTCGTCATGCAGATCTGCCCCTGGTGCAGGTACGAGCCGAACGCGCCCGCCGAGGCCGCCTTCGCCACGTCCGCGCCGGGCAGCACCACCAGGGCGTTGTTCCCGCCCAGTTCGAGGTGGGCCCGCTTCAGCAGCCGCCCCGCCCGCTCCCCGATGGCCCGGCCGACCGGCGTGGAGCCGGTGAAGGAGACGACCCGCACCTCGGGCGCCTCGACCACCGCCTGTCCCACCGCGCCGTCGCCCGGCAGCAGGTGCAGCACGCCCTCGGGCAGCCCGGCCTCCTCCAGGACGCGCGCTATGACGACGCCGCCGCCGACCGCCGTGCGCGGGTCCGGCTTCAGCAGGACCGCGTTGCCCAGGGCGAGCGCGGGCGCCACCGACCGCAGGCCGAGGATGAGCGGGAAGTTGAAGGGGGCGATGACGCTGACGACCCCGGCGGGGCGGCGCCGGGCCAGCGACCAGCGGGCGGTCTCGGAGGTGAGCACCTCGCCCTGCGGATGGCTCGGCAGTCCCGCGCACTCGAAGAACTCGCCGATGGCCAGCCCCACCTCGAAGGCCGCCTTGGCCCGCACCGACCCCGCCTCGCGCACCAGCCAGTCCTCGGCCTCGGCGGCGTGCTCGGTCAGCAGCTCGCCCGCGCGGCGCAGCACGGCGGCCCGCCGCTGCGGCGGGGTCGCCGCCCAGGCCCGCTGCGCCTCGGCGGCCCGGGCGGCGGCACGGCCGACGTCCTCGGGCGTGGCCAGGCCGACCGTGCCGAGCCGGTCGCCGGTGGCCGGCTCGATCACCGGCCGCGTCGCGGCGGCGTCCCGCCAGCCGTCGCTGAGGAACCTCTTTCCCCAGACCTCGCTGTCCAGAAGGGTCATCGCGCTGCTTCCTCTCGTCGGAGCCGGGCCGGTCGCCGGGGGACACGCCAGGCAGCGGCGCCCCGGACGCCAAGGCACGGGTGCCGTTGAACGACTCGTTCACCATAACTGGTTGAACTCTTACCGTTCATCGTGCAGGCTGACCGCCATGACCTCCCAACCGCCGTCCCCCGACGTCTTCTCCCCGCCGCAGCCGGAGCAGGCCCGCGCACAGCGGGTGTACGCCTCCCTGCTGCGCATCGCCGAACGGCACGCGGCCACCGACGCCCAGCGCCGCCGCCAGACCCACCCCTCGCTCCTCGGCCCGCACGAGGCCGTCCGGCTCGTCTCGTTCCTGCTCGGCGGGGCGGCCCTGCCGGACGACGGCGAACCCGAGGTGGACCGGGCCGACATCACCGCCGCGCTGACCCTGGTCCCGCTGGTCCGGGGTGAGCTGGACGAACTGGAAGCCGGCCTCCTGAAGATGGCCCGGGGCCGCGGCATGACCTGGCACGAGATCGCCTTCGGTCTGGGCCTGGGCACCCCGCAGGCCGCCCGCCAGCGCTACGAGCGCCTGTCCGGCCGCGTCGACACCGACCCCGTGGGCTCGGACTGAGGCGCGGCTCAGAAGTGGCTCAAGTGGCTTGCCCGGTACGGCGTACGGCGTCGACCATGGCGGCATGTTCGGACGGAGCAAGCCCCTGGAACTCAACGTCCTCGTGCTGCGGGACGCGGACGTGATCGCCGCCGCGCTGCGCACGGCGCTGACCGACGCCACGCCGGAGCAGCGGCCCGGACTGGAGCGCGCCGCCGAACTGGTGGAGCGGGCGGCGGCCGTACCGGACGCCGCGCTGCGCGCCCGCTGGGTCCATGAACGGCTCACCGCCGCCGGCCACCAGGGCCCCGTCGACTCGGTGCGGGCGATCAAGGCCCTGCGGACGTCGGCACCGGGCCTCGGGCTGGCCTCGGCCGTCCAGCTGGCGAAGGAAGCGGCGGCGCACCGGCCGTAGCGCCGCCGGGCGTCGCGGCCGTACCGTTCCCCTGCCGACAGGTCGTGCGCCCGGCGCAGAAGCGGCGCACGAACCTCCGACATGAGCCCTGTACGCGCCCCCGCGGGGGTGGGCACAATGCGCCATGCCATCGATCATGTGGCTGAAGGTGCCGAACCTCGGCCACCGAGTTCCGAGGAAGGCAGGTCGGCCGCCGTGCTGTTGCGTCTGCCCACGTCCGTGTCCGAAGCTCAGGAGTACCTCGCCCAGGGAGCGGTTCCCATAGGCGGGGCGACGCTCGTCTGGGCGGGCTGGCAACGGGACGGCTTCCCCGAACTGGCCATGTCGCTGCGGAACCTGCCGGAGGCGAACGAGAGGGGCCGCGAGACGCTGGGCGCGGCCGTGCTGCTCCACCAGGTCGACGAACGGGTGCCCGAGGTCCTGCGGCGCGCGGCCGGCACGGTGGGCACCGGAGCCGTGCGGCGCGCGGCCACCGTCGGCGGCAACATAGTGGGCAGCAGCCTGCGCTGCCTGCTGCCCGCCGCGCTGGTGCTGGACGCCCGGGCCACGGTGCTGTCCCAGGACCGCGTCTACGAGACCGACCTCACCGAACTCGTCGCCAAGCGGCCGCTGCTGCTCTCCCTGCACTGGCGGTCGCCCCTGGTCAGCGGGTACCGCAAGATGCCCGCCGAGGCGGGCGGCCCGCCGCCCCTGGTCGTCGCCACCGCCGTGCACGCCGACGAGAACGGACACCGGCGGCTGCGGGTCGCCGTCCGCGACGGCTACGAGGTCTTCAGCGAGAGCACCGACTGCGGCCCGGACGCCGCCCGGACCGCCGACGCGCTGGACGCCTCCGCCCTCGGCTCCCTGCCCGCCGAGGCCCGGGCCGTGCTCCGCGAGCAGGTCACCGAGATCCTGGACCGCGCAGCCGAGCACTGAGCCCTCCCGCCTCCCCGGAAGGCGGCACACCGCGCAGGAGACGACACCCCACGGTCCCGGACGGGCGCGCAGGCGCCAACGTCCGTCAGGAGCGCGCCGATTCGGCGCGCGGGACTTGACGGGCCGGGACGCGCTCGGCCTACTGGAAGGCGCGGTCGGGCGCGTCCGGGGGAGCCGTCCGTCGCCGAGCCGTCGGCCGACCCCCGCCGAGACGCAGGGGCAGGAGTCCGATGGTGCGGCGTCGATGGGCAGTGGCCTTGCTGCTGCTGCTCGCCTCGGTGCTGCTGAACCTCTGCGCGCCCGAGCCGTCACCGGACGCCTCCGCCTCCGTCTCCGCCCCCGCCGTGGCCGCGGCGGACACCGGGGACGAGAGCCTCACCGAACCGAGCCCGTGCGAGGACGGCACGGCCGTCCGCCGCGCCGCGCTGCGCCCCGCGAGGACCGCGGGCGCGGCCGGCGCCGGATGCGCGGCCGACGGTGCCCCGGTACGGGCGTCCGCGGCGGACCGCGACGCCACGGAACCCCGGGGCGCGGTCACCGCCGTACGGCCGGCCTCCCTCGGCCCGTCCCCGGGCGCCGATCTCCTGCGGACGTATCGCTGCTGAGCGGCGCGAGCGGTAACGGGGCCTGCGCCGTGCGGCCCGCCGACTCCTGAGCCGGGACGCGGTGACGAACAGGCCCGCGTGTGTCCTCGATTCGACCACACGGGAGGCATCAGCCATGCCGGGACAGCGCATTCTCATTCTGCGGCCGGACGAACTGGGACCGGACGACATCAAGATGTGGCGGGAGATCCGCGCCCTGACCGGGGCACCTGCCAACCCCTTCCTCGACCCGGTGTTCACCGCGGCCGTCGGCCGGGTACGGCCCGGCGCCCGCGTCGCGGTCCTCCAGCAGGACGGCACGCCGGTCGGCTACTTCCCCTACGAGAAGGGCCTCCTGGGCCGGGGACGGGCCATCGGGCTCGGCGTCTCGGACTGCCAGGGGGCCGTCCTGCGCCCCGGGGTCAGGATCGAGCCGCGCCGGCTGCTGCGGGCCTGCTCCCTGGCGTCCTGGGAGTTCGACAACCTGGAGGACGGCCAGGGCGCCCTCGCCGCGCACGCCGTCGAGGAACTCGCCTCCCCGGTCGTCGACATCGACGGCGGCTACGACCGCTACCTGGAGAGACTGCGCCGGGACGCCCCAGGGTTCCTCAGACAGACCCTCGCCAAGGAACGCAAGCTCGCCCGGCAGGTCGGCGAGGTCCGGTTCGTCCTGGACTCCCGGGACCCGGCAGTGCTGCGGGAACTCATGCGGTGGAAGTCGGCCCAGTACCGCCGCACGGGCCGGCGGGACCGCTTCGCGCAGGAGTGGATCAACACACTGGTGGGCCTGCTCGCGCAGAGCGGCGAACCGGAGTGCCGCGGACTGCTCTCCGTCCTCTACGCCGCCGGCCGCCCCGTCGCCGCCCACTTCGGGCTGCGCTCGGCCACGGTGCTCTCCTGGTGGTTCCCGGCGTACGACCGCGCCTACGGCAAGTACTCACCCGGCCTCGTGCTGCACCTGCGGATGCTGGAGGCCGCCGCGGCCGACGGGATCCGGATGGTCGACCTCGGGACCGGACCGGCCCGCTACAAGGAGTCGTTCAAGACCCGCGACCTGCGGGTGTACGAGGGCGCGGTGGTACGCCCGGTGCCGGGCGGCGCCGCCCACCTGCTGGCGAAGGAACCGGCCCGGGCCGCCCGGCGGTTCGTGCGCGCCCGGCCCCGGCTGGCGGCCGCCGCGGCGCGGACCCTGGCGGAGGCGGGCAGCCTGCGCGACCGGGTGCGGGGGTCAGCCGGCGGGGGATGAGGAGAAGGTACGGCGGTAGGCGTGCGGGCTGACGCCCGTGGTGCGCTTGAACCGCTCCCGGAAGGCGGTGGGGGAGCCGAAGCCGACCTGGGCGGCGATGCGTTCGACGGGGTGGCGCGTGGTCTCCAGCAGGTGCTGGGCCTGCCGGACGCGGGCCCGGTGCAGCCACTGGAGCGGTGTGGTGCCGGTCTGTTCACGGAAACGCCGGATCAGGGTGCGGGTGCTGGTCCCGGCCTGGGCGGCGATGTCGTTCAGGGTGAGATCGCGGCCCAGGTTCTCCTGGAGCCAGGTGAGCAGCGGTTCCAGCACGGAGCCCTGGGGCCGGGGAGCGTACTCGTGGACGATGAACTGCGCCTGCCCGCCCTCCCGTTCCAGCGGCATGACGGACAGCCGGGCGGCGTCGGCGGCGACGGCCGAGCCGTAGTCGCGCCGGATCAGGTGCAGGCACAGGTCGAGGCCCGCGGCGGCACCGGCCGAGGTGAGGATCTGCCCGTTGTCCACGTACAGCACGTCCGGGTCCACCTCGACCTCGGGATACCGGGCCGCCAGGGCGCCGGCCGCGACCCAGTGCGTGGTGGCCCGCATGCCGTCGAGGAGGCCGGTGGCGGCCAGCGGGAAGGTGCCCGAGCAGATCGAGGCGATCCGCGTGCCGCGCTCGGCCGCCGCCCGCAGCGCGTCCCGGACGGCGTCGGGCAGCGGGGCCGAGACGTCGGCCGTGCCGGGCACGATGACCGTGTCGGCGCCCTCCAGCCCCTCCAGCCCCCAGGGGGCGCGCAGGGTGAACACCCCCGCGTCCACCTCCGGCTCCCGCGCGCACACCCGGATCCGGTAACCGGGGCTCCCGTCCGGCAGCCGGGTACGGGTGAAGACCTCGATCGGCGTGGACAGGTCGAACGGGATCACCCGGTCCAGGGCGAGTACGGCGATGGTGTGCATGGCGAGATCACCGGAGGGTCGTCAGCCGGAGGGGGCGAGCCAGGGCTGGGGGTTGGAGTAGTAGCCGTCGTAGATGACCTCGAAGTGCAGGTGCGGGCCGGTGGACAGGCCCGTGGAACCGGCCCGCCCGATCTGTGTCCCCGTCTCCACCGTCTGGCCCACGGCCACGTCGATCGCGGACAGATGACTGTACGTCGTCTGCAGCCGCTTGCCCTCGATGGTGCCGTGGTCGATCACGACACGGTTGCCGTACGCGCTGGTCGACGCGGCGAACACGACCTGGCCGCCGCGCGCGGCGAACACCTGGGCGCCCTGCGGGGCGGCGAAGTCGATCCCGGTGTGCAGCTTGGTCACCCCGGTCAGCGGGTGCTGGCGGGAACCGTAGGGCGAGGTGACGGTGAGGTCGCTCACGGGCGCGGCCAGGATCGCGCCCGCCGCGGCGGGGGTCCCGCCGGAGC
Source organism: Streptomyces sp. ISL-12 (assembly GCF_018614415.1). GTDB lineage: Bacteria > Actinomycetota > Actinomycetes > Streptomycetales > Streptomycetaceae > Streptomyces. The sequence continues at coordinate 15,149 of NZ_JAGGOO010000028.1, forward strand.
TCTCCTGGTCCAGCGCCTCGTACCGCGGCAGCAATGCCTTGATCTCGGTGAGGTAGGTCCGCGCGTCGTCGGGCACCTTGCCGGCCCCCGCCACCTGGTCCACGCCGGCGGCGTAGGCGGCGAGCGTGAGGTCGACGAGGTCGCCGTTGACGAGGCCCTCGGTGCGCAGGCCGGTCACTTCGGTGGCCAGGGAGCAGTCCTGCCGGCCGAGGGCCATGATGGCGTCCGCCGGGTCGCGGGGCGAGGAGCGCTTGTTGCCGTCGGCGTCCTTGCCCCAGCGCTTCCACTGGTCGTCGGTGAAGGCGGCGATGCCCTTCTGGCCGGAGAGTTCGCCCGTGTCGTCGCTCCAGCCGGAGAGCTGGTCGATCTGCGCGGCGAGCAGGGACGGGGTGACGACCTCGCAGCCGTCGGCCGCCTTGCGCAGCCACGGGACGTAGGAGGCGTCGACATCGGCCGACGCGGCCTGCTCCGGGCCGGCCTCCTGCTCCGAGTCGACGGGGAAGCCGCCGTTCAGCGCGAAGAAGCCCGCCACCCCGGACAGGGTCAGCAGACCCGGCAGGACCAGCACGACGACCGGGCCGGGCCCCCGGCGCTTACGCCGTTCCTTCTGCTCGGGCGGCTGCCCGTCGGGTTCGAGGGGTGCCGGCGAATCGAAAGGCGCCTGTGGGGCGAGGGGCGCCGACGGGCCGGGAGGTTCCGGGTGTGCCGGCGGGGGAGGGGCGAGGTGCCCCTCCTCGGCGGGGACCCGGGGGCCGGGCACGGCCGGCGCCCCCGTCGTACGCTCGTCGTTCACCGGCCGCCCGCCACGGGAGTGACGGCGCCCTCGCGCGGTGGCCGGACCGTCGCTGCGACGGGTGTGGAACGGCACGCCGGGTACGGCGTCCGGGAAGACGTGATGCTCACGCACGGACGGTACCGTCCCGCCCCGGCGGCGTCAGGAGACACCGAGGCAGGACCGGCTGCCCGGAAGGGCAGCGCGGTCGGCCCCGCGCCGGGGCGCCGGGGCAGGACGGCGCCCGCCGTCAGTCCGCCGGTTTCTCCCACACCGACACGTGCCCGGTGCTCTCGCTGGTGAACGGCGCCCGCGACCACCCGTCCCAGCGGTCGCGCAGCCGCAGTCCGGCGAGCCGTGCCATCAGGTCGAGTTCGGCCGGCCACACGTACCGGAACGGAATGGACCAGTGCTCGGCGCGGCCGTCGACGACGGTGACGTAGTGGGAGCTCATGGCCTGGGTCACCACGTCGTAGGTGTCGAACGCCCAGCGCGTGTCGGAGATGTGGAACGGTACGGCGGTCTGCCCGGGCGGCAGGAGGCGCAGGGCGGGCACCCCCACCTCGACCACGAAGTGGCCACCGGGCCGCAGGTGCCGCGCGGCGTTGCGGAAGCAGTCCACCTGGGCGTCCTGCGTGGTCAGGTTGTTGATGGTGTTGAACACCAGGTAGGCGAGGGAGAAGGTGCCCTCCACCCGGGTCGTCGCGAAGTCGCCGACCGTCACGTCGACGGTGTCCCCGTCGGGCTTGGCGCGCAGCCGGTCCAGCATCGCCCGGGACATGTCGATGCCGTGCACCGCCACGCCGCGCGCGGCCAGCGGCAGCGCCAGCCGCCCGGTGCCCACGCCGAACTCCAGCGCCCGTCCGTCACCGGCGAGTTCGGCCAGTACGTCGACCGCCGGGTCCACGGCTTCGGGCCGGAACAGGTCCGCCGCCGACTCGTCGTAGGTGGCCGCGATGGGTTCTGAGAAGTATCCGTCGTCATCGACCATCCGGGGACGGTACCGCCGCTCGTACGACGGGCGCCTCCGGTTTTCCGGCGCGGTCGCCGTGGGCACGGTCGCGCAGCCGCCTGCCGCGCCGGGTCGGCCCCCAGGGCTTGACCACGGAGACGACCGTCATGAAGACGTACGCGGACAGGGAGACGACCGGCCCCATCAGCACGATGCCGGAGTCCGGCAGCGGCCCGCCCGCGGCGACGGCCGCCACCGCGGAGTCCACCGCGGAGTCCACGGCGGGGCGCAGGGCCAACGCCGTCGCGGTGACCGTGGCCAGGGTCAGCCAGAACTTCGTCCCCACCCAGCGGTGGCGGGCCAGCCCCCAGGGGGTGCCCAGCGAGAGCAGCGCTCCGCTGAGCAGGGTGAGGAGCGCGACGGGGAGCAGCAGCCAGTCGGCGAACAGCTTCATCGCGCGGACGGCGGCCTCCGAGGCCGCCGGGGAGGTGGTGGTGACCCCGGTGACCGCGAGGGCGAGCAGGCCGAGCGTGAGCCCGAGCCAGCCCGCGGAGGAGACGACATGGACCCTGAGTGCGGCCCGCCGGGCCGGGCGGTCGAGTCATACGGCCCACGGTGCCGGTCGGGCGCCGCGAGGTCGTCCGGCGGCGGGAGCAACCCGGTGTACCGGGGTGGGAGTACGGGACCCCGGGGAAATGTGCTCGCCCGGCCGCCCGTCCGTCCGGCACTCTCCCCGCATGACCACACCGCCGCCTTTCGTCCCCGGTCTCGAACTCTCCCGCCGCTTCTTCCACGAGGCCGTGCGACCCCTGGTCGCGGAGGCCGCCCCCGGGATCGCGTACTCCGCCGCCCGGCTCGGCAGCGGCTCGGAGGTGCTCGGGTTCGACACCGCCCGCTCCCGCGACCACGACTGGGGACCCCGGCTGGAACTCTTCCTCCGGCCCGGGGACGTAGCCCGCCACGCCACGGCGATCAGCGAACGGCTCGCCGCCGGGCTGCCCAGGACCTTCCTCGGCCACCCGACTCACCTGGCCCCCACCGACGAGGCGGGCATCCGCGTCATGGCCGCGACCGACGGCCCGGTCCGGCACGCGGTCGACATCACCGACCCCGGCACCTGGTTCACCGGGCGCCTCGGCTTCGACCCGTGCCGGGGCGTGACCCGTCAGGACTGGCTCTCCGCCCCGGCACAGCGGCTCGCCGAGGTGACCTCGGGCGACGTCTTCCACGACGGGCTCGGCGCCCTGACCACCGCCAAGGCCCGGCTCGCCTGGTACCCGCACGACCTCTGGCTCCACGTGCTCGCCTGCCAGTGGCGCCGCGTCTCCCAGGAGGAGGCCTTCGTGGGCCGCTGCGGCGAGGTGGGCGACGAACTCGGCGCCGCCGTCGTCGCCGCTCGCCTGGTCCGCGACCTGATGCGGCTCAGCCTGCTGATGGACCGCCGCTACCCGCCGTACGCCAAGTGGCTCGGCAGCGCCTTCGCCCGCGTCCCCGGCGCGGCCGGGCTCACCCCGGTGCTCCGCGCGGTCCTCGCCGCCACCGACCCGGACACCCGGGAACGGCACCTGGCCACGGCGTACGAGACCGTCGCGGCCGAGCACAACCGGCTCGGCCTCACCGACCCGGTGGACCCGGCCACCCGTCCCTACCACGGCAGGCCCTTCCGGGTGCTGCGCGCCGAACGGTTCGCCGACGCGCTCACCGCCCGGATCACCGACCCGGCCGTCCGGGCCCTGCCGCCGGCCGGTGCCGTCGACCAGTTCGTCGACAGCACGGAGGTCCTCACCCGGCCCGCGGCGGCCCGTGCGGTGACCCGGCCGTGCACGGGCTGAGCGGCCTCCCTCAGGCGCCCAGTACCGCCCGCAGCGACGGCTGGAGCCGGTCCTCGTGCGCGCGGACCATGTCGTCGCACAGCCGCCAGATCTCCTCGACGGGCAGCGCCGCCGCCGTCGCCGGGTCGGTCATCGCCGCGTGCCGGATGTGCCTCGGGTCGTCCTCCGTCGCCGCCCGCACCACCAGGTCGGTGGTGCTGAGGTAGGTCCGGTTCAGGGCCGCCAGCTGGGACGGCAGCGCACCGATCCGGGTGGGCTGCACACCGGCGGAGTCGACCAGGCAGGGCACCTCGACGGCGCCGTGGGCGGGGAGGTTGTCGATCAGGCCGCGGTTGGGCACGTTGCCGTACACCGTGCGCGGGGTCCCGGTCACGATGCTGTGGACGATCTGCGGCGCGTACTCCATGGTGCCCTCGACGGTGAGCGGCGCCCCGCAGGCCAGCGCGTCCCGGGTCCGCTCGTACTCCGCCACGTTCTCGTCCACGATGCCGAGGTAGGCCCCGACGGGCAGCCGCAGCCGGTCGACCTCGCCGGGGTGGTGCAGGAACCACGGCACGTACTCGGAGGAGTGCTCGCTGGTCTCGGTCGGGTAGTGGCCCAGGCGCCGGTACATGTCGACCCGGACCCGCCGGCGCAGCTGCTCGTCCTCGGCGACGAGCGCGTCGAGGCGGGGGTACAGGTCGCGGCCCTCGTGCTCCCAGCGCAGCACCCACGCCTGGTGGTTGACGCCCGCCGCGTGGTAAGTGACCTCCTCGTAGGGGACCCCGGCCAGGTCGCACAGGCCCCGCATCGTCCAGTACACCGAGTGGCACAGGCCGACCACCCGGGTCAGGCCGGTCGCCTCGGCCAGGTACTGGACGTTCATCGCCATCGGGTTGGTGTAGTTGAGCAGCCAGGCGTCGGGGCACACCTCGGTGATGTCCTGGCCGAGCGCCTTCAGCAGCGGGAAGGTGCGCAGCGCGCGGAAGATGCCGCCGATGCCGAGGGTGTCGCCGATGGTCTGGCGCAGCCCGTAGCGGGCCGGCACCTCGAAGTCCGTGCGGGTGGCCTCGCCCATGCCGACCTGCACGATGTTGATGACGAAGTCGGCGTCCACCAGCGCCTCGCGGCGGTCGGCGTGCGCGGTGACCGTCGGACGGGCGCCGCGCTCGGCGGCGATGTACCGGGCCGCTGCCTCGGCCGTGGCCAGGCGCTCGGCGTCGATGTCGTGCAGCGAGATGTGGGCGGTCTTCAGCTCGTCGAACGCGAACAGGTCGGCGAGGAGTCCCTGGGTGAAGACGACACTGCCGGCCCCGATGAAAGTGATCTTGGGGGCGGCCGGGTGAGCGGTGCTCATGCGGAGTTCTTCCGTTCGCGGGCGGGGTTGTGGGAGGGGGCGGGGGTGAGGTCGCGGGTGACCTGGGCGAGGGCCTCGTCCCAGGTGGGCTGTGCGGTGGTGCCGCCGGGCGCGCGGGTGGACAGCGCGCCGCAGACGGCGGCCAGCCGGAGCGCCTCGGGCAGCGGCAGCCCGGCGAGCAGGCCGGCCACGAAACCGGCGTCGAAGCTGTCGCCGGCGCCCACCGTGTCCACCGGCCGGACCGGGAAGGCGGGGGCGCGGGTGACGGTGTGCCCGTCGTGGCAGAGCGCTCCCTCGGCGCCGTCCTTGACGACGGTCACGGGGCCGCGCCCGGCGAGCGCGGCGGCGGCCGTCACGAGGTCCTCGGCGCCGCCCAGCTTCCGGGCCTCGGCGGCGTTGGGCAGCAGGTAGTCGGTGTGCGGGAGGACGGCGGCGAGGCCCGGCGGGTCCCAGTGGCCGGCCGGGTCGTCGTTGGTGTCGAGGGAGGTCGTCGCGCCGTGGGCGCGCGCGGTGCGCATCAGGCCGGGCAGCCCGGCGGCGAGGTGGGGCAGCAGGAAGTAGGAGGCGAAGTGGACGTGCCGGGCGGCGGCCGGCAGCCCGGCCGGGACGTCGGCCGGGGTGGTGGCGCGCAGGGTGCCCGGCGCGGTGACGATGGCCCGGTCGGACTCCGCCCCGTCCCGGGTCAGGACGACGGTGAGCGGCGTCGGCAGCTCCGGGTCGGTGCGCAGACCCCGGGTGTCCACCCCGCGCGCGGTGAGGGTGTCCCGTACGTAGCGTCCGGCGTCGTCGTCGCCGACCCGGCCGGCGAACGCGACCCGCAGACCGAGGCGGGCCGCCCCGCAGGCCATGATCGCGGCCGAGCCGCCGAGGGTGAGGGCGCCGCCGGGCACGAGCTGTTCGTGCTGGCCGAAGGCGAGCGGGGCGTCGAGGGGACCGAGGACGACGTCGGGGTTGGCGTCCCCGACGACGAGCAGGTCGAAGGTGTGCGGCATGGGCCTTTCCCTGGGAGTCACTAGCCTTTGAGGCCGCTGGAGGTGATGGACTGGACGAAGGTCTTCTGCGCGCCGAGGAAGGCGAGCAGCACGGGCAGCACGGTGAGCACGTTGCCGGCCATCACCGCGGACCACCTGGTGTGGTGCTGTCCCTGGAAGGTGGTCAGCCCCAGTTGCAGCGTGTACTGCGTGTCGTGGTTGATGGCGATCAGCGGCCAGGTCAGGTCGTTCCAGGTGGTCAGGAAGGTCAGGACGGCGACCGTGCTCAGCGCCGGGCGGGACAGCGGCAGCACGATGCGGAACAGCACCCGCAGCCGCGAACACCCGTCGATCCAGGCGGCCTCCTCCAGCTCCCGGGGCAGCGAGAGGAAGAACTGCCGCAGCAGGAACACCGCGAACGGGGTGACCAGCGACGGCACGATGAGCGCGCCGAGGGTGTCGATCAGACCCAGCTTCCTCATCACCAGGAACGTCGGGATCATGGTCAGCTGGAACGGCACGGCCATCGTGGCCAGCATCAGCCCCAGCAGGACACGGGACCCCGCGAACCGCATCCGGGCGAAGGCGTACCCGGCGAGCGCGCCGAACAGCAGGTTGGCGGCGACGGTGACGGCGGAGACGATCAGCGAGTTGGCGAACCAGCGCGGGAACATCGCGTTGCCCAGCACATAGCGGTAGCCGCCGAGGTCGATGCCGGAGGGCCACAGCGCGGGCGGGAAGCGGTTGATCTCCGCGTCGCTCATCACGGAGCTGAGCAGCAGCCACACCAGCGGCACCGCGAAGGTCAGCGCGAGCGGCGCCAGCAGCAGGTGCCAGGGGCTGAACGGCAGCCGCCGGCGGCGCCGTACGGAACCGGCGGTCCGGACCGGGCGGGCGGGGACGGTGCGGGGCCGGGCGGAGGTGGTCGCCGTCATGAGCGGGCCCCTTCCGGACGGTGGCGCTCACGGCGCCGGGCGAGGCGTACGGCCCCGGCGGCGAGGCCCAGGACGACGGCGAGGACGTAGGCGGCCGACGCGCCGTAGCCGGCGGTGGCGTTCATGAACGCCTGCTCCCAGATGAAGTAGACGATCACGGTGGTGGAACCCAGCGGCCCGCCCTTGGTGGTGACGTACACCAGGTCGAACACCTGGAGGGACTGGATGGTCTGCCACAGCACCAGGAAGACGGTGACCGGGGTGAGCGTGGGCAGGGTGACGTGGCGCAGCAGGTGCAGCCGGCCCGCGCCGTCCAGCCGGGCGGCCTCGACCAGGGACCGCGGGACGTCCTGGAGGGCGGCCAGGTAGACCACGACGCAGAAACCGGTGCCGCTCCACAGGGTGATCGCCACCAGCACCGGCAGGGCCTGCCCGGGGTCGGTGAGGAACCCCTGCGGGGAGACGCCGAGTTGATGCAGGACGGAGTTGGCGGCGCCGAACTCCGGGTCCAGGATGAAGGAGAACAGCACGCCCTGCGCGGTCGCCGACAGCACGAACGGTACGAAGATCAGGGTGCGGTAGAGGCCGACGAGCCGGATGCGGCGGTTCAGCACCAGGGCGAGCAGCAGGCCGCCGAGCAGGCTCAGCGGCACGTACAGCACCGTGTAGAGCAGGGTGTTGCGCACGGCCTGGCCGAAGTGCGGGTCCTGGGCGAGGGCGCGGTAGTTGTCCACGCCGACCCAGCGGCTGGGCGTGACCAGGTCGCCGGCCTGGAAGGACAGCAGCAGCGACCAGACGACCGGGACGACGCCGAGGCCCAGGACGATCAGGACCGCGGGGGAGACGTAGGCCCAGGCGGCGGCCGTCTCGGCGCGGCGCTCGCGTACGAGGGCCCGGCGCCGCTCGTCCGGCGGGTCCGCGAGGGTGATGGCTCGGGGCAGTCGCTCCATGGCGTGGTGGCTCCTCAACGCGGTATGAGCAGGGCGGCGTCGGCCTCGTCGGCGCAGGACCGCAGGGCGGCCCCGGGACTGCTGCGGCCGAGCAGCACGGAGACGACGGCCCGGCCGAGCGCCTGCGAGACCTCCGGGTAGGCCGGGTGGACGGGACGGACGCGCGCGCTGTCGAGTGCCTCGGTGAACACCGACAGGCCCTCGGTCTCCTCGACCTTGCGCCGCCAGGCCGGCTGGGCCTCGGTGCGGCGGCTGAGCGGGAGACTGCCGGCGCCGACGGCCCAGCGGACGTCCTGGGCCGGCTGGGTGAGCCAGGTGACGAAGGTGCGGGCGGCCCGGGAGCGGGCGGCGCCGTTGTCGAACAGGGTCCAGGTGTCGGGGCCGGAGATGGTGACCGGCCTGCCGCTGAAGCTGGGCAGCGGGACGACGTGGTGGTCGATCCCCGCCTGCCGGATGTCGGGCAGTTGCCAGGGACCGGTGACCACCATTCCCATCCGGCCGGACTGGAAGACCTGGTACATCTGCTCGCTGCCGGGCTTGGGGTCGACGTACACGCTCCGGTCGCGGGCCAGGCCGGCCACCACCTCCAGGGCGCGGATCCCGCTGTCGGCGAAGCCGATGCCCTTGCCGCTGTCGTCGACGACATCGCCGCCGAGGTCCCAGATCATCGGCCACAGCCGCCAGACGGTGTCCTCGTCGCCGGTGCCGGGCCAGCCGGTGCCGAACCGGCCCGCGGCCCGGTCGGTCAGCCGCCGCGCGGTCTCGGTGAAGTCCCCCCAGGTCCAGCCGGCCTCGGGCAGGTCCACGCCCGCCTCGCGGAACAGCCGCTTGTTGCAGACGACGGCGAGCGCGTCGAGCACCGCGGGCGCCGCCCTGACCCGGCCGTTGACGGTGACGGCGTCCCGGGCGGCGGCCCAGTAGTTCTTCCACGGCAGGGGACCGGAGTCCACCGTGTCGGTGAGGTCGACGACCTGCGGGCCGCGGGCGACCCGGGCCAGGTCAGAGCCGAAGACGTAGGCGATGTCGGGGTAGGAGCCGGCGGCGAGGGCGGCGGTCACCTTCTGCAGCATCACGTCCGACAGCACTCCGCCCCCCAGGTCGACCCGGATCTTCGGGTGCTCGCGCTCGAAGTCGGTGACGAGATTGTGCAGGACCTTCTTCGCCGTGTCGGCCTGGCCGTGCCACACCTCGATGGTGACCGTGCCGTCGGCGGCGACCCCGTCGTCCGTCCCGGCCCCGCACCCGGAGACGGCCGCTCCCGCGGCCCCGGCGAGCAGGGCGCCCCCGCCGGCCCGCAGCACCCCGCGGCGCGAGGGTCGAACACCGCGTCGGACCGCGTCCATCTGTACCTCCAGGCAGGTGTTGGTCGCTCGGCGGGGCGCGACGGCCGGCGGCCGTGGCCCGGTGTCAGGCGGTGAGGGTGGGAGTGAAGGTGTCAGGGAGGAGGGACCCGCTGACGGCTCATGGCACGAGCTCCCGGTCTGGTGGGCACGACCCCGCCTCGGACGCCGTGGGCGGTCCTGGCGACTCGGGCCGGACTCCTGGCGCGGGGCCAGCTACCGGCTGGGCGTACCTCTGGCGCCGGCCGGTCTGACGACGTCGGCGCTGACCGGGAGTAAATCGACCGGGTCCCGACCGTGTCAAGGGTCCGAAACGCCTGAGTTGGTGATCGGGGCTGATTGGAAGGGCGTAGTTGTAAGCAGATTCGAGCACGCGGTCAGGGCTCGGGGCATACGAAATGCCCCCGGAGGCGGGTGGCCTCCGGGGGCATTCCGTGCCGGACGGGTCACGTCATGGGATCACCGCGTCATCAGGGAACGATCTTCAGCAGCAGGTTCGGCGAGCCGGTGCCCGCGCTGGTGACCTTGCCGGTCGTCGCGCCGCTCGTCAGGGCCGAGGAGACCTGCGCGGGGGTGGCGGAGGTGTGGCCCGCCAGGTAGACCGCGGCGGCGCCCGCCACGTGCGGCGTGGCCATGGACGTACCGGAGATGGTGTTGGTCGCCGTGTCGCTGGTGTACCAGCCGGCCGTGATGGAGGAGCCGGGCGCGAAGATGTCCAGTACGGAACCGTAGTTGGAGTAGCTGGCCCGGGCGTCCGTGCTGGTGGTGGCGCCGACGGTGATGGCCTCGGTGACCCGGGCGGGGGAGTACGAGGAGGCGTTGGCGGCGCTGTTGCCCGCGGCGATCGCGTAGGTGACGCCGCTGGCGATGGAGTTGCGGACGGCCGTGTCCAGGGTGGTGGAGGCGCCGCCGCCGAGCGACATGTTGGCGACCGAGGGGCCCGAGTGGTTGGCGGTCACCCAGTCGATGCCCGCGATGACACCGGCCGTGGTGCCCGAACCGCTGTTGTTGAGCACGCGGACCGCGACGATCTTCGCCTTCTTGGCGACGCCGTAGGTGCTGCCCGCGATCGTGGTGGCCACGTGCGTGCCGTGGCCGTTGCCGTCGGAGGCGGTGGTGTCGCCGTCGACGGCGTCGTAACCGTAGGAGGCACGGCCGCTGATGTCGCTGTGGGTGATGCGGACGCCGGTGTCGATGACGTACGCCGTCACGCCGCTGCCCGCGGTGTCCGGGTAGGTGTACGTGCCGGAGAGCGGCAGGGAGGTCTGGTCGACGCGGTCCAGGCCCCACGGGGCGTTGGACTGCGTGGTGTCGGCGAGCGTGACGCGCTGGTTCTGCTCGACGGAGGCGATGGCCGGGTCGGCGGCGAGGCGCTTGGCCTCGGCGGCGGAGAGGGACGCGGTGTAGCCGTTCAGCGCGCTCTTGAACGTCTTCTTCACCGTGCCGCCGTACTCCTCGACGACATCCTTGCCGGCCGCCGAGGACGCCTTGAGCCCGCTGTCCTTCTTGAGCGTGACGATGTAGCTGTCCTTGACCGCGGTGGGGGAGCCGGCCGCGAGGACGGTGCCCTCGGCCGGGGCGGCCTGGGCGGGTATCGCGGTGAGCCCGCCGGTCAGGGCGGCGGCCACGACGCCGACGGTCGCGGCGAACTTGAGTCTCTTGCTCCGCAGTTGTGCCATAACGAGGGAGTCCTCCTCTAGGCGGCGCGCGCCCGGGGTGGGGCGCGCGTCTGTGGGGGGTGTGCGCGGGATCGCGCACACGGCCCGGGGAGCGTCGCGTTCCGCTCCGGACCGGGGTACAGCCTTGACCAACCACCGGTGCCCGACAAGGGAGTTGAACACCTGTCAACAAATCTGTCATGAGCACGAAATATGTCAAGGTCGTCGGAGGGTCGGGGGGGGGTCGGTGAAGGCGGGGCGGGCGTGGTCGCGCCCGGTGGCGCCGGTCGGCGCGCCGCGCCGTGTCGCTCGGGAAACGCCTGGTGAACGGGTGGACCACGAAGTGATAACGGCAGACAACCGTTCGTACGCGCATCCGGTCTAGTCCCCCATGAAGATCTCTTTCCTCCTGCACAACGCCTACGGGATCGGAGGCACGATCACCACGACGTTCAACCTGGCCCAGGCCCTGGCCGAGCGGCACACCGTGGAGATCGTCTCCGTGCTGCGGCACCGGGAGCGCCCCAACTTCACCCTGGACCCCCGGGTGTCGCTGAGACCCCTGGTGGACCTGCGGCAGGAGAAGGAGCACCCTCAGCACCTGCGGCCGGCGAAGGTCTTCCCGGCCGCCGAGTACCGCCACCACCAGTACAGCGAGCTCACCGACGAGCGGATCGGCGCGTGCCTGGCGGACATCGATGCCGACGTCGTCGTCGGCACCCGCCCCGGACTCAACGTCCACCTAGCGCTCCAGGCACCCGAGCACGTCGCCCGCGTCGGGCAGGAACACCTCACCCTGGACAACCACCCCTCCCGGCTGCGCACCGCGCTGCGCCGCGCCTACCGCCGGCTCGACGTGCTCACCACGGTCACGGAGGCGGACGCCGCCGCCTACCGGCGCAAGATGCGGCTGCCCGGCGTCCGGGTCGAAGCCCTGCCCAACAGCGTCCCCGACCCCGTGCTGCCGCCCGCGGACGGCAGCGCCAAGCTGGTGGTCGCGGCCGGCCGACTGGTCCCGGTCAAGCGGTACGACCTGCTGATCGAGGCGTTCGCCCGGGTCGCCGCCGAACACCCCGACTGGTCCCTGCGCATCTACGGCAAGGGCGAGGAACACGACCGGCTGCGCGCCCTGATCGAACGGCTCGGCCTGACGGCCAACGTCTTCCTGATGGGCGCCGCCGCTCCCATGGAGGCCGAGTGGGTCAAGGGCTCGATCGGGGCCGCCGCCTCCAACTTCGAGCCGTTCGGCATGACCATCGTGGAGGCCATGCGGTGCGGGCTGCCGGTGGTCAGCACCGACTGTCCCTACGGCCCCGGCGAGATCATCCAGGACGGCGTCGACGGCCGGCTGGTCCCCGTCGGCGACCCCGCGGCCTTCGGTGACGCGCTCCTCGAACTGGTCCGGGACGACGAACGGCGCCGCCGTATGGGCCGGGCGGCGCTGGAGAACGCGCGGCGGTTCGCCCCGGACCCCGTGGTGCGCCACGCCGAGCGCCTGTTCGAGGAGGCGTGCGCGGCCCGGCGCTCCGGACGGCCCGTCACCCAGGGCCGCGACCCGGTGCGCCAGGTGCTGATCGGTCAGGGCTACGCGGCACGGGACGCCGTGCACGCCACGGGCAGCAGCGCGCTGCACACGATACGAAGGGGACGGCGATGACCACGGAGCGAGGCACGGGGCACGGCGCGGAGCGCGCCACAGGACACGGCACGAAGCACGGCACGGAACCGCGCGCCGGCTGCACGGTGGAGGCGGACGGTCTGATCACCTTCGGCCTGCGCCTCCCCCCGGCCACTCCGGACGCACGGCTGCTGATCCGGCTGCGGCCCAAGAAGGGGAAGCCGGACAAGGGACAGCCCGCGGAGACACACCACTCCCTCGCCCTCGACGCGACGGAGGACGGCCACCCCACCGCCGTACTGCCGACCGGAACGGCGCTGGCGGAGGGCCGGTGGGACGTGTACCTGCTCGACGGACCGGACGGCGAACGGCGCCGCCTGCGCCCCGGCCTGCGCGACCTGCGCGCCCTCGTGGACGGCCACACCCGCGACCGCCGCGCGCCGGTGGCGGTCCGGATCCCGTACGTCACCAAGGACGGGTTCCTGGCGGTACGGGCCTGGCTGCGCGACGCCCACGCCGAGACCGGCGGCATCACGGCCGCCGAGGGAGTGCTCACGGTCGGGGCCCGGCTGCACGGCGCGGTGTTCGGGGAGGGGGCCGCCGTGCGGCTGCGGCTGCGCGGCACCCGCACCGAACGGTCCGTCGAACCCCGGCTCGCCGACGACCGCCGGAGCTTCTCCTTCACGGTCGACCTCGCGGACCTGGTCGCCGGCACCGGCACGGAGACGGACACCGGGACCGGCTCCGGGCAGCGCGTCTGGGACGTCTTCGTCCGGCCCGCGCGGTCCGCACCGCCGGTCCGCGTGGCCCGCCTCCTGGACGACATCGCGGACCGCAAGGACATCCACGTCCAGCCCGCGGTCCCCGTCGGTGAAACGGCCGTACGCCCCTACTACACCGTCGACAACGACCTCGCCCTGGCGGTCACACCGGCGGGCTGACGGTGCCGCTCGCGCCCTGCGCCCGCAGCCGCTCCGCCTCCTCGCCGGTCAGCTTCCGCTCCGCGCCGCAGTACGTGCACTGGGTCGTGTACTTCGTCGACACCGGGAACAGCGGCACGAAGAACAGGGTGAACTTGGTGACCCGCTTGCGGAGCGTGTGGGCGGCGGGGTTGCCGCAGTGGCCGCACACCAGCGTCAGTACCGCCAGCTGGTAGAGGTACCCCTTGGTGCCAAAAATGATCATGACGGTCCTTCCCCGTGCGGTTCCTGTCGCCAGGGTGCCAGACGACGCCGGGGCGTGCCCCCGTCAGCGGGGCTGCGCCGGTGTGGGGGCGGCACTCCAGTCCGGCGGTTCGGTGGGGCCGGCCGTTTCCGCGGGCCGGAAGAGGCCCGGGCAGTCGTCACTGGAGCGGCCCGCCGGCAGGCCGCCGGGCCGCTCCACGGTCACCAGTGCCGTCCCCAGCTCCGGGTCCTGGCTCAGTCGTGCGGCGGCGGCCGTGCAGGCCAGCTGGGCGACGGCCGTGTCGCTCAGCGCCGTGGCCCCGGCCGGCAGCCCGATGGCGACCGTCGCCCCGTCGGTCCGGATGGCCGGCACCGCGACCGCGCGCGGCAGTTCGGTCGTGAGGCCCAGCGCGCGTTCCTCGCTGTCCGGGCCCTGGAACAGCAGCGACACGGCGCTCGCGGGCTCGGCGGGGACGGCCGCCGGACGGATGACGGGCGCCAGAGTCCCGTTCTTCACGAAGTACAGCGGCACCGCGGCGGTGGCGGTGTCCGGCACCGGGGCCGTCGGCCAGGTGGCGGCGGCCACCGGCTCCCGGACCCCGCTCGCGGGCGCCCCCGCCTCGATCACCCCGGTCGCGGGGATGCCGCAGGCGGTGAGCGGACAGGCGGCACCGAGCAGGACGGACAGAAGGGGCAGCGTGCGGCGGACCGGCCGGGAGGGGCGGGACACCGGCTGACTCGCGGCGGGGTTCATGGCCGACCTCTTTCTCCCGGCCGTTCACGGCCGGATCTCTTCTTCCGGGCTTGCTTCGTCCCGCCGTTCACGGCCGGGTCTCCTTCTCCCGGCCGGTCGCCGGCCCCGGTGCGCCGTCCTGCCGCAGCGGGAGGACGACCGTGAAGACGGCGCCGCCGTCCGGATGGTTGGCGGCCCTTACGGTGCCGCCGTGCAGGCGTACGTTCTCCGCGGTGATCGCCAGTCCGAGCCCGCTGCCCTCGCTGCGGGACCGCGCGGTGTCCGACTTGTAGAACCGGTCGAAGACGTGCGGCAGCACCGTGCCGTCGATGCCCTCCCCGCCGTCCCTGACCTCGATGACCGCGGACCGGCCGCCCTCGCCGCGCAGCCGCACCCGGACCGGCGGCCCGCCGTGCCGCAGGGCGTTGGCGACGAGGTTGGCGACGATCACGTCGAGGCGGCGCGGATCGACCCGGCCGCGCAGCGCGCCGGGCTCCGGCAGTTCGGTCTCCACCGCCTCCTGCCAGCTGCGGGCGGACAGGGTGCGCCGCACCGACTCGGCGAGGTCGATCTCGTCCAGGTGCAGGTCGGCGGCGCCCGCGTCGAACCGGGAGATCTCCATCAGGTCGTTCACCAGACCGGTCAGTTTCGTCGTCTCCTCGCTGATCAGCCGTACGGCCATGGCGGTGTCGTCGTCGAGGCGGACCGCGTCCTCGTCCAGTACGTCGGTCACCGCCGACATCGCGGCCAGCGGTGTGCGCAGCTCGTGCGAGACGTCCGCAGCGAACCGCCGGGCCCCGGCCTCCATGCGCCGCAGCTCGGCCACCGACTCCTCCAGCGCGGCGGCGGTCTCGTTGAAACTGTGCGACAGGTCGGCGAGTTCGTCGGAGCCGCGCACGGCGAGCCGGGTGTCCAGCCGGCCCTGCGCGATGCTGCGGGTCGCCCGCCGCAGCTCCCGCACCGGCCGCAGCACCCCGCGCGCGGCCAGCAGAGCGAGTACGACGGCCAGGGCGAGCGCGACCACGGTGGCCCGTTCGATGGCGCTGACCAGGGCCTCCACGTACCCCTGCTCCTCCTGCTGCGACACGGTCAGGTACAGCTCCAGGCCGGACCTTTCCCTGGCGGCGTGCCGCGGTGCGGCGTAGATGACGGGCATGCCGACGACCAGTGAGGAGCGGCCGTCCCGGGACACCCGCTGGAACACCGTGGCGGGACGGGAGCCCACGGCCGCACGCATCGCCGGGGACAGCTCCTCGAACGTGTCCCCGGGCGAGGAGGTGGCGCTCAGCTCCCGGTAGGCGGCCAGCACCCGCCAGTTGTCCGCGCGCCCGCCGCGCGCCACGTCCGCGGCGAGCGAGGCCAGGTCCGGCCGGGCGGGCGGGAACGGGTAGTTGGGCGCCAGCGCGTCGACCCGTTCCCGGAAGTCCTCGATCACCGTGTCCTGGCTCTGCTGGAGCACGCCGGTCCGCGCCTCGCGGAAGGTCAGCGCGCCGGTGGTCAGCGTGGCCGCGGCGGCGACGACGGCGAAGGCCACCAGCAGCCGCACCCGCAGTCCGCCCAGCGGCCGCGGCAGCCGCCGGACGCGCGCCGCGGCGGTCACCGGGACTCCCACCGGGACCCGAAGCGGTAGCCGAAGCCGCGCACGGTCTGGACGTACCGCGGCCGGTCCGAGGTCTCACCGAGCTTCGCGCGCAGCCGCTTGACGCAGGCGTCCACCAGCCGGGCGTCACCGTGGTAGCTGTGCTCCCACACGGCCTCCAGCAGCTGCTGGCGGCTGAAGACCTGGCCGGGGGCGGCGGACAGGGTGAGCAGCAGGCGCAGTTCGGAGGGGCCCAGGGGGACGGGCTCGCCCTGGTGGGTGACGGTCAGTGCGGCCCGGTCCAGGACGAGGTCGCCGTGGTGCTCGGCGGCCGGCGGGCCGTACGCGGCGGGCGGGCCGCCCACGCGGCGCAGCACGGCGCGGATACGGGCGTCCAGCACCCGGGCGCGGACCGGTTTGACCACGTAGTCGTCGGCTCCGGCCTCCAGTCCGACGACCACGTCGGTGTCGTCACCGCGGGCGGTGGCCATGATGATCGGTATCTGGTCCCGGTCGCGGATGCGGCGGCACACCTCCAGGCCGGACATGCCGGGCAGCATCAGGTCCAGGACCACCGCGTCGGGCCGGAACGACCGCACCTGTTCCAGCCCGTCCTCACCCGTCGGGGCAGCGGCCACCTCGTGTCCCTGGCGCCGCAGGGCGAGCCGCAGACCCTCCCGCACGGCGCGGTCGTCTTCGATGATCAGGACGCGTGGCATGGGGCTCAGTATGCGTGGGTGAGGGACTGGGCCGTTCCGGTGGGGGCGGCTGTTACAGAGCGGTCCAGAAGCGGTCCCCGGGCCATCACACAGCCCACCCATGCTGAAGGATCATGAACGCACACCGAACGACACCCCTTCCGTCCGTCGCGCGACCCGTGACCGGGCGCTCGCGCCATGCCCGCGGACGCGGCCGAAAACCGAGGAGACTCTGGGCGGGGCTCGCGGCGGCCGTCGTGCTGTCGGTCCTCGGTGTGCTGGTCGTGAGGGGGCTGACCGGCCCGTCCGGAGGTTCCGACGGCACGGCCGGGGCGGCACCGGTCGCGACGATGGAGGAGGAGCCGTCCGCCGCGGAGGCCACGGAGGAGGCCACGGAGGAGGCCACCGGCGAGGCCACCGTGAAGGCCACGGAGAAGAAGGAGCGGCTCTCGATCCCGGCCACGGGACCCGGAACGTTCACCACGGCCGGCGGAGAGAGCGAACCCGTCGGCGGTGACCAGCGGTTACTGACCTACCGGGTCCAGGTCGAGGACGGCATCGGACGGCCGACGGACGCGGTCGCCGCCGAGGTCGAGAAGATACTCGCCGACCCGCGCGGCTGGACGGCCGACGGCAAGGTGGGGTTCCGGAGGGTGTCCGGTGACAGTTCCGACTTCCGGGTACGGCTCGCCACCCCGGGCACGGTCGACGACATCTGCGGCCAGTACGGACTGGACACCGGCGGCGAGGTCAACTGCAGAGTGGGCCAGGACGTCATGGTCAACCTCAAACGGTGGGAACTGGCCACGAAGTACTACGCGGACGACGTGCCCTCGTACCGCGCCCTGATCATCAACCACGAGGTCGGCCACTTCCTCGGCCACGGCCACGAGACCTGTCCCGGCGAAGGACAGCTCGCCCCGGCGATGATGCAGCAGATCAAGGGACTGCACGGCTGCAAGACCAACGTCTGGCCCTACGACAGCGAGGGCCGGCGCATCACCGGGCCGAGCGTCCCGTGACCCGCCCGCCAGGGCCGATGTCAGTGCCTGGATCTACGGTTCGGTCAGTGGGGTCCGCGGACACGCCTCGGGCCCTGGCCTGGGGAGAGGTCTGCCATGTCGAAGACGTACCTGGAGCTGTCACAGGACGGCGGGGGAGCGCACAAGTTCTACGAGGTGACGGTCGAGGGGACGGTCGTCACCGTGTCCTACGGGCGGATCGGCGCCGGCGGGCAGACCCAGACGTCGACGTTCCCCACGGCCGAGAAGGCACAGGCGGCGGCCGCGAAGAAGATAGGCGAGAAGGTGCGCAAGGGGTACGCCCCGGCGGTGCGGGGGCAGCGCGCGCCCCGGCCGGTCACCCGCCGGCAGATCACCTCGGCGCCGTCCACGGTGCGTTCGGTCGCCCCCGTGCTGTGGCGGTTCCGGACGGGCTCCGCGGCGTTCGGCATCCACATCGACGAGGAGCACTGCTGGGTGGGCAACCAGGCCGGTGACGTCTACACCCTGGCGCACGGCGGTGAGGTCCTCTCCCACTACCGGCTGCCCGACGGCGTCAAGTGCCTGGTCGCCGACGACTTCTGGATCTACGCCGGCTGCGACGACGGGCGGGTCTACGACCTGTCGTCCAAACTGCCCTTCGCGGCCTACGACATCGCGGCCGACGTCGACATCTTCTGGCTCGACATCCACGAGGGCGTGCTGAACGTCGCGGACCGCGCCGGCCGACTCACCGTCATCGACCACGAGGACGAGCACCAGTGGGCACGCGGCGGCCACGGCGAGCACGCCTGGATGGTCCGTGCCGACGACCGCGCCGTGTACCACGGTGACAGCGGCGGCGTGACGGCCCACGCCCCGGACGGCGGCGCCGAGTTGTGGCACACGCGGACCCGGGGCGCGGTGCTCTTCGGCTGGCAGGAGGACGACGCGGTGTACGCCGGTACGGCCGACCGCGTCGTCCACCGGCTGTCGAAGGAGACCGGCGGCGTCGAGGCGACGTACCGCTGCGACAGTTCCGTGTACTCGTGTGCCACCTCGCCCGGCGGGCGGTTCGTGTTCGCCGGGGACGCCGCCTCCTCGGTGTACTGCTTCGACCGGGACGGCACCCGGCTGTGGAAGCTGGGTACGGGCGGCGGCTCGGCGCTGTCGATGCAGTACCGCGACGAGCGGCTCTACCTGGTGACCACGGACGGGTCCCTGGTGTGCGTGGACGCGAGCGAGGCGGCGGTGACGGCCGCCCAGCAGGGTTCGGTGCCGGTCGCCCGGGACGTCAAGCTCGCCGCGGCGCTGCCGACCTACGCGGCGGCGACGGCGGCCGAGTCGGTGACCACGGTCGCCGCGGCCCCGGCCGGGTCGGTGGTCGTGGAGTGTGTGCGCGACGGCGGCCGCACGCGGATCCACGTGGTGTCGGACGGCTACGACTCGTCGTGGAACGTGCAGTTCCCGAGGGCGATCAGGGAACCGGGAGCCCGGTACGTCGTCGACGCGGTGCACGCCGCCGCGGGCGGGTTCTACCGGGTCCGCGGCGACATCAGGAGGCTCGTGTGACCGGCCCGGCCGGGTGGTGACGGACCCGGCCGGGTGGTGACGGTCCTGGCCGGGCGGTGACCTGCCCTCTCAGGCGGTGACCTGCCCCCTCAGGCGACGACCTGCCCTTTCAGGCGATGGACGCCGAGATGACGGCGGAGACCGCGAGGTTGCAGGAGGCCGTGACCCAGACCGCCGGGTGCGGCTCCGGCTCGACCAGCGTCGCGCCCAGCCGCCCCGGCGTGATCAGGTCCACCACCAGGAACGCCACGGCCATCATCACCAGCCCCAGCAGCCCGAACAGCGCGGTGGACACCAGCCCCTTGCCGAAGTCCTCGTACGTCGTCCAGATCGACGTGAACACGATCGCGCCGATGCCCAGCAGCGCCGAGCTGAGCACCGTGGCGGCGTTGCGGTTGCGCTGCTCCCAGATCTGCCGGCCGAGCTTTCCGGGCGTCAGCACGTCGACCAGGACGATGCCGAGGACCAGCAGGACCAGACCGAGGGCGCCGTAGGCGGTGGCCCGGCCGAGTCCGTTGACGATGTCGCTCATGGGTGTGCCGGCTCCGTAGGTGAGAGATGTCAATGCAAAGAGATGCAAAATGTAGCGCACCTGTTCGGGCATGCCGAGGTCAGGTGAGAGCGGAAGGGGAAACGACGGGCACCGGCAATCCCCCCGCGCGCAACCGAACTTGAACCGTTCGTTCTCTTCAACAGTTCAGGTTTAGGGCGTAGGTTCACCGCCATGACCGCCTCCCGGCCCCCGACCACCGCCGAGGAACTGCGCGGCGCCGGTCTGCGGGTGACGGCCGCTCGCGTCGCCCTGCTCGAAACGGTCCGCCGCGGCGACCACCTCGACGTGGAGGCCATCACCGCCGGAGTGCGCGACCGCGTGGGCCACATCTCCGTACCGGCCGTGTACGAAGCACTGCACGCGCTCACCAGGGCCGGACTGGTCCGCCGCGTCGAACCGGCCGGCAGTCCGGCCCGCTTCGAGGGGCGGGTCGGCGACAACCACCACCACGTGGTGTGCCGTGCGTGCGGCGCGGTCGCCGACGTGGACTGCGCGGTCGGCCACGCACCCTGTCTGACCGCCTCCGACGACCACGGGTTCACGGTCGACGAGGCCGAGGTCACCTACTGGGGCCTGTGCCCCGCCTGTTCCTCCCACCAGTGATTCCTTAGCACCGAGATCCATGCCCGGAAGGACTCCCATGACCGAGAACCACGACGCGATCGTCACCGACCCGAAGGCCGAGGGCGAAGGCGGCTGCCCGGTCGCGCACGGGCGCGCCGCCCACCCGACGCAGGGCGGCGGGAACCGCCAGTGGTGGCCGGAGCGGCTCAATGTGAAGATCCTCGCGAAGAACCCCCGGGTGTCCAACCCGCTCGACCCGGACTTCGACTACGCCGAGGCGTTCCAGAGCCTGGACCTGCCGGCCGTCAAACGGGACATCGCCGAAGTACTGACCACCTCGCAGGACTGGTGGCCCGCCGACTTCGGCCACTACGGCCCGTTCATCGTCCGGATGGCGTGGCACAGCGCGGGCACCTACCGGATCAGCGACGGCCGCGGCGGCGCCGGCGCCGGCCAGCAGCGCTTCGCCCCCCTCAACAGCTGGCCGGACAACGCCAACCTGGACAAGGCCCGCCGTCTGCTGTGGCCGGTGAAGAAGAAGTACGGCCAGAGCCTGTCCTGGGCCGACCTGCTGATCCTCGCGGGCAACGTCGCCCTGGAGTCGATGGGCGTCAGGACCTTCGGCTTCGGCGGTGGCCGCGAGGACGTCTGGGAGCCCGAGGAGGACGTGTACTGGGGCCCCGAGACCACCTGGCTCGACGACCGGCGCTACACCGGCGACCGCGAGCTGGAGAACCCGCTCGGCGCCGTCCAGATGGGCCTGATCTACGTCAACCCCGAGGGCCCCAACGGCACCCCGGACCCGCTGGCCGCGGCCCGCGACATCCGTGAGACGTTCGGCCGGATGGCGATGAACGACGAGGAGACCGTCGCCCTGATCGCCGGTGGCCACACCTTCGGCAAGACCCACGGCGCCGGGCCGGCGGACGCCGTCGGCGCCGACCCCGAGGCCGCCTCCATGGAGGAGCAGGGCCTGGGCTGGCGCAGCACTCACGGCACCGGCAAGGGCGCGGACGCCATCACCTCCGGCCTGGAGGTCACCTGGACCTCGACGCCCACCCAGTGGGGCAACGGCTTCTTCGACAACCTCTTCGGCTACGAGTGGGAACTGACCCGGAGCCCGGCCGGCGCCCACCAGTGGAAGCCGAAGGACGGCGCGGGCGAGGGCACGGTCCCGCACGCACACGACGCCACCAAGAAGATCGCGCCGAACATGCTCACCACCGACCTGGCGCTGCGCTTCGACCCGGTCTACGAGCCGATCTCCCGCCGCTTCCACGAGAACCCCGAGGAGTTCCAGGCCGCCTTCGCCCGCGCCTGGTACAAGCTGACCCACCGCGACATGGGCCCGAAGTCGCTCTTCCTCGGCCCCGAGGTCCCGGAGGAGACGCTGCTGTGGCAGGACCCGCTGCCGGAGGCCGAGGGCGAGCCGATCGGCGCCGCCGACGTCGAGGTCCTCAAGACCAAGCTGCTCGACTCCGGCCTGACCGTCTCCGACCTGGTCTTCACCGCCTGGGCGTCGGCGTCCACCTTCCGCGGCAGCGACAAGCGCGGCGGCGCCAACGGCGCCCGCATCCGCCTGGAGCCGCAGCGCGCCTGGGAGGTCAACGAGCCCGACCGGCTCGCCACCGTGCTGAGCACCCTGGAGAGCGTCCAGCGGGACTTCAACGCGGGCAGCACCCGGCAGGTGTCGCTGGCCGACCTGATCGTCCTCGGCGGCTCGGCCGCCGTCGAACGGGCCGCCAAGGAGGCCGGCTTCCAGATCGAGGTCCCGTTCGCCCCGGGCCGGGTGGACGCCTCGCAGGAGGAGACGGACGCCGAGTCGTTCGCCGCGCTGGAGCCGACCGCCGACGGGTTCCGCAACTACCTGGGCAAGGGCAACCGGCTGCCCGCCGAGTACCTGCTGCTCGACCGGGCCAACCTGCTGACCCTCAGCGCGCCGGAGATGACGGTCCTCGTCGGCGGTCTGCGCGTGCTCGGCGTGAGCCACCAGCAGTCCCAGCTCGGTGTCCTCACCACGACCCCCGGGGCCCTGACCAACGACTTCTTCGTCAACCTGCTCGACCTGGGCACGACGTGGAAGGCGACGTCCGAGGACCAGACCGCCTTCGAGGGCCGTGACGCCGCCACCGGCGAGGTCAAGTGGGCGGGCAGCCGCGCCGACCTCGTCTTCGGCTCCAACTCCGAACTGCGCGCGCTCGCCGAGGTGTACGCGAGCGACGACGCCAAGGAGAAGTTCGTGCGCGACTTCGTCGCCGCGTGGGTCAAGGTCATGAACCTGGACCGGTTCGACCTGGTCTGATCCCGGAGGGACCGGCCTCGTCCCCCAAGAGGCCGGCCTGGTTCCGAAGAAAGACCGGGGGCGCCCCGCCCGGCACCGCCGCGGCGGGGCGTCCGTCACCCGGTCAGATGCCCGAGCACCGCCCGCATCGCGCGCCGCACCGCCGCGCGTGACTCCTCGGTCAGGTCGAGGGTCTCGAACCCGTGGTGTCCGTGCGGTACGTCGATCACCTCGACGTCGGTGCCGCCCGCCCGGGCCGCGGTGAGGAACTCCTCGACGGTGGCGGCGATCTCGGGCAGCTCCAGCCCGACCCGGGTCAGGACCACGGGCAGGTCGCCCGCGCCCGCCACCGCCTCGGCCGGACGGAAACGGCCGCCGGGCAGACCCCAGTTCGGCAGCGGGGCGAGGATCGGGTACGTGGTGGCCAGACAGCGCAGCCAGGGCGGGGGAGCGCTCAGCCACTCCGCCGCGAGCGGCCCGCCGCCGGAGAAGAACCACAGCGCCACCCGGTCCGGGTCCACCCGTGGATCGGCCCGCACCGTCTCCACCGCCGCGGCCACGTCGTCGGCGGCGGCCGGGTAGTCGGTGACCGCGTGCAGCCGGTGTTCGACGGTCGCGGCCACCACGCCCCGGGCTGCGGCGTACCCGGCGTACCCCTGGAACAGCGGCCAGTCCCGCGGCCCCGGCCGAGCCCCGGGGGGCAGCGGACCGCCGTGCACGAACAGCACCGCGGGGCGCGGGCCTTCGGCGTCCGGCGGGTACAGATCGACGTGGCCGGTCCGCTCGCGCGCCCGCTCCGGGACGTCCAAGGGGAACGGCCGCAGATGCGCGGGCGGCCGTGCGGCGTCGAACGGGGCGAGCCGGTGCCCCCCTCCGGCCGCGGCCCGCAGCAGGACCCGGGCCAGTTCGGCGGGGCAGGACAGCATCGGCCAGTGCCCGGTGGGCAGTTCGAAGAACGGCACCCCCGCGTCGGCCAGGGCGCCCAGCGCGGGGTCACCGAAGTCGACCTGGAGCTGGAGCATCCCGATGCCCGCCCCGTTGCCGGTGCACAGCACTCCGGTGGCGGGCACCGAGGCCACCGCCGCGGCCAGCCGCAGCGGCTGCAGCAGCGTGCCCAGGGGCTGCGGGGCGGCGCGCGCGGTGAGCCGGTCCAGCGCGGCGTCCGGGACACCGGCGGTACTGCCCCAGCGCGGCCACTCGTCCCGGTCCGGCGGCGGCAGCACCCCCTCGAAGCCGTCCCCTCCTTCCGTCCCCCGCGCAGCCGCCTTCTCCCGCAGCGCCGGGTCGGGCACCGCGGCCAGCGCCGGCACCCCGTCCCGCGGCATCCCCGCGTCCAGGTACACGACCCGCGCGACCCGCCCGACGCGCCGGGCGGCGGCCCCCAGCGCCGGATGGATGCCGTAGTCGTGACCGACCAGCACGATCTCCCGGCCGGACCCGCCGGACCCGCCGGACCCGTCAGCCCCCGCTCCGACCGAGTCGATCACCGCGAGGACGTCCGCGATGTGCGTCTCCAGGTCGACACCGCCGACACCGCCGACACCGCCGACACCGCCGACACCGGCGGTACCGTCGACCCCTCCGGCCCCTGGCGGCCCGTCGAGCCCGGTCAGGGACACCGGATGGGCCTCGGCGCCCGACTCGGCCAGCCGCGCGGCCGTCTCCTCCCACACCCACGCGCCGGTGAACCAGCCCGGCACCAGAACGAATACGGTCATGACCCTCTCCTCGGCAGTGGTGACATCGCGGTCCGGCCGCTGACCGGCCCGCGCTCGCCGGTACCGTAGAAACTCCCCCAGAGGGAGGTTCAAGTGCTCGCACCGCACGACGGTCCGCACGGCAGCGCGCAGGACCGCGCGCACGACGGTCAGCTCGGCATCGGCGAACTGGCCGAGCGGGCGGGCGTCACCGTCAAGACCGTCCGCTTCTACTCCGACCGCGGCCTGCTGCCGGAGACCTCCCGCACCTTGGGCGGCCACCGCCGCTACGGCCCCGAGGCCCTCGACCGGCTACGGCTGATCCGCTCCCTGCGCTCCCTCGGCCTCGGCGTCCCCGAGATCCGCCGCGTCCTCGACGAGGGGGACGAAGGCGACGCGGGCCGCGCGCTGGAGGACGCCGTCGCCGGACACCTGCGCGCCCTCGGCTCCCAGCTCACGGCGTTGCGCTGGCGGGAGGCGGCGCTGCGCCTGGTCCAGGAGTGCCCGCCGGACGAACGGGCCGACCGGCTCCGCCTGGTCGGCACGGTGACCGCCCCGCCGAGCACCGCACCGCTGGCCCGCTTCTGGCGTGCCTGGCTGCCGCCGCGCATGCCGTCCCGTTCCGTCACCGCCTTCCTGGAGGCGGCGGTGCCGCAGCCGCCCGATGACCCGGCACCGGCGCAGGTACTGGCCTTCGCCCGGCTCAACGCCCTGACCACCGCCCCCTGTACGCCCTCCGCCCGGCCCCAGCCCGAGGCACACCGCGCGGTGGGCGCCCGCGGCGCGGCCGTCCTGTACGCGTCCCTGGCCGAGGCGTACGACCTGGCCGGGGTGCACCTGCGCCGGGACCACGCGCCGCGTCCGGGTGCGGCGCTGGACTGCTTCGTGAGCGCGTACACGGCCGCGTACGGCACCCGTGACACCCCCGGCTTCCGCCGCCTGCTGGCCGGGCAGCTCACGGCCGATCCGCGCATCGACCGCTACTGGGACCTGGTCACCGAGGTGATCACCGCACCGGGCGCCCGTCCGGAACCGACCCCGGGCTCCGCGCACGACTGGCTGCTCGCGGCACTGACCGGCCAAGCGGCCGGCACGGCTGCCTGAAATCCCGGGCGGCGCCGGGCGCCTCAGAACGAGGTCTCGCTCACCCGCGCCTGGTCGTGCGGCTCCGTCGTCGCCGTGATCTCCGAGCGGTGGCGGTCCGCCGAGAACGTCACCGTGAGCGTCTGCGGCGCGCTCTGGCGCGTACGCACCGTGAAGCCCTGGTCCGGCACGGCCGAGATCAGGCACACTCCGCCGGCGCCGAAGCGCACCGTGGCCTTCCCGCCCTCGGACGGCACCGTGTACACCCCGGACCCGCCCTCCTCGCACCCCGCCGCCGCACGCCCGCTCGCCTCCGGCTGCCGCGGCGGCGCGGTACGAGCGGTCGGTGCCGGCGTCGGCGTGGGCGTAGGGGTGGGGGAGGGCGCCGGAGTCGTCCACCGGGAGGTCCCGGCCGTCCGCGAAGGGGCCGTACCGGGCCGGTCCCGGCTCGGCGACGGACCGGGGGAGCGCGTCTGGCTCCGGTCGGGCGTGGGACCCGGCGACGCGGCCGGCTCTTGCGGCGCCGACTGCGCGACCGGCGCCGTCGGCCGGGTCGAACCCAGCACGAAGTGGATGGTGAGGATGACGGCCGTCACGCTGGCCGCCGTGCAGCACAGCCAGAGCAGCAGGTAACGCAGGAGACGGGACACGACACCATGGTGACCGACCGGCTAACGTGCCTGCCCATGGCCTCCGTACTTGTCGTCGAGGACGACCCCGTGATCCGGGCCGCCCTGATCGAGGTCCTCACCGGGCACGGCCACGCGGTGCGGACCGCGCACCAGGGCTTCGAGGGACTGCGCGAGATCACCCGGAACCCGCCGGACATCGTGGTGCTCGACCTCGGCCTGCCCGACGTCGACGGGCTCGACGTGCTGCGGATGATCCGGGGGATCTCCCGCGTCCCGGTACTGGTCGCCACCGCCCGCGACGACGAGACCGAGATCATCCGGCTGCTCAACGCCGGGGCCGACGACTACCTGGTCAAGCCGTTCTCCGGCGGTCAGCTCGCAGCCCGCCTCGGCGCCGTACTGCGCCGGTCCGCGCCCCCCGACGTCCGGGCGGCGCAGGAGCGGACCCTCCAGGTCGCCGACCTGCGCGTGGACCGCACCGCCCGCACCGCGCACCTGGCGGGCCGGGAACTCCCCCTGACCCGCCGCGAGTTCGACTTGCTGGCCTACCTCGCCGCCCACGCCGACCAGGTGATGTCCCGGCAGCGCATCCTCACCGAGGTGTGGCGGCAGCCGTATCTGGAGGACCAGACGGTCGACGTCCACCTCTCCGCGCTCCGCCGGAAAATGGGCGAGAAGGCCCGCGAGCCGCGTCTGCTGCACACGGTCCGCGGCATCGGCATCAAGCTGGTCAGCGCGCCATGAGACGTGCCCTCGCCGGGATCGCCCTGGCGGTCACCTCGATGGTGGCGCTCTCCTTCCTCGTCCCGCTCGCCCTGCTGGTGCGGGAACAGGCCCGCGACCGGGCCACCACCGTCGCCGAGCAACGCGCCGCGGCCGTGTCACCGGTGCTCGCCCTCACCACCCGGCGGGCCGACGTGCAGCAGGCCGTCGTCGAACTCGGCTCGGCCGACCAGCTCGCCGTACGGCTGCCCGACGGCGGCCTGGTGGGGGCCCCGCACGCGCCCGAGGACGCGCTGGAGCGGGCCGTACGACGGCGCGAGACGCTCGCCCTGGACACGGCGGACGGCTGGGTCCACCTCCAGCCCGTCGTGCTGCCCCGCGACCGCGTCGCCGTGGTCGAGGCGTACGTGCCCGCCGCGGACCTGACCCGGGGCGTGGCCGCGTCCTGGGGCGTGATGGCCCTGCTGGCACTGGGGCTCGTCGGCGGCTCGGTGCTGGTCGCGGACCGGCTCGGCGCCCGCGTCGTCCGGTCCTCCCGGAGTCTGAAGCGGGCCTCCCTCGCCCTCGGCTCGGGCGATCTCCACGTCCGGGTGGAACCGGACGGCCCGCCCGAACTCCAGGAGGCGGGGGCGGCGTTCAACACCATGGCCGACCGGGTCGTCGACCTGCTCGCCGTCGAACGCGAACTGGTCGCCGACCTCTCGCACCGGCTGCGCACCCCACTGACCGCGCTCTACCTGGAGGCGGACCGGATGGGCGCCACCGAGAGCGCCCGCCGGGTCACCGAGGCCGCCGTGCGGCTGGAGACCGAACTCGACTCGATCATCACCGCGGCCCGTACGCCGCTGGCCGCCGCGCAGCCCGGCGGTGCCGCCACCGCCACCGCCAAGCCGTGCGACGTGAGCGAAGTGGTCGCCGCCCGGCTGGAGTTCTGGTCCGTCCTCGCCGCCCAGCAGGAGCGCCCCTGCGAGCGGTACCTCACCCCGCGCCCGACGCCCGTCCGCTTCGCCGAGGACGACCTCGCGGCCGTGATCGACGCCCTGATCGGCAACGTCTTCCGGCACACCGCGCAGGGCACCGCCTTCGCCGTACGGGTGGAACGGGAGCGGCGGCACGTCCTGCTCACCGTCGACGACGCCGGCCCGGGCGTCGCGGACCCCGGGGCGGCGCTCACCCGGGGCGTCAGCGTGACCGGTTCCACGGGGCTCGGCCTGGACATCGTGGGGCGGGCCGCCCGCGCCACGGACGGGGAGCTGACGATCGGCCGGGCACCGCTGGGCGGCGCGCGGGTACGGGTGTCGCTCGCCCTGGTGGGCGGGGGCTGAGGAGGCTCCGGGTCAGCGGCCGGTGCCGAAGTCCTGCGTCCACCAGGGGCCGCCGTCACCGGCGTGGACGCCGATGCCTATCTCCTCGAAGTCGCAGTTGAGTATGTTCGCGCGGTGACCGGAGCTGTTCATCCAGGCGTCCATCACGGCCTCGGCGTCGGCCTGGCCGCGCGCTATGTTCTCGCCCAGCGCCGCCCACTGGTATCCGGCCGCCTCGACGCGGGAGGCCATCGTGGAGCCGTCGGGACCGGTGTGGGACATCACGCCGCTCGCGGCCATCACGTCGCTGTAGTCGTCCGCGGCCCGGGTCAGCCGGGCGTTCTCGGTGAGCGGGGAGCAACCGGCCGCCGTACGTTCCTCGTTGACCAGCGCGAGGACCCGCGCCTCGGGACCGCCGGAGACGGACGTGGTGCCCGCCCCCGTGTCCGCGTCCGACCCCGAACCCGAGTCCGAACCCGTGTCGCCGCTGTCACCACTGCCGGACGACTGGCCGCCGGCGCCGCCCGTCGCCGCCCGGGAGGACGTCTCGGCGGCGGGCTCGGCCGTCCTGGCCGGGCTCGCCTTCTTCTTCGCCGCGGAGGGGGTGGCGCTCTTGCTGGGCGAGGGCGAGGGGCTCACCGAGGCGCTCGCGGTGGCCGACGGTGACGCGGAGGACGACGTGCTCGTCGGCTCCACGGTGCCGGTCGAGTCATCGGCGGCGCTCGAGGCGACGTGGTCCGACCGTCCGTCGTCCTCGCCCCCGACGGCCGCCAGCGTGATCCCGACGCCGGCCGTGACGGTGACGGCGCCGAGCACCAGAGCGGTGCCGCGTGCCCGTCGTCCCCCGGACGGGCGGGCGTGGGAGCGGGACGGACGGACGGCTCGGCGGGAACCCATGCGCAGTGCACCTCGGCTGGTCGATCGGCGGACAGGGCCCGGTGGACGCGACCGCGTCCACCGGGACTGTGTGGGGGGATGCCGAGAGCCTAGGGCGGGCCCGGTACGGACACGGGCCCCGGAGGCCAACTTCAAAAATCCTTAAGGAAGCGACCAGACTCCCTTGAGGAACCGGGCCCGGACCAGGACCCGGACCATGACTCGGACCTCGCCCCGGACCGGGACACCAGCCGCGTCAGCCGTGGTAGGTGATGTAGCCGTTGCCGTCCCGGTCATCGGCCTTCTTGGTGTACGAGTGGACGTCGGCCCGGCTGCCGGTGGGCTTGACCAGGTAGATCGTGTCCTTGTCGTTGTTCCACATGAAGTTGCAGTTCTGCCGGTAGACGACGTTCTTGGCGTCGGAGTCGGTGCCGCGCCCGCCGCGCAGCTTCACGGAGTCGCCGGGCTCCAGCTTGTGACTCGTCTTGAACGTGAACTTGTTGCCCGCGGCGTCCTTGACCAGGTACCCCTTCAGGTTCACGGTCTTCGTGCGCGAGTAGTTCTTGATCGTCAGGTACTCGTTCTTCGTGTTGCCCCCGGAGCATTTGTTGGAGTCCTTGCCGGGAGCGTCGTACTGGATCCCCTTGACCTTCAGCGCCGAGGAGTACTCGGCCGCCTGGGCCGGTACGGCGGCGGCGAGGCCCAGGGTGCCGGCCGCGGCGACGGCGGCGGTGGCTGTCAGGGCAGGGCGTATACGCATGAGGAAATCCCCCCTCAGTGGAGCGAACGGAACGACCGGAGCATACCGAGGGGGTGAAGCGGAGTTGACGGAGAGGTGGAGAAAGTGTGTGCCGCGTCCGCTCAGACGGCGAACTCGGTCGGCGGCAGGCCGAGGGCGGTGCACGCCTCGCGGACGGCCTGCTGCTCGGCCGGTTCGAAGACGCCGTCCGCCCCGGCGACCACGATGCCGGTCTGGATGACCGCGCGGGCCTCGGCGGGCTTCTTGGCGGCCTTGGCGATCACCTGGAGAGCCTCCGCCTTGCCCGCGTGGAAGTCGGTGAGCAGCCGGTCCACATGCTGGTTGAACCGCTGGCGGAGCTGGTCGGCGGGGAAGTTCTGCAGCACGTCGTTGGTGACGATCAGCTCCTCCACCCGCTGCCGCTCGGCCGGCTCCACCTGTCCGTCCGCCGCGGCCACCAGCGCGCACATCGCCATGCTCGCGTCCCGGTAGGCACCGCTCTTCAGCTCCGTCTTGACCGACGCCAGCTGCGTCTTGAACAGACCGATCAGCTGCGCCTTGGTGCCGCCGGAGGACGACCCCGAGCCGTGACCCTGACCCTGGCCGTGAGCACCGTAGGCGCCCTGACCCTGCCCCTGACCACCGTACGGGCTCTGCCCCTGACCGCCGTACGGGCTCTGCCCCTGCCCGTGCCCACTGCCCGTGCCGCGCGCGCTCTGGGACTGCTGGAGGTTCTTGGCCTGGTCCTTGATCCGGTCCCACATCGCCACTGGTGCCACCTTCTGCCGCTGTCGTGTACGTCTGCTGTCGCACGAGGTCCGCTGTTCGTACGAGGCCTGCTGTGCGCCTGCCGTCGAGCACGCTACTGCGTGCCCACCCGGTCAAACGTCTCCGGACGGCACGCGGTTCCCGTGGGCAAAGGAAAAGCAAAACCGCCGGCGTTCCTCCACGGCGACGGCCGACCGGGACACGGGCCCAACTCGCGTGCCGGCGAACGCCCTTCTGCCTCTACTCTTCTACATGCACGTAGAAACACCTGTCTCATGAAGGAGTGGACGCCACGATGGTGTTCAAACGACTGCTCGGCTCGCTCGGCGTGGGCGGACCCACGGTCGACACGGTCCTCGCCCCGGGCGCGGCCCGTCCCGGTGCGGCGCTCACCGGCGAGGTCCGGCTCAAGGGCGGCACCGCCGACTTCGATGTCGAGCACATCGCGCTGGAACTGGTGGCCAGGGTCGAGGCCGAGCACGCCGAGGGCGAGAGCGAGGGCGCGGTCGTCTTCGACCGGTTCCTCGTCGGCGGCGGATTCCGGCTCGCCGAGGGCGAGGAGCGTGCCGTGCCGTTCAGCGTGCCGCTGCCGTGGGAGACCCCGGTCACCGAGCTGTACGGGCAGGGCCTGGGCATCGTGCTCGGCGTGCGCACCGAACTGTCGGTGGCGGGCGCCCGTGACAAGGGCGACCTGGACCAGCTCACCGTGGCACCGCTGCCCGCCCAGGAGGCGGTCCTGGAGGCGCTCGGCCAGCTCGGCTTCGGCTTCCGCTCCGCCGACCTGGAGTACGGCCGGATCGGCGGCACCGGGCAGCAGTTGCCGTTCTACCAGGAGATCGAGCTGGTCCCGGCCCCGCAGTACGCCCACCAGGTCAACGAGATCGAGCTGACCTTCCTCGCCCACCCCGGCGGCCTGGAGGTCGTCCTGGAGGCCGACAAGCGCGGCGGGTTCTTCACCGAGGGGCACGACGCCCTCACCCGCTTCACCGTCGGCCACCACGACGTCCGCGACTGGAACGCCGAGGTCGACGGCTGGATCCGGGAGCTGATCGACCACCGGGCCTCCTACGGTTCGCACGCCTCGTACGGGCACCACGGCCACGAGGAGCACCACGGCGGCCACCACGACGGTCACCACTCCGGCCCGGGCATCGGCACCGCCGTCGCCGCCGGTGCCGCGGGCGTGGCCGTGGGCGTCGTCGGTGGGATGGTCGCGGCCGAAGTGGTCGACGAGGTCGGCGACTTCTTCGAGGGCGACGACGAAGGGGACGAGGAGGACGAGGGCTGAGCCCACCGGCCGGCGACGGACGGAACGCAGGAACTGAAGGGCGCTCGGGTGCCCCTTTACGCACGGGGCGCCCTTCACCCTGAGCGCGACATGGGGCGCCCGAACGCACGTGGCTCGCACGGCAGTTGGCGGAGCGCCCCTGACGTGCTCCGGCTGCCCCGGGGTCTCTCCTGAACCGGCGCTTACCGTTCGGAACGGTCGGAAAGGCTGTCGGCGTGCATCCGGCGGACGCCGGTGCCGTGTCGGAGCGCTCGGGACGGACGGTGCCCACCGGTCCGTTCCCGGGCGCGCCGCACGCCACGACCAAGGAGGACCTCCCATGCCGCCCACAGCCGACGACCGCGAGCTCTTCGACGAACTGCGTGAACTGATGGCCGCCACCGTCGAGGACGTGTCCGTCGAGGAAGTCGGCCTCGACAGCGAC
Source organism: Streptomyces sp. ISL-12 (assembly GCF_018614415.1). Lineage (GTDB taxonomy): Bacteria > Actinomycetota > Actinomycetes > Streptomycetales > Streptomycetaceae > Streptomyces. The sequence goes on from NZ_JAGGOO010000028.1 coordinate 47,170, forward strand.
CTGAAGGACGACCTCGGTGTCGACTCGCTGGCCCTGCTGGAACTGATCGCCGCGATCGAGGACCGCTGGCAGGTCCAGGTCCCGATGGACGACGCGGCGCAACTGACCACGGTCCGCGAGATCGTTGACCACCTCCTCTCCGTGGTCCCCGCCCCGGCCGGTGGCGCCGCGTGAGCCCACGGGACCGGGCCGCGCGGGCCCGTGACGAGACCGCCGCCGTCGTCACGGGGCTGGGCATGACCACGGCCCTGGGCGGTGACGTCCCGTCCACCTGGGCGGCGCTGCTGGACGGCGCCTGCGGGGTCGAGAGCCTCGACTTCGGCGCCCCGGACGGCCCGCCCCAGGTGTATCCGGCGGCGCCCGCCGCCGTGGACCCCGGCTCGGAACTGTCGCCCGCGAAGGCCGCCCACTGCGACCGTTCCGCGCAGTTCGCCCTGGTCGCCGCGCGGGAGGCGCTGCGCGACGCCGGCCTGGAGGGGGCGTCCCTGGCGGGGGGCGGCTCCCGGGTCGTCGTCATCGTCGGTGTGGGGCTGGGCGGGCTCATCAGCATCCTGGAGCAGAACCGCAGGCTGGAGACGGGCGGTCCCGGCCGGGTCAGCCCCCGGGCCATCCCCGTCATGCTGCCCAACCACGCCGCCGCCGAGGTGGGCCTGATGGTCGGCGCCACGGCCGGGGTGCACACCCCGGTCAGTGCCTGCGCGTCCGGCGCCGAGGCCCTCGCCCAGGCCCTCGCCCTGATCCGGGAGGACCGCGCCGACGTGGTGATCGCCGGCGGCGCGGAGGCCGGCCTGCATCCCCTGGTCTTCGCCGGGTTCGCCCGGCTGCGCGCCCTGTCCCGGCGCTGCGACGACCCCGAGCGGGCGTCCCGTCCGTTCGACGCCGACCGCGACGGCTTCGTGATGGGGGAGGGCGCCGGCATGCTGGTGGTGGAGAGCGCCGGGCACGCCGCGGCCCGCGGCGCCCGGGTGCACGGCCGCCTGACCGGCGCGGGCATCACCAACGACAGCCACCACGTCGCCCAGCCGGCGCCCGGCGGCACGGGCTGCGCCGCCGCCGTGACCGCCGCTCTCGACGACGCCGGTCTCTTCCCGGAGGAGGTCGGGCACATCAACGCGCACGCCACCTCCACACCCGTCGGCGACCTCAGCGAGGCCCAGGCCCTGCACACGGCGTTCGGGAAGGTGCTGGACGACGTGGCGGTCAGCGCGACCAAGGCGGCCCTCGGACACACCCTGGGCGCCGCCGGAGCCATCGAGGCCGTCACCACCGTCCTCGCCCTGCGGGACAGAACCGCGCCGCCCACCCGCAGCCTCGAACGCGTGGACCCGGCGATCGATCTGAACGTCGTCGGCCGCCGTCCCGAACCGCTGCCCGCCGGACCGCTGGCGGCGGTCAGTACGAGCATGGGGTTCGGCGGGCACAACGTCGCGCTGGCCTTCACCACCGTCCCGTGAACCACCACCGGCGTCTCACGAACCACCGTGCCGTCACCCCCCGCCCCGCGAGCCCACGTTCCGTGAACCCTCGTCCCGTGAGCCCCCGCCCCGCCGGCGCCGACGGCCCCCCGGCGCGGGCGGCGGACCGGCCGCGCACCGTGCTGATGTGTCCCGGGCAGGGCGCCTACCTCCCAGGCGCCCTGCGTCACCTGCGTGAGGTGCCCGCGGTCGCCGAGGTACTGGCGACCGTGGACGCCCACGCGCCGGACCGCGGCCCCGCCGCCGTGCCGGTCGGCCGGCTCCTCACCGAGGCGGACGCCCCGGGCCCCGAGGAACTCCTGCGCGCGGACCCGCTCGGCTTCGACCTGGCCACCTACGCCGCGGTGGTCGCCGCCGCCACCGCCCTGCTCGACCTCGCCCGCCCCTGGATCGACGCGGTCCTCGGCCACAGCGTCGGGGACCTGGCGGCCCTCACCGTCGCCGGGGCCGTCACCGTGCGCCAGGGCGTCCAGCTGCTGCGCGTACGGGACCGGCTGCTGCGGACCGCCGAACTGCCGGCGGCCGGCATGGTGGCCACCGACGCCGGCGCCGACCGGGCGGCGGACCTGATCCGTACCTGCGGCACGGAGCGGGTACGGATCGCCGCCCGCAACGCGCCCGCCCAGACGGTCCTCGCCGGTCCCGACGGCCAGCTCGCCCGCCTCCAGCGGGCGTTGCTGGACGACGGGCACCGGGTGACCCGGCTGACCAGCCGCACCGCCTTCCACCATCCGCTGCTCGGGGAGGTCCACCGGTCCTTCCGCCGTCTGCTGCGGGCCCAGCCGATCGCCCGCCCCGCCCTCGCCGTGCACACCACCGCCGGGCACTGGGCCCAGACCCCCGCCCAACTGCGCACCGCGGCCGCCGCCCACCTCACCGAACCCATGGCCCTGCACCACACCCTGCTCGCCCTGCGCCAGGCCGGCTTCACCACCTACCTCGACAGCGGCCCCCGGGCCCTGCTCAGCGCCCTGGTCAAGGCCGGCCTGCCCGGCTGTGCCACCGCCGCGCCGCTGCGCACCCCCGTCGGCGTCGAGCGGATACGGCAGCGCCTCACCGCCGTCGCCCCGCCGCACCGCCCCGGCCGGGGTGCTTGGTAGTCTGCCGAAGCCAGTCACGCCACCTCGGTGGTCAGGGAATCCGGTGGGAATCCGGAACTGACGCGCAGCGGTGAGGGGGACGGGCGGGGCACTGACGCCACTGGGACGGGAACCGCGCGACGGCGGGAACGGTCCTGGGAAGGCGCCTCGTCCGGACGAACCCGAGTCCGAAGACCTGCTGGCACCTCCGCACCCCGTGCGGAGGTCGACCACAGGCCAGGCTCCGCGTCCAGAGCCCCGACACCCGAGGCATGCCCGTGCTCCCTCCCGTCCCCCGTTCCGCAGCCCTGCTGCTCACCTCCGTCCTGCTGCTCACCGCCTGCGGCACCTCCGGCGGCAAGGACCCGGCCACGGACGGCTCCCCGTCCGCCGGCCGGCCGGTCACCCTCGAGAACTGCGGGCACCGCGTCACCCTGAAGTCGGCGCCGCGGCGTGCCGTCTCCCTCAACCAGGGCAGCACCGAGATCCTGCTCTCCCTCGGGCTCGCGGACCGCCTGGCCGGCACCGCGACCTGGACCGACCCCGTGATGAAGGGCCTGGAGAAGGCGAACGCCGGGGTGCCCCGCCTCGCCGACAACGCCCCCTCCTTCGAAAAGGTCCTGGACGCCGGGCCCGACTTCGTCACCGCCTCGTTCGTCTCCACGCTCGGCACGGGCGGCGTCGCCACCCGCGAACAGTTCGAGAAGCTGGGCGTGCCCACCTATGTCTCTCCGTCCGACTGCGCCGCGGGCAAGGACAACGACAGCGGCGGCGACGGCTCCCGCGGCACGCCGCTCACCCTCGACACGGTGTACGGCGAGATACACGACCTGGCGCACGCCTTCCGCGTGGACGAGCGCGGCGACGAACTGGTGAAGCGGCTCAAGGCGCGGGTCCGCGAGGCCACCGACGGCCTCCGGGTGTCCGACGTCTCCCTCATGTACTGGTTCGCCAACTCCCAGGCGCCCTACCTCGCCGGGTGCTGCGGCGCCCCCGGCGCCATCACCCGAGCCCTCGGCGCGCGGAACGTCTTCTCCGACACCCACGACGAGTGGCCCCAGATCAACTGGGAGACCGTCGCCGACCGCGACCCCGACGTCATCGTCCTCGGCGACCTGACCCGCGAGTCCCAGACCGCCGAGACCGCCAAGGCCAAGATCGAGTTCCTGGAGACCAACCCGGCCACCCGCAACCTCGCGGCCGTGCGGAAGAAGCGGTACGTCCTGCTCAGCGGACAGGCGATGAACCCGTCCATCCGCACGGTGGAGGGCATCGAAAAGGTCGCGGCCGGCCTGCGGGACCTCGGACTCGCCAAGTGACCGGCATACGGACCCCCTTGCTCACCGTGGCCGGACTGGCCGCGCTGGCGGTGTCGGTCGCCGTCGCGGTGACCATCGGACCGGCCGACATCTCCACCGCCGACGTATGGGCCTCGGTCGCCGCCCACCTCGGGCTGGGCCGGACCGACCTCGCCCCGCTGCGCGACGGCATCGTGTGGGACCTGCGCATGCCGCGCACGATGCTGGCCGCGGTGTGCGGCGCCGGCCTCGCGCTGTGCGGGGCGGTCATGCAGTCCCTGCTGCGCAATCCGCTGGCCGACCCGTTCGTCCTCGGGGTCTCCTCCGGGGCCTCGACCGGGGCGGTCGCGGTGATCGTGCTCGGCGTGGGCGGGGGAGCGGTGTCCCTGTCCGCCGGCGCGTTCTTCGGCGCGCTGTTCTCCTTCGGGCTGGTCCTGCTGCTCAGTCACAGCCTCGGCGGCAGCGTCGACCGGGTGGTGCTGTCCGGGGTGGCCGCCATGCAGCTGTTCTCCGCGCTCACCTCGTTCACCGTGCTGACCTCGGCGGACGCGGAGACCACCCGGGGCGTGATGTTCTGGCTGCTGGGCTCGCTCACCGGCGCCGGCTGGACCGAGGTGCTGCTGTGCGCCGGGGTGCTGGCCGCCGTACTCGTGGTCTGCCTGGTCCACTCCGCCACCCTGGACGCGTTCACCTTCGGCGAGGAGGCCGCCGCGAGCCTCGGTGTGCGCGTGGCCCGCACCCGCCTCGTCCTGCTCTGCGCCACCGCCCTGCTCACCGCCGCCCTGGTCAGCTGTGCCGGGGCGATCGGCTTCGTCGGCCTTGTCCTGCCGCACGCCACCCGCGCGCTCACCGGCGCCGCCCACGCCCGGCTGCTGCCGGTCACCGTGCTGACCGGGGCCGTGTTCCTGGTGTGGGTCGACACCCTCGCCCGTACCGTCCTCGACCCGCAGGAGATCCCGGTGGGAGTGGTGACGTCCCTCATCGGCGTGCCCGCCTTCGTGGCCGTCCTCTACCGGGGCCGGAGGCGGGCGTGAACGAGCCCGAGACGGCCGGCCCCGGAACGGCCTGCGAGACGGCCGGCTCCGGGACGACTCGTGAGACGGCCGGCGCCGAGACGGCCGCTCCCGGAGCCGGGGGACTGCGGGCCGACCGCGTGGGCCGGCGCGCGGGCGGCCGGCTCGTCGTGGACGGCGTCACCCTCGCCCCCCGCCCGGGCGAGACGGTCGGCCTGCTCGGCCCCAACGGGTCGGGAAAGTCCACGCTGCTCAGACTGCTCGCGGGCGTGCTCCAGCCCGCCGCCGGCGTCGTCACCCTCGACGGCAGGCCGCTGACCGGCGTCGGCCGCCGGACCGCGGCCCGCCGTATCGCCACCGTCGAACAGCACGCCCACACCCAGACCGAACTGACCGTCCGCGACGTCGTCGCCCTCGGCCGCATCCCGCACCGCCGCCCCTGGGCGGCCGGGTCGGCCGCTGATGGCCGGGCCGTCGCCGCCGCCCTCGACCGCACCGGCCTCACCGACCGGGCGGACCAGTCCTGGCACACCCTGTCCGGCGGCGAACGCCAGCGCGCCCAGATAGCCCGCGCCCTCGCCCAGGAACCGCGCGAACTGCTGCTGGACGAACCCACCAACCACCTCGACATCCAGCACCAGCTCGACCTGCTGGAACTGGTCGTGAGCCTGCCCGTCACCACGGTCGTCGCCCTGCACGACCTCAACCTCGCGGCGATGTACTGCGACCGCGTCCTCGTCCTCGGCGAGGGCCGGGCCGTCGCCGAAGGCACCCCGGGCGACGTCCTGACCCCCGCCCTGATCGAACGGGTCTACGGCGTCCGCGCCGAGGTCACCGACGGCGGCCACGGCCGCCCGGTCATCCGCTTCCTGCGCCGCACCGACCGGCCGTCCCCGCCCCTGGCCCCGGCCTGACGCTCACCCCGGGCCGGTGAGGTACCGGTGGAGCATGGCGACGAGTTCGTCCTCCAGGCGCCGGGTGCCCAGCGGGTCGGGAGCCGAGCAGACCTTGTGGACCACCAGCTCCACCGTGGTCACGGCGAGCCGGGCGGCGGCCTCGGTGTCGGCCACCCGGACCTCGGGGTGGTTCTCGAACAACTCCTGGGTGTACCGGAAGCGTTCCGCCTCGTAGTCGTTCACCTTCGCCAGCAGTTCCGGCGACCGCGGTGCCTCCTCGGCCATGATGCGCAGCAGCCGCGGATCGTCGACGTGGTTCTCGATGGCGGCCCGCACGAACACCCGGAGCGTGTCCTCCAGCGATGGGGGCAGCCCCTCGGCCAGGTACCGGGCGACACTGGCCTCCCCGGCTTCCAGGTGCCGGGTCACCAGCTCCACCAGGATCGCGTCCTTGTTCGGGTAGTACTGGTAGAGCGAACCGATCGAGACCCGCGCCCGTTCGGCGATCCGGTTGGTGGTGCCCGCCGCGTAGCCGTACTCCTCGAAAATGTGAGCAGCCGCGTCCAGGATGCGCTGCCGGGTCAGCTCGGCGCGGACCTGACGGGGCTGTTTACGTGGGGCGATGGCGCGTCGGCCGGATGTCATGGAACCTCCTGGTCAGGCCCGCGAAAGCGAGTGGCGAACGACCTGAGTAATTGCTCACAATAGTGGCATGACCTGCGGCGGAGCCGTCAAGGACGGCTGCCGATCCTCCTGTTGGGAAGGACCCTTCATGACGCATGTCGCCACGTCTTACCGGAGTGTTCCCCCGGACGCGGTCCGGGCCCGGCTCGGTGGACCCGACGCCATGACGGCGGCGAAGAAGACCGACCGCCTGGACGCCTTCTTCCGCCGGTTCATCGCGCACTCGCCGTTCCTCACCATGGCCACGGCCGACGCCCGGGGCCGTGCCGACTGCTCGCCCCGGGGCGACTACCCCGGCTTCGTGAAGGTCCTCGACGACCGCACGCTCGCCATCCCCGACCGCCCCGGCAACCGGATCGCCGACTCCTTCCGCAACCTCGCCGACAACGACGGCATCGGGCTGCTCTTCCTCATCCCCGGCATGCGCGAGACCCTGCGCGTCAACGGCCGTGCCCGGCCCACCGACGAGCCCGACGTCCTGGCCCGCATGGAGACCGAGGCGAGGCGGCCGGTGCTGGCCCTCCTGGTCGAGGTGGACGAGGTCTACTTCCACTGCGGCCGCGCGCTCATCCGGTCCCGCCTGTGGGACCCCGCCGCCCAGGCACTCGCCGACGAGATGCCCTCGGTCGGCGAAGTCGCCGTCGCGCAGTCCGGCCTCGACATCGACCCGGAGATCATCGCGAGCCGCCTCGAAGAGGGCTACCGCGAGCTGTACTGACCCGGCCCGGACACCGCCCCTCGCCGAAGGAGACCCCCATGACGCCACGGCCCCAGGCACCACCGCCCCAGGCACCACGACGCCTGACCCCTCCGCCCTTGTCACCACCGCCCCGGCAGACCGTCGTCGTCGACCGCATGGCACCCCTCACCGAGGACGTCGTCTCCCTCACCCTCAAGGGCGCCGAAGGCCGCCCGCTCGCCCCCTGGGAGCCGGGCGCCCACATCGACGTCTCCCTGCCCAACTGGCTGACCCGGCAGTACTCGCTGTGCGGGGACCCCGCCGACCGGGACACCTACCGGATCGCCGTGCGCCACGACCGCCTCAGCCGGGGCGGTTCGGAGTACGTCCACCGCTTCCTGCGCGCCGGGCGCGGCCTGGAGGTGTCCGCGCCGCGCAACCACTTCCCGCTGCTGCCCGCGCCGGGCTACCTCTTCCTGGCCGGCGGCATCGGCATCACCCCCGTCCTGCCGATGCTGCGGGCGGCGACGGCGGCCGGGGTACCCGCCCGGCTGGTGTACGTGGGCCCGTCGACGGACACGATGCCGTTCGCCGACGACCTGCGCGCGCAGTACGGGGACCGGGTGCGCGTCGTCGCCACCCGGGAACAGGGCAGGCCCGACCTGTCCGCCCTGGCCGCGGAACTGGACGACGGCACCCTGGTCTACTGCTGCGGCCCCGCGCCCCTGCTGTCCGCCGCCGAGGCCGTCTTCCCCGCCGGGCGTCTGCGCGCGGAGCGGTTCCGGCCGCTGCGCCGGGAGTTCGGCCCCGACACCGCCTTCGAGGTGGTGTGCGCCCGGTCGGGCGGCACCGTGCACGTGCCGGAGGGGAAGCCGATGCTCGACGCCCTGGCCCACAGCGGCCGGACGGTGTCCGCCGGCTGCCGGGAGGGCGTCTGCGGAAGCTGTGAACTCACCGTCCTGGACGGCGAACCCGACCACCGCGACGACATCGGCGCCCCGGCGGGCCGCATGTATCCGTGCGTCTCCCGCGCACGGTCGGCCCGGCTCGTCGTGGACCTGTGAGCCGTACCGCCGAACCACCACGACGAGAGCGAGACAGCGATGAGTCTGCTGCCCAAGACGCGCATGCCCCGGACCCGGCGCATGATCAACCTGGAGGTGCGGGCGACCGAGCGGCTGAGCCCCACCTTCCTGACCGTCACGCTCGGCGGTCCCGAACTGGCCCACCTGGAACCCATGGGACACGACCAGACCGTACGGCTGTTCTTCCCCCGCGCGGGCCAGGAGCGCCTGCGGATGCCGCGCCGCGACAGCGAGGCGTGGATGGCCGAGGTACTGCTGATGCCGAAGGCGAGCAGGCCCTGGGTGCGCAACTACACCATCCGCCGCATCCGGCCCCGACTCGGGGAACTGGACATCGAGTTCGCCCTGCACGGCGACAGCCCGGCCTCCGCCTGGGCACGGGGCGCCCGGCCCGGCGACCCGGCCGGCGTTTTCGACATGGGCATCACCTACCTGCCGCCCGAGGACGCCGCGTGGCAGTTGCTCGTCGGTGACGAGAGCGCGCTGCCGGCCATCCTGGCCATCCTGGACGGGGCGCCCGCCTCCCTCACCGGGGACGTGTTCCTGGAGGTGCCGGGCAAGGCCGACTTCCGTACGGACCTCGCCGTCCCCGAGGGCGTCACGGTGCACTGGCTGGCCCGCGACGGCGCCGCACCGGGCGCGGCGGCACTCGACGCGGTGCGGCGCGCGGAGCCGCGGCCGGGCCGGGGATACGTCTGGGCGGCGGGGGAGTCCCGGCTGGCCACCGGTGTACGCCGTCACCTGGTGCGGGACCGGGCCGTGCCCAAGTCGGACATCGCCTTCCACGGCTACTGGCGCCAGGGCCGGCCCAGCCCCGGCTGAGCCCGGCACCGGAGGGCGCGGCCACCCCGGAGGCCGCGCCCGCTTGGAGGACACCGGCCGCCGCGCCTTCCGGTGGACGGGCACGACACCCACGCCACCCCCTGCTCATTGGTACAGACCAGGAACACGATGCACCCGGGCCAACCAGGTGTGTCAAGGGCCGGGCGACGACGAAAAATTCTTGAATCGAAGCCAACGCGCCGCCGCGCCAAGGGTGTTGACACCGCTACTTGGTCTAGTCCATTGTGAGGCCTCGTTCGGCGAGTGGCACAGGAGACCGGTGTCCGCCGCCCCGCCCCGCTCCGCCACCCGGCCCCGAGCGGAACCCGTAGCCCCTCCCGCGTGCGCACAGTGGCACGCCCTCCGCACAGACCGCCGTCCACGGCAGGCGCGACGGCGACGACTTGGAGCACCACATGGCCACACCCGACCCCTACCTGTACCGAGCCGCCTCGGACATCCCCTACTTCAGCGCGGACGCGGACACCTACCTCGCCCGCACCCAGCTGCGCGACCTGGAGAAGACCCGCCCCCTGCGGGTGCTGACCGAGGAGCAGTTCGCGCACTGGCAGACGTACGGCTACACCGTCGTCGAGCAGGCCATACCCGCCGAGTCGGCCCGGCGCCTGCTGGACTTCGCCTGGGAGTTCCAGGGCCTGGACCCCGACCGCCCGGAGACCTGGTACGAGGAGCGCGCCTACCGCTCCGACCTCGATCGCGAACTGCACGTCTACGGCTTCGTCGAGGCCTACCACCACCAGCTCATCTGGGACAGCCGCCAGACCCGGCGGGTCTACGACGCCTTCGCCGACGTATGGGACTGCGCGGAACTCTGGGTCACCCTGGACCGCCTCAACCTCAACCCGCCCAACGTCAAGAACCGCGACCGCGCCCTGATCGAGCAGCGCGAGCGCGGTTTCGACATCGAACTGCACTGGGACGTCGACACCACCCTCGGCGTCCTGCCCCAGCGGGTCCAGGGCATCATCGCCCTCAACGACACCGAGCCGGACCACGGCGGCTTCCAGTGCTGCCCCGAACTCTTCCGCCGCTTCGAGAGCTGGAAGGCCCTCCAGCCCGCCGGCCGCGACCCCATCCGGCCCGCGATCGACCGCGCCGAACTGCCCGTCGTACGGCCCGACCTGAAGGCCGGTGACCTGCTGATCTGGAACGGTCTGCTCGCCCACGGCGTCGCGCCGAACACCTCGGGCGGCGGAGTGCGCGCCGTGCAGTACCTGTCGATGATGCCCGCGCTGGAGGAGCACGAGGAACTGCGCCGCTCCCGCGTCGGGTCCTGGCGCACCCTCGCCACCCCCGAGTGGAACGCCACCCTGCTCGGCGACGCCCGCCGGCCCGAGTCCGAGCGGTACCCGACCGCCGAACTGAACGACCTGGGCGCCCGCCTGCTGGGCCTGAAGTCCTGGCGCGACGGGAGCGACACCGACCAGCCCACCGGGGACACCGCATGCGCCGCATCTGCCTGACCCTGCCCACGAACCGGTCCTGCCCCGAGACCATCACCGCCCTCGGCGCGGAGGCGGCGTACGCCGTCGAGCGGCACACCGACGTCGAAGTCGAGGTACTGATCCTCGACTCCTGCGCCCCCGCCGTGCGCACCGCACACGCCACCGTCGTCCGGCGCCTGCCCGCCCACCCGCGCATCACCGTCCACCACCTCGACGAGGCCGCCCAGCGCGCCTTCCTCACCCGCGTCGTCACCCGCTCCGGCAGCGCCAAGCCCGACCTCCTCCTCGACCTGCTCCTCCCCGACGGCCTCTCCTACGGCGCCTGCACGAACCGCGCCTTCCTGATCGCCGCCGCGCTCGGCTGCGAGTCCGTCCACCGCCGCGACTCCGACAGCCGCTACCAGCGCCTGGACGGCCGTACGGTCTTCCCCGTCCACCACGAACTGGCCGCCCTGGGCAGACCCGCCGGGCAGGCCGAGGTCACCGACACCGACCTGCCGGCGGTGTACGCGGACCGGACGGTGGCGATGGTGGGCGGCTCCTTCGTCGGCGAACTCTCCGTCGACATCGCCGACATGCGCCGGGCCGACCCCGACGTCTACCGCGACGTGGTCGGCCTGTGGGCACCGGCCCACTGGTCCGCCGCACGCAGACACGAACTGGCCGAGGAGTCCTTCCGGGGCGCGGGCACCGAACCGTTCACCGGCGACCGCTCACTGCTGACCCTCGTCGACCCGATGCGCGTCGACATGTGCAACATCGCCTTCCACGGGGTGCACGAACGCGTGCCGCTGCCACCCGCCCGGGACACCATCGGCAGCGACTACTTCCTGATCCACCTGGTCCACGACGCCCGGCTGCCCGGCGTCCTGCACAACCGGCACATCGTCAACTACCACACCGGCGAACGCCGCACCGAGGACGGCTTCCGCGCCTATCAGCTGCGCTTCGTCAAGTTCCTGCTGTCGATGCTCTGCTTCCACCACGTCTACGACCGGATGGCAGACGCCGGCGACGCCCTGCTGGACGACACCGGCCGGGTACGTCCCGCCGCGATCGCGGCGTTCGCCCGGGAGAGCACGGGCCTCGACCGGACGGAGAACACCCGGCGGCTGGACACGGTCGACGCCGCCTACCGGCGCCTCGGCGGCCGGTACGCCGACGTCGCCGACCTGCTGACCGCCCGCCGCGCACGCCTCCTGGACGAGGCCCGCGACGACATGGCGGACTTCGCGCTGCTGACCGAGGCGTGGGAACCGCTGATGTCCGCGGCCAAGCGCACCGGACTGACCGCACCGCCCGGGCAGCCCGCGTGAACACACTGACCGGGACCGCCCCGGCGCTCAGCGCGCCGCTCGCCGCAGCACTCACCGCCGCCGGCCCGGACCGCCTCGTCCTGGACCTCGGCGGCATCGCCCGCGCCCACGCCACGCTGCGCCGCGAACTGCCCGGCGTCCACGTCCGGTTCGCCCTGAAGGCGTGCCCGGTGGACGAGGTCGTCGGCACGCTGGCCCGGGCCGGCGCCGGAGCCGACGCGGCGAGCCCCGCCGAGATCGAGCAGGCCCTGCGGGCGGGTGTGCCGGCCGGCCGCGTCCACTACGGCAACACCGTCAAATCCGACCGCGACATCGCCGCCGCCCACCGGCTCGGCGTCCGCACCTTCGCCACCGACAGCCTGGAGGACGTGGCCGCCCTCGCCGCGCACGCGCCCGGCGCCCGGGTCTTCTGCCGGGTGGCGGCCCAGGGAGAGGGCGCGGTGTGGGGCCTCTCCCACAAGTTCGGGTGCACGCCCGCGGACGCGGTCCGCGTCCTGGAACGGGCCCGGGAGGCGGGCCTGGTGCCGTCCGGCCTCTCCGTGCACGTCGGCTCCCAGCAGATGACGGCCGAGGCGTGGCGCGTCGCCGTGGACGACCTCGCCGAGGTGCTGCGCGCCCTGCGCCCCCGCGGCATCACCCCGGACCACGTCAACCTCGGCGGCGGACTTCCGGCAGTGGGCTACCTCGACCGGCACGGCCACCCCCTCGACCCGCCGCTGGACAAGATCTTCGCGGTGCTCCGGGAAGGCATGGACACCCTGCGCCGGGCCCACGGCGGCCCCCTGGACTTCGTCGTCGAACCCGGCCGGTACCTCGTCGCCGACCACGGCGCCGTCCGCGCCCACGTCGCCCGGCTCGCCCGGCGCCGGGAACCGGGCGGCGCGGACCGGTACTGGCTGTACCTGAGCTGCGGCAAGTTCAACGGCCTCTACGAGATGGACGCGCTCCAGTACCGGCTGGTCTTCCCCGGCCGTACCGGCGGCCCCACCGTCCCGGCCGTGGTCGCCGGACCCACCTGCGACAGCGACGACGCCTACTCCCACGAGGACGGCCACGTCCGGGTACCCGCGGACCTGGCGTCCGGCGACCCCGTCTGGGTGCTGTCCAGCGGCGCGTACGCCCTCAGCTACACCACCCGCGGCTTCAACGGCTTCCCCCCGCTGCCGTACACCGTCACCGGCGGCGCCGATGACTGAACCCGTACGGGTCCGCCGTATCACCGGCACCGACTGGGACGCCGTCGCGGCACTGGAGCGCGACGCCTACGCCCCGCTCGGCCTGTCCGAGGGGCGGGCCGCGCTCCAGTCCCGGGCGGCCGCCTCGCCGGAGACCTGCTTCGTCCTCGATGTCGGCGGCCGGACGGCCGGGTACCTGCTGGCCCTGCCGTACCCGGCGCTGAGCGTCCCCGCCCTCGGCCGGACCGAGCGGGCCGCCGCCGCGCCGCCCGGCAACCTCCACCTGCACGACATCGTCGTCGCGCCCGCCCTGCGCCGCCGGGGACTGGCGCGGCACCTGCTGCGCCGGCTCACCGGCACCGCCCGCGTCCGTGGCGACGAGCGGATCTCCCTGGTCGCCGTGGGCGGCAGCGACCGGTTCTGGACGGCCCGCGGCTTCGTACCGCACCCGGACGTCACCCCGCCCGGCGGCTACGGACCCGACGCCGTCTACATGTCCCGGCCGGTGCCGGCCCCGCGTGAAGTGAGCTGATGCGCATGCCCCTGCTCCATGACCCGTACCGCCGCGGCCAGTTGGCGGCAGCCGCGCTGTTCTGCTCGCTCGGGTTCCAGTACGCCACCTGGGCGGCGCGGATACCGGCCCTGAAGTCGGACCTGGGGCTGAGCACGGCCGAGGTCGGGGTGCTGCTGATGGCCGCCGGCGTCGGCGCCGCCGTCTCGTTCCCGCTGGTGGCCTGGCTGATGCGGCGCCTGGGCTCCCGGCGGCTCGCCCTGCTCTCCCAGCTCTGCCTGGCCCTGCTCCTGCTCGCCCTGGCGGCGGCGCCGAACTATCACGTGGCGCTGCTGGTCATGTGCGCCGACGGCGTGCTCGTGGGCTGTCTGAACGTCGCCATGAACGCGCAGGGAGCGGCTCTGGAGGCCAGGTTCGAGCGCACCACCATGGCCCGGCTGCACGCCACGTTCAGCGCCGGATCACTGCTCGCCGCCCTGGTCGCCTCCGCCATGACGACGCTGACCGAGTCGGTCGGCGCGCACTTCGGCGTGGCCGTCGCCCTCCTGCTGGTCCTGGGCGCCACCGCCCGCACCGGACTGCTGGACGAGAAGGGCAGCGGCGAGGCGACGGACGCGCCCGTGCCGGACGAACGCCGCCGGAGCTGGACCGTACCCACCGCGCTCACCCTGTGGATGTGCTGCGCCATGGTCTTCGGCACGGTCGCCGAGGGCGCGATGAACGACTGGTCCGCCCTCTACCTGAAGGACGTCGCCGGGGCGTCGGCCGGGCTCGCGCCGCTCGGTATCGCCGTGGTGTCGGGCGCCATGGTGATCGCCCGGCTCTTCGCCGACGGCTGGCGCGACCGCTGGGGCGACCGGCGGGTCGTCCTGCTCGGCAGCGCGCTGGCCGCCACCGCCCTGACCGGCGCCCTGCTGAGCGGCGGGGTGCTGCCGGCCCTGCTCGGCTTCGCCTGCGTCGGCCTCGGCATCGCCGCCGTGACGCCCTGCGTCTACGCGGCGGCGGCCCGGCAGGGCTCGGACGCGCTCACCCTCGTCGCCGCCATGGGCACCACCGGCCTGCTGGCCGGACCGCCGCTCATCGGGTTCGTCGCGGACGCCGCCTCACTGGCGTGGGGCATGGGCGCCGTCGCCGGGTCGGCGGCCGTGGTGGCCCTGTGCGGTACGCGGATCAGCTGGGAGCCGGTGGGCGCCGCGGCCCCCGCCGCCGTTCCGGTCACTCCTCCAGAGCCGCCTCGGGTCCCATGACGACGACCGGTTTCCGGGCCGGGTCCAGCGCCTTCAGCAGCACCCGCATGTGCTCCTCGCGCAGGGAGACACAGGCGTTGGTCGGCCCGTCGTGGTCGACGTGGATCCACACTCCGCCGCCCTTGTCCTCGCCCAGCGGCCGGGTGTTGTCCAGCGGGGTCGTGCCGGGCACCCGGTTGTAGTCGATGGCGACGACGTAGTCGAACGAGCCCTCCAGCGACTCACCGAGGTGCCCGGTGCCCTCGGCGGAGAAGTCCGGGTCCTGGTCGTAGGGGAGCCGGGCCCACGGGGCGGGCAGCCGTCCCCCGGCGTCGCTGAGCGTGAACACGCCGATGGGGGTGCGCAGGTCCCCGGCCTCATGGTCGCGGGTCCAGCCACGCAGCCCGTTGTGCGCCGGCCACGGACCGGCGACGGCCCGCCAGCCGTGCTCGGCGTCCCGCTCGTACAGCACGACCCGGGCCCGGTTGCCGTTCTCCGTCGTGCCCCGCACCACCACGGCCTGCCGGGAGGCGGCCGGGACCCGGTCGCGCAGGGCGGGCCCGACCCCGGGGAGCGGGCGGGGGGCGGTTCTCGCCGGAGGAGCACCGGGCGCGGGCGTGCTCTGCGAGGAGGAGCCGCGCGGCTCCTGGGTACAGCCGGTTCCCAGCAGGCCGGTGCACACCACGGCACCGAACGCGCACACCAGCACTTTCCTCAGCGTCATACCGAACTCCGCCTCCGTACGTGGACCTGATCATTGCTTGACCACTTCCGGTACGGGTTTCCCGCGGGCCGCCCCGCCTCCCCCGTTCGGCGCAGACGGTGCCCCGGTGGCGGGAAGAGTTCACCCGGCCGGGACCGGCGCCCCCCGTCCGGCCGCCGACACCACACCGCGAGGAGGTACCCGCCTCAGGCATCCGGCGAGCACGCCGGGACATGTCCTGGCGGCCGGTCAGGACCGGTACCGCCCGGCCAGTTCGACGCCCTGCGCGCCGAACGCGGCGAGGTCGGCGTCGAAGACCCGCTGGAGCAGGCTCGCGTCCTCGACACCCGGGGCGCAGACCGTCTCCCCCAGCTCCAGGCCGCGCAGCCCGGCGGTGACCACGTCCTCGGCGGACATCCGGGGCACCGCGCTCAGGTCCAGGCCCTGCCGCTCGTGGAACTCCGTCGCCACCACACCGGGACACAGCACCTGCACCGTGACCCCCGTACCGGACAGCTCGGCGGCCAGCACCTGGGACATCGCGACCAGATGGGCCAGCGCACCGGCGTAGACCGCGCGTCGGGGCAGCTGGGACGCCGGGGCCGGGCCGCTGAACGCGATCATGCCGGCCACGTTGACGATGACCCCCTCGTCGCGGGCCAGCATGCCGGGGAGGGCGGCGCGCGTCAGCAGGGTCGGGGCGGCCACCTTGACCTGGACCAGTTCCCGGGCCTTGGCCGCGGGCAGGTCGGCGAGCGGCATGTAGTGGGCCACGCCCGCGTTGTTGACGAGCATCGTCAGGGGCTCGGTGGCACACACGTCCGCGACCGCGTCCACCCCCGCGTCGGTGGACAGGTCGGCGACCAGGGGGCGGACCTCGACGTCGGGGAACTCGGCGGCGAGCGCCTCCAGCCGGTCGGCGCGGCGGCCGACGGCCACCACGTCGTGGCCCTGGCCGGCCAGCCGCCGGGCGAAGGCCCGGCCGATGCCCGACGAGGCGCCGGTGACGAGTGCGAGCTTGTTCATGGCTGCTCCTGTGTGCGGGGTGCGAGGGGCCGTGCCTTCCGGCGGGCGGCCGACTCCACGGTGGCCCACCCGCCCGGAGGCAGCCATCGCCCCCGCTGTCCTGGTACCGCCAGTGCCAGGACGGCGGACGGCCGCCCCTGCCCCACGGACCCGCGGCGCCGGCCCCGCGCGGTCAGGACGGCGGAGCCGGCAGCGGCAGCGCGGCCAGGGCGCGGGCGGCGTGCACGAGGTTGGACGCCATGGCCTTGGCGGTCGACACCGACCAGTCGTGGCCGCGGTCGTCGTCGAGGAAGTCGGGTCCGGGGCCGGGACCGAGGTGCCAGTACGTCCACGACTGGCCGGGGACGGTGTAGCCGATGTCGACCAGGGCGCCGTTGATCTCGCTGATGACGTGGTGGGCGCCGTCCTCGTTGCCGGTGACGACCACCCCGGCCACCCGGTTGTAGGCGACCGGCCGCCGCTGGTCGTCGGTCTCGCCGAGCATGGCGTCCATCCGCTCCAGCACCCGCTGGGCGACGGAGGAGGGCCGGCCCAGCCAGGTGGGGGAGGCGATGACGAGGATCTCGGCGGCGAGGAGCCTCTCGTGCACGGCGGGCCAGTCGTCACCGTCCCCCATGTCGGTCCGTACACCCGGCTTCAGGTTCAGGTCGACGGCACGCACGGTGTCCACCGTCACGCCGTGCCCCTGGAGCGAGGAGATGACGGTGGCGGCGAGGGCCTCGGTGTTCGACGGCTCGGGCGAGGGCTTGAGGGTGCAGTTGACGACGAGTGCGCGCATGTGCGGGAGCCTTCCCCCGACGGGGCGTCACAGGCGGGTGCGACTCCCACCCTCACCCGCCCCGGCGAGTGGCCCGCCTGCACCTGCACACCCACGACACGGCGGGCGGCCAGCTCGCCACCTACCTGGCCGCCGTACGCGCCGGGGCGGACGCGGTCGACGGCGCCGTGGCGTCCATGGCCGGCACCACCTCGCAGCCGTCCCTGTCCGCGATCGTCGCCGCCACCGACCACTCCGAGCGGCCCACCGGCCTGGACCTGAGGGCCGTCGGCGACCTGGAGCCGTACTGGGAGAGCGTCCGCAAGGTCTACGCCCCCTTCGAGGCGGGCCTGGCCGCGCCGACCGGCCGCGTCTACCACCACGAGATCCCCGGCGGCCAGCTCTCCAACCTGCGCACCCAGGCCGTCGCCCTCGGCCTCGGCGACCGCTTCGAGGACATCGAGGCGATGTACGCCGCCGCCGACCGGATGCTCGGCCGCCTGGTGAAGGTCACCCCGTCGTCGAAGGTGGTCGGCGACCTGGCCCTGCACCTGGTGGGCGCCGGGGTCGACCCGGCGCGGTTCGAGGCGGACCCGGACCGGTACGACATCCCCGACTCCGTCATCGGCTTCCTCCGCGGCGAGCTGGGCACCCCGCCCGGCGGCTGGCCCGAACCGTTCCGCTCCAAGGCGCTGCGGGACCGCGCCGAGGCCGCACCGGTCACGGAACTGTCCGCCGAGGACCGCGCCGGCCTCGCCGGGAACCGGCGCACCACCCTCAACCGGCTGCTGTTCCCCGGCCCGTCCCGCGAGTTCCAGACCCACCGGCGGACGTACGGCGACACCGGCGTCCTGGACAGCAAGGACTTCTTCTACGGGCTGCGGCCGGGCACGGAGTACACCGTCGACCTCGAACCCGGCGTACGGCTGCTCATCGAGCTCCAGGCGATCGGCGAGGCCGACGAGCGGGGCATGCGGACCGTGATGGCCGGTCTCAACGGGCAGTTGCGGCCGATCCAGGTCCGGGACCGGGCGGCGGCCTCCGACGTCCCGGTGACCGAGAAGGCCGACCGGAGCGACCCCGGGCAGGTCGCGGCGCCGTTCGCCGGTGTGGTGACCCTCGCGGTCGCCGAGGGCGACCAGGTGGCGGCCGGGGCCACGGTGGCCAGCATCGAGGCGATGAAGATGGAGGCGGCGATCACCGCGCCCCGGGCGGGCACGGTGACCAGGCTGGCCGTCCACCGCGTCCAGCAGGTCGAGGGCGGGGATCTGCTGGTGCAGCTGGAGCCGGAGCCCCGCGGCTAGGCGTCGACGGGTACGCCGAGCCGGCCCGCCACGGCGGTGAGGGTCTCGCCCAGCGGGAGCGCGACCCGGGTGACGGCGTGCCGGTCGCCCCGGGTCGGGTCCAGGTTGACGATCAGCACCGGCGTGCCGGCCTCGGCCGCCTGCCGGACGAACCGCAGCCCGGACATCACCGTCAGGGAGGAGCCCAGCACCAGCAGGGAGGCCGCCGCGCGGACCAGCGCACGGCAGTGCTCGACCCGCCGAGGCTGCACGGCCTCCCCGAAGAACACCACGTCGGGCTTGAGGACGCCGCCGCAGACCGCGCACGGCACCACGCGGAAGTCCCCGACCTGGTCGTCGGTGAGGTCGGCGTCCCCGTCGGGGTTGATGTGGGCGGCCACCGGCGCGAAGTCCGGGTTGGCCGCCGCCAGCCGCCGGGCGAGTTCCCGGCGCGGGCTGAGGTCGCCGCAGGACAGGCAGACGACCCGGTCCAGGCTGCCGTGGAGCTCCACGACCCCCTCGCTGCCGGCGGCCTGGTGCAGGCCGTCGACGTTCTGGGTGATCACGCCCGACAGCAGGCCCCGCCGCCCGAACGCGGCCACGGCCCGGTGCCCGGCGTTGGGGCGGGCCCGGCCGAAGGTGCGCCAGCCCAGGTGACTGCGGGCCCAGTACCGGCGCCGGGCCTGAGCGTCGCCGGTGAAGTCCTGGTAGGTCATCGGGGTGTGCCGGCTCAGGCTCCCGCCCTCGCCCCGGTAGTCGGGGATGCCCGACTCCGTGGAGATCCCCGCCCCGCTGAGCACCAGCACACCGCCGGCGCCCAGCGCCTCGGCGACCGGCTCCGGGTCGGTGGTGCCCGGCGGCAGGTCCTCGGTGGGGGTCCAGCTCAGGGTGGGGCGCATGCGCATGCCGCAAGGGTACGGAACCGGCGCGGACGCGCGACGCCGTGCGGAACGGCTCCGGCCCGGACCTCGGCGAGGACGTGGCCGCCCGGTCACGGCCGGCGACCGGGCGAACGGGCGGGCCGGACCGGCGACCGGGTCAGTGGGCGGGCGGGACGAACTCCGGCTGGTCCAGCAGCCGCAGCCAGCTCCCGTCGGGCTGCCGCCGGACGACCTGCGCGCGGGCGCCGGTCCCGTCCTTCGGCGGCGTGGCGGTGAGGGCGATGTCACCGTCGACGCCGACCAGGGTCGGCAGCGGCGGCTCCGGCTCGAAGCGGGGCCGGCCGGACAGCACCTTCTCCCACAGCGCGCGGATCGCCTCCCGGCCCACGGTCACCTCACCGGGCGGGTAGGCCAGCACCGCGTCCTCCTCGTAGAGCGCGGCGACCCCGGCGGCGTCGCCGGCGTTGGACCGCTCGACGAACAGCCGGGTGATGTCCTCGGGCCGCACGGCCTTCTCGTACCTCTCGTACGCGTACTCGTGCTCGTACTCCGCCACGACTTCCTCCTGACCTCGAATTCCGTGCTGTCCAGCCTGTCCGTCCGCCGATCAGAAGTCCAACAGATGGTTCTTCTCGAAACTAGAATCACCACTCATGGAACTGAGGCAGTTGGAGTACTTCGTCGCGGTCGCCGAGGAGCGGAACTTCACCCGGGCCGCCGAGCGCGTGCACATCAGCCAGTCCGGGGTCAGCGCCCAGATCCGCCGGCTGGAACGGGAACTCGGCGCCGAGCTGTTCGACCGGTCCGCGCGCACCGCCACCCTCACCGTTGCGGGGAAGGCGGCGCTGGAGCACGCCCGCGCCGCACTCGCCGCGGCCGGGGCGGTCGGCCGCGCGGTGGGGGAGGTGACCGGTCTGGTCCGGGGCCGGCTGACCGTCGGCATGGTCATCGGCTGCACCCTCACCCCGCTGTTCGACGCGCTCGCCGCGTTCCACCGGGCCCACCCGGGGGTGGAGATCTCGCTCCTGGAGGACAACTCCGACCGGCTCGTCGAGGGGGTGCGCGACGGCACCCTCGACCTGGCGCTGGTCGGCACCGCGACCGCCACCCCGGACGGACTGGAGGCCCTGACGATCCTCAGCGAGCGGCTCGTCGCGGCGGTCCCGGCCGGACACCCCCTCGCGGACCGGAGCCGGGTCACGCTGGACGCCCTGGTGACCCATCCGATCGTCTGCATGCCGCCCGGCACGGGCCTGCGCACCGCGTTCGACCGGGCCTGCGCCGCGCACCACCTCGAGCCCTCGATCGTGCTGGAGGCGGGTGCCGCCGATGCCGTCGCCGACCTCGCCGCCCGCGGACTGGGCGTCGCCGTGCTCAGCGAATCGATGGCCGAGGGCCACCGTCCCCGGCTGACCGCCCGCGCCGTGGACGGCCTCGACACACCGGCGCTGCTCGCCCTGGTCTGGAAGAACGCGCCCCACCCCGCGGTGCGGGAGATGCTGGCACACAGCCGACGCGCCTTCGCCGGGCCGGGGTCCGGCCAGGACTCAATCGCATGAATGTGCGGTTGTGATGTGGAGGTCTTGAGGTGATCGGACAGCGGGAGCGTCATGAGTTGGCCGGAAAGTGCTCACCTGTTCGCAGTTCCTATGTTTTGAAGAAACGGTCATCCTTCCGTCGGGGCGCCGTCGACTTGCCCGTCCGGGCCGCTGAACAGCCAAGCAGCACAAGGAGTTTGAGCGCCTCATTCATTACCACGGCGAGATCAGTCGACCGCACGTTCGGGCCGAAATCGATTGCTGGGCGGAGTGCGTGGATAGTCAGATCTCGGGACGCGACGGGTTGACTACCATGTGCCCGTACCTGGTCCGGAAGATCGCCGTCCTCTTGGGGGCCGCTTCCTGACCCGTGACCGCCGTGTGTGTCGGTCGACCGTTTCTCCTGCTCTCCATCCCGAGGGACCGCGGAATGTCAGTGCCTGCACCATCCAGCCAGCGCCGGTCGGCGAAGGCCCCCCGAGCCGTCCCGGTCGTGCCCGCGGCCGTCCTGGTGGTGAGCGCGGCGGCCGCCGGCGCGGCCGTCGCCGCGGCGCCGGCCGGAGCCGGCACCTGGCCGCTGGCCGCGATGCTCGGCGCCTGGCTCTGCCTCGCCGTCACGGTCGTGGTCAGCACGCTGTCGATCCGGCGCGCCCGCCGGGCCGGCCTGCGGCAGAGCGACGACGTCACCCAGGCCAGGGCGCAGTTGGCGCAGATCGCCGCCGAGTCCGCGCACCTGGTCAGCGTCACCCTCCCCGCCGTCGCCAAGCGGCTGCGGGACGGAACGACCGCGCAGGACGCCCTGGCCCAGGTGACCAGCCCCTCCGATCCGCAGCTGCGCCAGCTCGCGCACACCTTCGTCGCCGAGGTGGAGGAGGCCGTACGGCTCGCCGTCGCCTATGACGCCGAACGGCGCCAGGCCGCCGACGAGTCGGGCCGCATATCGGCCGAACTGGAGCGGCTGACCGACGAGTTGCTGCCCGCCGCGGTGGCCAGGCTGCGCGAGGGACAGTCCGCCGACACCGTGCTCGGCGAGCTCGACTGGCCGCGCACCCCGGCGGTCCGGGCGCCCGCTGAATCGTTCGTCCGTGAACTCGCCCACAGCGAGCGCCGCGCCGCCGCCGCCCAGGCCGCCTCCGCGAAGGCGCTCAGCCGGGTCCAGGCCAAGGCGGTCAGCATGCTCGCCGACCTCCGCGAGATGCAGGAGCGGCACGGCGAGGAGGTCTTCGGCGACCTGCTGAAGCTGGACCACAGCACCTCGCAGCTCGGCCTGATGACCGACCGGCTGGCCCTGCTCATGGGCGGCCGTTCCAGCCGCGCCTGGAACAAGCCCATCGTCATGGAGTCCATCCTGCGCGGCGCCGTCGGCCGGATCGCCGCCTACCAGCGGGTGCGCCTGCACTGCTCCACCACGGCCGCCGTCACCGGGTTCGCGGCCGAGGGCGTGATGCACCTGCTCGCCGAACTGATGGACAACGCGGCCAACTTCTCGCCGCCGATCGACGAGGTCAACGTCTACGTCGAGGAGCGCAGCGCCGGCATCGTCGTCACCATCGAGGACAGCGGCCTGAAGATGGCCGCCGCGGCCATGCGCCGGGCCGAGGAGTCGGTGGCCGGCCGCATGACCGACCTCGCCTCCCTCCAGGGCACCCGGCTCGGCCTCGCGGTCGTGGGGCGGCTGGCCGTCAAGTACGGCATCAGCGTCAACTACCGCCCCTCCTCCCGCGGCGGCACCGGCGTCGTCGTCCTGCTGCCCCGCCAGCTCCTCGCCCAGCAGCGGGAACCCGCCCCCGTCGGCGCCCAGGGCCGCCCCGCCGCGCCGGCCCCCGCTCCCGCGGCCCCGGCCCCGGCCCCCGTCGCGCCCCCGGCACCCCGTCCCGCCCCCGTCGAGCCCGCCGCACCCCGCGCCGGCCTTCCCGGGCCGGCGGACGCGCCCGACAACACGCCGAACGGGCTGCCCGTCCGCACCCCCGGCCGCACCATGGCGGAGGCCGAACGCGAGCGGGAGCAGCGCCGCGGCGGCGACAGCACCGAGGACGGCGCACCGGACCGGGAGCGTCCCGCCGTACGCGACGCCGGTTCCCGCTTCGGCGCCTTCCACCGCGCCCGCCGGTCCGGCCGGGAGGCCGCCGGACCCGGTGCCCGGCCCGAGCCACCGGCCGCCCCGTAGCGCCCGCCTCCAGGCCTCGGCTCCCTTTACCCCCCCGCTTGAGTACGTGAGATTGGAGGAACGGGCCGGTGACCGGTCAGCCGGGCACCCACCGTCCCATCACCACCATGCAGACCACCGACAACAGCCTCACCTGGCTTCTGCAGAACCTTCTGGAGCGCACCCCGGGAACCCGGCACGCCCTCGTCCTGTCCCGGGACGGACTGAAGCTGTGCTGGTCCGACCACCTCACCCTGGACCGGGCGGACCAGCTGGCGGCGATCTGTTCGGGCATCCAGGCGCTCGCCCAGGGCGCCTCCGTGGAGTTCGGCGACGGAACCGGGGGAGTGCGCCACTCCATGACCGAGTTCCACGGCGGCCTGCTCTTCATCGTCGAGGCCGGGGAGGGCGCCCACCTCGCGGTCGTCGCCGAGGAGAACGCCGACCCCGGCGTGGTCGGCCACCAGATGACCGAACTGGTCGAGCAGATCGGCGAACACCTGCGGGCCGAGCCCCGCCAGCCCCTCCCAGGGGGTGCCGTCTCATGACGCCCCGCAAGCCCGTGGACACCGGCGACCCCGACCGGCTCTACACGGTCACCGGCGGACGCAGCCGCGCCGACGACACCTTCGACCTGGTCACCCTGGTGGTCAGCGAGAGCGAACCGTCGGCCGGGATGCAGTCGGAACACGTCCGCATCCTGGAGATGTGCCGGCACCCGACCGCCGTGGTCGAGATCGCCGCGGAACTGAGGCTGCCGATCACGGTGGTACGCATCCTGCTCGGCGACCTCCTCGACATGGGCCGGATCACCGCCCGGCACCCGCGCGCGGCCGAGTCCGTCGCCTCGCTCCCCGACTCCGCCCTTCTCAAGGAGGTGCTCCATGGGCTCCGCAACCTCTGAACTGCCCGTCGGCCGTACGCCCTTGGCCGACGCCGCCGAGACCGGCCTGAAGATAGTCATCGTGGGCGGGTTCGGGGTCGGCAAGACCACCCTGGTCCGCTCGGTCAGCGAGATCCGCCCCCTCAACACCGAGGAGGTGATGACCCAGGCCGGCGTCGGGGTCGACGAGACCAGCGGCGTGGCCGGCAAGACCACCACCACGGTGGCGTTCGACTTCGGCCGGATCAGCCTCAACGAGCGCATGGTGCTCTACTTGTTCGGCGCGCCCGGACAGGAGCGCTTCTGGTTCCTGTGGGACCGGCTGTTCTCCGGCACCCTCGGCGCGGTCGTCCTGGTCGACACCCGCCGCATGAACGACTCCTGGTACGCCATCGACCGGCTGGAACACCACGGGACGCCGTTCGTGGTGGCCGTCAACCGGTTCGACGACGACTCCGCCGGCCACTCCCTGGAGGAGATCCGGCAGGCGCTCGCCCTGCCGCAGCACGTGCCGCTGATCGAGTGCGACGCGCGGGTCAGACGCTCCGGGAAGGACGTGCTGATCACCCTCGTGGACCACCTGTACGACCTCGCCATGGCCCGGGAGACGACACCGTGACCGAGAACCCCACGCCCGACGGGCCGCCCCCGGGCTGCCCCGCCCACGGCGGCGACGGCGCGCTGCGCCTGGCCGGGCTGGAGTACCAGCAGACGCCGTCGCAGCTGTACCGGTCGCTGCGCCGGGAGCACGGCGCGGTGGCGCCGGTGCTGCTGGACGGGGACATCCCGGCCTGGCTGGTCCTCGGCTACTCCGAGCTGAGCTACGTGACCAACCACGACGAGCTGTTCGCGCGGGACTGCCGCCGCTGGAACCAGTGGCCCAACATCCCCCCGGACTGGCCCCTGATGCCGTTCGTCGGGTACCAGCCGTCGGTGCTGTTCACCGAGGGCGAGGAGCACCAGCGGCGGGCCGGGGTGATCACCGAGGCGCTGGAGGGCGTCGACCAGTTCGAACTGGCCCGGCAGTGCCGGGAGATCGCCGACGGACTCATCGCCGCCTTCGCGGGCAGCGGCGAGGCCGAGCTGATGAGCACCTACGCGCACGCCCTGCCGATGATCGCCGTGGTCCAGATGTGCGGCATGCCGCACTCGGGCACCGACACCGAGCGGCTGGTGGACGATCTGCGGATCTCCCTGGACGCGGCCGAGGGCGACGACCCGGTGGCCGCGTACGCGCGCGTGGGTGAACGGATCGCGCAGCTGGTGAAGGAGAAGCGGGAGCGGCCCGGCCCGGACATCACCTCGCGGATGCTGCTGCACCCGGCCGGGCTGACCGACGAGGAGATCGTGCAGGACCTGATCTCCGTCATCGCCGCGGCCCAGCAGCCTACGGCCAACTGGATCTGCAACACCCTCAGGCTGCTGCTCACCGACGAGCGGTTCGCCATCAACGTCTCCGGCGGCCGGCTCAGCGTCGGCGAGGCGCTCAACGAGGTGCTGTGGCTGGACACGCCGACGCAGAACTTCATCGGCCGCTGGGCGGTGCGTGACACCCAGCTCGGCGGCCGGCTGATCCGGGCCGGCGACTGCGTGGTGCTCGGCATCGCCGCGGCCAACACCGACCCGCAGATCTGGCCGGAGTCGCACGTCGGTGCCGAGAACTCGGCGCACCTGTCGTTCAGCAACGGCGAGCACCGCTGCCCCTACCCGGCGCCGCTGCTCGCGGACGTGATGGCGCGCACGGCGGTGGAGACGCTGCTGGAGCGGCTGCCGGACCTGGTGCTGGCGGTCGAGCCGGAGGAGCTGACCTGGCGGGACTCGATCTGGATGCGAGGCCTCACGGCGCTCCCGGTGCGGTTCACGCCGGTCGTGCAGTGACCGGCGGGGCCCCTCGCGGGGCCCCGAGCCCCCGTGCGTCTCATTCCCCCGTACCTCCGTGTCCTGCTCAGGCCGCGGCAGGGGTGAAGCGCACCGGGACCGACTGCGGGCCCCGGGTGAACACGCCCTGCTCCACCGGGTCGTAGCCCTCGGCGAGCCGTACGTCGGGCATGGCGTCCAGGAGCTGGTTCACCCCGATCTCGACCTCGGCCTTGGCCAGCAGCGCGCCGACGCAGAAGTGCCGGCCCAGCGCGAAGGCGAGGTGGTCGGCGGCGGCGGAGAACGCGGTCGTCGTGGTCAGGTCGTCGCGGAAGATGTCGAAGCGGTCCGGGTCCCGGTAGCGGTCGCCGTCCCGGTTGGCCGCGCCGATCAGGCAGGTCACGGTGGCACCCGCGGGGACGGTTCCGCCGGTCAGCTCCACCTCGGTCGCCGACTGCCGCATGATCATCTGGACCGGCGGGGTGAAGCGCAGCGTCTCGGCGAAGGCGCGCGCGATCAGGGAGCGGTCCTCGCGGACGGCCGCGAGCTGCTCGGGGTTGAGCAGCAGGTTGACGAAGATGCTGGCGATCGCCTTGTCGGTGGTCTCGCCGCCGGCGGCGAGCAGCAGGCTGCAGAACGCCTTGATGTCCTCGTCGCTCATCTTCACGCCGTCGACCTCGGCGGCGCACAGCGTGGAGAGCAGGTCGTCACCGAGGCGGTCGCGCCGCTCCCGGATGATCGGCAGCATGTACTCGGCGAACTCGTCCCGGGTCCGTTCCCCGGCCGCGGTGACCTCCGGGTCGCCGGACAGGTTGCCGAGGAAGGCGATGACGGCCGTGTACCAGCGGTGGAACCGTTCGTGATCGGCCTTGTCCAGACCGAGCATGTCGGCTATCACGTTGACGGGAAAACGGGTGGCGTAGTCGCTGACCAGGTCGGCGGAGCCGGTGTGCCGGAAGGCGTCGATCAGCTCGCGGGAGTTGCGCTCGATGACGGGCAGGAACTTCTCCTGGAGGTCGGCGCCGCGGAAGGCCGGCGCGACCAGCGCCCGGCGTACGGCGTGCTCCCGGCCGCTGAGCTGGAGGATGGTCTTGCCGTGCACCGGTTCCAGCTGCCAGTCGTAGTTGTCGGTGGTGAACTGGCCGGCCTTGTCCTTGAAGACGCGCTCGACGTCCTCGTAGCGGGAGACGATGTAGCTCTGCGTCGCCTCGTGCCAGATGAGCGGCGCGCTCTCCCGCATCACGCGGTAGGCGGGGTAGGGGTCCGCCGCGAACTCGGGCGAGAGGATGTCGGGGACCTGCTGAGCCGTGGACATGGGGCTCCCTGGGGGCGGTAACGGGCGTACGCCCCAAGGTTATTGATCATCTCCCGGGCGCGACAGGGGGTCTTGGACAGCTGTTCGGTCCAGGGCGGTCGTTGGCCGAAAAGAGCCGCTCCGCGCCGGACGCGCCCCGCTCAGCCCCTGGCCAGGGCGGCCAGTTGGTCCAGGGTCCCGTCGAACCGGTTGTGGTCGCCGACGATCGGACCGGTCGAGGTGTACTGCCACATCGTGTACCGGGACCAGCCGGCCGGGAGGGTCCCGGGAGTCGCGGCGTACCGGGCGATCCACAGCGGGTTGGTGGCGCCGAACCCGTCGGCATCACCGGTGCACTGCTTCCACCAGCTGGTGGAGGTGTAGATCACCGCGTCCCGTCCGGTCCGGGCCCGGTACCGGTCGACGAAGTCACGGATCCAGGACACCAGCTGCCCCGGCGTCTTGCCGTAGCAGGCGGAACCGTACGGGTTCCACTCGATGTCCAGCACACCCGGCAGCGTCCGGCCGTCCGCCGACCAGCCCCCGCCGTGGTCGACGAACCAGTCCGCCTGCGCGCTGCCGCCGGAGGTGTCCGGCGTCCCGAAGTGGTAGGCCCCGCGGACCATGCCGACGTCGTACGAACCGTTGTACTGCTGCCCGTACTCGGGGTTGATGTAGGACGTGCCCTCGGTGGCCTTCACGTAGGCCCACTTGACCCCGCTGTCCCACAAGGTCTGCCAGGCGACGTCCCCCTGGTGGCTGGAGACGTCCACGCCCTCCGTCTGGACGGCGCGGGTCCCGGCGGGGCTTCCGGCCACGCCGTCGTGGGCCAGGACGCCCATGCCCATGTAGGCGGAGCCGCGGATCGGGGTGTCGTCGGCCGCCGACGGGACGGCGGTCGGAGGGAACAGGATCGACAGGGCGGCGAGCAGGCTGCCCGACGCGAGCAGGCGGAAACGGCCGTCCGCCACGGCTATGGGTCTGCGCACGCCTCCATCCGACCGTCCGGGCCGCCCGGCCGCATCCCGCGCGCGTCCGGACGGCTGTCCCCGGCGGAGGGCGGCGGGTGTCAGCGCGTCACTTCGGCGTCCATGTCGCCCGCCGCCCTGAACTCCACGGCCACCACCCCGTCCACGCGCCCGCACAGTTCCTCCAGCACGGAGACCGGCACGTGCTCCGGGAGCCGGCCGGTGAGCACGACATGTCCGTGCGTCACGTCCACCTGGAGGGCCGAGGGAGCCAGCCCGAGCGTCTGGACCAGGGCCTCCTCGATGATCTCGGTGCGGATCTCCCGGTCCTTGCGCAGGAAGACCCGCAGGAGGTCGCTGCGGCTGACCACGCCGATCAGCCGCTCGTCCGCGTCGACCACCAGCAGCCGCTTGATGCCGTGACGGGCCATCACCCGGGCGGCGTCCACGACGCTCCAGTCCTCCCGGGCGCAGACCGCCGGCGAGGTCATCAGCCCCGCCGCGTCCGTGGCCGACGCCTTGGCGCCGCCGGGCGGCGCGGTGTCCCCGCCCCAGATCTTCTGCAGGAGGTCCGCCTCCGACACCACCCCCACGGGACGGTCGTCCGCGTCCACGACGGGCACGGCGGTGATGTCGTACTCCTGCAGCAGGTGCGCGATCTCCTTGAACGGCGTGCCGCGCTGGACGCGGACGACGGCGTCGCTCATCAGGTCGCGCACCCTCAGGTGGTTCATTTAAGGATCTTCCTCTCCGCTGCCGGCCCCTGCGGCCGGCATCCGACCTTCCGCAGGTGAGAACGTCCGGCGGGGCCCAGGGGTGCCCCGGTGTCACGCGGAAGGGCCACCCGGCCCGGGTGCGGCGTCCGAGTGCCCGTTCACCCGTCCACCGCTGATTCGGACAGCCCTGCCTGTGCAGTCCGGATTGACCATTTTGCCTGCCCTTGGTCGAGTGCGTACCGGGGCCCGGACGAGGTACCCGGTGAGTCCGCCGCGCACGAGGAGTGGTCGCATGCCGGTGAAAGTGAGCCCGCTCGACGGCAGGACGGCCGTCGTGACCGGTGCGGCGCGGGGCGTCGGCGAGGCCCTGGCCCACGAGCTGTCCCGGCGGGGCATGAGGCTGGCCCTGCTGGGCCGTGAGGAGGCGACGCTGGTCCGGGTGCGGGACGCGCTGCCCGGGGAGTCCTGGTGCTGGGAGGCCGACGTCACGGACGACGCCGCCATGGCCCGGGCCGCCGCCGGGGTCCGGGAGCGGCTCGGGGCGCCGTCCGTGCTGGTGGCCAACGCGGGCGTGGCCGAGGGCGGACCGTTCGCCGAGTCCGACCCCGCGACCTGGCGCCGCGTCGTCGAGGTGAACCTCGTCGGCAGTGCCGTGTCCGCGCGGGCCTTCCTGCCCGACCTGTTCACCACCCGCGGCTACTACCTCCAGGTGGCCTCGCTCGCCTCCATCGGGGCGGTGCCCCTGATGAGCGCGTACTGCGCCTCGAAGGCCGGTGTGGAGTCGTTCGCCCAGTCCCTGCGGGCCGAGGTGGCCCACCGGCGGGTGGGCGTCGGCATCGCCTACATCAACTGGACCGACACCGACATGATCCGCGACGCCGACCGGCACGCGGTCCTGCGCGAGCTGCGCGGCCACCTGCCGCCGCCGGCCCGCAAGATCCACTCGGTGGCCCACGTGGCCGGCCGGCTGGCCGACGCGGTCGAACGGCGCCGGCCGGCCGTGTACGTACCCGGCTGGCTGCGCGCGGCCCAACTGGTGCGCGCCGCCATGCCACCCGTCGTCACCGCGGTCTCCCGGCGGGAACTGTCCCGCCTCGCCGCCGAGGAGCCGTTGGAGCCGACGGGGCTGCTGGGCGCGGGCGGCCGGGCCGCGCTCGCCGAGCCCCGGGCGCTCGGGCGGCTCGGCGAGCCGGAGGGGTGAGGCGGCGGTCGGACCGGACCGACGGCCACGAGCGAGGGGCCGGGAGCAGGCCGCAGGGTCCGGGCGGTGGTCGGGACGTCC
The DNA here is from genome assembly GCF_018614415.1 of Streptomyces sp. ISL-12. Taxonomy (GTDB): domain Bacteria; phylum Actinomycetota; class Actinomycetes; order Streptomycetales; family Streptomycetaceae; genus Streptomyces. The sequence continues at coordinate 77,229 of NZ_JAGGOO010000028.1, forward strand.
TTCGAAGGGCCGTCGGCTCGGCGCGCGGTATGGGCCACGGCGGGGCTCACCTGATGCCGGCGCGCGGCGCAGGGCGTTGATCGAGAAGTGACGGACCGCTTCCGGTCCGCCCGGTGTCGGCCACCGGTCTCAGGCATCGACGAGCCGTGCGGACGACGGCACCTGCGGTGTCACGTCCCGGGCGCCGCGCCACTCACGGGGGGACATCCCGTATGCGGCCCGGAACACCCGGCTGAAATGCGCGGCACTGGCGAAGCCCCATCGGTGTGCCACCGCGGCGATCGTGGCGTTCCCGTGGAGCGCCAGGTCGCGTCGGCACGCCTCCAGGCGGCGCCGCTGGATCCACCGGCCGACCGTGGCCTCCTCGCTCTCGAACAGCTTGTGCAGATAGCGCAGGGATATGTAATGGGCCTGGGCGATGGTCTGCGGGGTCATATCGGGCTCCGCGAGATGCCGGTCGATGAACGCCTGGATCCGCAGCAGCAGCGCCAGGTTCCCACCGCGCGTCTCCCCGGTCGTCCCGCCCCCGGTCCGGCCCATGACTTCGTCGGCCAGCACACCCAGCAGATCCACGACGTTGCGCGCCATCAGCTCGCTGGTGCGCGGCAGGTGGTTTCCGGCGCCGTCCACGATGCCGGAGATGAAGGGCGACAGCAGACCGCTGAGAGGTGTGTCGGAGCCGAGCGGGCAGGCGGTGATGCGAGCCACGTCGGACTCGCTCAGGCCCAGAACGTCTCTGGGCAGGACCAGGGACTTGGTCCGGAAGGGCTGGGGGAATTCGAGTTGGAGAGGGCGTGCCATGTCGTAGACGAAGATGTCCCCGGGCCCGAGGAGCGCGTCACGGCCGTCCTGCTCCAGCCGGCCGACTCCTCTGACCAGCAGATTGACCACCACGTCCTCGTCCTGGCCGTACTGCGTGACGAGCCGGCGTGTGCGCAGGGCGGACAGGCCGTCGCCGTCCACGGTCACGGCCTGGAGAGGGCCGAGCGGCGTCGCACGGATCATGCCGGAGTACACCTCGTCGGGGACGATGATGTCCACGGCGCCGAATGTCCGGGACAGGGCCTCGCGCCAGTAGGCCCGTCTGCCTCGGGCGGGCAGCGGATCGGTGGTGTGGAAGCCGCCGGGGGCGCTTCTCTCCTGGACTTCCGGCGCCATGATCTCCGCCCTTCGACTGGTGTCTGCCTTCAGCGACACCGTGCCAGCCGGGCGGGGGCGGCACATCGCGTGAACCCGCTGGATCAGGGCGATCACCGACACCAGTGCGATCGAGAGACCGGTCAGTCACTGGTCGCGATCTGTTGCGCACGCCTGAGAGCTTCCTCCGGTGTCTGCTCTCCTGTCAGCGCGGACTGGATCGCGGTGTAGATCCCGGTCGCCGCCTTGGGCCACCGGACGCCGAGTTCGCCGGTACGGACGCGTGCTCCTTCCGTGCTCTTGACGAAGACGGCCATCGTCGGATCCTGTTCGGCATACCGGGCGGCGACCGCGGTGCGGGACGGCACGGTGAAGTGCTGCTTGGCCAGGGTGAGCGTGTTGGACGCGCTGTTCAGGCAGGTGAGGACCTCGGCAGCCTTCTTCTGCCGTTCCTCGGAGGAGCTCTGCGGGACGGTCCACACCTCACCGCCGAGCGGCGTGACCGGGGCCTGCCCCGCCCGGGGGACGGGGACGGGGGCCACTCCCCAGCGCAGGTCCTCGTCGTCGTTCAGGGCGGCTGTCCGCCAGGGTCCGTTGATCATCATGGCCGTGCGGCCGGCGGCGAACTGGTCGTGGACGTCGGCCTGCGTCCAGTTGAGCACCGACTTCGACATGGACCCGTCCTTCACCAGGTCGACCCACAGGCGGAGCGCCTGTGCGGCCCGCGGAGTGTCCAGCTGCTTCTCGTGCCCGCCGTTGGACCACAGGAAGGGCAGGAACTGCCAGCTGCTCTCGAACGTGGCGCTCGCGTCGACCGCCATGCCGTGGCGCCCGGGCCGGGTCAGCTCCGCGGCCGCCTCCTTCAGCTCGTCCCAGGTCCTCGGTACGGCGACACCGGCCTCGGCGAGCATGTCCTTGTTGTAGAAGAGGGCGACCGTGCTGACGTAGGGAGCCAGCCCGTACACCTTTCCGTCGTACGTGCCCGCCGACAGGATGCCCTCGGCGAAGCCGCTGGTGTCGATGCCGTACTGGTCCAGCGGGGTCAGCGCGCCGGTCTGCGCGACCTGCTGGAGGTCGGCGTTGTCCAGCATCAGCAGGTCGGGAAGGGTCCGCGACGAGGCCTGCCGCAGGACCCTGGGGACAAGGGACGCCGGCGGGACGCTCGTGTGCTCGACCCGGACGCCGGCGGTCTTGCCGCACGCGGTGAGCACCTGGTCCCACTGGGTGTGCTCGGACCGCTGGGTGTAGTAGTCGAGCACGGTGATGGAGGTGACCTCGCCGGCGGCGGACCCGGCGCCGGTTCCGCCGGCACACCCGGTGGTCGCCAGTGCCAGCGCCAGGGCTCCGGCCCAGCGGACGGCGGTGCGCCGCGTCGGCCGTCCGGCCGGTGAGATCATGCGAGTGCCTTTGCAGAGTGACGGTCCGCGGGCCGGGGCCGATGTCGCGAGGCCGGCGGACTCCATGAGCCGTCAGGGTAGTCCACATGGGTGTCTTCTGTTCGAACGCATCTTGAACGCCCTTGATGGGCTCATGGCACGGCACTCTGGCGGTTCACTCGCCGCCGCGGTCATCGTCCCTGTTCGGCAGCTTCCCGGATCATCCTCACCACGGCATCGGGCCGCGACAGCACAACGGCGTGCGACCCGTCCAGCACGTGCTCGGTGGCCGCCATACGCTGCGCCATGAAGCGCTGGGCCGTGGGGTTGAGTATCCGGTCGGCGGTCGCGATGGCGTACCAGGACGGCATGGAGGCCCAGGCCGGCGGTCCCGCTCGACCGGTCAGCGCGCCGCACGCGATCGGGCGTTGTGCCACGGACAGCAGCTCCTTGACGGCGGGCGACAGGTCGGCGGCGTAGACGTCTGGGAACAGCTCCGCGCGGATGTACAGCTCGCTGTCCGGGCCGCCGGGGAACCGGGTGGGCAGAGCGACGGTGCGGGTCGCGTCGGCGGCCGGCGCGGGGGCGAACCGGTTCAGGATGTCCAGGACGCACTCGCCGGCGTCGAGGCCGAACGCCGCGACGTAGCACAGGGCCACGACGTTGTCGGCGTCGGCGGCGGCTTGGGTGATGACCGCGCCACCGTAGTCGTGGCCGACCAGAACGACCGGCGCGTCGATGTCACGCAGCATGCTCCTGAGGTAGGCGGCGTCCTGCGCCAGACCGCGCAGCGGATTCGCCGGGGCGCGCACGGTCAGTCCGTCGGCGTGCAGCAGACCGATGACCTCCGCCCAGGACGAGGCGTCCGTGAACGCACCGTGCACCAGCACGATGGTCGGCGGCGCGGAGCCGGGTCCGTGCATGCCTGGTGACCTCCGACGGTGTGGGAATGTCCCAGTCATACGCATCCGAGTCCGGTACGGCATCGCGTGAACGTACCAACGGATTCCCTCAGCTGTCGGGCAGGGCCATGACCACGTTGGCCAGTTGCACCCGGGAGTTGATCGACAGTTTGCGGAAGACGGACGTCAGGTGGGTGTTGACCGTGTGCGGGGACACCACGAGCAGGTCCGCGGCCGACCGGTTGGTGTGGCCCTGGGCGATGAGGTGCGCGATCTTCTTCTCCGAGGCCGTGAGAGCACCCCATCCCTCCACGGGGCGCCGCACGGGCGCTGCCCCGCGGCCGGCGGCCCCCGCATCCCGCAGAGCTCGCTGGACCCGTGCCGCCGCGGCGTGGGCGCCCGACTCGGCGAACGTGTCACGGGCGCCGGTCAGCGCGGCCACCGCCTGCTGCTTCCGGCCCGTCGCCAGGAGGGCCTGTCCGAGATCCGCGGACGCGGCTGCCCGGACCAGTGGGCGGGGGCTCGCGGCGAGCAGTTCCACGGAGCGTTCGAGCAGGGCGAGATCGTTCCGTACGAGCCCGAGGGCCTGCGCCGCGACGCCCGTGGCGGTCGGCACGGCAGGGTTGCGTCCGGCGTGGGCGTCGGCCTGTGCGGCGAGGTCCTCGGCAAGCTCGTGGTCCGCCCCGCTCAGGGCCATGCGGATCGCGGAGTCGACCCAGTCGCGCAGGAGCCGCCAGCGCATGAAGGCGCTCTCCCGCTGCACCTGCCGGACCTTGACGACGGCGAGGCCGATGTCCCCGTCCGCCTCGGCGTGGACGGCTTCCAGGAAGCGCACAGCGGCCGTGTTGCCCGGGTTCGGCTTGGCCGCCAGCCTCTCCCGCGCCGCGATCAGATGCTCCCGCGCCGCTTCCCGGTCGCCGCGCAGCAGAGCGATCCGGGAGCGGATCACGCGGCCGTTCACCTGCTGGACGGGTACCCGCACCTCGTCCTCCAGGTGTTCCATGGTCACGAAATCGGCGTCGGCGTCATCGAGCCGGCCGAGGCCCAGATCGTGCTGGCCCTGGGCCCACAGCAGCATCGCCTGACGCGTCGCCCCGGCTTCCGTCGCCCGCAGGAGCAGCCGCTGCCCGGACGCGAAGTCGTCCACATGCAGGTGCGCGACGATCTCCTCGGGCAGGAAGGCGGGATCAATGGCGCTCAGCGCGGTGAAGCGCTCCAGCGCCACGGCGTTCTCGCCCGCGTTCTGCGCGATCTCACCGAGCCCGGACAAGGCCAGGACGTGTGCCTCCCGGTCGCCGATGTCGGTGGCGGCACGCAGCGCTCTCTCGCCCGCCTCACGCGCCGCGGCCAGATCGTGCTCCCGGGACAGGGCCAGGGTGCGCAGGGCCGCCAGCCGCGCCGCGATCTCCGGGGCGGCGCCTCCCGTGGCGAGGGCGGCCTCGGTCCGGCGGCGCAGTTCACCGGCGAGGTCCATGCTCCACAGCGTCCCGCCGAGGGCGGCCTGCAGCCGGCTGAACACCTCCAGCGGTGGCCGGCCGGCCAGCAGCCCGTCGCCCGTGGACAGGGCGTCCCGGCTCCGGCCGGCCCGGGTCAGGCACAGTATCGCCTGTTCCCCCACCGCGAACCTCGACGGCCGTGCCGACGGCACCAGTTCCAGGGCGCGCGCCATGAGGTCGGCCGCGAGGTCCGGGGTGACCGGCAGTACGTCGTCGGCCGCGCGCCGCAGCAGCGCCACGGCTTCCTCGTCTCCGGGCAGGGCGCCCCGCAGGACGTGCGGCACCGCGTCGATCGGCCGGTGGCCGGCGGCGACAAGACCGCGCGCGGCCTCTCGGTGCAGTGCCTTGCGGGCCGACGGCAGGATGTCGGCGTAGACCGCCTGGCGCAGGAGATCATGCCGGAAGACCAGGTGATCACCGTCGTCGTCCAGGAGCCCCGCGCGCACGGCCTCCTCCAGCGCCGCGATGAGGGTGGCGGCCGGCCGGCCGCAGAGTGCGGCGGCGTCATGGAAGCCGAACCTGCGTCCCAGGACCGCGCCCATCTGGAGGAAGCGCAGGGTGTCGGACTTCAGGGACCTCAGTCTGCCGCGCACGCCCACCACGAGCCCCGGGGGCACGAGGGTGTCCGAGGCATCGGCGGTGCGCAGGCCCGCCAGCATCTCGACGGCCAGGAACGGGTTCCCGCCCGCTCCGTCGAGCAGTTCCCGTACCCGCTCGTCGGCCGCCGCCCCGAGTGCGTCGTCGGCCAGTTGGGCGATGGCCGCGCCGGTCAGGGGACCCAAGGGCACGGTGACGGTCGTGAGGTTTCCGGCCGCGGCCGCGACGATCTCCTCCGCCGGGCCGGCGGGCTCCCGTCGCCCGGTCAGCATCCACAGCACCGGCGAGGTCCGCAGACGCGTCGGAAGCTGCTGCAGGGCGAACCGGCTCAGCGGATCGGCCCATTGCACGTCGTCGAGGCCGATCAGTACCGGCACGCCGCCCGCCCTGGCTTCGATCGCTTCGGCCAGGCGTTCCACCAGCCAGATCCGCTGGTCGTGATTGCGGGCCAGATCGGCGAAGGCATCGCCGGACAGCAGGGGCCGATCACCTCGCAGGACACAGGCCGCCAACGACGACAGCGGCACGAGGTGATGCAGTTCGTCGGCCTTGCCGACGCCGACGGAGAACCCCGCCGAGCCGGCCTTGGAGACGGCTTCGGCGAGCAGCGTGGTCTTGCCGATGCCCGGTTCGCCCCGAATGAGCACCAACCCGCCGCCTCCGGTGCGGGCCACAGAGGCGATCAGCGCGTCGAGCTCGCCGAGCTCGGCCTCCCGGCCGCGCAGACCGCTGCGGGACAGCGGACCGCCTGCTCCTGCCATTTCTACGATCCACCCCATGCGCACTCGCCCGCCGAGGCCGGTCTCCCACCGCGCCGACGGCCGGCACCGCCCTTTCGGGGGCCTTGTCTCTCCATGCACTCTAACCGTTCCCTGCGTGCACCCGGACGGCCGCCCGGCCGCGGCCTGCCCGTTCAGCGGCAGGACTCGCGAGCACGCCGGCCCCGGCCAGGCAAGAAGCGATGCACTCGAGGACAACACAGGGCCAGACGTCCACCCTGGCGTGATGCAGTCCCGTGCCGCGCATGCCCCGGACCCCGGACCCCGGGCGTCGGCCGCCGGAACGCCGAGCCCGTCCACGAAGCGCCCCGCCTCGTCGAAGCCGGAGCGCGCCCCCGCGCGCACCAGTCACACCGAACGAAGGAAGAGACCTTGCCTTACATCACCGTGGGTCAGGAGAACTCCACCACCATCGACCTCTCCTACGAGGACCACGGCACCGGACAGCCGGTCGTCCTCATCCACGGCTTCCCGCTCGACGGACACTCCTGGGAACGCCAGAGCGCCGCGCTGCTGGACGCGGGCCACCGAGTGATCACCTACGACCGCCGCGGCTTCGGGCAGTCCAGCCGGCCGGCCACCGGGTACGACTACGACACCTTCGCGGCCGATCTGAACACCGTGCTGGAGACCCTCGATCTGCGGGACGCCGTGCTGGTCTTCGACGGCGTCGTCACGGCCGTCAAGGCGGACCGCTACGCCTACTACACGGACTTCTACAAGGACTTCTACAAGGACTTCTACAACCTCGACGAGAACCTCGGCTCCCGGATCAGCGAGGAGGCCGTGCGCAACAGCTGGAACGTCGCCGCGGCCGGCGGCTTCTTCGCCGCGGCTGCCGCGCCCTCGACCTGGTACACCGACTTCCGGGCCGACATCCAGGCCATCGACGTGCCGGCCCTGATCCTGCACGGTACGGGCGACCGCATCCTGCCGGTCGAGGCGACGGGGCGGCCGTTCCACAAGGCGCTGCCGTCCGCCGAGTACGTGGAGATCGAGGGCGCCCCGCACGGACTGCTGTGGACCCACGCGGAGGAGGTCAACGACGCGCTCCTCGCCGTCCTGGGGAAGTGAGCCCGCAGCGGGCCCGCGGATCGAGCCTGCCGTCGGGATCACCGGGAGCGGAGACCGCGCCGTCTCGTGCAGGCTGGACCGGACCCGTCCTGACCCCGAGGGGCGACCGGGGTCAGGACGGCCCGCGGTGGGTCCAGGCGCCGGCCAGCATCGTCGCGTGCACCGGCATCTCCCGCAGCGTGCGCGCGTCCGCGTCGAACGGGTCGGCGTCGGTCACCACCAGGTCCGCCGGGTCACCGACCCGGATCAGCCGCCTGCCCCGCGTGGACCCCGCGAGCGCGTCGGCCACCGGGATGCGCTGCTCGGGATGGAACGGCTCCCGCTCACCGTCCGTCCGGGCCACGGCGGAGGCGATGGTCAGCCACGGGTCGAGCGGCGCGACCGGCGCGTCGGACCCCAGCTCCAGTACGGCCCCGGCCCGCAGCAGGTCGGCGAAGGCGTACGCCCGGTGGGTACGGCCGCTCCAGTGCCGGTCGGCCACGTCCCGGTCGTCCACGGCGTGGGTGGGCTGCACCCCGACGGTGACGCCCAGCTCGGCGAAGCGCGGGATGTCCTCGGCGGCCAGCAACTGGCCGTGTTCCACGCGGCCGTGGCAGCGCACCGCCTCGAAGGCGTCCAGCGCCATCTCGTTGGCGCGGTCCCCGATGGCGTGCACGGCCGGATCGATGCCGTGGGAGGACGCGTACCGCAGCAGCCTCACCAGGTCGGCCGGCGACACCTCCTCCAGCCCGTGCGCGCCGGGCGTACCGGGCTCCAGGCCCGGATAGGCGTCGTGGCACAGTGCGGTACGGGTGTTGAGCGAGCCGTCGGTGAGCAGCTTGAACGGCCCGACCCGGAGCAGGCCGCCCGGCGCGTCCAGCACCTGCCCGGTGCGCAGCCCCCGTTCGATCGCCGCGTCGAGATGCGGCAGCCAGATGGACGCCGCCACCCGCAGCGGCATCGGGGCGGTGTGCGCCCGCCGGGTCCAGTCGGTGATGTTGTCGGCGTACTCGAAGTCGATGACCCCGGTGACACCGCGTGCGGCCGCCGCGGCGCACGCCTCGTGCACCCACCGGTCCGTCACCTCGTCGGGTACGGCGGTCAGGTCGGCGATCGCCCGCATGCCCGCGCCCTCCCGCAGCAGCCCCGTCGGATGGTCACCGTGTCCGAGGGCGGCGAGGGCGGCCGAGTTCAGCCAGGCGCAGTGCAGGTCGGCGCTGATCAGCAGTACGGGCCGGTCCCCGGCGACCGCGTCCAGGAGTTCCTTGCCGGGGGTGTCCGGCCACAGCCCGTCGCGGAAGCCGTAGCCGACGAGGATCTCGCCGGGCGGCAGGGTGACGGCCCTTCGGCCCGCCGCGTCGGCCGCCGCCCGGGCCGACCCGGCGCCGGACAGGTCGAGCCGACGGCGCACCCCGGCCCACTGCACCATGTGCACATGCGCGTCCCAGAGGCCGGGAAGCAGGGTACGGCCGTCCAGGTCGAGGCGCTCACCCGGGGCGCGAGGCGCGTCGCCCGCCGGGTGCACGGCGGTGACCAGCCCCTTCTCGACCCGTACGTCGCTCAGCGGTCCGCCCGCCCCGAGGCGGACCCGCGCCAGGGTGACCGGCGGCGCGGTGGTCGTGGCGGTCGTGGCGGTCGTCGTCACGGTGTCCTCCTGATGTCGCGCATGACACGGGCCGGTTCGGGCTGTGCAGAGGGATGGTCGGATCATCCCAGGGCCTGGGCGGGCCCTGGAGCCGCCAGGGTCTCCACCGAGCGGCGGGGCGGGTACGTCATCCGGGCTCCGCCATGAGGCCCGGGCGGTCGGCGGCACGGGCGTGGTCGGCGGCGGCGAGCAGCGCGCCGTACTGGATCCCGGCGAGGGTGGCGACCGGGACGGGGTCGCCGGTCACCGGCTCGGCCTCGCGTTCCCAGGACGCGTAGCGGTCGAGCAGTTCGCGGTGGAGCCTGCGGACCTCGAAGGTGGCCGTGCCGGCGGCCACCTCTGCGCCCAGGGCGCGCAGCAGCATGCCGCCGAAGCGGATGCGGAAACTGTGCACGCTCGCTTCGCAGTCGTAGGTCTCCGAGACGGTGGCGGGCCGGTCGGGCAGGCCGTCGGCGCGGTTCGCCTCCAGCGCGGCGATCTCGGTGAGCGAGGGCACGAAGTCCTCCACCGCGCGCAGGAAGGGCGACCGGATGGTCAGGCGGGGGCGGGCCGCGTCGAGGACGGCGGCGAGGACTTGGCCGGTCTCACCGAGGGCGCGGGCGCGGCGCCGGACCACGTCGGCGTGGCGCTCCCCGGTGGGCGTGTCGTCGTCGGCGTCCGGGTGGCTCCAGTGCGGCACCTCGGCCACGAAGTAGAACGTGCCGTACCGCTCGGCGTAGGCGGCGCTGGAGGAGCCCCCGATCGTGGCGGCGGCGTCGACGCCGAGGCTCTCCAGGTGGTCGTAGGCGTCCCGCATGTCGATGCAGCCGTAGACCGCCGGGGCGTGCCGGGGGGTGTGGGCGGCCTCGGGTTCGCCGGTCGCCAGCGGCAGCCCGAGCGAGGCGGGGATGTCGGCGAGGACGCCGTACAGCTCCGGCGCCGGCCGGTTCACGTAGTAGTAGACGCCGCCCGCCTCGCAGTTGTGCAGGGTGGTCAGGAAGCGGGGGCGGGTGTCGTCCAGCAGTCGCATCAGTGCCAGGGTCTCGGGGAGGACCTGGTCGAAGTACGCCTTCTTGTAGGCGAACGGGAAGGTCCACTCGACCTGTTCGCGGCCGGCCGGCCGGTAGAAGTGGCGTCCGTAGGCGCGCTTGTCGGCCGGGCGGCCGAACCAGCCCTCGTTGAGCCGGGCCCCGTCCGGGTCGACGCACGGCACGATCTGCCAGGCGCCGCCGAAGTGTGCGCGCAGTTCCGGTTCCTCGCACAGGGCGGTGGCCAGGTGCAGGGTCGTCACGGCGCCGACCGGTTCGTTGGGGTGGACGCCACCGACGACGACGTAGTGGTCCGTGTCGGGGGTGAGGGGACCCTCGTGGACGGTGAAGCAGAGCAGGGGCTCGCCCAGGGTGGAGGTGCCGATGCGGTGCTCGGTCACCAGGCCGGGGTGGCGGGCGGCCAGCGCCCGGAAGCGGTCGATGAGTTCGTCCACGGTGGGATAGCCCGGGCTGTCGGGGACGGTCGCCGCGCGCCGCACCCAGACCTCGGACCCGGCCGCCGGGGACGGGGAGGGGGAGGCGGGCGGCTGGGACGTCGTCGTGGTCATGGGTGCGGATCTCCGGGGTGCGGGACGGGCGGTACGGCGTGCGGGTGCGGTACGTACGGGGCTGCGGTCAGCCGGTGACCGGGATCCGGGCGGGGCCGACGCCGGCCGGGCCCATCATCACTCCGCTCACCCTGCGGAACTTCTGGCATGAGATGAATGATGCACGTGGAGGAGGCAGGGGCGGCGACGCCGAAGCCGGCACCCGGGCCAGGCGCGGCGACCCGGACGTCCGCGTGGCCGTGCCCGACGTCCCGGCCCCGCCGCTCCACCGGGCTCGGCCCCGCGCGCTCCCGGCGGCTGCCGCCCGACGCGCCGTGGGCCGCCGCCGAGCCGCTGCCGACCGGCCCGGCACAGTTGGAGCGGGGCGAGCGGGAGGCACTGACTGCCGGTGACGGCGGAACGCGCCGACGACGCAGGCCGCGCCTGGTGCGCGCTGGCCGCCGAACCGGCCCACGAGCGGCGGCCGGGCGGTACGGGCTGACCGCTCGCGCGAGGGGGTTCCAGGGCGGCGGCGTCATGCACCCAGGCCGGCGTCCCGCGCCCGCGTCATGGCGTCGTCGCGGTTGGTGACCTGGAGCTTGGCGAAGATGTGGGACACGTGGTTGCGTACCGTCTTGTCCGACAGGACCAGGTGGCGGGCGATCCGCCGGTTGGTGTGCCCGCGGGCCAGCAGGTCGAGGATCTCCCGCTCCCGGTTGGTGAGTTGGGGAAAGGCGAGCCGGCCGGGGAAATCGTGGATGGCGGAGAAGTACGTGCCCAGCCGTTCGGCGATGGACGCGCTGAAGACCGCGCCGCCCTCGGCCACCGTCCGCACCGCCCGCAGCAGTTCGTCCCGGGACGCCTCCTTGGCCACATAGCCGTGGGCGCCCGCGCGCAGCGCCGCCACCACTTCGTCGTCGTCCTCGTACTGGGAGACGACGAGCACCCGAGGCCGGTGGCCGGCGGCTTTCGAGGTGATCGCGCGGATCGCCTCCACCCCCGGCATCCGGGGCAGCCGCAGGTCCATGAGGACCACTTGCACGGCGGGCCCGAGGCGGGCGACGGCCTCCACCGCCTCCTCGCCGCTGCCCGCCTCCCCGACCACCACCAGGTCGCCTTCGGAGTCCAGCGCGACCCGCAGCCCCTGGAGGAACAAGGGGTGGTCGTCGACGATCAGCACCCCCACGGTCATTCTGAATCCTTTTTGCCAAGTGTGGCCACAAGTCCCCCTTTTGCGCATGCTGCGACCAAGGCTAGATCTTTCGCCTCGCCGCCCGGGAAGTCATTTCCGGTCGGTTGTGTGGCCGTACCTGGGTGTGTCCGGGTCCGGCGGGGGTCAGGAGAATCAAACGCGGGTATCGAGTGGGCTCTGGTGTACGAGAGCTGTGACCGGTGCGGTCTGCTTGTCATAGGAGTGCCCGCTGCGTCAGTTGCTCGTCGGGCGGATGGGTTTTCCGGTGCGCTCTCCCCGTCGGGGCGCGGGTGCGACGCGAATGTGACGTAGGGAACTCGCCCGGGGTCGGCCAGGGGTGCGCCTTCGCGAAGCTGTTTGCGTACGCCGTATATTGCGAATGCGGGTATCCGCGAAGTGGTAATGTCAACGTGTGCAAGCTGTTGTGATGCGCCGATACGGATCGGCAGACGTTCTGGAGCGGGCCGAAATTCCCGACCCCAAGGTCGCGCCGGGTGAGGTTCTGGTCCGGGTGAAGGCAGCCGGGGTGAACCCGGTCGACTGGAAGCTGGCCGCGGGCCACCTCGACGCCCTCATGGAGGTGCGCTTCCCCCTCGTCCCCGGATGGGACGTGGCCGGGGTCGTCGAGGCCGTCGGGTTCGACGTCGACGAGTACGCGGTGGGCGACGAGGTGGTCGGCTACATCCGCAAGGACCAGGTCCAGTCGGGCGCGTACGCCGAGCTGGTCTCGGCCCACGTGCGCCTGCTCGCCCCCAAGCCGGCCGCCCTGAGCTGGGAGGAGGCCGCCGCTCTGCCGCTGGCCGGACTCACCGCCCACCAGGCGGTCCGGCGTGTCGGCGTGACCGCCGGCGACACCGTGCTGGTGCACGCGGCGGCCGGCGGCGTGGGATCGCTCGGCGTGCAGATCGCGAAGGCGCTGGGCGCCCGGGTCATCGGCACGGCGAGCGAGGCCAACCACCCCTTCCTCAGGGAACTGGGCGCCGAGCCGGTGACCTACGGACCCGGTCTCGTCGACCGGGTGCGCGCCCTGGCCCCCGCAGGGGTCGACGCCGCGCTGGACTTCATCGGCGGTGACGCCGCCGACCTCTCCCTCCGTCTGCTCGGCAGCCCGCGGCGGCTCGCGTCGATCGTCGACGACGCGGTGCTCTCCGAGGGCGGCCACTACGTGTGGGTGCGTCCGGACAGCGCCGGCCTGGCCGCACTCGGGACCCTGGCGGACGCGGGCGAGCTGCGGGTCCCGATCGCCCGCGTGCTGCCGCTCGCCCAGGCCGCGGAGGCCTGGCGGCTCAGCCAGGAAGGCCACACCCGGGGAAAGATCGTCCTCCGGGTCGGCTGACGGCGCCGGTTCCGGCGATGTCCGGCCCCGGAAGGCCGCACGACGCTTGATGTTCCTCCCACCCCTGTCAGGAGTTTTCTGTGAGTTCTCTGTTCGAGCCCTACACCCTGCGCTCGGTGACCATCCCCAACCGGGTCTGGATGCCGCCGATGTGCCAGTACTCCGCCGCCCCCGACGGCCTGGCCGAAGGCGTGGCCACCGACTGGCACTTCCAGCACTACGGCGCCCGCGCGGCGGGCGGCACGGGCCTCGTCATCCTGGAGGCCACCGGCATCTCGCCCGAGGGCCGGATCTCGCCCCAGGACCTCGGCCTGTGGAACGAGACACAGGCCGGCGGACTGCGCCGCATCACCGACTTCCTCAAGAGCCAGGGCACCGTCGCGGGCATCCAGCTCGCCCACGCCGGCCGCAAGGCATCCACCAGCCAGCCCTGGAAGGGCGACCGCCCGGTCGGGCCGGACGAGCACGGCTGGACCCCGGTCGGCCCGAGCGCCGAGCCGTACCCCGGTCTGAAGGTCCCGCACGAGCTCACCGTCGAGGAGATCCGCGAGACCCTCGACCAGTGGCGTGCCTCCGCCCGGCTCGCCCTCGCCGCCGGCTTCCAGGTCGTCGAGATCCACGGCGCCCACGGCTACCTGATCGGCAACTTCCTCTCCCCGCACAGCAACCGGCGCACCGACCAGTACGGCGGCGACTTCGACAACCGCATCCGCTACGCCGTCGAGGTCGTCGACGCCGTGCGCGAGGTCTGGCCGGACGACCTCCCGCTCTTCTTCCGCCTGTCGGCCACCGACTGGCTGGACGAGGGCGGCTGGACCCCGGACGAGTCGGTCGCCCTGGCCCGGGTCCTGACCGAGCACGGCGTGGACCTGATGGACGTCTCCACCGGCGGCAACGCCGCTGGCGTGACCATCCCGGTCGGCCCGAACTACCAGGTGCCGTTCGCCGCCCGGATCAAGCGGGAGACGGACATGCCGGTGGCCGCCGTCGGTGAGATCTCCGATCCCGGCCAGGCAGAGAAGATCCTCGCCGCCGGCGAGGCCGACGCGGTCCTGATCGGCCGGCAACTGCTGCGCGAGCCCACCTGGGCCCGGCGCGCCGCCCGGGAACTCGGCGGCGACGTGCGGATCCCCCCGCAGTACGGCTGGCGTCCCTGACCGACCTTGATCGGGCGCTGACCGGGCCTGTGCGCTTTATGGTGGTCCGGTGCGAATCGTTCCCCGCTGGGCCCTGCTCTCCTCCGGGTGCGCGCCCGTCCTGCTCATCGCGGGCTGGACGATCGCGGCGGCCCTGGAAGGGCCCGGCTACGACCCCCTCGCCCGGACGATCAGCGTCCTGGCGGCCTACGGGGCGCCCGGGTACTGGGTGATGAACGGGGCGCTGGCGGCCCTGGGCGTCTGTCACCTGCTGACCGCCTGGGGGCTGCGGGCCGCTGCCAACGCCGGCCGCCTCGCACTGGGCGGCGGCGGGGTGGCGGCGTTCGTGGTGGTGGCGCTGCCCGCGCCGAGCAGCGGGGGTTCCCTGCGCCACGGCACCGCGACCGTGATCGGCTTCACGCTTCTCGCGGTGTGGCCGGTGCTGGCCGCGTGGGGCGGCGGCGCGGCTCCCTGGGCCCTGCGGCCCGGGCCCGCGATCGCCGCGACCGCCCTGATGGCGGTGGGCGGGGTCTGGTTCATGATCGAGATGCAGCGGCAGGGCGCCGCGGGGCTCGCGGAACGGGTGGTGACGTCCGTCCAGTCCGTGTGGCCGTTCGTCGTGGTCACCTCGTGTCTCGCCCGCTCCGGGAGCCCCTCCCGGCAGCGGGACGAGCAGCCCGCCGGGCATCCGTAGGTCGTGCCGGTCGTGCCCGTTGTGCAGGGGTGCCGGCCCGTCAGTGGTGCCAGGGCAACCGGCGCGGCTCGGCCGGGACCCGTCCGGCGAGCAGATCGGCGACCAGGTCACCGAGGCCGGACGGGCGAACGGCCTCGGCGCCGACGGTCAGTTCCTCCACGGTCCACCAGCGGTGCCCCGCGTGGTGGCGGGCCTCGTGTTCCTCCTGGCCGCCGGTGTCGACCTGGTGGTCCCTGACCCGGAGGTGGAAGAAGACGTCCTGGAAGAGCCCCTCGGCCCAGCCCAGGTCGGCGTGTCCGGACGTCTGGGCCACGGGGGAGCCGAGCGCCTCGGACGTGACGGACAGCCCCGTCTCCTCGAACAGCTCCCGCGCAGCGGCCTCCGCGAGGGTCTCGCCCTCCTCCACGCCCCCTCCGGGAGTGGACCAGTCGTGGCCCCTGTCGGGAGCGTCCGGGTCGGTGTGGGACTTGAGCAGCAGGACCCGGCCCGCCTCGTCGACGAGCACGACACGGGCGGAGCGGCGGCGGTACGTTTCCTGATCGGGCACCGCGTCAGCCTAGAAGATCAGGTACCGCGTCGGGCAGGAAGATCGGGCGTCGCGTCAGGCGAGGAGATCGGGTGCCGCGTCGGGCCGGAAGATCCGGCACCATGCCGGGCCGGAAGATCGGGTGCCGCGTCGGACCGGAACCCGGATGAAGACGTGGAGGTCACGACCCGCTCGTCCCGCCCGCCGTCCACTCGCCCGGCCCGCCGCCGCGCCAGTCGATCAGCCGCGAGCGGACCACGTCCATCTCGTCCCAGCCCTGCAGCCCGGCCTCCTGCAGGAAACGGGCGATGTCCCGCACGCTGTACGCCCGGCCGAGGATCTCCCCGTCCACCCGCACGCGCCGGGCTCCGTCGTCGTCGGGCGGGTACACGGTCACCGGGTGCGTCGCAGCCATGTCACCAGCGTGCGGGCGGCGGCGACGGTACGCACGCGGAACGCGGGGCCCGCGGACCGGCTCTTGAGGGCGGACACTCTGCCGCACGTGTGCGCGAGAGGGTTAGGGTCGGCACCGTCTTGTCGATGCGAAGGGGGACGCGGAGTATGCGCGGGACGGTGACAGCGGTCAGCAGCAACGGTGAGCACTCCTTCACCAAGCCCAACCGGCCGAGCATCACCCTGCTGGCCGGCCTGGGGGTGGAGGGCGACGTGCACGCCGGCGTGACCGTCAAGCACCGGTCGCGGGTCGCGCAGGACCCCACCCAGCCGAACCTGCGCCAGGTCCACCTCATCCACGAGGAACTGTTCACCGAGGTCGGCGAAGAAGGCTTCGAGGTCGCGCCCGGCGAACTCGGCGAGAACGTCACCACCCGCGGTCTCGACCTGCTCGGCCTGCCGGTCGGCACACTGCTGCGCCTCGGCGACACGGCGGTGCTGGAGGTCACCGGCCTGCGCAATCCCTGTCTCCAGATCGACGCGTTCCAGGACGGCCTGCTCAAGCGGGTGGTGGGCCGGGACGAGGAGGGCAGGACCGTGCGCAGGGCCGGGATCATGACCATCGTGCGGGAGGGCGGCGTGGTCCGCCCCGGCGACACGATCACGGCGGAACTGCCCACCGGGCCGCACCGGCCGCTGGACCGCGTCTGACCCACCACGGGCCGGTTTACGGTGCCGCCGCTCGCGCCGCGTCAGGGCGGTCCGGCGAGGTGAGCCGCTCGCCCCGCTCGCCCCGCCCGTCTCGTCCGTCTCAAAAAGCTGCCCGCATGGCGAGACGACATGGCTTCCGGAGTCTTGTGTTCCGTATATTCGCACGCATGTCTGTCTCGGCTCCCTTGCTGTGCCTCGCGCTGTTCGCGAACTCCGCGTGGTGCGTCGACGACGGTCTCTGTCGCCCCTGAGACCCGTCCCGTCCGCGCCACCCGCGCCGTCGGGCGCCCCGTGCCCCCGCCCGTCGCCCCCCGTGCACCACCCCGGAGACCATCCGTGACCACCGCCCCGCCCGCCGGGCCGGCCGCGCCGCCGCGCGTGCCCGCCGGCCTGTTCACCCCTTCGCCCACCTCCTCGGCCCGGCCGGACGCACCGCCCCTGCCCCCGGTCCGGCGCACGCCCCTCGTCGTGGCCGGGCTGCTGGCCGTGGCCCTGACCGCCTACGTGTGGTCCGCGCATGGCGCCAAGCCCGGCGTACTGCTCCTGCTGGGCCTCGGCCTCGGCGTGGCCCTCTTCCACTCCCGTTTCGGTTTCACCTCCGCCTGGCGCCAGCTGGTCGCGGTCGGCAACGGCACCGGACTGCGGGCGCACACCCTGCTGCTCGGCACCACCGCCACCCTGTTCGCGGTGATCATCGGTACCGGTACGGGGCTGTTCGGCTCCCAGCCGGCCCCCTCGGGCGGCTCGCTCGGCATCGGCCTCGTCGTCGGCTCGGCGCTCTTCGCGGTCGGCATGCAGCTCGGCGGCGCCTGCGCCTCCGGCACGCTCTTCGCCGTCGGCTCGGGACAGACCTCGGTGGTGCTGACCCTCGCCGGGTTCATCGCCGGCGCCACGCTCGCCGCCTGGCAGTTCGACCTGTGGAAGGACCTGCCGGCCTGGGACCCGGTCGTGCTGTCCGACCACATCGGCTGGTTCGGCTCCTGGGCGGCGACGATCGCCGCGCTGCTGGTGGTGGTGTTCGTCTCGCGCCGTGTCCAGGCCCGCCGCAACCCGCCGCCGCTCGGCTCCGTCCCCTCGGCGCGCGGCGCGGCCGTCCGGGCGCTGCGCGGCTCCTGGCCGCTGGCCGCCGGCGCCCTGGCGCTGGCCGTGCTGGGCGCGGGCGTACTGCTGGTCTCCGGCGGCGCCTGGGGCGTCACCAGCGCCTTCAGCCTGTGGGGATCGGAGCTGGTGGGAGCGCTCGGCGGCCATCCGGAGAACTGGACGTGGTGGAAGCAGCCCGGCAACGCCGACATGCTGGCGGGTCCGGTCCTCGCCGACAAGACCAGCCTCACCGACATCGGCATCATGATCGGCGCGGCCGTGGCCGCGGCCCTCGGCGGCAGCTGGGCCCTGCACCGCGGCATCCCCTGGCGCACGGCGGTCGCGTCGGTGCTCGGCGGTGTGCTGATGGGCATCGGCGCACGCCTGGCCGGCGGCTGCAACATCGGCGCCTACCTCGCGGGCATCGCCTCGGGCAGCCTCAGCGGCTGGGTGTGGGGCGCCGTCGCCCTGGCCGGCACCTGGGTCGGTCTCAAGCTGCGTCCGCTGTTCGGCCTGGGCAACCCCAAGCCGGGCGACGGCGTCTGCTGAACGGACGGCAGCCGTCCGAGGAGTGAGACGGTACGCGGGGGTGGTACGGACGACGGTCCGTACCACCCCCGCTTCGGTGGACGCCGCCGCCGACCGAGCCGGCCGACCAGCCGCCGTGCCCGCCGCCCGAGGGACTCCCTCTGGACCCGGCGCCGGGCGGCCACCATCCTGGTGAGCGCCGTTCCCGCAACCGGCCCCC
This sequence comes from Streptomyces sp. ISL-12, assembly GCF_018614415.1. GTDB lineage: Bacteria > Actinomycetota > Actinomycetes > Streptomycetales > Streptomycetaceae > Streptomyces. The sequence goes on from NZ_JAGGOO010000028.1 coordinate 95,585, forward strand.
AGTGAGGTGGCAGCAGTATGACCGTCGTCGATCTCGCCGCGCTCGGTGAGTCCTTCACCCGCGACCCGTATCCCGTCTACGCGCGCTTACGGGCCCAGGGCCCCGTGCACCGCATCCGGATGCCGGAGGGCATGGACGCCTGGCTCGTCGTCGGCTACGAGGCCGGACGGGCCGCGCTGACCGACCCCAGGCTCTCCAAGAACTGGGACAACGCGGCGCCCGCCTTCCGGCACGGCGCGATCTCCGCCGGCCCGCACATGCTCCGCGCGGACCCGCCCGACCACACCCGGCTGCGGAAACTGGTCGCCCGGGAGTTCACCGCGCGGCGCGTGGAGCAGCTCGCGCCGCGCGTCCAGAAGACCACCGACGAACTCGTCGACGCCATGCTCGCCGCCCCCGGCGGACGCGTCGACCTGGTCGAGGCGCTGTCCTTCCCGCTGCCGATCTCCGTCATCTGCGATCTGCTCGGCGTCCCGGACCTGGACCGCCGGTCCTTCCGCACCTGGTCGAACGACGCACTGGGCGCCACCGACCCGGCACAGCGCGAGGCCGCCGCCACCGCCATGGTCGGCTACCTGACCGAGCTGATCGAGGACAAGCGCCGGCACCTCGGCGACGACCTGATGAGCGCCCTGATCCACGGTTCGGACGAGGACGGCGACTCCCTCTCGCCGAGGGAACTCCTCGGCATGGCCTGGCTGCTGCTCGTCGCCGGTCACGAGACCACCGTCAACCTCATCTCCAACGGCGTCCTCGCCCTGCTCACCCATCCGGAGCAACTGGCCGCCCTGCGCGCCGACCCGGGCCTCATGGGCAACGCGGTCGAGGAGATGCTCCGCTTCGACTCACCGGTGGAGACCCCGACGTACCGCTTCACCACCGAGCCGATGACCATCGGGGGCACCACCGTGCCCGGCGGCGGCGAACTCGTCCTCGTCGCCCTGGCCGACGCCAACCGCGACCCGGACCGTTTCCCGCAATCCGACCGCTTCGACATCACCCGGGACGCCCGCGGCCACATCGCGTTCGGCCACGGCATCCACTACTGCCTGGGCGCGCCGCTGGCCCGTCTGGAGGCCCGTATCGCCATCGGTACGCTGCTGGACCGCTGCGGCGGCCTGGACCTGGACATCCATCCGGCCGCCATCACCTGGCGCACCGGCATGCTGATCCGCGGCCCGCACAGCCTGCCGGTGCGGGTCACCCCGTAGCGGCGGCCTCGCGGGTGCGGGACGGACCGCGCTGGCCCACGCTGGAAGGGCGACGGCCGGGAGCGGTCCGGTGCGCGGGAGCCACGAGGGAGCGGGCCATGGCCAAGAGCCGGGACGAGGGCAAGGGGCTGAAGAAGGGCGACAAGGTCGCCTGGAGCAGCCACGGCAGTGAGACCGAGGGCAAGGTGGAGAAGAGGATCACCGAGCGGACGGAGGCGGCCGGCCGCACGGTGGACGCCTCCCCGGACGACCCGCAGTACCAGGTGCGCAGCGAGAAGTCGGGCAAGGCCGCCGTGCACAAGCCGTCGGCCCTCAAGAGGAAGAAGTGAACCGGCGTGGGCGGCGATGAGCACGAGGAGACCTGGGCGGGCTTCCGTGACCTGGTGAACATGACACCGGCCGACCTGGAGAGGTGGCTGTCCACCGAGGAGTCGATGGACGCGGGGCAGCACAACGACGGGGGAGAGTCCACCGGCCACGCCTCCGGCCGTCGGATCGTGGAGATCCTGCGCGCCAGGAAGGCCGACCTCACCGACGACGACTACGCCCACATGCGCAAGGTCGTCGGCTACGTCCGCCGGCATCTGGCCCAGCGGCCGTCGGGTGACGTGTCGGACACCAAGTGGCGGTACTCGCTGATGAACTGGGGCCACGACCCGCTGGCGTGACCCCGGCGGACGGCCGCCTCCGCGCTCACGCGGTCGCCGCTGTCTCCGGCTCGCGGGGCGGGTCGGTCAGCTGCTCGCGCAGGTAGTTCCACACCACCGCGATCAGCGCGGCGACCGGCACGGCCAGCAGGCTGCCCACGATGCCGGCCAGACTGCCGCCCAGCGTCACCGCCAGCAGGATCACCGCGGCGTGCAGCCCCAGCCCGCGGCTCTGGATGATCGGCTGGAACACGTTCCCCTCCAACTGCTGCACCACGATGATGATGGCCAGCGCGATCAGCGCGTCCGTCGGTCCGTTGGACACCAGCGCGATGAGGACCGCGACGAAACCGGCGAAGAGCGCGCCGATGATGGGCACGAACGCGGACACGAAGGTAAGCACCGCCAGAGGCAGCACCAGCGGCACCCCGAGGATCCACAGTCCGAGGCCGATGAAGACGCCGTCCAGTACCCCCACGAGTGCCTGGGAGCGCACGAAGGAACCCAGGGTGTTCCAGCTGCGGGACGCGACGGCCGGGATGTCGGTGGCGAGCCGGCCGGGCAACTGGCGGGTGAGCCAGGGCAGGAACCGGGGCCCGTCCTTGAGGAAGAAGAACATCAGGAAGACCGCGAGCACGGCGGTGACCAGTCCGTTGACGACGGTGCCCACGCCCGTGGCGACGGTGTCGACCACACTGCCGACACTGTCCTGGATACGGGCCATCGCGGAGTCCACGGCACTGGTGATCTGCGCGTCACCGATGTTCAGCGGCGGCCCCGCGGCCCACTCGCGCAGCCGCTGGATGCCCTCGACGACGCCGTCGGTCAACTCGTCGGTCTGCGAGGCCATCGGCACCGCGATCAACGCCACCACCCCGGCGGCGGCCAGCAGGAACACCACGGTCACGGTGGACGCGGCCAGCGCCGGGTGCCACCCGTGCCGGCGCAGGAAGCGGGCCGGGGGCCAGGTGAGCGTGGTGAGCAGCAGACCGACGACCAGCGGCCACACGACCGACCACATCCGGCCGAGGAGCCAGAGGGTCACCGCGAGCATCGCGAGAAGCAGCAACAGGTCGACGGAGATGCGAGCCCCGGTACGGAGCGCGGCGCGGGTTCTCGCGGAACTCAACGTGACAGACATGGGGTTCACCCTATGGCTCCCGCCTCCACGATTCAGCCGGTGAGTGCCCGCAGACGCTCTGGTCCTGCCGTCGCCCCCCTGTGCCGTGATGCTCGGCTCCACCGTGGTGCGGTGACCCGTGACTCCCTCTTCGGCGACACCGGCCACCTCATGCCCCTGTCCACCGACCACGCGGAGGCCCTGTTCCCCTCCGCCTCCGACCCGGAGGTATGGCGCTGGATGCCCCGCCCGCGTCCCGCCACCGTGGCCGGGACGCGCGAGACGCTCGGGCAGATGACCGCCGATCCGGACCGGCGCTGCTTCGCCGCCCAGCGGCGCGGCGACGACGCCGTGATCGGCTCCACCAGCCTCTACGACATCGACCTGGCCGAGAGCCGCGCGGAGATCGGCGCGACATGGTTCGACCGCTCCTGCTGGGGAGGTCCCTACAACGCCGAGTCCCAACTCCTGCTGTTCGCCCACGCCTTCGAGGACCTGGGGCTCGCCCGGCTCGCGCTGCGCACCGACCACCTCAACGAGCGCTCCCAGCGCGCCCTGACCCGTCTCGGCCCGGTCCACGAGGGCACGCTCCGCAGCCACATGCGCCGCCAGGACGGCACCCGCCGCGACTCGCTGTACTACAGCCTGCCCGCGGACGAGTGGCCGACGGCACGTGAGACCTTGCGGGAGCGGATCGCAGCCAAGAGCCGGGATCGGGGGCCGCAGCGGTCCGCAGGGTGAGGTGAGGTGGTCCCACGGCACGCCCGTGTTTCATCGGATTCTCATCCCTCGCCCATGGCGGCCCCGGGGGTGACCCGCGTTATCGTCGAGCAGCCAGCAGGGGGGCCAGAACCGCAGGTCGACGGCAGGAAGCGCGGTGCCGATGTCGAACGGTACGAGAACGGACATGCGCCGGGTGGTGCGCGGCATACGGCGGCGGCTGCGGAGACTCGCGGAACCCCCCGTGCCCGAGTCGGCCCGGCGGCTCGTACCGGAACCGGTGTTCGTCATCTCCTCCGTGCGTTCCGGCTCCACTCTGCTGCGGGTGCTGCTCAACAGCCACCCGGAGATCCGGGCCCCGCACGAGATGCATCTGCGGACCCTCACGGTCGACCTGGCCAAGCCGTACACCAAGAAGGCGATGGCGGAACTCCAGCTCGATCAGCGGGAGTTGGAGTACCTGCTGTGGGACCGGATCCTCCACCGAGAGCTGGTGCGCAGCGGCAAGAAGATCATCGTCGACAAGACACCCGGGAACGCGGGCGTCTGGGAGCGGCTCCACGAGGGCTGGCCACGGGCCCGCTACGTCTTCCTGCTGCGCCACCCCGCCTCGATGGTCAGCTCCCTGATCAACAACCGTCCGGACCGTGACCTCGACGCCACCGTCCGGGAGGTACGCGGTTATGTCGAAGCCGTGCAGGCGGCCCGCACCGCGCTGCCGGGTCTGACCGTCCGCTACGAGGAACTGACGGAACAGCCGGAGCGGACCACCCGCGAGCTCTGCGCGTTCCTCGGCGTCCCGTGGACGTCCGGCATGCTGGAGTACCGCAAGGGCGATCACGGGCCGTTCGTGCCGTTCATCGGTGACTGGAGCGACAACATCAAGTCCGGGTCGATCCAGAAGGCCCGCCCGCTGCCGCTCCCCGAGGACGTGCCGGCGCCGCTGCGCGACATCGCGCGCGCCTGGGACTACCCCTGTTGAGGCGCTCGCGCCGAGCGGCCCGCCGCCGTGCCGGTGCCGGTCGTCAGCCGCGGTCCGCGGCCGTGGCCGTGGTGAACGAGATCCACACGTCCGGCGGCACCTGAGGCCGGTGCGGCACCGGCCGGCGCTCCTCGGTCCAGGCGGCCCCGGCGATCTCCGTGGCGGTGCGGCGCCAGAACGCGACCGCGGGCGCGTTGGCGTCCTGGAAGGGGATCTTCCACGGCCCCGGATGCCTGGCGACGACCTCCCGAACACCCCGCAGCCCGATCCCGGTCCGGCGGGCACCCCGAACGACGAAGAAACTGTTCATGACCCGCGCCGGACCGCACAGCGCGCGGACGAAGACGAAACCGGCCGGACTGTCACCGCTCAGCAAGAGGTACGGTGCCCAGTCGGCGTCCGTGAAGGCCGAGTGCAGCCGGTCGCTGCGGAAGGTCCCGTCCCCTCCGGGCAGCGAACCGTCCAGCTCCGACAGGTCATGACGGAACATCAGCCACAGCCGTTCCACGGTCGGGCGGTCGGCGGCGAGGGCGGGGCGGACGATGCCGGGCATGGGGCTCCTCCGTGGTGGTGGGTTTTCGGGCATGAGAAAAGCCTCCCCGGCGGACGTCCGTCCCGGCCAGGAAGGCCTCTGTGCACTGCCGGGGACTCTACCGGACGGTCACGGAAGCGACGGAATGGTCCCGGACGCCGACGACGGCACGCCGTACGATCGCCGCGTCAGTGTCACGGAGGCGGGGCTCCAGCGTGGCGCCCGGGTCGATCGCTCCGGAAGGGAATGCCGTGCGGGTCAGCCTCAAGGACGTCGCCGCGCACGCGGGGGTCTCCATCAAGACCGTCTCCAACGTGGTGAACGACTACCAGCACGTCACCCCCGCCATGCGCGCACGCGTCCAGCGGTCCATCGACGCCCTCGGCTACCGGCCCAACCTGGCCGCCAGGCCCCATCGAGCTGGAGACCGAGGACCTGCGCGACCGCGCGGAGAACGTGCCGCTGGTGCTGCCGGGCGAGCGCGAGTACGACCTGCCCTGCGACCGCATCGCCATCGACAACGTCGCCGCCGACCGCGCCGCCGTCCGGCACCTGGTCGAAGTGGGGCGCCGGGAAGTGGCGTTCATCGGCGCCCGGCGCGGCCGCAGCGAACCGGCCCGACTCCGGGTGCGTGGCTGGCGCGAGGAACTGACCGCCGCCGGACTGGCCGCCGACGACGGCCTGGTGGCCGCTGACGACGGCCTGGTGGCCGCCGCCGACGGCTGGGGACACGCGGAGGGCGAGGCGGCCATGGTCCGCCTCCTGGACTCCGGCCGGCGCCCCGACGCGGTCTTCGCCTACAACGACCCGATGGTCATCGGCGCCATGCGGGTGCTGCACGCACGCGGAGTCCGGGTCCCCGAGGACATCGCGGTCGTCGGCTTCGACGACGTGGTCGAGGGCCGGTTCGGCGCGGTGAGCCTCACCTCCGTGTCACCGGACAAGGCGGCCATCGGCCGGCCGGCGGTGAGTCGGTACTGATCCGGCTCGGCGGCGGAGCCGTTGAGCCCCGCCGCATCCGGGCGGGCTACCGCCTGGCCGTACGCGAGAGCACCCTGGGGCGCGCGGGCGAAGGCCGGGGCGGCGACGTCACAGGTACGGCCGGGTGATCAGTTCGATCGCATGCCCGGCGGGGTCCTTGAAGTAGACGCCACGGCCGCCGTGTTCGTCGTTGGTCTCACCCGGGCGCCGCATCTGCGGATCGGCCCAGTGCTCGACGCCGCGCTCGCACAGCCGCCGGTACGCCCGGTCGAACAGCTCGTCGTCGACCAGGAACGCGTAGTGCTGCATCTGGATCTCCACCGGCGGCTCGGCGAACTGGAGCAGTACGCCGTCGCTGAGCTGGATGTTGGTGAACGGCCCCCAGGACGGCGCCTCGGGGAGCTCCAGCAACTCCCGGAAGAAACGCGCCGACTCGGCGCGGTCCACGGCGGCGATGATGGTGTGGTTGAACGTGACGGTCATACGGCTGATCTCGCTCTCGCTCGACATGGGAAGGGAACTCATGCGGGCGAGCACGGGGAGGACCACGTGGCCGGTGCGCGGGGCGCGTCGCGCGCACCCGCCGTGCGGTCAGTCCTCCACCGGATTGCCGTTCCGTGTGTGGCGTTTCGTCGCCGGTCCGGTGTTCACGGTGGACCACCCTACCCCGCGTGTCACGAGATGTTCATGACTTCACAAATCCGCCCTGCCAGCGGGAACGGACCGACGCATCGCGCCGCGCGGCAGCGGAGCCTCCGGATTAATTATCCGGAGTGTTGACGTAATTCGCCGCGCGTTCGCATGCTGAGGGCGTCCCCTCCGAGGGGCCTTTTCCGCACGTCACGGCCGGGCCACCGGCGTTCCCGACGACGAAAGAGAACGTGACTGATGAGCCACACCGAGAAGAGGTTCACCGTCGGCCGCCGGTCCCTGCTGGCGGGAGTCGCCGGCGTGGGCGCGGGCGCCGTGCTCCCGGCGGCCGGCGCGCGGGCGGAACCGGCCGCCGCCGTACCGGCCGAGGCGGCGGCGGGGCGGCGGTACCCGGCGAACTGGCCCGACCCCGAGCCCTACGGTCTGGCCGACGCCCGGCTGGACCTGTGGCCGCGGGAGGACAACTCCTTCGTCCTTCCACTGGAGTTGCGCCCCCGTGACGAGGAGCGCGGCGTGGTCTGGATCCGGGACACCTACGTCAACTGCTTCGTCGTCGACGGCCGTCCGCTCTATGTCGCCACCGGCACCACCCGGGTGCCGGGGCTCGACGTGGCCGCCCCCTGGAACGACGGCATCTTCGTCTGGACGGCCCGCTCCCTCGAGGGACCCTGGAGCCTGGCCGACACCACCGCCATCCGGCCCGGCGCGGAGAAGGGCAAGGTGTGGTCGCCGGAGTTCGTCGACGAGAACACCGACGGACGCACGGTCGTCGCCCCCTGGCAGGAGTACTGGTACGACGACACGTACGGCAAGCGCGGCCACGCCTGGGCCCCGGAACTGCACTACTTCCGCGGCACGTGGTACCTCGTCGCGTGCACCGGCGACTACGCCCAGAAGGTCGGCTCGTTCATGCTGGTCAGCGAGGGCGGCGTCGAGGGTCCGTACCGGCTGGTCGAGGGCAACCTGGAGAAGCCCTTCGGTGACTCGTTCATCGGCGGGCCGAGCTTCATCGAACCCGGCGCCTACCACCACATCGACGGCGGCCTCTACACCGAGGGCGACGACGCGTGGCTCGTCCTGCACAACAACCTGTACGCCAAGTTCCGGGACGACATGGAGGACATCGTCACGCCGACGAACCTGCCGACGTTCCAGCAGCAGCCGTACGCGCCCGAGCCGTACCTGGAGGGCGCGTACGTGTTCAAGTACAAGGGCACGTACCACCTCGTCCACGCCGCCTGGAACCGGGCGTCCCTCAACGCCGACGGCACCACCCGCCACGCCTACGACGTGGCCGCCACGGGGCGCGTGCAGTACCAGTACGACGCGATCGTCGCCGTGTCCGACACGTTCGAGGGCCCGTACTCGAAGCGGTACACCGCCGGTGTCGGCGCCGGGCACAACAACTTCTTCGTCGATCACAAGGGCGGCCTGTGGGCGACGTACTTCCTCAACCCGGCCGCCGGCTACTGGTCCAACGCCGCGTGCGTCGACGAGGCCGCCGTGCCCGGTGTCGTACGGCTGGAGTGGACCGGCCCCGAGGGCAACCGGCTGTACGTCCGGCGCCGGAAGTAGTCCGCCGACGGGCGTGCCATTGGTGTCGTCCGGCCGACCGGTCCGAGTGACACCAATGGCTCCTTTGACATAGGTATGAAGATATATTTATGCTGTCCGTATGCCCGAGGAGAACACGTCCGCGCAGGACATCGACCACGTGGCCGCACGGCTCGTGGCGTGCCTGCCCAGGCTGACCCGGGCCCTCGACCGCCAGGTCGCGCAGGACTACGCGCGCCCCAAGCCGCCCGAGGCGCAGCTCGCGCTGTTGCGGCACGTCGAGGAGAACGACGGCACCACCGTCCGCGCGGCGGCCGAAGCCCTGCTGATGAAGCCCAACAACGTCAGCGCGCTGGTCACCCGGCTGACCGAGCAGGGGCTGCTGGAGCGTCGCCAGGACGCGGCAGACAAGAGGGTCGCGCACCTGCACCGCACCCCGCTGGCCCGGCGGCAACTCGCCGAGGTCGAACGCCTGATGGGCGCCCACCTGAGCAGTGCCCTGCGGGCGCTGACCGAAGGCGAGCTGGACGCCCTGGGCTCGGCCCTGGGGTCGCTCTCGGCACTCGAAGGGCATCTGCGCTCCCGTCACTGACCACCCGCCCCGGTCCCGCGCGGACCGGGGCCGTCAGGGCGTGGCGCGCTCGCTCGTCGAGGTCTTCTCCTTTCCGCGCTTTCCCCTGTGCCGACGGCTGTTCCGTCACGTTCCGTGGCCGGATCCGCCGTGCGGTGTCACTCCCCGTACGATCGAAGGACACGCACAGTCATGCCCTCCGCCCCCACCGCATCCTCCGCCCCACCGTCCCACGTCCCGGCCGCGGACCGCCCGCGCGGACGGCGGGCCAACCCCTGGCTGACGCTGATCGCCGTCGCCTTCGGCCTCTTCATGGTCGGCCTGGACGGCTCCGTCGTCTCCATCGCCAACCCCGAGATCGGCCGGGACCTGGGCGCCTCCACCTCCGACCTCCAGTGGGTCACCAACTCCTATCTGCTGGCCCTCGCCGCGGCCCTGATCCTCGGCGGCAAGCTCGGCGACCGGTTCGGGCGCCGCACCTTCTACCTGATCGGCGTCGCGGGCTTCACCGTCGCCTCCGTCGCCATCGGACTGGCCGGCTCCATCGAGGGCGTCATCGCCTTCCGCGCCGTCCAGGGCTTCTTCGGCGCCCTGCTGATGCCCAACACCCTCGGCATGCTGCGAGCCGTCTTCCCGCCGAAGAAGTTCGGCATGGCGGTCGGCATCTGGGCCATGGTCTCCTCGGTCTCCACCGCGCTGGGCCCCATCGTCGGCGGGCTGCTCGTCCAGCACGTCAACTGGGAGTCCGTCTTCTACATCAACGCCCCCATCGGCGTCATCGCGCTGATCTTCAGCATCGTCGTCCTGCCGCAGACGAAGAACAGCGCCGCCGCGGACGAGAAGTTCGACATCCTCGGCGTCGTGCTGCTCGCCCTCGGACTGCTCGCCGTCGTCTTCGGCGTCGTCAAGGGCGAGACCTGGGGCTGGACCTCGGGCGGCACGCTCGGCGCCATCGCGGCCGGCGTGGTGGTCCTGCTGGTCTTCGGCTTCTGGGAGAACCGGGTCGCCTCGCCCCTGCTGCCCATGCGGCTGTTCCGCAGCCGCGCGCTGACCATCGGCACGGGCGTCACCGCGCTGAACTTCTTCGTCCTGCTCGGCGTGATCTTCTTCGTCATGCTCTACCTGCAGAGCGTGCGCGGCTTCACCCCCGTCGAGGCCGGGGTGCGCACCCTGCCGCTCAGCCTCGCCTCGGTCGTCGCCTCCCCGCTCGGCGCGGCGCTCACCGACCGCTTCGGACCGCGGCTGACGATGCCGCTCGGCATGGCCCTCCAGGCGGTCGCCTGCTTCGTCATGCTCGGCTGGAGCGCCGACTCCTCGTACGCCACGATGTGGCCGCCGTTCATCGCCCTCGGCCTGGGCGTCGGCATGGTGATGTCGTCCTCCTCGGACGCCATCGTCGGCAACGCGCCGGTCAGGGACGGGGGAGTCGCGGGCGGCCTCCAGGCGACCGCCCTGCAGATCGGCGGCGCGCTCGGCACCTCGGTCCTCGTGTCGCTGATCAGCAGCCGCGTCGGCTCCACCCTCACCGGCGAACTCACCTCCGCCGGCGTGCCCGCGACCGCTGCCGCCGGGCTGGAGGAGACCAAGGACGCGGTGGCCATGGGCGTCGCGCCCGTCTCCGACGGCATGCCGGCCCGGCTCCGGGACGCCGTCGTCGAGGGCAGCCACCAGGCGTTCATGAACGGCGTGCACACCGCCGTGCTCGTCGCCGGCGTGCTGTGCGTCATCGGCGCCGTGGTGGCCGCCGTCGGCGTGCGCCGCACCGCCTCGGAGCAGCCCGCAGCCTGAGCGTGCCGCACCGCCGCGCCCGCGTCCGCCCATCGGCGGGCGCGGGCGCGGCGAAACGGGGTACTCGATGTGCATGAAGAATGAACGAGCACGCTCCGACGACGACCGGGATCCGGCCGTGGCGCGGGCGAAAGGGACCATGAGTCTCATGCGCTGGTTCCGGTGGGTCGCCTCGCTGCTGACGGTCAGTTGGGTCCTGTCCTGGGTGAACAGCCTGATCACGGGCGCACAGGGCTCGGACCGCTGGTGGCCCCTGCTGAGTGCCTTCCTGTGGGCCGGCCTGTCCGTGTACGCGTTCGTCACCTACCGGCGCACCGGCCGCGACCTCTCCGGCAGGCGGCGGAGGACCGGACGGCCGGTGGCCCTGCGGTGACACGGCGCCGCTGAGGACCGCCGCGACAGGGTCCGGCGGGCGAAGCCGGCCGCGCCGTACCCCCGCGCGGGACCCGGCGGCCGGGGAGAGGGCCGCGACGACCAGGAACTCTTCCGGCCGGACCGCGCGTTGACCGGGAACAGGGACCTCCGTCCGGAGGTCCGTCCGGGCAGCGGGGAGGGGACCGCGTGGTGGGGGAGAGAGCGGGCGCCGCGGTGTCCCGGTGGCGGGCTGCGCGGCGGGCTCCGGCCGTCCGGGCGGAGGGCACAGGGCGGCGCGGCTCCCTCTGGAGCCGGGGCCGGGTGCTCGCCGCACTCGCGGTGCTGACCGCCGCGCTTCTGCTGTTCCACCGGGCCGTGCCCAACTCCGTGGGCCGCCTCGGCAGTCTGCTGGAGAGTTTCCTGCCGTGGCTCGGCCTCGTGACCGTGGTCCTGCTCGCCCTGTCCCTGCTGCGCCGGTCGGCCACCGCGTCGATCACCGTTCTGCTGCCGGTGGTGGCCTGGACGGCCCACTTCGGCGGGCTGCTCCGGCCCGGCGCCGAGCCCGGCGCCTGCGGCCTCCTCGTGGTGCAGCACAACGTCGGCGACGACAACACCGACCCCGCGAGCACGGCCCGCGCCCTGGCGGACACGGACCCCGACCTCATAGCCCTGGAGGAACTGGTCGCCCCGGCGCTGCGGGACTACGAGGAGGTCCTCGCCCCCGACTTCCCGTACCACGCCGTCCGGGGCACCGTCGGGATCTGGTCGAAGCACCCGCTCACCGGGACCCGGCAGGTCGACATCAGACCCGAGGGGATCACCGGTTCCTGGAACCGCGGCCTGCGCACCGTGGTCCGCACACCCCACGGCGACCTCGCGGCCTACGTCGCCCACCTGCCCTCGGTCCGCCTCGGCGTGACCGGCCTCGCCTCCGCGCGGCGCGACGAGAGCGCCGGCCTGCTGGGCGCGGCCGTCGCCGCCGAGGACCTGGACCGGGTACTGCTGCTGGGCGACCTCAACGGCACGGTCGACGACCGCGGACTCTCCCCGCTGACCTCGCGCCTGGACGTACCCGACAGCGGCTTCGCCTTCAGCTTCCCCGCCGGCTTCCCGCTGGCCCGCATAGACCAGATCATGGCCGCCTCGGCCACCGTCGGCCCCATACGGACCCTGCCCGCCACGGGCAGCGACCACCTGCCGGTCGCGGCCCGGGTCATGCTCGGCTGACGGAGGGGCGGCGGGACGCGGGCCGGTTCATGTGCCGAGGCGCCCGGTCCACGGGTGGGGTCCCTACGTCTCGGTGACCGCCCCGGTGAGCCACCGCCGCTGCCCGTCCGTGAGCAGGGGCAGGGTGGCGTCGAAGTCCTGCTCGTCCTTGGGCCGCGGCGACTTGGCCTTGTAGTACAGCTGGGCCTCCGGGGCCAGACAGGGGATGCCGTCCGCCGGCCTGAGGCCCAGTGCGCTGACCGGCCGGTGCACACGGGGGTCGCGGCGGGAGCACCACTCGTGGCCGCGGGACTCGTCCAGCGTGACTTGGCTGCGCCACGGCCGCTCCGGAGCGGGCCGGCACCAGATGTCGTGCACGTCGGTGGGCAGCCGTTCACCCTCTGCCCAGGGGCGCAGGGTGCCCGGCGGGTCCGCGGCCCACCACTGCCGGCCTGCCGGGGCCCGCTGGGCCGCGAGCTGGTCCCGCGGCAGCAGCATGACGTCGATGTCACCGTGGCCCCGCAACCGGCGACGTCCCTCGGCGGGTGGCGGGTGGCGGGAGGACCAGGACGGAGAACCTCTCCACGACCTCGGCCAGGGAAGCCGGTTCCCACCCGCCGAGAGATTCCCGGGTCCGTGTCATCCGCCCATCGTCGGACGGAACGGACGGGAGGTGGCGCGTGGCGGCGGAAAGAGGTAGCAAGCACCTGACGAACCGAGGGATGGGATATGCGTGGCGTGAGGTACACCAAGACGTTCCGGGCGATCGAGATCGGTGACGGCGGCGACGGGCGCTGGGCCGCGCACGCCGGGCCGGCTATGGCGGGCGCCGAGGACTTCTGGCTGACCGAGGAGGGCCGCACTCCCGAGGGTGCGGCCCGGGCCCGGGAACTGTTCGAGACACATCTGCCCGAACTGGTCCCGGCACTCGACGGGCTCGCCGGACAACTGCCGTCACCCAGGGCCGGGACACTGCTCACCCTGGCCGCGGTACGGCCGTTCTTCTCCGCCTGCACCCAGACCGGCACCGCCGGCACCCTGCTGCGCAACTACGACCACGCCCCCGAGCACTGCGAGGCGGTCATCGTCTCCTCCCGCTTCCTGCGGCCCGTGATCGGCATGCAGGAAGCGGGGTGGGGCCTGCTGGACGGGATGAACGACGCGGGGCTCGCCGTGTCCCTGACCTTCGGCGGACGCCATGTGCACGGACCGGGCTTCGCCATGCCCCTCGTCCTGCGCTACCTGCTGGAGACCTGCCGGACCGTCGACGAGGCCGTCGGCAGGCTGCGTACCGTGCCCGTCGCCATCCCCCAGAACGTCACCCTCGTCGACCCCGGCCGGGCCGTCACCGTCCACGTGGGACCCGACATACCGCTGACCGAGGCACCGGACGCCTGCGCCGCCAACCACCAGCACCTGCCGGTACCGGACGGACAGGAGCGGGTCACCCGGACCCTGGAGCGGCTGGCCGCCGTGCGCGCGGCCGGGACGGACGTGACGGCGATGCTGCGACCGCCCCTCTACCAGCAGGCGTACGACCAGTGGCTCGGCACGGTGTACACCGCCCACTACCGTCCCGCCGACGGCCACGTCACCTACCACTGGCCCGGCGCCCGCTGGGAGCAGTCCTTCGCGGACTTCTCCCAGGGCGAGCGCACCGTCGTCCTCGGACTGCCGGAACCGGCCGCGCGCTGAGCGCCGGGCGCCGGGCGGCGGCGGATCAGGCGCTGGTGGCGGGCAGCTTGGCGATCAGCGCCGACAGCTCGTCGAGTTCCGCCGGGGCCAGGTCGGTGAGCGGCGGGCGGACCGGGCCGGCGGTGTGACCGGTGGCGGTCATGCCGGCCTTGACGATGCTGACCGCGTAACCGGCCCGGCGGTTGCGGATCCCGGTGTACGGCAGCACGAAGTCCGACAGCATCCGGGTGACGTCGGCCTGCCGGTGCTCGCGGACGGCGGCGTAGAAGGCGAGGGCGAACTCGGGCAGGAAGTTGAAGATGGCCGAGGAGTACGTCGTCACACCGAGCTGCAGGTAGGGCAGGGCGTACGTCTCGGCGGTGGGCAGGCCGCCGATGTAGGTGAGGCGCTCGCCGAGCCCGGCGACGATCCGGGTCACCGTGTCGATGTCGCCGACGCCGTCCTTGTACCCGATGAGGTTGGGGCAGGTCTCGGCGAGACGGGCGATGGTGTCGGCGGAGTACACGGCGTTGGCGCGGCTGTAGACGACCACGCCGAGGGACGTGGCGCGGCAGACGGCCTCCACGTGCCGGGCCAGGCCCTCCTGCGACGCCTCGGTGAGGTAGGGCGGGAAGAGCAGGATGCCGTCGGCGCCGGCCCGCTCGGCCGCGGCGGCGAACTCGACGGCGGTGGCGGTGCCGTAGCCCGCGGGGGCCAGGATCGGCGTGCCGTCGGGAGCGCTCTCGACGGCGGCGGTGACGACCCGCTCCACCTCGGCGGGCGTCAGGGAGAAGAACTCGCCCGTGCCACCCGCGGCGAAGAGACCGCCCACGTCGTACTCGGCGAGGCGGACGATGTTCTCCCGGTAGGCGTCCTCGTCGAAGGAGAGGTCGTCGCGGAAGTGGGTCACCGGGAAGGACAGCAGGCCCGAGCCGATGCGGCGGCCGAGTTCTGCGGGGGTGAAGGACGTCATGGGAAGGCTCCAGTGAGTGTCGGGAAAGGGAGGGGGCCGGTGCGGGCGGCGCGGCTGTCCGTTTCGACGCCGTCCGCACCGGGGCCGGGGTCAGGGCCGGGAGCCCGCTTCGTGTGCGGCGACCGTCCAGGCACGGGCCCGGTCGCTGAGGGTGATGCCGAGACCGGGACGGGAGGGCACGAGCATGCGTCCGTCACGGGTCTCCATGTGTTCGTCGAACAGGGGCTCCAGCCAGTCGAAGTGCTCCACCCAGGGCTCGATCGGGTAGGCGGCGGCGAGGTGGAGGTGGATCTCCATCGCGAAGTGCGGGGCCAGCTGGAGCTGGTGGTGCTCGGCGAGGGCGGCGAGCTTGAGGAACTGGGTGATGCCGCCGATGCGGGGCGCGTCGGGCTGGACGACGTCGGCCGCGCCGTGCCGGATCAGCTCGACGTGTTCGGCGACGCTGGCGAGCATCTCGCCGGTGGCGACGGGAGTGTCGAGGGAGGCGGCGAGCGCCGCGTGCCCGGCCGCGTCGTAGGCGTCGAGCGGTTCCTCGATCCAGACCAGGCCGAACTCCTCCATGGCGCGGCCCATGCGCTGGGCGGCGGGCCGGTCCCACTGCTGGTTGGCGTCGACCATCAGCGGCACGTCGTCGCCGATGTGTTCGCGTACGGCGGTGAGGCGGGCCAGGTCGTGCTTCCCGTCGGGGTGGCCGACCTTGAGCTTGATGCCGCCGATGCCGCTGGCCAGGGAGGCGGTGGCGTTGTCGAGGACCTGCTCGATCGGCGTGTGCAGGAAACCGCCGGAGGTGTTGTAGCAGCGCACCGAGTCGCGGTGCGCGCCCAGCAGCTTGGCCAGCGGCAGGCCGGCCCGCCTGGCCTTGAGGTCCCACAGGGCGATGTCGAAGGCGGCCACGGCCTGGGTGGCCAGTCCGCTGCGGCCCACCGAGGCGCCGGCCCACACCAGCTTGGTCCAGATCCTGCCGATGTCACTGGGGTCCTCGCCGATCAGCTCCCCGGCGATCTCCTTGGCGTGCGCGAACTGCCCGGGGCCGCCGGCCCGCTTCGAGTAGCTGAAGCCGATGCCCTCATGACCCTGCTCGGTCGAGACCTCCGCGAACAGCAGGGCCACTTCTGTCATCGGTTTCTGCCGGCCGGTGAACACCTTCGCGTCACTGATCGGCGTCGCCAGCGGAAGGGTCACCGAGGACAGCCGCACCCAGGCGATCCGGTCCTGCGCGACCTCACTGACGGTGTTCATGGGCCCGACGTTCATGGTGGTCATGGCCCCGACGCTACGGTCGGCTTTAATGCACGTCCAACATAGATATTGGATGTACTGATACCTGGAGCGCATCGATGTTCACCCTCGCGCAGCTGACGAGCTTCGTGGCCGTCGCCGAAGAACTGCACTTCACCCGGGCCGCGGAGCGGCTCAACATGACCCAGCCACCGCTCAGCCGGCAGATCCAGCTGCTGGAGAACGAACTGCGCGTCCAGTTGCTGGACCGGACCAACCGCACCGTGCGGCTCACCCCGGCGGGCCGGGCCTTCCTGGTCGAGGCCCGCCGCATCCTGCGCCAGTCCGAGCACGCCACCCTCGCCGTGCGCCGCGTGTCCAGCGGCGAGGCGGGGACGATCGCGGTCGGGTTCACGGCCGCCAGCGCCTACTCCGCCCTCGGCGGCCTCCTGGACACCGCGCGGGCGGCCCTGCCCGGCGTGGAGATCCTGTTGCAGGAACTCGTCACCCGCCGTCAGCTGGAGGCCCTGAGCGCGGGCTCCCTCGACCTCGGACTGATCCGGCCCTCGGCCACCGGGACCGACCTGTGCTCCCGCACCGCCGTCAGGGAAGCGCTGGTGGCCGCCCTGCCGGAAGGGCATCCGATGGCCGTCCAGGACGGGCCGATGCCGATCGAGGACTTCACGGGGCAGGACTTCCTCATGTACTCGCCCATCGAGGCCCGTTACTTCCACGAACTGCTGATCAGCATCTTCCGGGCCGCCCAGGTGCGGCCCGTCTTCACCCAGTACCTCACCCAGGTGCACAGCATCCTGGCCCTCGTCAACGGCGGCTGGGGCATCGCCCTCGTACCGGAGACCGCGGCACACATGCGCTACGGCGGGATCGTCTTCCGGCAGGTGGTCCTGCCGGACCCGCGGCCGGTGGAACTGAAGCTGGTGTGGCGCAAGAACAACGACAACCCGGCCCTGGACGCCCTCCTGCACCACCTGTGACACATACCTGACGCACGGGCGTCACACGCCAGTCATGCACGCAAGGTATCGCAACCAACAAAATTCGACATGGACGGGAATCGGAACGATCTCTACGGTCAGCCGGTAACCGCAGTTCGGTGCCGTTCGGCGGTCACTTGTCCCACAGTTCAAAGGGGAACTGACATGCCACTTGTCGTAGTCGGCATCAGCGTTCTGGTCCTGCTGCTGCTCATGACCAGACTGAAGCTGAACGGTTTCGCGGCCCTCCTGCTGGTGGCGGTCGGTGTCGCCCTGGTGCAGGGCATACCGGTGAAGGACATACCCGACATCCTCTCGGAGGGCATCGGGGGCCAGATCGGTGACACGATGCTCACCATCGGGCTCGGTGCCATGGTCGGCCGGGTCATGGGGGACTCCGGCGCCGCCCAGCGCATCGCCGGCAGACTCCTCGACGCCTTCGGGCCCCGCGGGGTCCAGATCGCCATGGTCGTCACCTCGATGCTCATCGGCGTGACCATGTTCTACGAGGTCGCGTTCATCATCATCGTGCCGATCGCCTTCACCCTGGTCAGGGTCACCCGGGCGAACCTGCTCTGGGTCGGCCTGCCGATGTCGATCGCCCTGTCCACCATGCACAGCTTCCTGCCCCCGCACCCCGGCCCCACCGCCGTCGCCGCCACCTTCCATGCCTCCGTCGGACTGACCCTCTTCTACGGCCTGTTCATCGCGGTCCCCGTCGGCGCCTTCATCGCCCTGCTCTGGCCGCGCCTGCCGTTCGTGAAGGCCATCAGCCCCGCCATCCCCAAGGGCCTGGTGTCCGAGCGCGAGTTCACCGACGAGGAGATGCCCGGCCTCGGCTGGTCGCTGTCCGTGGCGCTGTTCCCCGTCGTCCTGATCGCCGGCGCCGCGGTGACCGACATGGCCGCCTCCGGCGAGACCCCGCTCCTGCACACCGTCGCGTTCATCGGCTCCGCGCCGATCGCGCTGCTGCTGACCCTGTGCCTGGCCATCTGGGCGTTCGGCCCGCGGATCGGCCGGAGCCTCGCGGACGTCGGCGCCTCGTGCGGCTCCGCGGCGCAGGCGATGGCGATGATCCTGCTGGTGATCGGCGCGGGCGGCGCGTTCAAGAACGTCCTCGTCGAAGGCGGCATCTCCGACTACATCCAGGACGTCACCGACACCTGGTCCATCTCGCCGCTCGTTCTCGCCTGGCTCATCGCGGTCATCCTCCGCATCGCCCTCGGCTCGGCGACGGTCGCCGTCGTCACGGCCTCCGGGGTCGTGCTGCCCCTGCTCGCCGGCAGCGGCACGCACGCCGAGATGATGGTGCTCGCCGTCTCCTGCGGCTCCATCGCCTTCTCCCACGTCAACGACCCCGGATTCTGGCTCTTCAAGGAGTACTTCAACCTCTCCGTCATCCAGGCCATCAAGGTCCGCACCAGCTACACCACGGTGCTGTCGGTCCTCGGCCTCGCCGGCGTCCTGGCCGGCGAGTGGGCCCTCGACATCCTCAGCCTGTGACCACCCCCCTACCCCAAGGAACCTGACACCACATGACCACGAGCCAGCCGACCGTCACCGCGTTCGCCGTCTACCCCGTGGCCGGCCGGGACAGCATGGAGCTGAACCTCTCCGGCGCCCACGGCCCCTACTTCACCCGCAACATCGTCGTCCTGACCGACTCCGAGGGACGCACCGGACTCGGTGAGGTACCCGGCGGAGAGAAGATCACGCAGACCCTCAGGGACGCCGAGTCCCTGGTGGTCGGCGCGAAGGTCGGTGACTACAAGCGGGTGCTGCGCGAGATCGGCGACCGGTTCGCCGACCGGGACTCCGGCGGGCGCGGCGCGCAGACCTTCGATTTGCGCACCACCGTCCACGCGGTCACCGCAGTCGAGTCCGCCCTGCTCGACCTGCTGGGACAGCACCTGGACGTGCCGGTCGCGGCCCTCCTCGGCGACGGACAGCAGCGCGACTCGGTCCGGGTCCTGGGCTACCTCTTCTACGTCGGCGACCCCGACCGCACCGACCTGGAGTACGTCCGCGAACCCGACGCCGACGACACCTGGCACCGCATCCGGCACGAGGAGGCCCTCACCCCCGAGGCCATCGTCCGCCAGGCCGAGACCGCCTACGCCCGCTACGGGTTCCGCGACTTCAAGCTGAAGGGCGGCGTCCTGGACGGTGCGGAGGAGGTCAAGGCCGTACGCGCGCTCAAGGAGCGCTTCCCCGAGGCCCGGATCACCCTCGACCCCAACGGCGCCTGGTCGCTGCGCGAGGCCGTCGAACTCTGCGCGCCCCTCGTCGGCACCCTCGCCTACGCCGAGGACCCCTGCGGAGCCGAGGGCGGCTACTCCGGCCGGGAGGTGCTCGCGGAGTTCCGCCGGGCCACCGGCCTGCCCACCGCCACCAACATGATCGCCACCGACTGGCGGCAGCTCACCCACGCCCTCGCCCTGCAGTCGGTGTCCATCCCGCTGGCCGACCCGCACTTCTGGACCATGCAGGGCTCGGTGCGGGTGGCGCAGCTGTGCAACGCGATGGGACTGACCTGGGGCTGCCACTCCAACAACCACTTCGACATCTCCCTGGCGATGGTCACGCACTGCGGGGCCGCCGCGCCCGGCGAGTACAACGCCCTGGACACGCACTGGATCTGGCAGGAGGGCCTGGAGCGGCTCACCGTCGCCCCGCCCCGCATCGTCGACGGTGAGATAGCCGTGCCCGACGCCCCGGGCCTCGGGGTCCGCCTCGACATGGACCGTCTCCTCGCCGCCCACGAGCTGTACCGGGAGAAGGCGCTGGGGGCGCGGGACGACGCCGTCGGAATGCGCTACCTGGTCCCCGACTGGACCTTCGACGCCAAGCGGCCCTGCCTGGTGCGGTGACGGCCGCTCCGGCCGGTCAGCCCCACAACTCCCGCAGCGCGGCGTTGACGGCGGCCGGCCGCTGGGTGTGCGGGTAATAGCCGTCCACCCGCAGCAGGCGGGCGCCGACGGCCTCGGCCACGGCCCGCGCGCAGGCGACGAGCGGCTCACCGGCGTACGTCCGGTACGGCTCAGGGGCGTCCTGCCAGGTCCCGCAGATCACCAGCGTCGGCCACGGCGCGTCCCGCAGCGGTTCCAGCGGCACCCGCGCCTCCCAGACCGGGCGTTCCCGCATCGAGGTGGCCACCGCCCGCAGCCGCATCTCGGTCGGCTCGGGCATGGGCAGCCCGATGCCCTCGGTCGAGGCCCGCAGATACTGCTCCGGGGTGACCGACTCCGGCACACCGGCGCTCTGAGCCACCCGCCGCAGCATGTCCCGCACCGCCGGATCACCAGCGGCGGCCGAGAACGCCGAGGGCTGGATCAGGGTCAGGGAGCGCACCAGGTCGGGCCGTCGCCCGGCGGCGAGCATGGCCGCGAGGCCGCCGTTGCCGTGGCCGACCACATGGGCGCCCCCGTCCTGCCGGGCCAGCAGGTCCACGAGGTCGGCGGCGTCGGTGTCGAAGTCGCTGCGCCCGGTGCCGGGACTGCGTCCGTAGCCGCGCCGGTCCATCAGCAGCAGCCGGTACCGGTCGGCCAGCGGCCGCTGCGCCGCGAACCCGTAGGCGTCGTCGTCGCCCCAGGTGAAGATGGTGTGCACGAAGACGGCGGCAGCGCCCTCACCGCGCGTCTCGTCCCACACCGTGCAGTGGACGTCGGCCATGGCGCCTCACACGTCGTCGCAGGTCTCCCGGACGTGACCCGAGCGGCCGCCGGGCAGGACGTCGAGGTCACGCCGGACGATGCTGATGTCGTCGCCCCAGCCCTCGCAAGCCGACTGCAGGCCTTTCTCGTCGTACTCGATCACCAGGACGGCGTCGCCGAACGCGCTGACGTACTCCCCGCACTCGGCGTACTTCCCGCACTCCTCCGCCACGGCGAAGTCCAGGCCGACCTTCTCGCGGTCCCCGGCGAGCTGCGGGGTGTTCTTCTGGCCGATGGCCAGGCCCTGGCCGTGGGCGTACGAGGCGAGCAGCGTGAGGAACGCCTTGGCGTCGCCGGCGCTCAGCAGCCCCTCGGGGGCCCGGGTGTAGCTGTCGTAGTTGTCCGGCTCGACCGCGTCGTAGCCCTTGGCCGCGCAGCCGTCGATCCAGCCGTTCACCTTCTCGGCGATCCGCTCGCGCTTGCCGGCGGTGCCGATGTCCAGCATGGCCTCGCCCCAGTCCTCGTCCATGACGACCTCGCCGTCCTCGTCGCGCAGCAGGAGGTCGGAGTCCCAGTCCCGTTCGGCGCCGGGCTGGGCCTGGAAGGCGTTGACGTAGCAGATGTTGTAGAGGCCGGCGGCGGGCTTCACCGTGTGGTCGCGTACGACGACCCGTACGCCGTCGGGCGGGGCGTACGGGCCGCCGAGCTGGTAGTCGAACCCGGCGTGCGCGGGAGGCGGTGTCACCGTCGTGGAGGCCGTGGCCTTCGGGTCGCCCTCGGCGCCGCTCGCGCACGCCGTGGCGAGCAGCGCGGTGAGGGCGGTCGTCACGGCGAGGACGGCGGCGGACGGACGGGTGCGGACGCGGTGGCTGGGCATGACTGACGGGCTCCATCTGGCGGACACGGCCCCGCCTCGGACCGGCAGTGGTCCTGGCGACTCGGTCCGGGCTCGCGGCACGGGGCCGCACACCGGCTGGGCGCGTCTCACAGAAACCTAATGGACGCCAAAATCGCACGTCAAACCGGGGTCGCGGCGGCCTCCAGACGTACCACCAGCCCCTTGGACGCCGGTTGGTTGCTGAACTCGGCCACGCTGTCCAGCGGCACCAGGACGTTGGTCTCGGGGTAGTACGCGGCGGCGCACCCGCGGGCACTGGGGTAGGCGACCACGGTGAAACCGGCGGCGCGGCGCTCCGTACCGTCGGGCCCCACACTCACCAGGTCCACCCGCGCCCCGTCGGCCAGCCCGAGCGCCGTGAGGTCGTCCGGGTTGACCATGACCACCCGACGGCTGCCGTGGATGCCCCGGTACCGGTCGTCGTTCGTGTACGGGACCGTGTTCCACTGGTCGTGGGAGCGCAGCGTCTGCAGCAGCAGGTGCCCCTCGGGGACCTCGGGCATCCGCCAGTCGTTGGGGGTGAACTGGGCCTTGCCCGAGGCCGTGCCGAACACCCCTTCGTTGACCGGGTTGGGCAGCCTGATGCCGCCGGGCCGGGCGACCCGCCGGTTGTAGTCGTGCAGGCCCGGCACGACGCGGGAGATCCGGTCGCGGATGGTCCCGTAGTCGGCCTCGAACCGGTCCCACGGGATCTGTGTCCTGCCGTCCAGGGTGTGGCGGGCCAGCCGGCACAGGATCGCCACCTCGCTGAGCAGCAGCCGGGAGGCGGGTTCCAGCCGTCCGCGCGAGGCGTGCACCTCGCTCATGGAGTCCTCCACCGTGACGAACTGCTCGCCGGTGGCCTGCACGTCCCGCTCGGTGCGGCCCAGCGTCGGCAGGATCAGCGCCGTCTGTCCGCACACGGTGTGCGACCGGTTGAGCTTGGTGGAGACGTGCGCGGTGAGGCGGCAGCGCCGCATGGCCTCCTCGGTGACCTCGCTGTCCGGGGCGGCCCGCACGAAGTTGCCCGCCACCCCGAGGAAGACCTTGATCCGGCCCTCGCGCATCGCCTTGATCGAGTTCACCGAGTCCAGGCCGTGGTGCCGGGGCGGCTCGAAGCCGAACTCGTCGCGCAGCGCGTCGAGGAAGGAGTCGGGCATCTGCTCCCAGATGCCCACCGTGCGGTCGCCCTGCACATTGCTGTGCCCGCGCACCGGGCAGGCCCCGGCCCCGGTCCGGCCGAGGTTCCCGCGCAGCAGCAGGAAGTTGACGATCTCCCTGATGGTGGGGACGCCGTGCCGGTGCTGGGTGACGCCCATGGCCCAGCAGACGATGACCCGCTCGCTCGCCAGCACGTCGTCGCGCACCTGCTCGATCTCCGCCCGGGTCAGCCCGGTCGCGCGGAGGATGTCCTCCCAGGCCACCGAGCGGGCGTGCCGGGAGAACTCCTCGAAACCGGCGGTACTGGACCGGATGAACTCGTGGTCGAGCACGGTGCCCGGCCGGGCGTCCTCCGCCTCCAGCAGGAGCCGGTTCAGCCCCTGGAACAGCGCGAGGTCGCCGCCGACGCGGATGCGCAGGAACCGGTCGGCGATCTCGACGCCGCGTCCGATCACGCCCCGCGGCTTCTGCGGGTTCTTGAACCGCAGCAGTCCCGCCTCCGGCAGCGGATTGACCGCGATGATCCGGGCGCCGCCCCGCTTGGCCGCCTCCAGGGCACTGAGCTGGCGCGGGTGGTTGGACCCGGGGTTCTGGCCCACCACGAAGATCAGGTCGGCGTGGTGCAGGTCCTCCAGGCTCACCGTGCCCTTGCCGGTGCCCAGCGTCTCGTGCAGGGCGAAGCCGCTGGACTCGTGGCACATGTTGCTGCAGTCGGGCAGGTTGTTGGTGCCGAAGGCCCGGGCGAAGAGCTGGAGGACGAACGCGGCCTCGTTGCTGACCCGGCCCGAGGTGTAGAAGACCGCCTCGTCGGGCGAGTCGAGTCCCTGGAGTTCCTCGGCGAGCAGCCCGAGGGCGTCCTGCCAGCCGATGGGCTCGTAGTGGTCCGAGCCCGGCCGCTTCACCATCGGCTCGGTGAGCCGGCCCTGCTGGTTGAGCCAGAGGTCGGAGCGCCGGCCCAGCTCGGAGACGGAGTGCCGGCGGAAGAAGTCGGCGGTGATCCGGCGCGTCGTCGCCTCGTCGTTGATGTGCTTGGCGCCGTTCTCGCAGTACTCGTTGACGTGCCGGTGACCGGGGGTGGGGTCGGCCCAGGCACAGCCGGGGCAGTCGATGCCGCCGACCTGGTTCATGGTCAGCAGCGTCGTGCCGGTGCGCCGCGGCGAGGTCTCCGCCAGGGAGTACCGCAGCGCGTGCGCCACCGCGGGGGCGCCCGTGGCCCAGGTCTTGGGCGGTTCGACGGTGAGGTTCTCCGCGGGCTCGTCGCCCGGCGACTTCTGCGGCTTCGGCATCAGGCGGATCTCTCGCTCTCTCGGGGTCGGGTCAGCCGTGCGGCCAGTGCGGGACCAGGCTCCTGGCCGGCACGGCCTCGGCCGGCAGGACATGACCGTCGCGGATCGTGCCCCGCCAGGCCCCTGACTCTTCCCCCAGCCCCTCGATGAACTCCTTGAAGTGCGCGAGCCCGGACCCGAGGACGCGCCGCGTGATCCCGAGGGAGTCGGCGGGCCCCGTCCGCACCGTGACCGACGTCCGGTCCGGTGCGAGCGCGGCGAACACCGCCTCGCCGCGCACCCGCGTACCGAGGACCCGCCAGCGCACCACCGTGTCCGGCCGCTGTTCGACGATCTCCGTCAGGTAGTCCCGGTGCACCGGACCGAGCCCGACCCGCCAGCGGACGAGCGCGGGTTTGATCTGCTCGGCGCCGCGCACCACGGACACGAACCGCGGGAAGACCTTGAACTGGGTCCACTGGTTGTAGGCGGTGCGCACCGGCACCGCGATCTCGATGGTCTCTTCGATGGTGCCCATGACCCGCCTGTCTCCGAGCGCTCGTCCTCTTGCAGTCTCGGGTGCCCCCGCAGGGGCCGCCACATGTCTTGGTCCTGCCGCGTGACCGTCATTCCGTCCAGACCCGGACCCAGTCGACCTGGAGGTCGGCCGGCACGAGCGTCGGGCCGCCGAAGGAGCCCTGGGTGTTCTGCATGACCAGATAGTGCGGGGAGCCGACGACGCCCGAGGTCTGGGTGTGCACCGGCTTCCCGTCGTAGAACCAGGTGATCTTCCCGGGCTCCCACCGGTGCCCGAAGGTGTGCCAGCCGGTGAGATCGCCGGACGGGCAGTGCCCCCGGTCGGTGTCCGTGGCGTGCCAGTACGAGCAGACCTCGCCGGACAGGCCCTCCATGGTGTCGGTCTCGCCGTCCCGGGGCCAGAACTCGCCGGTGTCCCACAGCGCCGGCCAGTTCGCGACCTCGCCGTCCGCCGACGGGACGCGGGCCCGGTACTCGACGGCGCCGTAGCTGTAGGAGAACGTGCCCATCGTGTTCACCTGGGCTCCGGTGTGCCGGCGTGCCTTCCCCTTGCACGAGCTGTCCTCACCGGTCAGCCTCAGGTGCAGCGCCCCGCCGGACACACCGACGTTCCGCGCGTCGTAACAGGCGTCCTCGGCGCTGTTCACCGGGCCGGTGACGCCGGTGCCGAACCAGCCGGTGTTCCACTTCGAGGTGTCCAGCGAGTCACCCTCGAACTCGTCGGAGAACCGGAGCTGCCACGCGCCGGACGGTTCCCACGACGGACCGCCGCCGCCCGGCTCCCGCGCCGGCTCCGGCTCCGTCTTCGGTGTCGCACCGACCTTCAAGGTGATCGACGGCAGCGGATGCCACACTCCGTCGGTGTCCTGCCACGAGCCGAACATGGTGTACGACCCCGCGGCGAACTCCCGCGCCCCCGAGGTGAAGGTGTGGCCCGACGGGCACAGCCGTACGCCGGACTCCGCGTCCGGGAAGTCGAGGTTGCGCCCGGCACCGTCGCGCACGGCGACCGTGACCCGGTCCGCCGTGACGCACCGGTCCGCGGTGATCTCCAGCCGCGCCGACGCGCGCTGCCCGGCGGTGAGGTAACCCGGTCCGAGGCCGAGTTGAGTGACCCGAGGACCTGAGGGGTCGCCACTGGCCGCGGTGGCGAGGGAAAGGGCCGCCGTGGTGACGGCCCCGGCGGTGACGAGAATGCCGATACGCAGCGAGCGCGGCTTCGGCCTGGCGTGCCGGGGTGTTGTTCCCATCGCGTGATTCCCCTCCGGTACGGCGAGGTTGGCCGGGACAGGGCAGGGTACTCCGCCCATTCTGGAAGGGAGAGCCGTTGTCTGCTGAGGAAAAGAAGAACATTTTCATGATCGGCCTGGACGAGGCCAATCTGCCGACGCTCCAGGCCGTACCGGGCGCCGAATCACTGCGTTTCCACGGCCTGTTGACCATCGAGGAACTGCAGGACGGAGAGGTGTCGCTACCGGAAGTGATCAAGAAAGCGGAGAGCGTGCTCGACGCTTTCGACGGAAGCGTCGACGCGATCGTCGGCTACTGGGATTTCCCGGTCAGCACCCTCGTGCCGATCCTGGGCGAACGCTACGGCACCCGCACCACCAGCCTCGCGTCGATCGTCAAGTGCGAGCACAAATACTGGAGCCGGGTGGAACAGCGCAAGGTCACCGACGCGCTGCCGCGCTTCGGCCGGGTCGACCTGGAGGCCGATCCGCCGCCGGTCCCGGAGGGCCTGCGCTTCCCGATGTGGCTCAAGCCCGCCCTGTCCTACTCCTCCGAACTCGCCTTCGGCGTCAAGGACGAGCAGGAGTTCCGCAAGGCCGCCGCCGAGATACGGGAGGGCATCTCCCGGGTCGGCCGCCCCTTCGAGCACGTCCTCGACCGGGTCGACCTGCCGCCCGAGATGGACGGCGTCGGCGGCCGGGTGTGCCTGGCGGAAGAGGCGCTGACGGGCATCCAGGTCGCGGTGGAGGGCTACGTCCACCAGGGCGAGGTGACCGTCTACGGCACCCTGGACTCCATCGACTACCCCGACTCGCCGTGCTTCCTGCGCCACCAGTACCCCTCGACCCTGCCGCCCCCGGTGATCGACCGGCTGCACGACGTGACCCGGCGCGTGATGACCCGGATCGGCTTCGACGCGGCGACCTTCAGCGTGGAGTACTTCTACGACCCGAAGACGCAGGAGGTCAGCCTGCTGGAGATCAACCCCCGCCACTCCCAGTCGCACGCCGAGCTGTTCGAGTACGTGGACGGGGTGCCCAACCACCACTGCATGGTCGCCCTCGCCCTCGGCACCGATCCGGCGATGCCCTACCGGCAGGGCGAGTACGCCATGGCGGCGAAGTGGTACTACCGCTGGTTCACGGACGGCGTGGTGCGCGCGGTGCCCTCGCCCGAGGAGATCGCGCGGATCGAACGCGAGATACCGGGCGTGCGCGTCCACGTCGTACCGGAGCGGGGGCAGCGGCTCTCGGACCTGTCCCAGCAGGACAGTTACAGCTACGAGGTGGCGCACGTCTTCACCGGCGGTGACGACGAGGAAGACCTGCGCCGCAAGTTCGACCAGTGCGTGGCGGCCCTCGGGCTCGTGATCGACGAGCCCGGAGCGGGACCGCGCGCGTAAGGAGGCCGCCGCATGCGCCACGTGACCCATCTGCCGTACGCGACGAAGGAAGAGGAACACGTCGTCGTCCCCCTGTCCGACGGCGTCCGCCTGTCGGCGCGGATCTGGCGCCCCACCTCCTCCGACCACGACCCCGTGCCGGCGGTCCTGGAGTACATCCCCTACCGCAAACGCGACCTGACCGCCGTCCGCGACTCCGTCCACCACCCCTACCTGGCCGGACACGGCTACGCCTGCGTCCGCGTCGACCTGCGCGGCACCGGGGAGTCGGAAGGGGTCCTGGAGGACGAGTACCTGGAGCGGGAACAGCGCGACGCGGAGGAGGTGCTGGCCTGGCTCGCCGAGCAGCCCTGGTGCGACGGCTCCCTGGGGATGATGGGCATCTCCTGGGGCGCCTTCGCCGCCCTCCAGGTGGCGGCCCGGCAGCCGCCCGGGCTCAAGGCGATCGTCATCGCCTCCTTCACCGACGACCGGCACGCCGACGACATGCACTACATGGGCGGGGCGATGCTCTCCGACAACCTGGCCGAGGCGGGCACCATGTTCGCCTACGCCACCTGCCCGCCCGACCCGGCCGTGGTCGGCGAGAGCTGGCGCGAGATGTGGCGGGAACGCCTGGAGCGCACCGAGCCCTGGGTCCTCCCGTGGCTGCGCCACCAGCGCCGCGACGACTACTGGCGGCACGCCTCCGTCGGGGAGCGGCCCGAGGACGTCCGCTGCCCGGTGCTCGCCTCCAGCGGCTGGGCGGACGGCTACTCCAACGCCGTCACCCGGCTCCTGGCCCGCCTCGACGTCCCCCGCAAGGGACTGATCGGCCCCTGGTCGCACAAGTACCCCCACCTCGGTGAGCCCGGCCCCGCCATCGGCTACCTCCAGGAGGTGGTGCGCTGGTGGGACCACTGGCTCAAGGGCGCCGACAACGGGGTCATGGACGGCCCGATGCTGCACACGTGGATGCAGGACAGCGTGCCGCCGTCCACCTCCTACGAGGAACGGCCCGGCCGCTGGGTGGCGGAACCGTCCTGGCCCTCACCGAACGTCCACCCCGTCACCCACCCCCTGGTACGGCACCGGATCGCGCCGCCCGGCGAGCCCGCCGCCGACGGGGACGGCGAGGTGCTCACCGTGCAGTCGCCGCTGTCCGTCGGCCAGTTCGGCGGGAAGTGGGCCTCGTACAACGCGCCCCCGGACCTGCCCTACGACCAGCGGGAGGAGGACGGCGGCTCCCTGGTCTTCGAGACCGATCCGCTCACCGAGCCGCTGGAGATCCTCGGCTCGCCGACCGTGGACCTCGACCTGTCCGTCGACCAGCCGGTCGCCATGGTGGCCGCCCGGCTCTCCGACGTCCGCCCGGACGGGGCCGCGACCCGGGTGACCTACGGCCTGCTCAACCTCACCCGGCACGAGAGCACCGAGCACCCCGAACCCCTGGAGCCCGGACGCCGTTACCGCGCCACCGTCCACCTCAACGGAGTGGCGCAGACCTTCCCGCCCGGCCACCGCGTACGGCTCTCCCTGTCGACGTCCTACTGGCCGCTGGCCTGGCCGCCGCCGAAGCCGGCCCGCCTCGGCGTCCGGGAGCACTCCAGCACGCTCACCCTGCCCGTCCGCCCGGCGGACGCGCCCGACGGCGCACCGGCCACCCCGTTCGGCGAACCGGAGGGCACCGAGCCCCTCGCCACCACGCAGCTCACCCCGCCCGAGGAGCGCTGGGAGGTGAGGCGCGACCTGATCGACTACCACGCCGCACTGGACATCGTGAAGGACCGCGGCACGGTCCGCTTCGAGGAGATCGGCCTGGACGTGGGCCGCCGCGCCCACGAGCGCTACGCGGCGGTCGCCGACGACTTCACCTCCGTCAGCGGGGAGTCGACCTGGACCATGACGTTCCGGCGCGCGGACTGGGACGTCCGCGTCGTCACACACACCCGGCTCACCTGCGACGAACGGGACTTCCACGTCGACGCCACGCTCGACGGCTATGAGGGCGACCGCCGGGTCTTCTCCCGCACCTGGAACGAGACGGTCCGCCGCGATCTGCTGTAGGGCGCCTCTTCGCTGAGGATCCCATTGGCTTAGGCTTACCTAAGCTTTACCTCGGGAATACCTTCAGCCTGCCCTCGTCAGTGGGGCACCCGCAGAAAGACCGCACACATGCCTACCCTCCACCGACGTGTCCCCCTGACCGCCGCGGGCGCCGTGGCCCTCGCGCTGGCCGGCGCACTCGTGCCGGCCGGCGCCGAGGCCGCGGCGCCCGCCTCGTCCGTCACCTCCGCACCGCTCGTCCAGGGGCTGTACCAGTCCGCGTACTCGGAGCGCAACGACGTGCTGTGGGCGACGGCGTCGGTGGGACAGCCCCCGGCGGCGGTCACCCGGTCGCGGCTGGTGCGGCTCGACCCGGACACCCTGGAGGTGGAGGCGGCCTACGACGCCCCGCTCGACGAGTCCGACGGCACCGTCGAGGCGGTCTACGGCATCGACGTCGACGACGAGCACAACACGGTGTGGGTCACCAACACCCGCGACGACAGCGTCGCCGTCTACAGCCAGCGCACCGGCCGGCACCTCGCGACCGTGCCCGGCGTCGCGCACGCGCGGGAGGTCGTCGTGGACGAGGAGCGCGACCTGGTGTGGGCGAGCGCCTACGGCAGCGGCTCCGTCGTCGCCTTCGACAGCCGTACGTACCGGGAGGTCAGGCGCGTCACCGTGGCGGGGGCCGGTCCGACGGGACTGGCGCTGGACGAGCGGACCGGCACCGTCCACGCCGCCGACTTCACCCACGACCGCATACTGAGCATCACTCCCCGTTCCGACGTCCCCCGGATCGCCCCCACCGGTGACGGCCCGCTCTCGGTCGCGCTCTCCGCCGACGGCCGCACCGCCTACACCGCCGACCAGGGCGCGGGCACGGTGTCGGTCGTCGATCTGCGCAAGGGCGCGGTCACCCGGTCCATAGCCACCGGCGAGGGTGCCAAGTCCGTGGCCACTGACCCGTGTTCCGGCCGGGTCCTGGTCGTCAACCGGCTGGCCGCGAGCGTCTCCGTGGTCGCCCCGCGGCCGGGCACCGTCACCGAGACCATCGCCACCGCGGCGCTCCCCAACCACGTCCACGTGCGTGACGACGGCACCGCCTACGTCCTGGA
Source organism: Streptomyces sp. ISL-12 (assembly GCF_018614415.1). GTDB lineage: Bacteria > Actinomycetota > Actinomycetes > Streptomycetales > Streptomycetaceae > Streptomyces. The sequence goes on from NZ_JAGGOO010000028.1 coordinate 126,030, forward strand.
CAAGTCGGCCTCGGGGCCGGGCGGCGAGGACCGCGTCACGCGCATCACCCTCGCCGCCCGCTGAGACGTCAGCCGCCGAGCCCGTAGAAGCGGATCGGCGAGTTCGGCCGGAAGCCGATGCGCGGGTACACGGGCGCGCCGGCTTCCGTCGCGTGCAGCGTCGCCCGCGTCAGCCCGGTGGCCCGCGCGCCCTCGTGCAGCGCCTTCCTGGTCACGGCCTCGCCGTAGCCCCGGCGCTGCCACTGGGGGTCCGTGGCGACGAGGGCCACGAAGAGACGGCCGTCGGCCGGCACGGCCCCGGCGCACGCCACCGGGACACCGTCCCGCAGGGCGAGATAGGCGTACACGTCGTTCTTCCAGAGCGCGGAGCCGGCCAGCCCGTCGCGGCCCTCGTCCAGCGGGAAGCCGTACGCGCGGGAGTTGAGGTCCGCGTAGGCCGTCAGGTGGTCGTCGGTGCTCACGCGTACGAACGTCAGGTCGGGGTGGACGGGGTCGGGCACGGGCAGCAGGTCACCGGCCATGCCGGTGCCGGGGAAGGCGAGCCGGAGCCCTGCCCGCCCGGCCGCGTCGTCCAGGGCCGCGCGGGCCCCGTCGTCCAGGAGGTCCTCGAAGAGCCAGAGGAAACCGGGGTGCCGCTTGGACCGCATGACGTCGGCGGCCTGGGCCAGCCGCCGGGCCAGGAGGGAGGCGTCGGCCTTCACCTCGGTCAGCGTGACACAGTTCCAGAAGGCGAAGCGGCTGTCCGCCCAGCGGACGGCGATGCCCGGCAGGTCACGTACGTCTGCCCCCGGGTCGCGGTCGAGGACCAAGGCCCGCCACACCGTGGCGAGTTGCTCCATCGATTCGGTCGAGTCCGCGAGATCCTTCACCGAAACTCCTCAAACGGTCGTGTGCGTGGAGAGCTGTCGTGGAGTCAACGAGCGGAAGCGGCCCCGGGTTCACGCGTCTGCGCGCCGCCGGTGGGCGACGCGCAGACGGGCCGTGCGAGGTGAGGTGTCCCTCTCAGATACGGCGGCTCAGGCCCAGCAGCCGTTCACCGTGGCGGCGAGGCCGTCCATGGCGTCCTTGATGTCGGCCGGGGCGGCCGTGGAGTTGTTCTCGATGAACGAGAAGATCCGCCACTCGCCGTCCTCGGTCCGCGTCACACCGCTCAGCGCGATGGCCCCGGTGAGGGTGCCGGTCTTCGCCTGCACCTTGCCGACGGCGCACTCGGAGTTGGCGTCGTCGAAGCGTCCCCACTCCGGGCCGAGGCTGGCACCGGCCTCACCGGCGACCGGCAGGCCGTCCAGGATCGAGCTGAGGGCGGGGGCCTCGGTGATCGAGTCGAGGAGCTGCGCGAGGGTGGCCGCCGGGATGCGGTCGGCACGGGAGAGACCGCTGCCGTCGTACATCTCGAAGTTGTCGAGCGAGATGCCGTACGAGCTGAGCACCTGGCGGACCAGCTCGACGCCGCCCTCGAAGGTGGCGGGCTTGCCCATCTCCACGGCGGTCATCCGCAGCAGGGTCTCGGCGATGTTGTTGTCGCTGGTCTTGAGCATCTGCTTGACGATCGACGACAGCGGCGCCGACTTGTGCTGCGCCACCGGCACGTCGGACTGCTTCGCCGTCGCCCGGCTGACCTCGCCGTCGACGGTGACGCCCTGCGCCGCGAGCTTCTCGGCGAAGACGTTGCCGGCGTCGATGGACGTGTCGTTCACCGCGGCGCCGTCGACGACGAGCGAACGGACCGGGGCCACCTCGGTGGGGTAGTAGCCCTCGTTCCAGCCGTTGGCGAGGGTCGGCTCGGCGAACAGGCTGTCGTCCACGCGGACCTTGACGTCGGTGACGCCCGCGGCCTTGAGGCCGTCGACCGCCGTCTTCGCCATCTCGGCCAGGTCGTCGCTGGTGAGGGTGCGGTCACCGCCGCCGATCAGGGTGAGGGTGCCGTCGCCGTAGACGACCTTGGTGGTGAACTCGTGGTTCGCGCCCAGCAGCGTCAGGGCGGTGGTCGCCGTGGCGAGCTTGGCGTTGGAGGCCGGCATGAGCGCGGTGGAGCCGTTGTGGTCCCACAGGGCGGTGTCCGAGTCGGCGTCGAGGACCACGCCGCTGACGTCGGAGCCCAGGCGTTCGTCGGCGACGCGCTCGGTGAGGTTCTTCACCAACTGCGCGTCGTCGGCGTCGAGGCCGTCGACCGAGACGCCCTGCGCCGCAGTCGTGGAGGCGCTGTCGGCGGCGAACGCCGAGGTGCCGGCCAGTGTGGCCGAGGCCACCGGCACGGCCATCGCGAGCACGAGGGCCCGGCGCGCGCCGACGCGGCTCACTCTTGCCTTGCGGTGCCGGCGGCTGCCGCCGGGGGAGAAGGTGTTCGTGGGGGTTTCTTCTGGCGTACCAGTCATAAAGGAAATCCAGAGATCGGTTACATCGTTCTGTGGGGTGGAACGGCGGGCACATTACCAGCCGTCAGATGAACAACTGAGATGCAGAATGATTGCGTGTGAACGACTTGCAACGAATCATGACCGATTCGTGACGGTGCAGTCCGGGAGGCCCGGGAATGAGCACCTCAAGAGGGGCTGCGACCCTTCCTTTTGACGAAAAAGTAAATCGCGGAGGCGCTTTCCGGACGCCCTTGCGCAGGCTCTCTCCGGGTGCTGTCGGGCACGTTCTCCTGCCCTTTGGTGCAAGGGGTCGGCCGCCCGGCGACGCGGTACCGGCCGTGTCACATCCCGACCGCGCCGTCGAGGCGTTCGCGCAGCAGATCGGCGTGACCGTTGTGCCGGGCGTACTCCGCGATCATGTGCACCATGATCGTGCGCAGCGACACCGGCTCTCCGGTGCGCGCACGGATGCCCGTCTCGTCCAGCGTCGCCGCGGCGGCGACGATCCGCCGCGACCGCTCGCACTCCGCGCGCCAGACGGCGAAGGCCGCCTCGGGGTCACCGTCGAGCCGGTCGAAGTCCTGGTTCGGGTCGTCGTCGGAGTAGTGCAGCATCGGGACGTCCTCCCCGGCGAACTGCATGCGGAACCACCACCGTTCGGCACCGGCCAGGTGCCGTACCAGACCGTGCAGGGACATCCCGGACGGCGGCACCGCCCGCGTGGACAACTGCTCGGCGGACAGGCCGGAGCACTTCTGCTCGAACGTCGCCCGGTGCCAGTCCAGGAACGCGCCGAGCGTCTCGCGCTCGGTGCCGACGGAGGGCAGCGCGGGGCGGGCGTCGGCGGCCCAACGCGGTGCGTAGTGCTGGGGTACGGGCGTGTCGCTCATGGTCGGCCTTCCGGTCCGGGGCCCCGGGGGTCGGCCGGGGTCCTACGGAGTCTGGCAGGCACCACTGACAGCGCCCGGCCGTACGCTCACCCCGCCGGGGACGCGCCCGGCTGCTCGCCGGCCGCGACGGCACAGCGGCGGGCCAGCAGCGCGAACGCCTCCCGTAGCTCGGCGGGCCGGACGTCGTGGAGACCGGCGTCGAACCGGCCCATCGCCGAAGCCAGGCCCATCCACGACCAGGAGCCGAGCACCACCCGGCAGCGGCCGGGGCCCAGCGCCTCCACCATTCCGTCCTGTACGTAGGGAGCGACGGAGGCCGCGGGCACGTCCAGGACCGCCTCGCCCCGGCAGGGCCAGGCGGCCGGACCGTCGGAGCCGCGGAACCGTCCGGCGACGAAGGCGGCCACATCACCGCCCGGCACCTCGCGAGGGGTGAAGCGGGGGCCGGTGGGCGTGCGCGGAAAGACGCGGTCCACGCGGAAGGTGCGCCAGTCCTCGCGGTCCAGATCCCAGGCGAGGAGGTACCAGCGGCCCCGCCAGGCGACCAGGTGGTGGGGCTGCACCCGGCGCCGTGCAGCGCCGGTGTCCTCCGGGCCCGGGGCGGGGGAGGAGGCGGTGGTGTAGTCGAAGCGCAGTTCCTCGCGGGCGCGGATCGCGCCGCTGATCTCCATCAGCACCCCGCTGTCCGCCTGCACCGGCTCGGCCTCGGGCGGAGCCACCACCGTCACCTGGAGCGCGGCGATCCGGTGCCGCAGCCGGGCCGGCAGTACCTGCCGGAGGGTGGTGAGGGCGCGGGCGGCGGCCTCCGCGATACCCGCGCCGGTCACGGTGGCCGTCTGGAGCGCCACCGCGAGGGCGACGGCCTGCTCGTCGTCGAACAGCAACGGGGGCAGCTGCGATCCGGCGTCGAGGCGGTATCCGCCGTCGGGTCCTTTGACGGCCGTGACGGGATAGCCGAGCTCCCGCAGCCGGTCCACGTCGCGGCGGACCGTGCGCGCGCTCACGCCGAGCCGGCCGGCCAGTTCCTCCCCCGGCCAGTCGCGGCGGGTCTGGAGCAGCGAGAGCAGCGCGAGCAGTCGAGCGGACGTCTTCGGCATGGGACACATTCTCTCCCGGTAGCGGACACTCCCTGTCCGCTACCCCTGCGAGTGTGAGGTCACCGACGCCGGCCGGGGTCCGACAAGGACTGTCACCGACCGTCACCGACCGGCGTCCGATCCGAAACCGCACACAGAACCACAGGCCAGGAGCCCCCATGTCCATCAAGACCACGACCCACCTCAACTTCCGGGGCGACGCCCGCGCCGCGCTCGACTTCTACTCCTCCGTCTTCGGCGGCCAGGTCGTCGCCGTGACCTACAAGGACACCGGGAACGTCCCCGTCCAGGCCGAGGCGGACTGGGTGATGTGGGGCCAGGTGACCGCGGACAACGGCTTCCACGTCATGGCCTACGACGTGCCGTCCGCGATGCCGTACCACCCGGGTGAGAACCCCGTCTTCGTCTCGGTGCGCGGTGACGACGCCGACGAGATCACCGGCCTGTGGGAGAAGCTGGCCGTCGGCGCCACCGTCGTGCAGCCGCTGGCGCCCTCCGCCTGGGCGCCGCTGTACGGCATGCTCAAGGACAGCTTCGGCGTCGTCTGGGTGCTGGACGTCGCCGCCCCGTACAACGGCTGACCTCACCCCTCCAGCGGGGTGCGGCCGGACGTCCGGCCGCACCCCGTCCCCTCCGCCCCCTTCCGCCGCGAACCAAGGGAACACCGCTGTGAGAATGCGTGAGCTGGGCCGCACCGGCATCCAGGTCAGCGCCTACTGCCTGGGCACGATGATGTTCGGCAAGCTGGGCAACCCCGATCACGAGGACTGCGCCCGGATGGTGCACCGGGCGCTGGACGCCGGGATCAACTTCATCGACACCGCCGACGTCTACGGCTACAGCGAGACCGAGGAGATCGTCGGCAAGGCGCTGAAGGGCCGGCGCGACGACGTGGTGCTGGCCACCAAGGTCAACGGCCGGATGGGGGAGGGCCCCAACCGCGGCGGCAGCTCCCGGCGCTGGATCATCGCCGAGGTGGAACAGTCGCTGCGCCGCCTGCGGACCGACCACATCGACCTCTACCAGCTCCACCACCCCGACCCCACGACCGACATCGAGGAGCCCCTGTCCGCGCTGACCGACCTGGTGCGCGCCGGCAAGGTCCGCGCGATCGGCACCTCCAACCTGCCACCGTCACAGATCGTCGAGGCGCAGTGGACGGCGCAGCGGCGCGCACTGCAACGGCCGCGCTCCGAACAGCCCCCGTACTCCCTCCTCAACCGCGGCATCGAACGCGAGGTGCTGCCGGTCTGCCGGACGTACGGCATGGGCGTCCTGGTGTGGAGCCCGCTGGCCATGGGACTGCTGACGGGGAAGTACCGCAAGGGCGACCCGCGGCCCGACAACCAGAGGATGCGCTGGGTGCCCGGACACCTCACCGACGAGCGCAAACTCGACGCCGTGGAGCGGCTGGCCGCCGTCGCCGAGGAGGCCGGTCTGTCACTGCCTCACCTGGCCATGGCCTTCGCCACCGCCCACCCCGACGTCAGCTCCGCCATCATCGGCCCCCGCACCGGCGAGCAGCTGGACGACCTCCTCGCGGGCGCGGCCACCACACTCGGCGACGACGTCCTCGACCGGATCGACGAGATCGTCCCGCCCGGCACCGACGTGGGCCCCATCGACGTGTCCTACACCCCGCCGGCCCTCACCCGCCCCGCCCTGCGCAGGCGCCCGGCCGGCGAGCGGGCCGCGGCCTGAGACCATGACGACCGTCCTCGACACCCGCGCCCTGAACCGCGCCACCCTCGCCCGGCAGTTCCTGCTCGACCGGACCACCGCCCCCGCCCTCGACGTCATCACCCACCTGTGCGGCATGCAGGCCCAGGAGCCGCAGGAACCCTTCACCGGACTGTGGTCGCGGATACGGGCCTTCCGGCCCCCGCACCTGGACACGCTGCTGACGGGGCGCAGGGCCGTGCGCACCCACCTGATGCGCCGCACCGTCCACCTCATGGCCGCCGTCGACGCCCTGGCCTGGCGCGCCCGGCACGACAGCATGCTGCGGCAGCGGGTGGTGACGACCTACCGCGCCGAACTCGCCGGCCTCGACCTGGAGGAGGTCGCGGCGGCCGGGCGGGCGGTGATGGCCGACGGCCGGCCCCGCACCATGGCCGAACTCGTCCAGGCCCTCGACGGCCGCTGGCCCGGACCGCCCCGCCGGGTCCTGGGCGAGCTGCTCGTCGCCGCCCTCGTCCCCATGGCCCAACTGCCCCCGCGCGGCCTGTGGCGGGCCAAGGCGGGCGTACGCAACCTGCCGCTGTCGACCTGGCTGGGACGGGACCCCGACCCGCTCCCCGCCGACGGCTCCGACCCCGTGGGCCGGACCCTGGTCCGCCGCTACCTGGCCGCCTACGGACCCGCCGCCTCCGCCGACCTGCGCTCCTGGTGCGGCCTGACCGGACTGCCCGCCGCCGTCAAGGCCGTACGCGACGAACTCGTCACCTTCCGCGACGAGCGGGGACGCGAACTCCTCGACCTCCCCGACGCGCCGCGGCCCGACCCGGACACCCCCGCACCCGTCCGGTTCCTGCCGGCGTTCGACAACGCGATCCTCGGCTACCACGACCGCACCCGCGTCATCGACGACGCCCACCGCGGCCTGTCCGTCGCCGGCGAACGGGTCGTCCTGGTCGACGGCCGGGTCTCCGCCACCTGGTCCATGGACCTCGGCACCCTCGTCGTCACCCCGCTCAGGACCCTCTCCCCGGCGGAGCGCGCCGACGTCACCGAGGAGGGCCGGGCGCTGGCCGCCTTCCTGACCGATGACGACACCGGCACCGACACCGGCGACGCCGGCGGCCGCGTACGGCTGGAGCGGCACGGCTGATCAGGGGCCGGCGGCCCAGCCGGTGGCGGCCACCGCCTCCCGCGCGATGTAGGTGACCCGGCAGCCGTCCGCCGCCACCCGCACGGTGTCCGCCGGGACCCGCTCGTCGAGGAGCCGTGCCTTGCGCAGGCTGCCGCGCAGGTCCCGGTCCAGCTCCGAGCCGAGTTCACGGCCCGTCAGCCGCTCGCGAGCGGTGGTGTCGGGCGGTGAGCAGGACCCGTGCGATCCGCACCCCGGCGCCCATCGCCCGCTGGCCCACCGGCACAGCGCGCCACAGAGCTTCCCCCTGTGCACGCCTGCACGCCTGTTTACATCGATGTACACGCGGCTCTAGCCTGGCGCGCATTCCGCTTCCCAGAAGGTCCCGGGAAGCCCGCAGGAGAGGAGAACCCGCTGATGCTCCGCCTGTTCCACGCCCTCGGACGCCGCCGCCCCCACGCCCTGCTGCTCGCCCTCGCCGTCGCGTTGACGAGCCTGGTGCTCGCCGCGCCCGCCGAAGCGGCCCCCGCCGCCTCCACGACGGACGCCGTCTCCGCCACGGCCACCGGCACCCCGCTGCGCGACGGCACCGGTCTGTACCCGCGCGCCGTCCGCCTCGCCCACAACGGCGCCGCCAACGGCCGGATCCTCGCCAGTGTCGTCACCTTCGACGGAAACAACGGCATCGGCGCCATCCACGAGAGCACCGACAACGGCGCCACCTTCCGTGAGGTCGGCCGGGTCTCCGACCCCGAGTCGACGTCCGGCCAGGGGCTGTGCTGCACCACCCTCTTCGAACTGCCCCGGCAGGTCGGCGCGTTGCCCGCCGGCACCCTGCTCTGGGCCTCCTCGGCCGGACAGGACGAGACGGACCGCCGGATGGCGCTGCGTATCTGGCGGAGCAACGACGTGGGCCGCACCTGGTCCTACCTCTCCTCGTGCGCCGTCGCCACCGGCACCGGCGGCCTGTGGGAACCGGAGTTCTCCATCGCCTCGGACGGCGCGCTGGTCTGCCACTACTCCGACGAGACGGACTCCGCGCACAGCCAGAAGCTAGTCGCCGTACGCAGCTACGACGGCGTCACCTGGCAGGGCCGCCACGACACCGTGGCCAGCAGCCTGCAGACCGACCGGCCGGGCATGCCGGTCGTCCGCAAGCTGCCCAACGGCACCTACTTCATGAGTTACGAGATCTGCACCCCCGGCGGCCAGTACCAGTGCGTGGTGCACTACCGCACCTCCGCCGACGGCTGGAACTGGGGCACCGTCACCGACCTCGGCGTCCGCCCCGAGACGGTCGACGGCAAGTACTTCCGCGCCACGCCGACCATCGCCTGGGCCCCGGACCCGAACGGCGGCGCCAATGGCCGGCTGCTGCTGATCGGGCAGCGCCTGCTCAACAAGGACGGCAGCGTCGCCGCCGAGAGCGGCCGGACGATCCTCGCCAACACCGAGAACGGCAGCGGCCCCTGGTACGAGATCGAGGCGCCGGTCGACGTGCCCGACCCGCAGATCAACTACTGCCAGAACTACAGCTCCCCGCTGCTGCCCTCGGCCGACGGCCGTACCGTCCTGCAGATCGCCACCGACTTCGACGGCGCGGTCTGCAAGCCGTACTACGCCACCGGCTCCGTCACCGGCACCGGTGACGGAGCCGGAGTCGTCGACGGGGCGGTGTACCGGCTGGTCAACGCCAACAGCGGGCAGTGCCTCGACGTGGCCGCCGACTCCCGCACGGCAGGCGGCAACGTCCAGCAGTGGACGTGCAACGGCCTCGGCCCGCAGCAGTGGACCGTCAAGGCCCACGGCACCGGGTACTTCACGCTCACCGGCCGCAACAGCGGCTACTGCCTGGACGTGGAGAACGGCTCCGCCACCGCGGGCGCCAACGTCCGCCAGTGGTACTGCAACGCGGCCGCCGCCCAGGACTGGAAGTTGGAGAACACCGGCCGGGGCTACTACCGCGCGGTCGTCCGTTCCAGTGGGCAGTGCCTGGACGTGGCCCAGGGCTCGCGGACGGCCGGTGCCAACGTCCAGCAGTACACCTGCAACGGGCTCCAGCCGCAGATCTGGCGGCTGGAGCGGGCATGAGATGGGGGCGGGGGCCGCGGCCCCCGCCCCCTCCCTCTCCTACTCCTGTTCCTCTATGGCGGCCGGCCGCAGCTGCGCTGCACGCACCCGCGCGATGTCCAGCTTGGTGGAACGGTCGAAGCGGTAGACGCCGTTCTGCTCCTGGAAGACGTCCGTCAACTGGGTGTAGCAGTAGCCGAACATGTTCGGGTCGTTCAGCAGCACCTCGGTCAGGCCGCTGAACCGGGCGTGGAACTCGTCCTCGTCCCGCACCCGTTCGCCGTAACCCCAGGACTGGGTACGGTCCTCACCGGACAGCTCGGCCGCCGCCTCGGGGTCCCACCAGATGCCGCCGAACTCGCTGACGAAGTACGGCTGTCCGCCGTAGGGGAGCGAGTAGGCGGCGCCGTTCTCGTAGGCGTTGACGAACGGCTCGTCCTTCGCCAGCCCCGACATCTGCTGCCGGAAGGCGGCCGGGTCCTGCTCGTAGCTGTGGGAGTCGTAGACGTCCGTCTCGGCCACCCGGTGGGCGTAGCCGGAGGCGTCGATCACCGGCCGGGTGGTGTCCATCGCCTTGGTGGCCAGGAACATCGCGCGGGTGACGTCGTCGAGCTGGGTGATGCGGTCGTGCAGCTTCTGGTACGTCTCGTTGAGCGGGCACCAGCCGATGATCGAGGGGTGGGAGTAGTCCCGTTCCAGGGCCTCCAGCCACTGGGCGACGTAGGAGGCGTCGGGCTTCTGGTTGTCCCCCGAGGAGCCGCCGGTCTCGCAGCCCCAGTCGCCGAACTCGCCCCAGACCAGGTAGCCGAGGCGGTCGGCGTGGTAGAGGAAGCGTTCCTCGAAGACCTTCTGGTGCAGCCGGGCGCCGTTGAAGCCGGCCTCCAGGGCCAGTTCGATGTCCCGGACCAGTGCCTCGTCGGTCGGCGCGGTCATCAGCCCGTCCGGGTACCAGCCCTGGTCCAGGACGAGGCGCTGGAAGACCGGGCGGCCGTTGAGGAGGACGGCCTTGCCGCGCAGGCCGACGGCGCGCAGACCGGCGTAACTCTCGGCGCTGTCGACGACCTCCCCCCGCGCGTCGAGGAGTTCGAGCCGCAGCCCGTACAGGTGCGGGTCGTCCGGTCCCCACTCGCGGCGCCGGTCCTCGGGCACCGGCAGGTGCAGGCGCGGTGCGAGGTCGAGGTCGGCGCGGGCCTCGGCGCGGCTCACCTCGCCGTCACTGTCGGTCAGCACGGCCCGCACGCGGTGGCCGGGGCGGTTGCCGGACAGCGGCAGTTCGAGGTGGAAGGCGCTGCCGGCGAGGTCCGGGGTGATCCGGGGACGGCGCAGATGGACGTCGGGCACCGGCTCCAGCCACACGGTCTGCCAGATGCCGGTCACCCGCGTGTAGTTGCAGTCGTGGTTGGCGTACTGGACGGCCTGCTTGCCGCGGGCCTGCGGCCCGGACTTGGGGTCGCGGGCCCGGACGGTGATCACGACCTCCTCGCCCGCTCCGGCGATGTCGCCGAGGTCGGCGGTGAACGGCGTGAAGCCGCCGCGGTGCCGGGCGACCTCCACGCCGTTCACCCACACGGTAGTGTCGTGGTCGACCGCGCCGAAGTGCAGCAGCACCCGGCGTCCCGCCCACTGAGCGGGCAGGGTCAGGGCCCGCCGGTACCAGACGGCGTGCAGGAAGTCGGTGTCACCGATGCCCGACAGCTCGGACTCGGGCGGGAAGGGCACGAGGATCTCGCCGCGCAGTTCCCGGCCGAGCAGACCGCGTTCCAGGCCGCTGTCCCCCCGGTCGGTCTCGAACTGCCAGGCGCCGTTCAGATTGAGCCAGTCGCGGCGCGTGAACTGCGGTCGCGGGTACTCCGGGCGCGGTACGGAGTGAGTGGGCACACATGCTCCAGTGGATCGATCGGGCAGAGCGGAGGGAAAGGGTTCAGGAACCGCCGAGGCCGGTGGTGGCCACGGAGTCGACGATGCGGCGCTGGAAGAACAGGAACACCACGATCAGCGGCAGCGCGGCCAGCAGCGCGGACGCCATCCCCGGCACGTACTGGACGCCGTGGGAGTCGCGCACCGTGGCCAGTCCGACCGGCAGGGTCATCAGGTCCGAGTCGTTGGTCACGATGAACGGCCACAGGAAGTTGTTCCACGCCCCGATGAAGACGAAGATCGACACCGCGGCCACGATCGGCCGCGACAGCGGCAGCACGACCGACCGGAACACCCGGAACTCGGAGGCGCCGTCGATCCGGGCCGCCTCCTCCAGCTCCCGGGGGATGCCGTCGAAGAAGCGCTTGAGGATGAACACCATCATGGGCGCGACCACCTGCGGCAGGATGACCGCCGCGTAGGTGTCGACCAGGTCGAACAGCAGCATCTGCTTGAACAGCGGCACGATGAGCAGCTGCGGCGGGACCATGATGGCGGCCACGGTCACGGCGAGCAGCGCCCGGCGCCCGTGGAACGTGCCCCGCGAGAAGCCGTACGCCGCGAGCGTGGAGACGGCCACGGTGATGAGGGTGACCAGGCCGGCGATCAGGAAGCTGTTGAACGCCCAGACGGGTACGTCCCCGCGCTCCAGGATCCGCCGGTACGCGTCCAGCGTGAAGGCGCCCTTGAACGGGGAGAGTCCCGGCTTCGATACGTCCTGTTCGCTCTGCACGGACGTGACGACCGCCCACACGAACGGCAGCAGCCAGACCGCCGCCAGGACGACGAGCGCCGTCCCGGCCAGCACACGGGGCAGCCGGCCGTGGCCGAGGAGCAGCGGAGAGCCGGCCGCCTCCCGGGGACGCCGGGGGCTCAGGGGCGTTGCGGTAGCGGACACGGTCAGTCCTCCTGGCGGAAGAGGCGGAGCTGCACGAGCGAGACGACGACGATCAGCGCGAAGAAGAGGTACGAGACCGCCGAGGCGTAACCGAGCCGGTAACCGGTGAAGCCGACGTCGTACACGTACTCCAGGACGGGACGGGTCGAGCCGTTGGGGCCGCCCTTGGTCATGATGTAGATCTGGTCGAACACCTTGAGCGAGGCGAGGACCTGGAGCATGGCCACCAGCGCGGTGGTCCGGCGCAGTTGCGGCAGGGTGATGGACCACAGCCGGCGCCACGCGCCCGCGCCGTCCAGTGCCGCGGCCTCGTCGAAGGTCGTCGGCAGGGACTGGAGGGCGGACAGGTAGAGCAGGAAGTTGAAGCCGACCGTCCACCACACGGTCAGGGCGGCGATCGACCACATGGCGACCGACTCGTCGGACAGCCAGCCGACCGGCTCCATGCCGAGGGTGTCCAGGAGCTGGTTGGCGAAGCCCAGGTCCGGCTGGTACAGCCAGGTCCAGATCAGGGTCACCACCGTCACCGGCAGCAGGTAGGGGGCGAAGAACGCCAGCCGCCAGGCCCACTGCCCGGCGATCCCGCTGTGCACCAGCAGGGCCATCGCCAGTGCGATCAGCACCAGCGGGACGCTGGAGACGACGGTGAAGAAGACGGTGTTGCCGAGGCTGCTCCACACGTCCGGGTCGCCGAACGCCTCGGCGTAGTTGTCGAAGCCGACGAAGGACGTGTCGCGCAGCGTCAGCGAGGAGTCGGTGAAGCTCATCCACAGGCCCTGTACCAGGGGCCAGACGAGAAAGAGCGCGAACAGCAGCAGGAACGGCAGGACGAAGACCAGGCCGGAGCCGGGAGAGCCGAGGCCGCGGCGCCGGCCGGTGCGGCGGGGGCCGTCCGTGCGGCTCGGGTCCGAGCCGGTGCGCAGGTCGCCGCCGGAAGGTGCGGTGGTGGTCACGTGGGTCACTCCTTCTGCCGGTCAGGCCACCGGGTCGGGCTGCTTCAGCAGCGTGTCGGCCTCGCGGACCATCTGCCGCACCGCCTTCTCGGCGGTGGTGTCGCCCAGCAGCGCCGACTGGAGCGGCTGGCACATCCGGATCTGGAAGTTCGAGGCGGCTCCGGCGAACCAGTTCGGCGGATCGAGCACCGCCGCCTTCCCGGCGTCCGCGTACGAGGACTGCGGGTTCAGGGCGGCGTACTCCGGCTCGGCGAGGACGGGCTGGTACGCGGGGATGTGACCGGCGCTCGCCCAGGTCAGGCTCTGCTTGATGATCGACGCGACGTAGCGGTGGGCCTCGCGCCGCCGGGCCGGGTCGGGGTCGTCCTGGTGCGGAAGGACGAAGCTGTGGCTGTCGGTGTATACGGCGGGCTGGTCGAAGACCTGCGGGAAGGGCGCGGCGCCGAGCGGGAAGCCGGACTTCTTCAGCGTCGGCAGCTCCCACTCGCCGAGCATGGCCATGCCGCCGCGGCGGCCGGTGAACATGGTGAGACCCGCGTAGTAGTCCAGGTTGTTGGGGTTGGTCCTGCCGTCGAACAACTGCTGCAGGAACGACACGACCCGGATCGCGGCGTCGACGTCGATCTTCGGCGGGCCGCCGTCCGGGAGGGTGAACTCGGCTCCGGTCTGGGCGTAGAGGCCCGCGAACAGCCGCCAGTTCTGCGCGGTGTCGTTGACGTGGCCGAACACGACGCCGGCCTGGCCGGTCGCCTCGGCGAGCGCCTTGCCCGCGTCCAGCATCGCCTCCGGGGACCCCATCGGCGCCAGTTCGCCCGAGGAGTCGAGCAGTCCCGCCTTGTCGGCGGCGTCCTTGTCGTAGAAGACGATGAACGGGTGGATGTCCAGCGGGATCGCGTAGACGGTGCCGTCGTGCCGGGTCCGGCTCCACACCGCCTGGGTGAAGTCCCGCTCCGTGACCCCGAACTCGGCGAGCAGGTCCAGGTCGAAGGGGTCGAGCAGGCCGCCGGGCGCGTAGCCGGCCAGCCGGGACAGGTGAAGGACTGCCACGTCGGAGGCCCGTCCGCCGGCCGCCGACATGGCCAGCTTGGTGTAGTACGACGGACCCCAGTCGAGGATCGTCCGGTCGACGTCGAAGCCCCGGGAGCCGCCCGCCACGGCCTTGATCATGTCGTCCATCAGCAGGCCGTCGCCGCCCTGGAACAGGTCCCAGACGCTCAGCGCGGAGGCGCCGGAGGCCGAGGCGGGGGAGGCGCAGCCGGACAGCGAGCCCGCGGCGAGCAGCGCGCCCGCCCCGGCCAGGCCGGTGCCCAGCAGACGGCGGCGGGTCAGGCCGCGGCCCGGATCGGACGCCGCCGCGGGCGGTGCGGGGACAGGAGATCGCGCAGTCATCATTGACCTTTCGACGGCCGGACACGCGTGCCGGCGCGGCGGGGGACCACGGGGCGCGTGGCCCCCGCCGGGTCCGGCAGGCGGGGCGCGCACCGGCTGACGCGGTGCGGTGGCACGTTTTTACATCGATGTACATTGGCTGTAAAGAGTCTGCGTCGGATGGCCGGAGGCGGGGAACTCCCCGGCGGACGAGAGGGGACGGGGACCGCCCCGCTGGTCCTCGGCCTGCCGCGATCTACACTCGGGGCCGACGAGGGACGGGGAGGTTGCGGTGGTACGGCCCAGGATCAAGGACGTCGCCCGGCACGCCGGGGTGTCCGAGAAGACGGTGTCCAACGTGATCAACGACTACGTCCATGTCTCGGAGCGCACCCGGCGGGTGGTCCGGGAGGCCATCGACCAGCTCGGCTACAAGGTCAACCTGGCCGGCCGCCACCTGCGCAAGGGCCGCACCGGCATCATCGCCCTGGTCGTCCCCGAACTCGACGTCCCCTACTTCGCCGAACTCGCCCGGCACGTCATCCGCGAGGCCGAGCAGCGCTCCCTGACGGTCCTCATCCACCAGACCGGCGCCGACCGCGACCACGAACTGGCGGCGCTGGCCGGATTCGGTTCCACCTTCGTCGACGGGGTCATCCTCAGCCCGCTCGCGCTGACCGCCGACGATCTGCGCGACCGGGCCGGCACTCCGCCGACCGTGCTGCTCGGCGAGCTGCTGGAGGAGGGCGCGGACCACGTGGCCATCGACAACGAGCGGGCCGCGCGGGAGGCGACCGGGCACCTCATCGGCCTGGGGCGCCGCGTGATCTGGGCCGTCGGCGGCCGGGACGACGCGGGCCTGGGCACCGCGGAGGCCCGCACCCGCGGCTACCGCGCCGCCCTCGCCGCGGCGGGCCTCGCCTTCGACCCGGCCGCGCTGCTGCCCGTGTCCTCCTTCCGGATGCCCGACGGAGCGGAGGCCGTGGCCCGGGCGCTCGGCGCGGGGCACCGCCCCGACGCGCTGCTCTGCCTCAACGACCAGCTGGCGCTGGGCGCGCTGCGCACCCTGTACGAGCACGGGCTGCGGGTGCCCGAGGACGTCGCCGTCATCGGCTTCGACGACGTGGAGGGCGGACGGTTCAGCACACCGACGCTGAGCACCGTCGCCCCCGACAAGGCGGCGGTGGCCCGGATCGCCGTCGAACTGCTGCTGCGCCGGATGGACGAGGCCGCGGACCCGGCCCCGGCGGACGCCGCCGCGGCCGGCGTCCGGTCGCCCCAGGACCTGGTCGTGGCCCACCGGCTCGTGCTCCGGGAGAGCACGGAGGGGGCCGTGCGACGCACGCCGCGCGATCAACGGAACATGAGGGACGGAAAGTTGGGTAAATGAGATCAACATCTGATTGGATTGGGCAGGTGATCTTGCGTTCCTGTCCGTGAAAGGCGCTCGCTGATGTCTTCCGTCCTCGCCCAGGCCCCGACCGTCGTTCCGCCCGCCTCGCGCGCGGCGACGGACCATACCGGTGCGCCCGTGCGCGGCGGCAGGACCGCAGACCGTTTCCCGGCCAGGCACCAGGGCGCCCTGCGGGTCGCCACGCCCAGTTACCGGCCCGACGCCCCGTACCCCGCCGTGCCGTTCGAGGCGGACGGCCCCGGCGTGCTCCGTGTCATCGCCGACCCCCGCACCCCGGTCTTCGTCACCGTGCACACCAGCGGGCGCCGCCGCTACGGCTACTGGCAGCCCTACGACTCCCGGACCAAGCGGGGTGGCTGCTACGTCGCCCTGCCGAGCGCGGTCTGCGAGGAGCTGTACGCCGGGGGCCGCATCGCGCTCGACGGGCCGCTGGTGGACCCCGGCAAGACGACGTACCGCGTCCGCCCCGCCGGCGCCCCGGCACCGCCCTCCCGCCTCCCGGCCGCGCCGGTCCGGACGCCGGTCCCGCCGGTCTCCCCGGCGCGCGCGGTGCCCCGGCCGCTGGCCGCCTGAGGTCCACGGTACGTACGGCGTGACCGGCTGCCTTACAGTGTCTCCGTCAGTTCTCGGAGCAGTGACCTGTGAGGTGCCCAGCAACCATGCCGGCCGCAACGTTTGAGTTCCAGGTAGAAGCCCGTCAGCTGTTGCAGCTGATGATCCACTCCGTCTACTCGAACAAGGACGTCTTCCTGCGCGAGCTCGTCTCCAACGCCTCCGACGCGCTGGACAAACTGCGCCTGGAGGCGCTGCGCGACGACACGCTCGACGCCGATGTGTCCGACCTGCACATCGAGATCGAGACCGACAAGGACGCCCGTACCCTCACGGTGCGGGACAACGGCATCGGGATGTCGTACGACGAGGTCGGACAGCTCATCGGCACGATCGCCAACTCGGGCACGGCCAAGTTCCTCCAGGAACTGCGGGAGGCCAAGGACGAGAGCAACGCCGAGGGGCTGATCGGCCAGTTCGGCGTGGGCTTCTACTCCGGGTTCATGGTCGCCGACGAGATGACCCTGGTGACCCGGCGGGCCGGCGAGACCCAGGGCACCCGCTGGTCGTCGCGCGGCGAGGGCACGTACACCCTGGACACGGTCGAGGACGCGCCGCAGGGCACCTCGGTCACCCTGCACCTGAAGCCGGCCGACTCCGAGGACGCGCTGCACGACTACACCTCCGCCTGGAAGATCCGCGAGATCGTCAAGCGGTACTCGGACTTCATCACCTGGCCGGTCCGGATGGTGCCGGAGGCCGGTGAGGACGGCGCGACGCCGGAGCCCGAGACGCTGAACTCCATGAAGGCCCTGTGGGCCCGCTCGCGGGACGAGGTGTCCGACGAGGAGTACCACGAGCTCTACAAGCACCTCAGCCACGACTGGCGCGAACCGCTGGAGACGATCCGCCTCCAGGCCGAGGGCACCTTCGAGTACCAGGCCCTGCTGTTCGTCCCCTCCCACGCCCCGCACGACCTGTTCACCCAGAACTACCGGCGCGGGGTGCAGCTCTACGTCAAGCGCGTCTTCATCATGGACGACTGCGAGGCGCTGCTGCCGCCCTACCTCCGCTTCGTCAAGGGCGTCGTCGACGCGGCCGACCTGTCGCTCAACGTCTCCCGCGAGATCCTCCAGCAGGACCGGCACATCCAGCTGATGCAGCGCCGGCTGACGAAGAAGGTCCTGTCCTCGGTCAAGGAGCTGATGACCGGTTCCCCGGACAAGTACGCCACGTTCTGGCGGGAGTTCGGGGCGGTCCTGAAGGAGGGGCTGGTCACCGACTCCGACAACCGGGACGCCATCCTCGCCGTCGCCTCCTTCGCCACGACCGGCTCCGAGGAGGAGCCGACCACGCTGAAGAGCTACCTGGAGCGGATGAAGGACGGCCAGGACGCGATCTACTACATGACCGGCGAGTCCCGGCAGGCCATCGAGAACTCCCCGCACATGGAGGCGTTCCGGGACCGCGGCATCGAGGTGCTGCTGCTCACCGACCCCGTCGACGAGGTGTGGGCCGACGCGGTGGGGGAGTACGAGGGCAAGCCGCTGAAGTCCGTCGCCAAGGGCGACATCGACCTCGGCACGGACGGCGACGGCAAGTCCGAGGAGGAGCGCGAGAAGCAGACCGCCGACTACGCGGACCTGCTCGGCTGGCTGAAGGAGCAGCTCGGCGCGGAGGTCAAGGACGTGCGGCTGTCGTCCCGGCTCACCGTCTCCCCGGCCTGCGTCGTCTCCGACGCGCACGAGATGACCCCGGCCCTCGAGCAGATGTACCGGGCGATGGGCCAGGAGGTGCCGGAGACCAAGCGCATCCTGGAGCTCAACCCCGACCACCCGGTCGTCAAGGGCCTGAACGAGGCGTACACCGAGCGCGAGGACCGTACCTCCCTCGTGGAGACCGCCGAACTGCTGCACGGCCTGGCGGTGCTCGCCGAGGGCGGTCAGCCGAAGGAGCCCGCGCGCTTCGTCAAGCTGATGACGGACCGTCTGGAACGCACGCTGTAGTACGCGCGTTGCAGTAGGCGGATCGGGGGTACCGGGAGGACGACGGTGACGGGACGGCCGGAAGGGTGACGATGGGTTCGGTGGCTCAGTTGCGGCAGCTCAGGGCCGTGTACACGGGCGGGGTGGCCGCCTGGTCCTTCTGCCTGCTGTTCGGCGTGGTCACGGGCGACGGGTCGGCGCGGCAGACGGTCCTGCTGCTGGCCCTGCTGGCCGCCTTCCTGGTCCTGCTGCTGTGGTCCACCTGGTGCCTGTGGGAGGCCGGGGCGCACCGCCCGGCGGACCGGGCGCGGGGCGCCGGGGGCGGGTACGCCGACCGGTCGTAGCGCAGGGCCGGCCGGGTCAGCGGACCCTGTCGCGCAGATACTCGGTGAGGGCGGTGCCCGGCCGGAAGGCCGCGGTGCCGTCCTCGCTGTGGAAGCCGCCGAAGCTGCCCAGGGACACCGTCTCACCGCGGCGCAGGGCCTGGGCGATGGCGCCGGGCCGCTCCACGGTGCCGAAGACAGCGTCGAAGACCCTGCCGACCTCCTCCGGCGCCAGCGGCCGTTCGCCGCCGTGCCCGGCGGTCGCCTCGGAGGCCGCTGCGACCAGACGCGCCTTGTCCATGAGCCGTACCCGTCCGTTCCCGTAGCCGTTCCCTGGCGTTTCCGTAGCAGTGGAGAACCACGGCGGGACCACCGTGGCCGACACTCCCCCCAGCATCCGGGCAGTCCGCCCCGGGCGCACGTCGGACCCGGCTCACTCGCCGAGTGCCGCCGCCATGGTGTCGAGGTCGGCCAGGAGAGCCGCGAGGCGTTGCCCGGGGATGGCTTCGATCATGCGTTCCTCGATGGCGTAGACGGCGCCGCGGGCCGCGTGCAGGCGCTGCCGCCCGGCCGGGGTGAGGTGGACGGGCAGGGCCCGGCCGTGCTCGGCGCCGGCCGCCCGGGTGATGAGACCCGCGTCCATGAGGCCGCGCAGGACCACGTTGGCCGACTGCCGGGTGACGAAGGTGCCGCGGGCCAGGTCGGCGTTGGACAGGCCCGGCTGTTCGTCGCAGAGTTCCAGGCAGGAGTACTGCGGCACGGTGAGGTCGTGCTCGCGCAGGGCCCGGTCCATGGCGCCGCGCAGGGCGGCGGCGGCGCGCTTGAGGCGGTACCCCACGTGTTCGGTGACGTCCTTGGCCGGATGGGGCGAGGGTACGGGTGTGCGGTCATCCATGTCAGCATTTTGACATGGGGGAGGGGTGGTGCCTACAGTCGGGCATGTCAAAGTCCTGACATCGCAGCTCCAGTAACCCCTCGGAGGAACCATGTCCGCCACCGCCGTCGAAGGTCCCGATTTCGTCGCTCTCCAGGTGAGGGACGTGCCCGCCGCGGCCGCGTTCTTCGAGGAGCGCCTCGGGCTGCGCCGGGCCCCCGCCTCGCCGCCTGGTGCGGTCGTCTTCGCCACCAGCCCGATCGCGTTCGCCGTCCGCGAGCCGCTGCCGGGCGTCGACCTCACCGGCGACGCGCGCCCCGGCCTGGGTGTCGCGCTGTGGCTGCGCACCCCGGACGCGGGCGCGGTGCGCGAGCGGCTCCTGGCGGCGGACACGCCGGACGTCGGCCCTCTCCAGGACAGCCCGTTCGGCCCGATGTTCTCCTTCACCGGCCCCGAGGGTTACCGGCTCACCGTGTACGGCGGCTGACCGCGGGTGCCGCCGTCCTCACCCCCGGCGGTCCGTTCTCGCTCGGCGCCGCCGTGCGGCAGGGGCGGACGCGCGAGGGGAGTGGCGGCATCACCGCCCACCCGGCCGGCCCGCACGGTCCGGCCGGTGGGCGGTCATCGGCCGCCGGGTCCGGACGAGCCGCACCGCCGCCGTCACCTCACCGCCCGCGCCGCGGACCCACGGCGCGGGCCTCCCGCGGTTCCGCCGGGCGCCCAGGCGCCCGGCGGCCAGGCCCACCGTCAGGCCGGCGAGCTGGAGCAGGGTGGTCACGAAGAGGAAGGTGCCGGACGGCGCGGACAGCAGCTCCGCCACCTGGGGTGCGACGAGCGCCCCGGTCAGCAGGAAGACGCAGCACCCCGCGGCCACCGCCAGGGTCCACCGCCGCGGCCGGAGGGCCACCAGCGCCGCGACGGCCCAGCAGAGGTGAGGGCCCGGCCCGTCGTACCCTGACCGGCGTCCGCCGCACCGGCCGCCGGCGGACCCGCGACGGCGGCGAGGGGCCCGCGGGTCTCCTCGATTCCGTCGGCGCGGTCATCGGCGTACCGCCGCCCGGCGCCTGCGCGCGAGCGCCGGCGCACCCGTCACGATCACCGCGACGACGGCCACGATCCGCAGCAGCGTCGTCCGGACCCGGCGGCCGATGACCGCCCACCCGGCCGGACCGTGCGGCCACGAACGCGAACCGTGGACGCATACAGAGCACCAGTCCGACGGCGAGCGGGACCAGCGGACCGGGAGGTGTCAGCGGGTGGTCCGCCCCGCCGATGATCTCGACGACGACCGCCGCCACCACGAGGAACTGCGCCGCGATGACGGCTTTCACAGTGTTCGGGTGGTTTTCCGTGTCCATGGTGTCACGCCAGGCCCGGACCCGGCCCGGTACGTCCTCCCAGGAGAGGCTCGCGCCCTGCTTCCCACGCGGTGGGGCCCGTTGCAGTGACCGAGACGGGCCCGGCTCGTTGACCGCCGGTAAAGCGTGACGACCAGGTGCGGGAGCAGACGTGGAGTTCATCCATCACAGTGTCTTCGAAGGGTTCCGTTTCGGCTGCCGGGTGGTGGAGCAGCCGGCAGCCGAAACGGAACCGGTCGTGGTCCTGGGCGGGGCCTATCAGACCATGCATTCCAACCGGCGTTCCGAGCGGCCGTGGGCGCGCGCGGCGACCCTGGTCAACGTGGAACTGCCGGGACTGGGCACCGCGGACGACCTGCCGGCCGAGTACGGCTTCGACTTCATGGGCGACGCGCTGGGACATCTCCTGGACGAACTCGCCCTGGAACGCGTCAACATCATCGCCGTGTCCTACGGCACCGCCATCGCCTACCGCTACGCCCACCGCAACGCCGAACGGGTGGCCCGGCTGGCCCTGGTGGGGGCCACGCCCTCGTTGCCGGGGGACGCGCGGGCCACGGTGGAGGCGATGAGCCGGCTGCTGCGGACCGGCGACATGGCGGAGTTCGCGCGGCGCGCGGTCGACCTGCTGGTGTGCCGGCGCCCGGAGTGCCTGGCCGCGCATCCGCACAGCGCGGCCGAGGTGCTGCGCCGGGTCCTGGAGGCCGCCGACCCGCACGACGTGGAGCGCTACGCCGCCGCCAACGACCGCCTGCTGCGGCACCCCTTCGACCACCCGGAGGGCATCCGGGGGGTGCGGGCGCTGTGCGTGAGCGGGGAGCACGACCGGCTGTGCCCGCCGCAGCGCGCCCGTGCGGTCGCACAGAGCATCCCCGGCGCGGTGTTCACCACGATGAAGGGCAGCGGACACGTCGTCCACCTGGAGCGGCCCAAGGACTTCAGCGATGTGCTGGCGCGCTTCCTGACCGACCGGGAACTGGCGGGACACCCCAGTCTGACCACGCTGGAACACGTACCGGCGGCGGACGAGGGGAAGACGCCCGTACGGGTGTGACGGCGGCGGGCCGGCCCTCGACAAGGCCCGTGCGGCGCGGCCCGCGCCCGCTTCACCGGCCCGGGAGAGGCGGAGACCTGAGGAGCCGGAGCGCCGCGCAGCAGCCGAGGAACGCGGCGCAGCAGGACCACAGTCCGAGGGAGGTGAGGGGGATGAGGCTCGTCGTGCGTCGGTGAAGACGCAGTCGACGTGCGGAGGCAGGAGACCGCGGTCGGTCGCCGCGACCTCGCCGGACGGTGCCGAGTGCAGACGGGCCACCTGCCACCGGAAGCACGCGTTGTGCAGCTCGGTGGCCGACATCCCCATGAGCGGCGACACTTGAGTGGCCCACAGGACGGCGGCCACCGCGGGCGCCAGCACCAGTCCCGCTCTGGCCCAGCGCGGCGCGCGGGACGGCAGGGCGGTCGCCCAGGCGACCGTCCCCGCCACCAGGAGCGCCGCGCCCCACCACATCAGCCAGGTGCCGGCGGCTGTCGGATGGCTCGGCCCGTACGCCGACGAGTCCGACCAGTAGCACGACAGGTCAGGGGGGAACACGTCGGCACGGGCATGCCGCAGCGGGTAGTCGGCGTCGAGGGTCCGCTGCCCGCAGATCTCCGCGGACCGCGTCAGCGCGAACCCGTAGGCGAGCGTATGGGCGTATCCGAGGACGACCAGGCACGCGCCCGCCACCCACCAGCTCAGGTGCCGCGGGGGACGCCGACGGCGCTTCCACAGCGCGTGACCGGCCACCCCGGCGGTCAGCCAGACCACCAGCACCAGCCAGAGCAGAAGCCACGCGAACACCTGCCGCCTCCTTGGTCTCCCCATGAGACGGAAAAGGTCACGTCCGTGGTTGCGGCGGCCGCTGCGGTGAGCGTCACCGAGGCGCTCAGGCGCGCATTCCGAACAGGAAACGGGTCACCCGGGCGCGGCGGACCAGCAGTTCGTAGGCGGCGACCGTGAGCGGCAGGGCGATCGCCACGAGGACGGCGTACTCGACCGGGATCGGGGCCGGCCAGCCGGTCACGAAGTAGGCGACGGCGACCACGACCGGCTGGTGCAGGACGTACAGGGGCAGCACGGCGGCGGCGAGACAACCGTGAAGGCGCCGCCGTGCCGTCGCTGCCGGCACCGGTCGCGGCTGCGGTTCCGGTGCGGTGTCGGGCGGCCGTCGGGTGCGGCGGCGGTCCAGGAGGCCGGGGACGGCGACCACCAGGCACCATCCGGACGCCCCGAACAGCGCCCGCGCGACGGTGGCCTGCGCGCCGGTGTCCGTGAAGGGCTCCTCGGCGACGGCGAACCCGGGACCGGCCCCCGCGAACAGCAGCACACCGAGCCAGGCCGCGGGCACCGCCGACTCCCGCACCGCGGCACGGAAGCGGTCGTCGGCGGCGAGCGCGAACCCGGCCAGGAAGAACAGCAGGTACGACCAGCGGTGCCAGCCCGCGTAGTTCTCCTCCATCTTCCCGAAGGCGCAGATCGCCGAGGTGCCGAGGGCCGGCAGGAGCACCACGCCACGGCGGCGCGCGGCGGTCCGCGCCGCACGGTCGCGGGCACGGCGCAGCCACCCGCGCGGCAGCCACCGGTGCAGCGGCGCCAGCAGGAGCGAGAACGCCAGGAGCAGCACGACGAACCAGAGGTGACCGGTCTCGAAGTACTCGCCCTGCACGATGAACGGCACCTCGTCGAATTCCAGCCGCACGTCGTAGAAACGGGGCAGGAAGCCGAGGTACGACCCGTGGTGGTCCGCGCCGGCCGCGCGTTGCCGCAGCCACTGCGGCAACGGGTTCAGCACCAGGGTCGCGAACACCAGCGGGACGCCGAGCCGCAGCAGACGCTCCCGGGCGAAGCCGCCCGCGCCACGGCGGCGCAGCGAGTACCAGGCGCCGAGCCCGGAGATGAGGAACAGCAGCGGCATCGCCCAGACGACCCCGAACCCGGCGACGATCAGCACGGCCTCGCTGGTCTCGGCGTTCTTGACGTAGAAGTCGTCGTCCGCGGCGAAGACCAGCGCCGAATGGAAGAAGACCAGCCCGATCACGATCAGCATCCGGATCACGTCCAGCTCCGGCCGCCGCTGCGGCGACTGTCCCCGTGCGGGATGCGTGTGCGTCGCCATGCCGGCCCCCCGTCGCCCCGACTGCCCCCACTGTCGACGGACCGGCGGCCGGACGCCAGGGAAGAACGCACTACCGTGTCCGTGTGATCACCATGGAATGGGACTGCCTCACCGACCGCGACCGCTTCAACGACCGGTACGTGGCGGAGCGGGACCGCTTCGCGGACGCGGCCCGGGACGCCGACTGGAACGGCGTGTTCGACCGGTTGGGCAAGCATCCGGGGTGGGCCAACCTGCCCCGGCCCGGCAACCGCAGCGGTTTCGCCCCGCTGCACCAGGCGGCCTGGCACGGCGCGGACTTCGCCGTCGTCTCCCGGCTGATCGCGCACGGCGCCTGGCGCACCCAGCGCGCCCGGGACGGGCGGCGCCCCGTGGACGTCGCGCGGGAGCGGGGGCACACGCGTCTGCTCCAGCTCCTGGAACCGGTCCAGGTGCGCCGCCTCCCCGGCCCCGAGGACGTGCTGGAGCACCACTTCCACACCCTGCTGCGGGAACGCACCGGCACCTGCTTCCAGCAGACCGAGTACCTGCTGCCACCGCTGACCCCGCTGACGGAGGGCCCGGCCGTGGCGATGACGTTCACGGTGATCGGCATGATGGGCGGCTTCACCTACCGCCTGGACGAGAACTCCCTGCGCGTGCACGGCCACTCGCGCATGGACGCCGACGACGGGGACCACTACCGCGTGACGGCCACGGGCTGGTCCAGGATCGAACGCCGGCCCGTGCCGGCGTCGTCGACGACGACGATCCGTCCCGCGACCGCGCGGGACGCGGCGGTGATCGCACGGATCCACCTGGACTCCCGGGCCGCGACGATGCCGTACCTGCCCCCGCCGCGCCACGGCCACGAGGACGTCACCCGGTGGATCGAGGACGTGGTGCTCAAGACGTGCCGCGTGTGGGTGGCGGTACGGGGGACCGAGGTCGTCGGCTACGCCGCCCTCGAAGGAGACATGCTCGAACACCTGTATCTGCGGCCGGACGTCCGCCGCCGGGGCATCGGCACGCTCCTGCTCGACGAGGCCCGACGGCACAGCCCGCACGCCCTGTCCCTGTACGTCTTCCAGCGCAACACCGAGGCGCGCGCGTTCTACGAGCGCCACGGCTTCCGCGTCCTCGACACGAGCGACGGCGGCCGGAACATGGAGAACCTGCCCGACATGACGCTGCGCTGGACGGCGTCACCGGACCCCGCGCCCTGAGGCGGTCACCGGCCGGCCGCCCGGGGAAGGGCACTCTCCTCATCCGCCGCGCAGGTGGTCGTGGAGGGTGCGTGCCACCCGGGCCATCAGCGCCTCGGCGGCCGGCTGGAGCACGGCCGGGACCGTGGACTCGGTCAGCGCGACCACGGCGAGCGTGTCACCGTCGTCGTGCTCGACCACGCCCGCCTCGTGCCGGAGGTTCAGCAGGGTGCCGGTCTTGGACGACCACGTCGAGGCGTCGGAGGAGAAGTCGGGCGCCAGCCGGTGCCGGATGACGTTCTGGCCCATCAGGGAGCGCACCCGGGAGGCCACCTCCGCCGGGATGCGCGAAGGCGTCCACAGTGCCTGGAGCAGGTCGGCGAAGGCCCGCGCGGAACCGGAGTTGGCCCGGCTCACGTCGAGCTGCGGGACCGGATGCCCGCCGCCCGCCGTCCGGGACCCGATCGCCAGTGAGTGGGCGAGGTGCGCGTCACCGGGCCCGAGCCGCTCGGCGGGGGTCTCCACCAGGTCGCGCATGCGGTGCCGTACCGCGAGACCGGTGACGCCCGCATCCCGTACGGTCCGGTGCACCTCGGCGGGCGGTACCAGGTCGAACAGGGCGTCCGCGGCGGCGTTGTCGCTGACGGACGTGGACAGGTAGAGCAGGTCGTCCACGGCCACCCGCGCGGGGTGCCGGAACCGGCTGAGTCCCGTCGGCCCCGGGGAGGTGACCTGCCCGGGGGCCACCTCCACCGTCGTGGCGCCGTCGAGCGCCCCGCGGTGGACCCGCTCCAGCACGGCGACGGCGAGGGCGACCTTCACCAGGGACGCGACGGGGAACTCCCGGTCCGCGTCGACGCCGATCTCCTCGCCCGTCGACAGGTCCCGGACCAGGAAGGAGCCCGACAGACCCGCGTCGGCGAGCATTCCCCGTGCTTGCCTGACCACGCGTTCGGTACTCAAGCGCCGTCCTCCTCGGCGCCGTTCCGCTCCGCGCTGTCCGCCGCCGAGCCGTCCGCCTCCGCGCCGAGGGCCCGTGCCACCTGCGCCCCCAGACCCTCGCGCACCCGTTCCGCGTCGTCGCCCGTCAGCGCCGCGACCCCGTACCCGCGCACGACGGCCTCGCCCGCGAGCGGACGCCACCGCAGCCCCAGTTCCGCCGCCTGCGGCCGGGGGCAGAGCAGGAGGTCGTCCGTACGCAGCGTCTCCGACACCGCTTCGACCAAGGACGCGGCGACGGTGATCTGGGCCGGGACGAGCGCGGCCCGGTGGCCGAGCTGCTCCAGCCGGTCCCGGATGTGCGGTACGTCGTCCTCCGGCTGGATCCGCAGCCGCCGGAACCCGGGCTGCGCCCGCCCGGGCCGCAGGGTCTCCAGCCGCAGCGGCTTGACCGGCGCGTCGCCACCGGCCCGGGACGCGACGCCGAGCGGCACGGTCCAGTCGGCCTCGTCCCGGGGCAGCGCGAGGAGCGCGGCGCGCACGTCGTGGGAGCGGAGCAGCTCCGCGCGTTCCGCCGGCCCCGCGGGGCGCAGGTCCAGGACGGTGCCCTGGTCCCGGGCGGCCGCGTCGAGCAGCGCCAGCCGCCGCACCGGGCAGGTCCGGGGCACCGCGAGACCGAACGGCCGCAGCCTGGCCCGCTCGGCGTCGTACTCCATCGCCTCCGCGAGCCGCACCAGCCGCTTCGCGGACGGCAGCATGTCCCGCCCGAACACGGTCAGCGTGGCGCGCCGCGTCGTGCGGTCGAAGAGCCGCTCCCCGAAGTGCCGTTCCAGCGCCGCGATCCGCCGGCTGGCCACGGACTGCGGCACCCGGGCCGCCGCGGCACCGAGCGTGAAGCTGCCGCGTTCACTGACGTGCACGAACACCCGGCAGGCACTGACGAGATCCACGGCACCCGAGCCTATGCCACAAACGCATGGGAACCCTCATTTCTGTCTTTGCCCGCATGACCGGGCCGCTGACAGGCTCCTCACATGCCTACTCCGAAGAACCGGGCGGCGCTGTTCGCGGCGCCCTTCCTGCTCGTACCGGGCCTGCTGACCGGCTGTGCCGACGCCACCGGCGTCCAGGCGGCCCCCACCCCCTCCGCTTCCGCCTCCGTCCCGTCGTCCGCCTCCCCGGCGGCGACCCGCGCTCTCGCCGAGGTCGAGAAGCGGTACGACGACGCCCGGCTGGGCGTGTACGCACTGGACACCGGCACGGGCCGCACCGTGACGTACCGGGCGGACGAGCGGTTCGCGCACTGCTCGGCGTTCAAGGCCCTGGCCGCCGGCGTCCTGCTGAAGCGCGCCACCGACGACCAGCTCGACCGGGTGGTCTCCTACGACTCCTCCGACCTGCTGGAGTACGCGCCGGTCACCTCCGAGCACGTGGACACCGGGATGAAGCTGAGCGCCCTCGTCGACGCCATGCTGCGCTACAGCGACAACACGGCCGCCAACCTGATCCTGGAGGAACTCGGCGGCCCCGGGAAGGTCGAGGCGGCGCTGCGCGGCCTGGGCGACACCACGACCAACCTCGACCGCGTCGAACCGGAGCTGAACGAGGCGACGCCCGGCGACGACCGGGACACCAGCACCCCGCGCGCCCTCGCCACCGACCTGCGCCGGCTGCTGCTGGAGGACCATCTCCCCGAGGCCCGGCGGAAGATGCTCGGGGACTGGATGGCGCGGAACACGACCGGCGACCCCTACATCCGGGCCGGTGTCCCCTCCGGCTGGAAGGTCCAGGACAAGACCGGCGCCGGCGGCTACGGCACCCGCAACGACATCGCCGTCGTCCGCCCGCCGGACGGCGCTCCGATCGTCGTCGCCGTCCTGTCCGACCGCGGCACGAAGGACGCCGCCTCCGACGACGCGCTGATCGCGGACGCGACGAAGACGGTCGTCGCCGCGCTGCGCTGAGCGTCCGCTCCGGTCAGGTTCAGTGCCGCGCGAGGATCGCGGTGAGGCCGAACTCGAAGCGCTCCTCGAAGGAGCCCGGGCTGAGGTGATCGCCCACCCGGTGCAGGGCCGGGTGGGTGGCCTCGGTGACCGCGTCCCGCAGCCGGTCGCCCAGGGACTGGCGCTGGGCGGCCTGTTCCTCCTGGGTGAGACCGAGGGCGAAGTACATGACCGTCCAGGTGGTCCAGGCGGCCCGGCGCTCGTCCAGGCCGCCCTCCAGGAGCGCGGCGACGAACGTCTCGGCGAACCGCAGGGTGTGCGGTTCGGCGGCGTAGGTGCCGACGACGAGCGCCGCGCCGTCGCGGTGGCCGAGCAGGGCGCGGCGGTAGCGGCGGGCCAGCTCACGGGCGCGCGGGTCCGGCGTGTCAGGCAGGCCGTCCAGCGGGATCTCCCCGACGACCGCGTCCGCCATCAGCTCCAGCATCCGGGCCTTGGTCTTCACGTGCCACAGCACGGTGTTCATCCGGACGCCGAGCCGGTGGGCCACCGCGCGGGTGGAGAGCGCGTCCAGGCCCTTCTCGTCCAGCAGCTCCAGCGCGGCGCGGATCACGGTGCCGGGTTCGAGCCGCTCGGCCGTTTGCTTATTGGTCATTGACCTAGTTTACTGCGGGCGAGGCGCATTGGTCAGTGACCAAGAAGCGCTGACCGGAACACGACCCGGAAAGGCCCAGTCATGCAGGCACACCACGTCGTCATCGCCGGAGGCGGCCCCGTCGGACTCTGGCTCGCCGCCGAACTGCGGCTGGGCGGGATCCCCGTCACCGTCGTCGAGCAGCGCACCGAGGCCGACGAGCGCTCCAAGGCGCTCACCATCCACCCGCGCACCATCGAGGTCCTGGCCGCACGCGGGGCCCACCGGCCGTTCCTCGCCGAGGGCCTGCCGATCCCCACGGGCCACTTCGCGATGCTCGACGACCGGCTCGACTTCCGGGAACTGGACACACCGTTCCCGTACACCCTCGCCCTGCCGCAGGCCCGCACCGAGGAACTGCTCCAGGAGCACGCGCACGGGCTGGGCGCGACGATCCGGCGCGGGCACCGCGTCACCGCCTTCACCGAGCGGGCGGAGTCGGTGACCGCCCAGGTGGCGGGGCCGGAGGGCGGGTACGAGATCGAGGCGGCGTACGTCGTCGGCTGCGACGGCACCCGCAGCACCGTGCGCACCGCCGCCGGCATCGGCTTCCCCGGCACGCCCTCCACCGTCCTCGGCTGGCTCGGCGACGTCACCCTCGACAACCCGCCCCGGCCCGGCTTCAGTTCCCTGAACACCCGAGGCGGGGTGATGGTCGCGCCGCTGCCCGGCGGACGGTTCCGCATCGTCGGGGTCAGCCCCGACAGCCTCACCACCGAGTGGCCCGGCGACCTCACCTTCGACGAACTGCGGCAGAAGGTCACCGCCGTCACCGGGGACGACTTCGGCATGCGCGACCCGTCCTGGCTCTCCCGCTTCGGCAACGCCACCCGGCTGGCCGCCGAGTACCGGCGGGGCCGGGTCCTGCTGGCCGGCGACGCCGCCCACCAGCACTTCCCCGCCGGCGGAGTCGGCATGAACGTCGGCATCCAGGACGCCCACAACCTCGGCTGGAAGCTGGCCGCGACGCTGAACGGCTGGGCCCCGGACGGCCTGCTGGACACCTACCACGCCGAACGGTGGCCGGTGGGCGCCCAGTTGGCGCAGCACAGCCGCGCCCAGACCTCCCTCATGGCCACCTTCACCCCCGAGGCCCTCGATCTGCGCTCCCTGCTCAGCGGCATGATCGCCGACCAGCCGGCGTTCGCCCGCGCCCTCGCCGAACGGCTCACCGCGCTCGCCGTCCGCTACCCCGCCGCCGACCCCACGGCCCACCCGCTCACCGGCACCCGCGCCCCCGACCTGTCCCTCACCGGCACGGACACCGGCCTGTCCGGCCTGCTGCGGCCCGACGCGTACCTGCTGCTCGACCTCACGGCCGGCGGCGCGCTCGGCGGCCTCGCACGGCCGGGGCTCGCCGTCCGCACCGGAACGCTCGACCAGCCCCCCGCCCCCTGGGCCGACGTGCGCGCCGCCCTCGTCCGCCCCGACGGGCATGTCGCCTGGGCCGGCACCGGCCGGGACGACGCGGCCCCGGCCGTGGACAGGTTCGTCACCCCTCGCCGGTGACGGGGCGCCTCCACCGCGCAGCGCGCGCAATCTCCTCCGGTTAGGATCCGGGGCATGCCGCTCACCGTGCAGGACGTGGACCGGTTCGAGGCCGCCAGGCCCCGTATGGAGGCCATCGCCTACCGCCTCCTCGGCTCCGCGAGCGATGCCGAGGACATCGTCCAGGAGACCTTCCTGCGCTGGCAGAGCGCCGACGTCGAGCGCGTCGAGGTCCCCGAGGCCTGGCTGACCAAGGTGCTCACCAACCTGTGCCTCAACCAGCTCACGTCGGCCCGCGCGCGGCGCGAGACCTACGTGGGGCAGTGGCTGCCGGAGCCGCTGCTCGCCCCGGACCCGATGCTCGGCCCGGCCGACACCGCCGAGCGGCGCGAGTCGGTCTCGTACGCGGTCCTCACCCTGATGGAGCGGCTGTCCCCCAGGGAGCGGGCCGTGTACGTGCTGCGGGAGGCCTTCGACTACTCCCACCGGGAGATCGCCGCGCTCCTCGACGTCACCGAGGCGGCCGGCCAGCAGCTCTTCCACCGCGCCAAGAAGCACCTCGCCGAGGGCAGGGCCCGCGGCGAGGTCGACGAGGCCGCCGCGCGGCGGGTGGTCGAGGAGTTCCTGGCGGCCGCCACCAGCGGGCGGACCGAGACGCTCGTGGAACTGCTCACCGCCGACGCCGTCGCGATCGGTGACGGCGGCGGGAAGGTCCCGGCCCGGACCAAGCCGTTCGAAGGGGCCCTCGCGGTCGCGAAGTTCCTGCGGGGCCTGTTCAAACCCGCCCGCTCCAAGCGCGCCCTGGTCGGCGGCTCGCCGGCCATCCACCTCACGAGCGCCAACGGCGGCCCCGCGGTCGTGGCGGTCCTCGACGGCCGGGTCGTCGGCATCATGTGCCTGGAGGTCACCGCCGACGGCATCGCCGCGTTCCGAAGCCAGGCCAACCCCGACAAACTCCGGCGCGCGACCGAGGTCTGGGCGGCCACCGAGCACGGGGAGCCCCTGTTCCACGCCTTCTGAACACTTCGGAACACTTCAGGCCGGTCACTCGTGATGTGAGGTGCTTCACATCGCGTTCCTGTCAGGAAAGGGCCGGCCGCCCGGTTCAAGGGGCGGAAGCACGCACGACACGTGCGGGACCCGCGCAGACAGGAGCAGGACCATGCAGCACCGCATCATCGTCCTCGGCGCCGGCTACGCCGGAACCGTCGCGGCCGGCCGCCTCGCCAAGCGGCTGCACCGCGACGACGTGACCATCACCCTCGTCAACGCCGAGCCCGACTTCGTCGAACGCGTGCGGATGCACCAGCTCGCGGCCGGCCAGGATCTCAGGCCCCGGCCGTTGCGCGAGATGTTCGCCGGCACCGGCGTGGAACTGCGGATCGCCCGGGTCACCGGCGTCGACGTCGACCGCCGGACCGTCACCGTCGCAGACCCGGACGGCGGCACCGGGGAACTGGCCTACGACACCCTCGTCCACGCCCTCGGCAGCGGCCGGCACGACCAGGGCGTCCCCGGAGCCGCCGAGCACGCCTTCGAGGTCGCGAGCCGGCCCGGCGCCCTCCGGCTGCGCGAGCGGCTGGCCGGCCTGGCCGCCGGGCAGCCCGTGGTCGTCGTCGGCGGCGGCCTCACCGGCCTGGAGGCCGCGACCGAGATCGCCGAGGCCCGCCCGGACCTCGCCGTCGGCCTGGTGACCCGCGGCGCTCTGGGCGACTGGCTGTCCGACAAGGGCCGCCGGCACCTGCGGAAGGTCTTGGCCCGGCTCGGCATCACCGTGCACGAGCACACCGCCGTCACCGCCGTCGAGGCCGACCGCGTCGTCACCACCGACGGCACGGCCGTACCGGCCGCGGCCACCGTGTGGACCACCGGCTTCGCGGCCCACCCGATCGCGCGGGCCACCGCCCTGGAGGTCACCGGCACGGGCCAGGTCGTGGTCGACCGGACCATGCGCTCGGTCTCCCACCCCGACGTGTACGCCGTCGGCGACGCGGCCTGGGCGATGGGCCCCGGCGACAAGCCGCTGCGGATGTCGTGCGCCTCGGGCGGCCCCACCGCGTGGCAAGCGGCCGACGCCATCGCGGCCCGCCTGACCGGCGGGAAGCTCCCGGACCTGACGATCCGCTACTTCAACCAGTGCGTCTCCCTGGGCCGCGGGGACGGCCTGATCCAGTACGTCACCGCCGACGACCGGTCGGTCGGCGCGGCCCTGACCGGCCGGCTCGCCGCCCTCTACAAGGAACTGGTCTGCAAGGGCGCGGCCTGGGGCGTCGCCCACCCGACGCTCGGCCTGCCGGTGCGCCGCCGCCGTGTCGTACGGGACACGAACCGGACGGAGCAGGCCGTCGAGGCGGCGGCCTGACGCGCGGCGCCCTGTCAGGTGCGGACGGGACGCACACATAGCTTGCGGCGGGCGCGGCGCGGGGCGGGCCGGGGCCTGGTAGTCAGGAGCGGTCGGCGCGTGCCGCCGCCGGCGCACCGCCCACCGACCGTCTCCCAGGGAGTCGCCCGTGCCCCGCTCACAGGCCCGTGTCGTCACCGACCGCCCGCACCGCTATGCCAGACAGCTCGCCGCCCACCTCGGCAGGCGGGCCCGTACCGACTGGGACGAGGAGGCCGCCGAGGGCCGCCTGGTCTTCCAGGACGGGACCGGGACCCTCGCCGCCACCGACGGGGCCCTGCTGCTGACCGTGGAGGCGCCGGACGACAGGCTGCCGCGGCTGGAGGACGTCGTCGGCCGTCACCTGGTGCGCTTCGGCGCCAGGGACGAACTGGTGGTGGCCTGGCACCGGGACACGGGCGAACCCGGCACCGTCCAGCGCGGCACCGGTGACCCGGGTACCCCCGGCGCCTGACGGAATCCGCTGGCTACCATGCCGTCATGGAAGCAGAACACGAGCCGCCGCGACTGCCCGGCGCCACCCGGTACGCCGGGACACGGTACGGACGGATCGCCTACACGGACACCGACCCGTCAGGTTCCGCCGCCGCGCCGCCGCTGCTGTTCGTGCACGGCAACTCCTCGTCCCGGAAGGTCTTCCACGCCCAGCTCGCCGACGACTTCGGCGGGCGGCGGCTGCTGGCCCTCGACCTGCCGGGCCACGGGGAGTCGGACGACGCGGCGGACCCCGGGGCGGCGTACACGCAGCGCGGCTACGCCGCCGCGATCGTCGAGTTCCTCGGCACCCTGGACATCGACCGGGCCGTGGTCGTCGGCTGGTCGCTCGGCGGGCACATCGGCCTGGAGCTCGTCCCCCTCTTCCCCGGCCTTGCGGGGCTCGTCGTCACCGGCACCCCGCCCGTCAACCGGGACACCCTCAGGGAGGGCTTCCGGCCGGGCCTGGCATACGCCGGCACCGAGGACCTCACGCCCGCCCAGGCGGCCGAGTTCGCCGGACAGATCACGCTCTCCCCGCCCCCCGCCTGGGTCGTCGACGACGTGGTA
The DNA here is from genome assembly GCF_018614415.1 of Streptomyces sp. ISL-12. Classification (GTDB taxonomy): domain Bacteria; phylum Actinomycetota; class Actinomycetes; order Streptomycetales; family Streptomycetaceae; genus Streptomyces. The sequence goes on from NZ_JAGGOO010000028.1 coordinate 159,740, forward strand.
CGGACGGACGGGCGGTCCCGGCGCCTCATGTTCGAGTCGTTCAGTGCCGGGCGGGACTCGGACCAGAAGGCGCTCGTCGAGAAGTCCCCGGTACCGCTCGCGATCATCGACGGACGCGACGACCCGTTCGTCGACCACGCCTACGTGGCGTCCCTCCCGTACGCCGCGCTGTGGCGCGGAACGCCGACGGTCCTGGAGGGCCGGCGCCACGCGGCGTTCCTGGAGGACCCCGTGCGGTACGACGACCTGCTCCGCGCCTTCCTGCGCGACCACGGACTCTGACCAGCTGTCAACTCCGTTGTCAGACCCCTGTGGAAGAGTGCTCCGCGCCAACTCGTCCAGCGACTGAAGCGGAGCATCTCCATGCGGGACCGGACCGACGCGCGACCGACCGGACGCACCGGGAATTCCCCCGGCGCCCCCGTCCTCGTCTACGACACCGAGGTGCGGGCCGGTGACCGGTGGTGGCACCGGGGCCCCCGGCTGACGGTCCGGCTGGACCGGGGCGAGCCCGGCGGGCTGAGGGAGCTGGCCTGGCGGTCCGCGAGCGGAGCCGAGGCCGTGATCGTGTTCGACGACGCGATGACGGCATTCCGCGGACAGTGCCGCACCGCCGACGGCATGACACGGGAGTACCGCGGAACCGAGCGCGGACGCCGCGCGAGCGAGGGGGAGATACCCGTCGTCCCGTCGCACGTCTTCGTCACCGAGGAGGACCGGATCGATGACGGAATCGATGACGGGATCGATGACGGGGACGGGGACGGGGCCGACGCCCGGCCGTGGGTCGGGCGGCTGCGCCTGGTCCTGGACGACGGCCAGGGCCCCGTGGAACGGGTCATCTGGCGTACGGGGAACGGCACCTTCGGGACCGTGACCCTGCGCCCCGCGCCCGCCCGGAACACCGTACCGGTGGCGGTCAAGGAGGTCGTGGCCAGCGGCGAACACCGGAAGGCCGGCGAAGTCGCCGCGAACCTGCTCGGCCCCGGGCCCGGCAAGTGGCTGACGCCCGAGGACACCGCGACCCTCGACTTCGCCCTGCCCGCCCCGGCCGCCGTCACCGCCTACCGGCTCACCTCGGCCAACGACTACCGGGACCGCGACCCCCGCGACTGGCGGCTGCGGGGATCGGAGGACGGCACCACCTGGTACACCCTCGACTCACGCGTGGACCAGGCGTTCCCCCGGCGCGACCAGAGCCGTGAGTACACCGTGGCCAACTCCACGGCCTACCCGCTGTACCGGCTCGACATCGACCGCAACTGGGGGCGGGCGCCCGAGACACAGCTGAACCGGGTGGAACTCCTCACCGACGCCGACCCCGGCCTGGTCGGCGCCCCCGTCCCCGTCTCCCGGATCGAGGCCAGCGGCGAGCACACGGGCGCCGGTGAGGTCGCGGCCAACCTGCTCCGCGCCGACGCCGGCAAATGGCTCGTCTTCTCCGGGACGGCCCGGCTGGAGTTCGTGCTGCCCGCCCCGGCCACCGTCACGGACTACGCGCTGACCTCGGCCGACGACCACTGCTCGCGGGACCCGAAGGACTGGCGGCTGGAGGGCTCCGACGACGGCCGCACCTGGGTGACCCTGGACCGCCGGACCGGTGAGACGTTCCCCGAACGCTTCCTGGTACGGGAGTTCACCGTGACCGGCGCGGCGCCGTACGCCCGCTACCGGCTGCACATCACCGCCAACGCGGAGGGCGTGGGCGAGATCCAGCTCAACAGGGTGCAGTTGCTGAGGAAGGACAGTCACCCGACTCCCGCCTACGGGCAGTTCTCCGGTGTTCTCCGGCACGGCCACGGTCCCGCCGTCGGCTACCGGGGGAGCGCCGTCCGGCCCCTGGGCTGACCTCTCGCCGGGCAGCGGACGGCGCCGCGCCGACGGGGGACCACCGGCGCGGAGCGCTCGCGGGCCGGCCGCTACGGGGCCGTAGCGGCCGGGGCGTCACCGCCCTCGGCCCCGGCCGGGGCCCGCTCGATCTCGGCCGCGGGGAACGGGTCCGCGCTTGCTCCGGGCGAGCAGGCGGTGCTGGACGTCGTGCATGACGGCGGCGTGCATGACGGCGGCGTGCGGGGCGTGGCGGTCGATGAGCGCGCGCAGGCCGGCGCAGACGCCGTCGGGCCGACGGCTCGAACGCCACCCCTTGAGGAGGGTCCGCGACTTCGACCTGGCGGCGCCCGGGGCCGCCTTCCTCACCCGGCTCCTCGCCTACGACCGCTCCTACGCACCGACCCACATGCTCCGCGCCCACCGACTCCGTCCCGCCCGCGGCACGGTGGCCACCGAGCCAGACGGCCGGCGTTCGCGGCAGGTGCTCCAGGAAGAGGACCACACTGCGGGCGGAGCGCCCCATGGCCTCCAGCCGGCGGCGCACGGCCTGCGTCCCGTCCCAGTGCGCGACGGCCCCTTCCACTCCTCCGAACGCGTCCCCGAAGCCGGCCGGGGGAGTGTCGGGCAGGACCCGCCAGTGGTAGAGCAGGGGGAACCCGTGTACTCGTCGCGCAGCACCCGCCGCGTGGTCATGGGGTGTGCGGCCAGTTCACGCCAGGCGCCTAAACCCGCCGACCCTGTCGCGCACTGGTAGCAGAGGGGCGAGCCCGAAGAGGTTGGCGGTCGACCGGACGTGCCGGGGCCGCAGTTCGAGGTCCGTCAGCCGCGTACGCGTGGACCCGCGCGGCGCGTCCTGACTCGGTCGCGTCCAGCCAAGGCTCCGCCTGTCGTCCGGTCCCGGTTCCCGTCGATCACGTCAGGAGTCTCCTCCGCTGCCCTCCTCCTCGTCAGGAGTCTTGCGCACCGCACGCCGCGTGCTTACTTTCGAGTAACTCCGCACTGCTGTCGTCGTGTTGTTGTCGTGGCCGCATCAAATCCCGGCGGCCTCTCGCCTACCGAAGGGGTACGACCGTGGAAGAGATCCAGCACCGCACCCCGCTCAGCCGTCGCCACGCACTGCAGGTGGCGGGCGGTGTGGTGGCGGCCGGTACGGTCATGGGAGCGTCCCGTGCCGCCGCCGCCCCGCTGTCCGCGTCCGCCGCCGCCGCGGACGCGGACGTCATCGTCGTAGGAGGCGGCCTGGCCGGTCTCGTCGCCACCTCCGAACTGGCCGCGGCGGGCCGCAAGGTGCTCCTGCTCGACCAGGAACCGGAGGCGAGCCTGGGCGGTCAGGCGTACTGGTCGTTCGGCGGTCTGTTCCTGATCGACTCCTTCGAGCAGCGGCTGTGCGGCATCAAGGACTCCCTCGAACTGGCCCGGCAGGACTGGTTCGGCACGGCGGGCTTCGACCGAGGGGTGGACGACAGACTCGGCGAGGACTACTGGGCCCGCAGATGGGCCGACGCGTACCTGGAGTTCGCCGCGGGTGAGAAGCGCTCCTGGCTGGCGGGGATGGGCATGACCTGGGTCCCGGTCGTGGGCTGGGCGGAACGCGGCGGCCAGCTCGCCACCGGGCCCGGCAACTCCGTGCCCCGCTTCCACGTGACCCTCGGCACCGGACCGGCCGTGATGGAACCGTTCGAGAAGCGGGTGCGCGCGGCCGCGCGGAAGGGCCTGGTCACCTTCAAGTTCCGCCACCAGGTGGACGAACTGCTCACCACCGGCGGTGTGGTGAACGGGGTGCGCGGGTCCGTACTGGAGGCCAGCGACGCGCCACGGGGCACCGCCAGTTCGCGCACCGCCGTCGGTTCCTTCGAACTGCGCGCCCCCCTCGTGATCGTCGCCTCCGGTGGCATCGGCGGCAACCTGGACCTGGTCCGGCAGAACTGGCCGAGCCGCCTGGGGCCCGCCCCGCGCACCATGGTCACCGGTGTCCCCGCCCACGTGGACGGCCGGATGCTGGCCATCGCCGAACGGGCCGGGGGCCGGCTGGTGAACCGGGACCGGATGTGGCACTACACCGAGGGCCTGAAGAACCACACGCCCATCTGGCCGGGCCACGGCATCCGCATCCTGCCCGCCCCCTCCTCCCTGTGGTTCGACGCCAAGGGCCGGCGCTTCCCGACGCCCGCCATCCCGGGGTACGACACCCTCGGCACCCTGAAGATGATCAAGGACACGGGGTACGACTACTCGTGGTTCGTGCTCAACCTGCGCATCATCAAGAAGGAGTTCACGCTCTCCGGCTCCGAGCAGAACCCCGAGCTCACCGACAAGAACCTGGTCGCCTACCTCGCCAACCGGCTCCTCGACCAGACCCCGGCACCGGTCCAGAAGTTCCTCGACAAGGGCGAGGACTTCGTCGTCGCGGACACCCTGGAGAAACTGGTCGCGGGGATGAACGAGCTGACCGGTGAGAACCTCGTAGACGCCGCTGAACTCGGTCGGCAGATCACCGCGCGCGACCGCGAGGTGGACAACCGGTTCGGCAAGGACGTCCAGATCATGGGCATCCGCAACTCCATGGCGTACGTGGGCGACGACCTCTCGCGCACGGTCGACCTGCACAAGATCCTCGACCCCGCCGCCGGGCCCCTGATCGCGGTCCGGCTCAACCTGCTCAGCCGCAAGACCCTCGGCGGGCTCCAGACCGACCTCTCCGGCCGCGTTCTCGACGCCGACGGCGCCCCGGTCCCCGGCCTCTACGCCGCCGGTGAGGCCGCCGGTTTCGGCGGGGGCGGCGTGCACGGATACCGGTCGCTGGAGGGCACCTTCCTCGGCGGCTGCCTCTTCTCCGGGCGTCAGGCCGGCCGCGCCGCCGCCGCGGAGACCGCCTGAGGGCAGCCGCTCCCCGGCCGCCGGTCAGTCCTTGCCGAACAGCTCCGGGGGAAAGGCTCCCGCCGCCCGCACCAGCCGGGTGAAGCCGCCGGCCAGTTCGGTCAGCCGCGCGGTGGCAGCCGGGCCCAGGTGGTCGTACGGGGCGGCGTCGAGGCGGTCGGTGAGCGTCTCGGTGTCGCCGCGCAGGGCGGCGCCCGCCTCGGTGAGGTCTCCCGCGTCGTCCAGCAGGCCGCGCTTCCGCAACCGGTCCGCGGCGGCGGCCCACTGCGCCGCGGACCAGCCGCGGGTCTGCTTGAGCACGGCCGACGTCACCGTCTCACCGGTGGCGTTGTGCAGGACCAGCGCCTCGATCCCGGAGAGCCCGGCGACCGCGAGCGCGGCGAGGTGGCCGTCGCCCCGGTGTTCGCGCAGCAGCGTCGCGGCGTGCCACAGCGCCAGATGCGGTTCCGCGGGCACGGGGAGGGCGGCGTTGGCGGAGTACAGCGGCCGTCCCTCGCGGCGGCCCGCGCCGGCGGCGCGCAACGCCAGGCCGGCCGCCTCGGCCATCTCCTCGGAGGCGAGCGCCTTCTCTCCGAGCAGCCTGCGCAGCGTCCTGTCCGCGCCGCGCAGCCGCGCGGCGAGCACCGCTTCCGGCGTGGTGACCGTCCAGGCCGCGGGCATGTACCGGGCCACGTGCGCGTGGTCGAAGTTGTAGAACGTCGCCGTGACCGCGCCCGCCCCGACCGCCCCGAGCGGGGCCGCGCGCCCGGCGAGGTAGGACATGGCCCCGGGCTCCAGCCCGAGCGCGGCGAGTTCGTCCCGGTACTCCGGTGCGAAGTAGACGGTCGAGTGCAGGGGGCTGACGGCGTTGTGGCAGCGACGGCCGGTGGGTGCGTCCATGCCCATCCCTCTTTCCAAGATAATCGATTATTACTTACTTGATCGATCGTATGCACCCATAGGAGGGGAACGCAAGGGCGCGGCCGTGTGCTGCGCGGATGCGGGGGCGCCGCTCATTAGGCTGGTGCGCCCGACAAAGGAGCGCTGCGCATGAGCTACCGCCTGAAGGTGATCACCCGTCAGGAACACCTGGCTTTCGCCGCGGCCCGGCCCTCGGTGAGCCACATGCAGGTCCCCTCGTGGGGGGACGTGAAGCCGGACTGGCGGGCGGAGAGCCTGGGGTGGTTCGACGGGGACGGCCGGCTCGTCGGGGCCGGGCTGGTGCTCCTGCGGTCGCTGCCGAAGGTGCGGCGGTACTTCGCGTACCTGCCCGAGGGGCCGGTCGTCGACTGGACCGCGCCGGATCTGGAGCAGTGGCTCGCACCGATGCTCGCCCACCTGAAGGAGCGCGGTGCCTTCTCCGTACGGATGGGACCGCCCGTCGTCGCCCGCCGCTGGAGCGCCGACGTGGTCAAGGCGGCGATCGCCGACCCGGCGGCCGAGCGGCTCGGGGACGTGGAGGCCACCACCCGGGAACCGGCGGCCGACGAGATCGCCGGCCGGCTGCACCGGGCGGGCTGGCGGCGGACCGAACCGGGCACGGAGGACGGCTTCGCCGCCGGACAGCCGCGGTACGTGTTCCAGGTCCCGTTCACCGGCCGGTCGCTGGACGAGATCGAGCGGGGCCTGAACCAGCAGTGGCGCCGCAACATCAAGAAGGCGGAGAAGGCCGGGGTCAAGGTGGTCGAGGGCGGGTACGACGACCTGCCGGTCTTCCACACCCTCTACACCGAGACGGCCGAACGGGACCGCTTCGTCCCCCGCCCGCTGCCCTACTTCCAGCGGATGTGGACCGCCCTGACGGCAGAAGACCCCCGCCGCATGCGCCTCTACCTCGCCCACCACGACGGCGACACACTCGCCGCCGCCACGATGCTGACCGTCGGCGAGCACGTCTGGTACTCCTACGGCGCCTCCACCGTCCGCAAGCGCGAGGTGCAGCCGAACAACGCCCTCCAGTGGCGCATGATGTCCGACGCCCATGAACAGGGGGCCGCCGTCTACGACTTCCGCGGCATCACCGACACCCTGGAGGAGAGCAACCACCTCGTGGGACTGCTCCGCTTCAAGGCCGGCGCCGGCGGCGAGGCCGTCGAGTATCTCGGCGAGTGGGAGTACCCGCTCAACAAGGCCCTGCACAGGGCCGTCGGGTTCTACCTGTCCCGGCGCTGATACCTCCGCGGACTGCGCGCGTTCGTCGACGACGTCGGTATCCGCACAGGCGACGAGGACCTCATCACCCGTACCGCGAGGGACCGACTCCCTCAGGCGGGCGCGGAACCGTCCTTCAGGTCGGCCGCGGTCCGGGTGAGGTGCTGGACCAGCACCTCGGCCGCCGCGTCGGCGTCCCGGGCGAGTGCCGCCTCCTCCAGCCGGCGGTGCTCCTCGACGCCGTCCCGGCCCGGATTGCGGTGCGCCGACCAGCGGCGGGCCAGCTCGCTCGCGGTCCACATCCGGTCGAAGGTCTCCAGCAGGACGGGGTTGCCGCACCCCTCCAGCAGGGTCCGGTGGAAGACCCGGTGGGCCTCGGCCCAGGTGGCGCTGTAGTACTCGCCCTCCTCCGGCACATACGCCGGGGTGCGGACCAGCCGGTGGTGGGCGGCGCGTACCCGGGCCTCCCAGTCGACGTCGCCGCGCTCGACGGACATCCGCAGCATCACCGGTTCGATGGTCCGGCGGGCCTCGGCGATCTCCTGCCAGCGGCGGTCGGAGAAGGCCGGGACGGCGAAGCCGCGGTTGGGCAGCCGGTCCGCGAAGCCCTCACCGACCAGCCGCACCAGCGCCTCGCGCACCACGGCCAGACTGACCCCCTGCTCCTTGGCGAGGTCCTGCGGTTTGAGGGCCTCGCCCGGCGCGTGGTGACCGCGCATGATCGCGTCCCGCAGATGCGCGTGGACCTGCTCGGAGAGCATCCGCTTCCCTGGAGAGGGGGAGGTGGGGGCCGACTGCGTCATGGGGGCAGCATAGACGACCGACGATAAAATCGATTATTGACCGTTTTGCCTATGTGTCTATGTGTCTATGTGCGGGTGCGTCGATGTGTCGATGTGTCGGCGCGCGTCAGCGGCGCGGCGCGGTCGGGGCCGCCAGACCGTCGCTGAGCAGGCGGCTGTCGACCTCGTCCAGGGCCAGCCGTACCGCCCCCAGGGCCACGCTCTCGTCGCCGAGGGTGGAGGCGCGCAGTTCCGGCATGCGCAGGCAGTGCTTGGTGAGTTCGCGGCGCAGCGGGTCGAGGACCACGTCGGCGGAGCGGGAGAAGCCGCCGCCGTAGACGACGACCTGCGGGTCCAGGGCGAGGACCAGCGCGGCGACCCCCACGGCCAGGTCGCGGGTGTAGCGGCGGACGGCCGCCCGCGCGTCCCGGTCGCCCTCGCGGGCCGCCTGGAACACCCAGGCCGCCGCCTCGCCCGGCGCGGCCGTCGCCGGTACGCCGGGGCAGCTCTGGAGATGCTCGGGAGCCGAGAGCCAGCGCACCGCCTTGAGGGCGCCGATCTCCCCGGCGGCGCCGCCGTGACCGCGACGCAGGGTGCCGTCGAGGATGAGGCCGGCGCCGGTGCGCAGGCCGGCCAGGAGGTAGACGATGTCGTCGGCGTCCTGGGCGACGCCGTTCCAGCGCTCGGCCACGGCGGCGAGCTTGCAGTCGTTCTCCACCTGGACCGGGCAGGAGAAGCGGTCCGCGAGGTGAGCGGCCGGATCGGTGGTGTGCCAGCCGGGCAGCGGAGTGAACAGGGTGGTGCGGCCGGAGGCGTCGACCGGGCCGGTCACCCCGACCGTCACCGCCCAGATGTCGGCCGGGGTCATGTCCGCACCCCGCAGCGCCTCGTCGATGACACCGTCGACCGCCGCCAGGCGTGCCTCGGGCGGCGCCTCGGGATCGGCCGGGCGGCGCACCGTCCGCACGAGCCGGCCCTCCAGGTCGCTCAGCATGACGAGGATCTTGTGCACGCCGATGTCGATGCCCAGCACATGGCCGGCGGTGGCCCGGAACCGGTAGCGGCGCGCCGGTCGCCCCACCACACTGCTGGCCCCCGGCTCCTCGACCTCCGCCCAGCCGTCGGCGACCAGACCCCGCACCAGCACGTCGACCGCGGGCCGGGACAGCCCGGCCCGGCCCGCCAGCTCGGTGACCGTCGACGGCGGGTTGCCGCGCAGCGCGCTCACGATGGACAGCTGGTTCATCTCGCGCATCCGGGACATGTCTGTTCCGGTCGTCGCCATGCTGGTGCTCCCTGGAGGCGTCGCGGTTCGGTGGCCACCGCCGGATAATGCTGAGCAGTTTACTAATTGCCGGCGGTGGCCGTGCCGCCCGTCGAAGGCGTCACGCGATCGGATACCGCTGTTCCGACTCGGGGGTCACCGCCGGGCCGAAGTCCACCTCCCGTCCGTCCAGCGCGAACCGGTACCGGCCGAGCCTGCGTACGTCCGGCCGGGCGGTCAAGTACGCCGTCAACGCCTCCAGTTCGTCGGGACGCAGCCACCCCGGCGGGTCGGACACCGCCCGGAAGCCGCAGATGTCGGCCAGATCGCGCAGCAGGCCCTGCTGCGGCTCGGTGAGGAGGTTGAGGCGGCTGCGGAAGTACACGACGTCCGGGTCGACCTCCAGGAGCGGCGCCTGCCACAGCCGGTGCACGGTGTTGACGACGGCGTTGCGGGCCAGCGCGTCCGAGGGGTCCTGGGTGGCGTAGTGCTCCCACAGCGGCGCGACGTCGGGGCCGCTGCGGATGCCGTCGACCAGTCCGAGGGAGGGCAGCAGCGGGGCGCCGCTGCCGAGCAGGTAGGCGTCCGGTCCCGCGGCCTCCCGGATGACGCTCAGACCGGCCCGGTAGGCCTCCTCACGGCCGGTGTCCACGGACCGGACGCCGGTCACCGCGCCGGCCCCGATGAAGTCGAGCTTGAGGTAGGTGTACCCCCACTCCCGGCTGACCCGGTGGATCATCTCCCGCAGGTGCTCCCGCGCCGCGGGCAGGGTGAGGTCCAGTGCCCAGTAGCCGGTGCCCCAGTTGTGCCCGGCCACCACCGGCTCGCCGGCGGCGTCCCGGAGCAGCAGCTCCGGCCGTTCCCGGGCGGTGCGGGAGTCGGGCAGGACGATGAACGGGGCGATCCACAGCCCGGGCCGCAGCCCGGCGTCCGTGATCCGGTCGGCCAGCGCGCGCATACCGGAGGGGAACTTGTCGTTGGCCTCCCAGTCGCCCACCGCCCGCTCCCAGCCGTCGTCGATCTGCACGACGTCGAAGGGCAGGCCGCGCAGGGCGGTGATGTCCTTGGTGAGCTGTTCCTCCGTGATGTTCTCGTAGTACGCGTACCAGCTGCACCACACGTTCCCCGCCCGCTTGCGGCTGAGCCCCAGCCGCTCACCGAGGTGCCGGGTGTAGGCGGCGAACACCTCCTCCTCGTCGCCGTAGGCGAGGAACCAGGGAGCCCCGTCGCGTTCGTACCACCCGGCGAGGGTGTCCCGGTCCGCGGTGAGGCGCGGGATGTCGAGGCCGAGCGCGCCGAGCAGGAGCACCCGTCCGTCGGGGCCCTCCAGCGCGGCGACGGCGGAGGAGTGGTGGCGGGCGGGGGCGTCCCACACGGTGTCGTCGGCGGTGAGGCGGCGTTCGGCGCTCTCGATGCGCAGCGGGGCGTCGGAGAGCCGGCGCCAGCCGCACGGGCTCCACGAGTTGTGTCCGTGCCGGTAGAAGAGCGCGTCACCGAGCCCGTGCAGCACGGCCGTCCGGCCGGGTGGCAGCAGCAGACCACCGTCGACGGCCCGGGGCGGGGCGTCGCCTTCGAGCTCGACGGCGAACGCGCGCCCGCCGAGTTCTACGAGCTGGGCCATGGATCTCCTTGCGTATGAGGGTTTCCGGGTACCGGAGGGTGTGCCCGGGTGGTCAGTCGAGGAGGCCGTTGACCTTGTCGTTGGCCGACTTCAGGGCGGCCTCCGGCGTGGTCTGGCCGAGGATCGCCGACTGGATGGCGTCCTGGACGATGGGGCCGATCTCGGTGCCGCGTTCGGTGACGGGCAGCAGGAAGGTGCCGTCCTTCGCCGCGGCGGCGTCGGTGAAGACGCGCACGTCCTCACCCTTGGCCTGGTGCCCGGCGAGCGCCTTCTGGGTGGAGGTCTTCAGCGCGGGGAAGACGACGCCGTGCTCGGCGACGATGTCCTGGCAGTCGGCGGAGGCGAGGAACTTGACCCACTTCCACGCCTCCTCCTTGTGGTCGGTGCCGGCCCAGATGGCGTCCGACAGACCGTTGATGGAGCTCTTGCGGCCGGCCGGGCCGATGGGCAGCGGGGCGTAGGCGAACTTGCCCTTCAGCTCCGGATCGAGGTAGGTGGAGACGGTGAAGGAGCCCGCGAGGGTCATGGCGCCCTTGCCCGCCATGAGCAGCTCGGAGTTGTAGAGGCTCGACTTCTGGTCCAGGCGGGGCGCGTACCCCTTGTCGATCAGGCGCTTGAACCAGGCGATGGTCTCGACCAGCTTGGGGTCGTCGTACTGGTAGTGGGTGCCCCACGGGTTCTTGTCGAGGTAGGAGAAGCCGTTGGCGGCGGCGAGCGGGCCCCAGCCGTTCTGGCCCGTGTTGCCGTCCTTCCACTCGGGCAGGAACCCGTAGGTCTTCACATGGTTCTTGTCGAAGGCGGGGTCGAGGCCGTTGCGCCCCTCGGTGTCGATGGTGGCCTTGGCGATCGTCTGCTCCAGGGTGCCGCCGTCGGACGGGTTCCAGGTGAGGCCGGCGAGGTCGGCGGCGTCCACGCCCTGCTTCTTCAGCAGGTCGGTGTTGTAGACGATCGCGATGGTGTCCCAGTCCTTGGGCAGGCCGTACCGCCTGCCGTCCTTCACCCAGACGTCGGTCAGCCCGGACTGGTAGCCGGACAGGTCGACCTTGTCCCGCTCGACGTAGGGCTGGAGGTCCAGGAGCTGCTGTCCGTCGGCGTACGTCGGGTAGTAGGTGCTCTGGTCGGTCCAGACGTCCGGAGCCTCACCGGAGACGATCTCGGTGGTGAGGTTCTGCCAGTACTGGGTCCAGGCGGTCTGGGTGATCTTGATGGTGATGCCGGGGTTGGCCTTCTGGAAGACGTTCGCGCACTCCTGGTAGGCGGGCAGTTGCAGGTCGTCCCACAGCCAGTAGTCCAGGGTCGTCCTCCCCCCGGCGTCGGTGTCCGAGCCCGCGCAGGAGACGAGGGTGGCGGTGGCGGTCAGGCACAGCAGGGCCGCGCCGGCGCGGGAGAGTCGGGGGCTCATCGCAAGGGGCCTCTTTCGGGACGTGCGGGCGGTCACTTCACGCCGGTGAAGTTGAGGGACTCGACCAGCCGGCGGCCGAGCAGGGCCAGCAGCACCAGGACGGGCAGCACCGACAGGGCGGACCCGGCCATCAGCCCGGTCCAGTCGGGCTGGGCGTTCGGCGACTGCTGCTGGAAGATGCCGAGGGCGACGGTGAGCACCCGGGTCTGCTCCTCACGGCCGGACAGCAGCGGCCAGAGGTAGTCCTTCCAGGCCCACACCGTGGTGGTGAGGCCGATGGTGAGCAGCGGCCCACGGGTCATGGGCAGCACCACCCGCCAGAACAGACCCCAGGGGCCCACCCCGTCCAGGACGGCCGCCTCCTCCACCTCGCGGGGGATCGACAGGAAGAACTGCCGCAGGAAGAAGACCGCGAACGGGGTCATCAGCACACTCGGCGCGACCATGCCGGCGAAGGTGTTCAGCCAGCCCAGATCCTTCACCAGCACGAAGTTGGGCAGCACGGTGAAGATCGGCGGCACCATCAGCGCGGCGATCAGCACCCCGAACACCAGGTCCCGCCCGGGGAAGCGCAGCCGGGCGAAGGCGTACCCGGCCATCGCGCAGAACAGCGTCTGGAGCACGGCGATCAGCCCGCTGTAGACCACGGAGTTGAGCAGGTACCGCAGGAAGTCCACCTGTGCGCCCGAACCCCCGGCGGCCACCGCCTCCTCCTGGCTGGTCAGCCCCAGCACCCGCAGGAAGTTGATCATCGTGGGGTGGTCCGGGACGAGCCCCGTGGAGTCGGTGTACAGGTCGGCCGCCGGGGTCAGGGCGGTGCGGACCATCCAGTAGAACGGGAAGACGGTCAGGAACAGCGCGCCGACGAGCACCGCCCACGCGGCGATCCGGCCGGGCGAGACCTTCACACGGGCCGTCACGCGGGCCTTCGTACGGGCCTTCGTGCGGATACGGGTCATGATGTGCTCCTCAGGCCAGGTCCGAGCGGGAGGCACGCAGCAGGCGCATCTGTACGGCGGTCAGCACGCCGAGGATCAGCGCGAGTACCACGGCGACGGCGGAGGCGTAGCCCATGTGGAAGTAGGTGAAGGCCTGTTCGTAGATGTAGAAGTAGATGACGCGCGTGGCGCTGACCGGACCGCCCTGGGTGGTCACCGCGATCGTGTCGAAGATCTGGAACGAGCCGATCAGCGACACCACCAGCACGAGCGAGAGCACCGGCCGCAGCAGCGGCAGCGTGACCTTCGTGAACATCCGCCACTCGCCGGCGCCGTCCAGTGAGGCGCTCTCGTACAGGTACTGCGGGACCTGGAGCATCCCGGCGTACAGCAGCAGCGCCGTATAGCCCGTGTACGCCCAGGTGTTGGCGGCGGCGACGGACGGCATCGCCCAGTCCGGCGAGGTGAAGAAGCCGTTGGGGCCCATGCCGAAGGCGCCGAGGACGTGGTTGACCAGGCCGAGGTTGGCGTCCAGCATCCACATCCACAGCAGGCCGACGGTGACGTTCGGCACCAGCCAGGGCACCAGCAGCATCGCGCGCAGCGCCACCGACCGGGTCAGGCGGTGCATGAGCGTCGCCAGGAGCAGCGCCAGCACGGTCTGCGAGACGATGTTGAGGACCACGTAGGAGCCGGTGACCTCCAGCGCGTTCCAGAACTGTTCGTCACCGATCAGTTCGCGGTAGTTGTCCGCGCCGACGAAGTCAGGTGCGGCGAGCAGGCTGTAGTCGGTGAGTGAGTAGTAGACGCCGCGCAGGGTCGGATACGCGTAGAACAGCGCGAACCCCAGCAGCGCGGGGGCCAGGAACAGCCACGCCGCCTTCCGGTCGTCGCGGGGCCGGCGTGCCCCGCCCGGCGCCGGGGACCCGTCCGGGGGCGGGCCGACGCTCTTGTGCGGTGGCGCAACTGCGGTCTCCGCGCCCATGGTTCCCCTCCGAAGGGATTCGCGCCGCACCTCTTGCCAGTGGGGCACCGTGGACAACATATTGATGAGCAACAGCGAAACTTTGTCAATGCTGTCGCATAACTTCGCTTACCTCTAGAGCCTCGGAGGCCGTCACCATGCGCACCTTCGCACCACGACGCGGCAGAGAACTGCTGGCCGCGCTCTGTTCCTCCGCCCTGGCCCTGTCCCTGGCCGTGCTGCCGCTCACCGCCCAGGCCGCACCGGCCGCCGACACCGCAACCGCTTCGGCCGCCGCCGCCCAGGGCGTGCCCGAGCGCCCGGCACCTGGCCCGGACCCCGATCCCTCGCTCCCGGTCCACACCCTCACCCGCGCCGACGCGCCGCTGGACAACCCGCTCAAGGGCTTCGCCCGCTTCTACCAGCCCGGCGCCGACCAGAACACGGGCTACCCGCACGCGCTGACCTGGAGCTACTTCGGGCTCTCCGAGGTCATGAACAACGCCTCGGACTGCGGCAGTTACGACTGGAGCGTGCTGGACGAGGCGCTCGACGAGTCCGCCTCCTACGGCAACCAGCTGGCGCTGCGCTTCTACCTGGAGTATCCCGGCGACCCCGGCGGCACCCACCCCTCCAACGCCATCCCGCACTGCTTCGACGGCCACGTCGACTACCGCGCCGACGCCGTGAACGGCACCACCCGCCCCGACTACGACAACGCGTACCTGCTGGACGGGCTGAAGGACTTCATCGCCGCGTTCGGCGCCCGCTACGACGGCGACCCGCGCATCGGCTTCATCCACATGGGTCTGATCGGCCTCTGGGGTGAGTGGCACACCTACCCCTACGACACCGACACCGGCGACGGCCACCCGAACCACATGCCCACCGACGCCCACGGCGCCGAGATCATGCGGGCCTACACCAGCGCCTTCACCCACACCAAGGTCGAGGTGCGCTACCCGGACTCGGCGGGCGGCGCCGCCGCCGAGCTGCCGTCGGTCGGCTTCCACGACGACTCCTTCTGCTTCCGCGAGGGCAGCCCGCTCGCCGGTGTCACCCTGCCCACGTCGATGGGCGGAGCCTCGTACTCCCAGTTGCAGCGGGCCGTCGAACGCGGGGTGGAGAACCGCTGGACCACCGCCTCCATGGGCGGTGAGGTGCGCCCGGAGATCCAGCCCAGGGCCTTCACCTTCTGGCCCGCCGGCTCCGGCGACGTGGACGACATGCGGGCGTGCCTCGAACTGGAGCACACCACCTGGAAGATGAACGAGGGCAGCGCCGGCTACTCCTCCTCCGACCCGAACGTGGCGGCGGCGGTCCGGCTCATGGGCTACGACCTCACCGTCGACGACGCCTACTTCCACGACACCGCCGCCGGCAGCACCACCGTCGGGGTGCGCATCAGCAACAACGGGGTCGCCCCGTTCTACTACCCCTGGACCGTCAGCCTGGGCCTCAAGGACTCCGCCGGCAACGTCGTCAAGAGCTGGGACACGCCCTGGGACCTGCGCGAGGTCATGCCGAAGAAGATCCGGGCCTTCCCCGACTGGGGCGTGGGCTCCGACCCCACCTACCTCGACTACGGCTACGCCCGGTACTTCGACGCGGACATCGACCTGAGCGGTGTCACCGCCGGCGGCTACCGGCTCGTCATGAAGGCCAAGAACCCGCTGGAGGACATCAGCTCCGACGCCAAGAAGCTGCGGTTCGCCAACACCGGCCAGAACGCGGACGGCTGGCTCGACCTGGGCGCCATGACCGTCGGCTCCGGCGGCAGCGCCGACCCGGCCGGCTACGAGGCCGAGGCCGGCGGCAACACCCTCACCGGCACCGCCGTGGTCGCCGACTGCGCCGGCTGCTCCGGCGGCGCCAAGGTCGGCTACCTCGGCAACGGCGCGACCCTCACCTTCCCCCGGGTCGACGGTGGCGACGGCGGCACCCGGCAGGTCACGGTCCACTACGCCACCGCGGTCGCCCGCTCGGCCACCGTCCAGGTCGACGGTGGCACACCGCGCACCGTCGACTTCGCCCCCACCGCCGACTGGACGACCCCGGGCACGGTCACACTGAGTCTCGCCCTGGACAGCGGCACGGGCAACAGCATCACCTTCGCCAACGATTCCGGATGGGCACCCGACATCGACCGGATCACGGTGACCTGACCCCGCGCCGCGTCGTAATCCGCTACCGCGGTGGCGGCGAACGGCGCAGACTGGCCCCATGACCGACGACATGGGGCCCTTCCGGGAGGCGGTCGCCGTGTGGGCGGCCGGCGGGTCCGGCGACCCCGCGCGGGAGCTGGCCGCGCGGCTGCCCGTCCGGGCGGCCGTCCTGCTGGAAGGTCCGAGCGACGTCGCCGCGGTCCGCGCGCTGGCCGAGCGGCGCCGGCGGAACCTGGCCGCCGAAGGAGTCTGCGTCCTGTCGATGGGCGGCGCGATGAACATCGGCCGCTTCGCCCGCCTCCTCGGACCGCCCGGCCTGGGCCTGCGCCTCGCGGGCCTGTGCGACGAGCGGGAACACCCCTATTACGCCCGCGGTCTGGAACGGGCCGGTGCGGCTCAGCAGGGCTTCTTCGTCTGCGCGGCGGACCTGGAGGACGAGCTGATCCGCGCGCTCGGCGTGACCCGGGTGGCCGAACTCGTCCGGGCGGGGGGCGACCAGCGCGCCCTGGACTCCTTCCTGCGCCAGCCCGCCCAGCGGGGCCGCACCCCGCGACAGCAACTGCGCCGCTTCCTCGGCACGAAGAAGGGCCGCAAGATCCACTACGGTCGCGTCCTGGTCGAGGCATGCGACGCCGACCGCGTACCCGCCCCGCTCGACGGCCTGCTCGCCTGTCTCTGACCGGCGGACGACCGTACGTCAGCGCGCCGCCGCCCGCCCGGCGGCAGCGGGCCCCGGGCCGTCGGCGGAAGGGTCCTGCCCGTGCCGGGCCGCGACGCGGCCGACGGCCTTCCGCACCGGCCGGGACTGCAACTGCCGGATGATCCAGGCGTTGACGCGGATACCGCGCTCCGTGACCGGCGCCGCCTGCCGCACCCGGCCCGGGAACAGCCGCTGCGCGGCGCGGGTACGGGGCCGCATCGACCGTTCGAACGCCGCGAGGGCGTCGGACAGCCGGTCCGGGTGCTCGCTCACCGCCGCCGAGCCGAGGGCGTCGGCCAGTTCGGCGGCGCCGCGCAGGGCGAGGGCCGTACCGAGCCCGCTCAGCGGGCTGGCGCACCAGGCGCTGTCGCCGAGCAGGACGACCCGGCCGTCGTACCACCTCGGCACCTGGATCTGGTCGAAGGTGTCGAGGGCGAAGTCGGGCGCGACGCGTGCGGCGGCGAGGAACTCCGCCGTACGCCAGCCCGCGTCCGCGAAGACCTCGTCGAGCAGGGCGAACCGGGCGGCCCGGTCGTGCCGCGGCGGCAGCTCGACGGCGGCGAAGGTCAACCCCACCTCCTGCGTGCCCGGATGACCGGGCCGCGCCTCCACGGACCGTCGGCCGGGCGCGTTGTGGGTCAGGAACCAGCCGTCGAGACCGGGCGTGGCCGGTGTCTCGGTGAGGGTGAACCAGGCGTGCGCGAGGCCGAGCGGGCGACGGAAGGACGCCTCGGGGCCGAAGCGCAGCCGCCTGACCCGTGAGTGCGCGCCGTCCGCGCCGACGACGAGGTCGAACTCCTCGGGCGGTGCGCCGCGGAAGTGCGCGAGCACCCCGTCCGGGGTGTCCGTGAGCTCCTCGACGGTCTCGCCGAAGCGGTGCGTGACGGTGGGGCCGGCCGCGTCGTGCAGCGCCCGGGCGAGGTCCTCGCGCAGGAGTTCCTCCTTCGACACGTACCCGTTCCCGTCGAACGCCTCGACCGGCATGGTGGCCAGGGGACGGCCGGTGCGGTCGATCCACGCGGCGCCGCGCTGCGGGACGAGCCGGCCGAGCACCTCGTCCAGCAGGCCGAGCCGCTCCAGGACGTCACGGCTGTCCCCGCGCAGGTCGACGGTCTGCCCGCCGGTGCGCAGGTCCGGCGCGATCTCCACCACCGTGACCTCCCAGCCGGCCCTGCCCAGCAGAAGCGCGAGGGTGTCACCGGCGATACCGGCCCCGACCACCAGAACACGTGCCATGTCCGTTCCTTCCCCACCACTGACCCACTGACTGACGCACTGACGCGAAAGTCTCGCGTTAGACGCTACACCCGTCCGGCTGCCTAACGCGACTTGCTCGCGATAGGCTGGTGTCATGACACAGGCAGTGGGAGTGACCCGTCCCGGAGGCAGATCGGCCAGGACGCGCGCGGCGGTGCACGCCGCCGTGCGGTCGCTGCTGGACGAGTCGGCGGACGGCACGGTGACGGTCGCGGAGGTCGCCCAGCGGTCCGGCGTGCACACCGCCACGATCTACCGGCGCTGGCGCGGACCCGAGGGCCTGGTCCTGGACACCCTGTTCGAGGAGCTGAGCCGCCGCTCGCCCCTGCCGGTCACCGGGGACCTGCGCGGCGACCTGCTCACGTACACGCGCCGGATGCTGGCGGACCTTCAGGCTCCCGCCAACCGGGTCTTCGTCAGGGCGATCGCCGCCGCGGCCCGCACCGACGGCCTCACCGGCCTGGCCGACTTCGCCGAGCCCCGCGTACGCCAGGTCGAGGCGGTCCTCGCCGCGAGCGGCACCACCGAGATCGGCTTCCTCGACATCGGAGAACTGATCCTGGCCCCGGCCTATGCGCACGCCCTGCTGGGCGAGCCGCTCACTCCGGACGCGGACGCCGAACGCCTGGTGGAGAACGTTCTCGCCGTACTGGCCCACCGCCGGTCGCGCGCCTCGTCCGCGCCGGACTGATCGCGTCCGGCTAAAGGCCGTCCTGGTGTCGTAGGGCCCGGCTACCGTTTCCGGGCCACTCCGGCGTAGATCGCGCTGGTGCACCCCTCTTCCCGGCCGGGCATCGGTTCGCCCAGCTCCGGGTGCCACTCCTCGGCGAGCACCACGCCCGGCTCGACGAGTTCCAGCCCCTCGCAGAAGCGGGTGAACGCGGCGCGGCTGCGCGGCGCCAGGGTGAACCCGCCGGCCTTGTACCTGCTGTCGGCCCCCCGGGCGACCTCCGCCGAGTGGAAGTCGGTGGTGACGTGCGAGAGGGTGATGTGACTTCCCGGCGCCAGGACCTCCTTCAGCCGGTCCACCACCGTGTGGGCCCCGTCCTCGTCGCCGAGGAAGTGCAGCAGCGCGATCATCGACAGGGCCACCGGCCGGCCGAAGTCCAGCGTCTCCCCGGCCCGCGGGAGGATCAGCTCCGTGCCGCGGGCGTCGGCCTGCACGTAGTCGAGCGCCCTCTCGGCGCTGCCGCGCAACAGCGCCTCCGCGTGTGCCACCTGGTGCAGTTGGGCTCGGTCGGTATCCCCGTGCCGATGTCGAGGAACTGCCTGACCCCCTGCGCCGCCGCCCAGCGGGTGGCCCGCTGCGTGAAGGCCCGGTTGACCCGTGTGATCAAGGGGATGTTCGGCTCCAGGGCCATCAGCTGCCGGCCCATCGCCTCGTCGACCGGGTAGTTGTCCTTGCCGCCCAGGAACCAGTCGTACATGCGCGCGGGGTGCGGTCTGCCGTTGTCGATCCGTGAGGTCTTCGGCGAGTCGTCCAGTGCGGACATCGTGAACTCCTGGGACACGCGACGCGGAGGGTCCTCAACAAGGCGTAGCCCTGGGAGAGTTGGCGTTTGGGCGTGGGGAATCGGTGCGCGTGTTCCGGTCACGGCCGCGCGCCGCCGCCGGCCCGGCTCGTGGTGAACCGGGAGGGCGGCGTGCCGAAGGTGCGCGTGAACGCTGCCGTGAACGCGGCGGGGGAGGAGTAGCCGAGGCGGCCGGTGACCTCGCTGACCGACGCCGCGCGCAGCAGCGGAACGGCGGCGAGCAACCGGGCGCGGGACCGCCACACGGCGGGGCTGACGCCGGTCTCCGAGCGGAAGCGCCGGGTGAAGGCTCGCTCGCTCATGGCCACCCGCGCCGCCCACGCGGCGTTGCCGATCCCCGTGTCCGGGGCGTCCAGGTACGTACGGCACAGCGCGGCCAGGTCCGGGGAGACGGGGACCGGGACGTGGAACGGGAGCGGAGTGAGGGCGGCGATCTCGTGCAGGAGGAGCGCGGCGATGGTCCCCGCCCGCCCCGCCATGCCGTAGTCGGGCTCGAACTCGGCACTGGCCAGCAGCAGTTCGCGCAGCAGGGGCGGTACGTCCACGACCGTGCAGGCCATCGGCCACCAGGGGACGGCGCCCGCTTCGACGTACAGGCTCCGGGTGCTCACGCCCAGCATGCGCACGCGGTGCCGGGTGGCGGGCGGGATCAGGACCGCGCGGTCGGGCGGCACCGTCCAGGTGCCCTCGGCGGTGTCGACGACCATGACGCCGGTGGCGCCGTGCAGGAACTGCGCCCGCCGGTGCCCGTGCCAGTCCAGCAGGTGGCCGGGCGGGTAGTCGGTGGCGATCGGCAGGACGGCCCGGTCGATGTGGTCGACGTCGGCCAGGGGGACGTTTCTCACCCCCGCCACGGTACAGGCCGAGACGCGAAGGAAACGCGCCGACCTTCGCATGCGGGACGGCCGGGAGACCTGGTGAGGTAGGTCCCATGAGTCTTGTGGCGTTGGCCGGAATCGGAGTCCTCACCGGGCTGACCACGGTGTTGTTCGGGTTCGGCGGCGGGTTCGTCGCGGTGCCGGTCGTGGTGTGGGCCGACGCCGCGCTGGGCGCGGACGCGATGCGGGTGGCGACGGCCACCTCCGCCCTGGTGATGGTGGTGAACGCCGGGTTCGCGACGGCCGTCACCCCGCGGCGGGTGCTCGCGGCCCTGCGCGGCAGCGGCGTCCTGCTGCTCCTGCTCGCCGCCGGTGGCGCGGCCGGCGCGCTCGCCGGCCGGGTCGCCCCGCCCGGCCCGGCCCGGTGGGCGTTCGTCGGCTACGTCGCCCTGACCGTCGTGGACCTGCTGCTGCGCCCCGGTTTCCTGCGCCCGCGCGCGGAGCACGGGGACACGTCCGGCGGACCGCGTCCGCTGCCGCCCCTGCTCGGCGCCCCGGTCGGAGCGGTCGCCGCCCTCCTCGGCGTGGGCGGCAGCGTGCTGACCGTCCCCGCGATGCGCCGGGCCGGGCACCCCATGCGGGTGGCGACCGCGCTGGCCAATCCGCTCACCTTCGCCATCGCGCTCCCGGCGACCGCGGTGTCCCTGTCCGGTACCGCGCTCACGGCGGTCCCGGACACGCACCATCGCCTGGTCGGCCTGGTCGCCCCCGTGGCCGCCGCGGCGCTGCTGCTCGGCGCGCTGCCGGTGATCGTCGTCCTGCGGCGGCGCCCGCCACGGATCCCGGACCGGGTCCACTCCTGGGCGTACATCGGCCTGCTCGCCCTGGTGGCGGTCGCGATGCTGCCGCTGGGCTGAGGGCCGGCCCCACGCCGCCCGCACCCCTCCGACAGTGCCTTTCGGGCCGGTGGCGCGGTCCCGCGTCCGCCGCGCCGCCGAAAACCGAGAACCCGGCCTGCCCGCCCAGGGCATCACCGGGTTCTTCTTCAGCCGGCCGCGCCGGCCGTGCCCGCCGCTGCGGCAGGAGGAGGGGTCAGCCGCGGGCGAGGAGCTCCAGCGTGTCGATCACACGGTTGGAGAAGCCCCACTCGTTGTCGTACCAGGCGACCACCTTGATGTGCCGGCCGTCGACCCGGGTGAGCGCCGAGTCGAAGATCGACGAGGCCGGGTTGCCGGTGATGTCGGAGGAGACCAGCGCCTCCTCCGAGTACTCCAGGACACCGGCGAGCGGGCCCTCGGCGGCGGTGCGGTACGCCGCCAGCACCTCGTCGCGGGTCACGTCGCGGGCGACGGTCGTGTTGAGTTCGACGATCGAGCCCACCGGCACCGGCACCCGGATCGAGTCGCCGGACAGCTTGCCGTCCAGGCCCGGCAGGACCAGGCCGATCGCCTTCGCGGCGCCCGTGGTGGTCGGCACGATGTTGACGGCGGCGGCGCGGGCCCGGCGGGCGTCGCGGTGCGGGCCGTCCTGGAGGTTCTGCTCCTGGGTGTAGGCGTGCACCGTCGTCATGAACCCGTGCTCGATGCCGGCCAGGTCGTCCAGGACCTTGGCCAGCGGCGCCAGCGCGTTGGTCGTGCAGGAGGCGTTGGAGACGATCGTGTGCAGTTCCGCGTCGTAGGCGTCGGTGTTGACGCCGTAGGCCAGGGTGACGTCGGCGCCGTCCGACGGGGCGCTGACGAGCACCTTCCGCGCGCCCGCGTCGAGGTGGGCGCGGGCGGCCTTGGCGGAGGTGAAGCGGCCGGTCGCCTCCAGGACGATGTCGACGCCGAGTTCGGCCCAGGGCAGCCGGGCCGGCTCCCGCTCGGCGAGCACCTTGATCCGCCGGCCGTCGACCACCAGGGTGTCCCCGTCGACGGTCACCGGCCGGCCGAGGCGGCCGGCCGTCGAGTCGTAGGCGAGCAGGCGGGCCAGACCGGCGGGCTCCGTGAGGTCGTTGACGGCGACGACCTCCAGCGAGCTGTCGCGCTCCAGCAGCGCGCGCAGCACATTGCGTCCGATGCGGCCGAATCCGTTGATGGCGATGCGGGTCATGAAGGGTGTCCCTTTCCGTCGGTTCGCCACCAGGTTCGCGCGGGACGCCGGTTGTCGACAGCGGCGCGGGAGCCAGGGTTCGAAAGTATCGCGCCACCCCTCGCGCCACCCCCGCGCCACCCGCGTCCGACCGGGTCACTCGCCCCTGGTGAAGGTGCGCCGGTACTCGCTGGGCGTGGTGCCCAGGACCCGCTGGAAGTGCAGCCGCAGATTGGTGCCGGTGCCCAGTCCGACGTCGGCCGCGATCTGCTCGACGCTGCGCTGGGAGCGCTCCAGCAGCTCACGGGCCAGGTCGAGGCGGGCCCGCATCACCCACTGCATCGGCGTGTACCCGGTGTCCTCGGCGAAGCGCCGGGAGAACGTGCGCGGCGACACCGCCGCGTGCCGGGCGAGTGTCTCCAGGGTGAGGGGCTCGCCGAGCCGGTGCAGCGCCCACTCCCGGGTGGCGGCGAACCGCTCGCCGAGCGGCTCGGGCACACTGCGCGGCACGTACTGCGCCTGCCCGCCGCTGCGGTAGGGGGCCGCCACCAGCCGCCGGGCCGCGTGGTTGGACGCGGCGACCCCGAGGTCGCCGCGGAGTATGTGCAGGCACAGGTCGATCCCGGAGGCGGCGCCCGCCGACGTCAGCACGCTGCCCTCGTCGACGAAGAGGACGTTCTCGTCGACCCGGACCCGCGGGTATCTGGCCGCCAGCGCCCGCGCGTAGTGCCAGTGGGTGGTGGCACGCCTGCCGTCCAGCAGCTCGGTGGCGGCGAGGGCGAAGGCGCCCGTGGAGATGGCGGCGAGCCGCGCGCCCCGCTCGTGCGCCGCGACCAGCGCCTCGACGACCGCCTCCGGCGGGTCCTCCCGGTCCGGGAACCGGTACCCGGGGACGAAGACGGTCTCCGCCCAGGCGAGCGCGTCGAGGCCGTCGGCGACGTGGTACGACAGTCCCTCGCCGCCGGAGACGAGACCGGGCCGCGCACCGCACACCCGTACCTCGTACGGCATGCTCGCGCGGGTCGCGAACACCTGGGCGGGGATGCCGACGTCGAGCGGCTTCGCGCCCTCCAGGACCAGGACGGCCACGCGGCGCAGACGGGAAGCTGACACGGGAACAGATTATGCGGACCCGAGCAGCGGCGGGACGGCCGGCACCTCCGACGCCGAGGCGATGTCCTCGGCGGTCAGCCGGAACCGCTCGGGGTAGGCGTCGCGGCTGGTACGGCGGGCGGGTTCGGTGGTGCGCCACATGTACAGGCAGCGGGCGCACTGGAGCACCTGCCAGACACCGGGCACGGGGGAGTGGGCGACGGTACGCACGGTCCGGTCGGCGCAGCGGGGGCAGAGGTCGGACATCAGAGGGTGTTCCTTTCCAGGGAGTCGCTCAGCGGGTGGCGAGCAGGGTGCGCAGCCGCGCGGTCCACTCGGCGGTCTCGGGCAGGTCCTTGACGGGCGTGCTGAAGTTGCCGCGTACGTCGGGGGCGACCGGGGTCGTCGCGTCGATGATCATCTTGCTGGTGACACCGGCCGGCTGGGAGGCGGGGGCCAGCTCCACCACCGACAGGTTCGGCAGGACGAGGACGTCCTCCTTCGGGTTCACCTTGGCCGACTGGGCCCACATCACCTGCGGCAGGTCGAACGGGTCGACGTCCTCGTCGACGAGGATGACCTGGGAGACGTAACCGAGGCCGTGCGGTGTGGTCATGGCGCGCATGCCGACCGCCTTGGCGAAACCGCCGTACCGCTTGGCCGTGGAGATGATCACCAGCAGTCCGTGGGTGTACATGGCGTTGACCGCGCGCACCTCCGGGAACTCGGCGCGCAACTGCTTCAGCAGCGGCACGCTGGTGTTGGGGCCGACGAGGTAGTCGCACTCGGTCCAGGGCATGCCCAGGTAGAGGGACTCGAAGACGGGCCGGGTGCGGTACGAGATCCGCTCGATCCGGATGACGGGCATGCGCCGGCCGCCCGAGTAGTGCCCGGTGAACTCGCCGAAGGGGCCCTCGATCTGCCGTACCCGGGACTCGACGACGCCCTCGATCACGACCTCGGAGCCCCAGGGGACGTCCAGGCCGGTGTGCGGGGCGGTGGCGATGGGCATCGGCGCGCCGCGCAGGGCGCCGGCCATCTCGTACTCGGACTGGTCGTAGCGCAGCGGCATGCCGGCGACGATCGGGATCACCGGGTCGTTGCCGAGGGTGATCGCGACCGGGAGGTCCTCGCCGCGCTCCTCGGCGGTGCGCAGGTGCTGGGCGATGTCGTGCACGGGCACCGGCTGGAGCGCGAGCCGGTCGCGGCCGATGACCTCCATGCGGTACGTGCCCAGGTTCTGCTTGCCGAAGTGGTCCGGGTCGGCGGGGTCCCGGGAGACCACGGCGGCCTTGTCGAGGTAGAAGCCGCCGTCGCCGTCGTTGAGGCGGAACAGCGGCAGTACGTCGAACAGGTCGACGTCGTCACCGGTGACGGTGTTCTCCATCCAGGGCGCGTCCGCGCGCCGCTCCGGGGCGATCGGGAACGCGTCCCAGCGGCGGGCGAACTCCTCGACCTGCTCGCGCGGGGAGGTCTCCTTCGGCAGGCCGAGGGCGAGGGCGTGGTTGCGCCAGGAGCCGTGCACGTTCATGGCGATCCGGGCGTCGGTGAAGCCCTTGACCCGGTCGAACCACAGGGCCGGCGCCCCCTCGCCGATACGGCCCGCGGCGTTGGCCGCCGCCGCGATGTCGGGTTCCGGCAGGACCTCGTCCGTGATCCGCAGCAGCTGTCCCTCCTTCTCCAGCGTGTCGAGGAACGAGCGCAGGTCGTCGTAGGGCATGGGGGTTCTCTCCTCGTGTGGGGCGGTGGGGTCAGGAAGCGCCGCGGGCTGCGCGCAGGCCGGTCCAGCGGCGGGCGCCGGCGGCGGGCAGGTCCAGCTGGTCCAGGACGCGGGAGACGATGTGCTCCACGACGTCGTCGACCGTCTCCGGGTGGTTGTAGAAGGCGGGCACGGGCGGGACGACGCGGACCCCCATGCGGGCCAGCGCCAGCATGTTCTCCAGGTGGATCTCGCTGAGCGGCGTCTCGCGGGGGACCAGCACCAGCGGCCGGCGCTCCTTCAGCGTCACGTCCGCCGCCCGGCCCACCAGGCCGTCCGCGTAACCGGCGCGGATGCCGGCCAGTGTCTTCATCGAGCACGGGATCACGACCATGCCGTCCGTCCGGAACGAACCGGAGGAGATGGTGGCGCCCTGGTCCTCGGGCGGGTGTGCCACGTCGGCCAGCGCGGCCACCTCCCGCATGGTGCGGCCGGTCTCCAGCTCGACGGTGGCCCGCGCCCAGCGGCTGGCGACGAAGTGGGTCTCCACGTCCGGCAGTTCGGCGAGGCGCTCCAGCAGCCGCACCCCGAAGGGCGCGCCGGTGGCCCCCGTCATCGCCACGATCACCCGCACGGCACACCTGTTCCTTTTCGGTCAGCTCCCGGTCCGTTCTCCGTCCACGCTAGGAGCCACTGCTGGCGTGGGCCGGTATGCTGAGGACAACTGATGGGGAAAAACGGACAGGTGCGCGGTATGGCTTCCACGATCACCGACGTGGCGTACCGGCCCGCGCTGAGCGCGCCGATCGGCATGGACGTCGTCGACTTCGCGGAGCTGCGGGCCCGCGGCCGGCGCCGCGGCATCGACCTGTCCAGCCCGCAGCGCCCGGACTTCCACCACCTCATCCACGTCCACCCGGACTCCGCGCCGCTGCCGCACACCGTGGACTTCACCCGGTACGTCGTCCCGGCCGGCGGCTGGCTGTGGGTGCGGCCCGGCCAGGTCCACCAGTACGGCGCCGGACCCGAGGGGCCCTGGGCCGTGGCGACCGGGGACATCGTGATCTGGCGCCCCGGTTTCGTCCCGGACGATCCCCCGGACGCGGCGGGCCCCGTCGTCCCGGCGGGCCCGCACGCCCGGTCGGTGGACCACGCCCGCCGGCACCTGGTCGCCGAGTACGCGGACCTGGGCACGATGCCCCTGGAGGCGCACAACAAGGCGCTGCGGATGCTGCTGACGGTCCTGCTGCTGCGGCTGGCCCACGCCGCACCGCCGGAGACCACCGGCGCCGAGGCGGCCGGGGACGGGCCCTTCCCCCGCTTCCGGGCCGCCGTGGAGCGGGACTTCACCCGCACCCACCGCGTCGCCGACTACGCCGCCGCCCTCGGCTACAGCGTGCGCACCCTCACCCGCGCCGTCCACGCCGCCACCGGGACGACGGCCAAGGCGTACCTCGACGCCCGCATCGTGCTGGAGGCCAAACGCCTGCTGGTGCACACCGACCGGACCGCCGCCGACGTCGCCCGCCACCTCGGCTTCGCCGACCCCAGCGACTTCGGCGCGTTCTTCCGTAGGCACGACGGGCGCACCCCGCTGGAGTTCCGGGCGGCGGCCCGGGGGACGGCCTGACCCCGCACGGGTCAGCGCGGCGCCAAGGCCGCCCAGGCGTCGTCGTCCAGCGCGAGGAACTCCTCCGTCCGCGCGCGCGACGGCATCACCGGTACGTCGTCCCGGGTGCGCAGGGCCGCCGCGGCGGCGAGATGGCCCAGCCGCAGCCGGGAGCGCTCGTCGCGGCCGTCCAGGACACCGGAGAGGTAACCGGCCGCGAACGCGTCGCCCGCGCCGACCGGTTCGACCACCTTGACCGGCAGCGACGGCACGAACGTCCGGACACCCCCGGCGTACGAGGTGGCCCCGTGCTCCGCGTCCTTGACCACCACGGCCGGCGCCGGTCCGAGCAGCGCGGCCACGTCCTGCGCGCGGGGCGTGGCCCACAGCCCCTCGGCCTCGTCCCGGCCGACGAACACCAGGTCGGCGGCGCGGGCGAGGGCCAGCAACCGGGGCGCCGCCTCGTCCCGGCCGCCGCGCCACAGGGCGGGACGGTGGTTGACGTCGAAGGAGACGACCGGGCCCGTACCGGTGACCCGGTCCACGAGCAGCGCGTCGAGCAGGCCGGCGCAGCCGTCCGAGAGCGCCGCGGTGATGCCCGTCAGGTGCGTCAGCCGGGCCCGGCGCAGCAGCGGCAGCCGGGCCAGCTCCGGGCCCATGCCGGCGGCGGCCGACTCCCGGCGGTAGTAGTGCGCACGGGTGCCGTCCGGCCCCGGGTCCTTGAAGTAGACGCCGGTCGGCCGGTCCGGGTCGGTCTGGACCGCGCCCACCTCAACGCCGCGCGCGGTGAGTTCGGCCAGGACACGGCGCCCGAACGGGTCGTCGCCCAGCCGGCTGAGCCAGGCGGCCCGGTGGCCGAGCCCGGCCAGCGCGCAGGCGACGTTGGACTCGGCGCCGCCGATGCCCAGCCTGAGCTGCGCCTGCTCGGCGAGCGGCCGGTCGTCCGGCGGGCCGAGGACGGCCATCGTCTCGCCGACACACACGGCGTCGGCGGCGGGCGGCGGGGTGGGCAGAGCCACGGGAACCTCCTGGGGATCGGTGTCGCGCGGGCTCACGCGCCGGACAGACGCAGCATGACCTTGCTGCTGCCGCTGCCCGGGTCCGCGGCGGCCGACAGCGCCTCCTCGGCCCGCGCCAGCGGGAACCGGTGGGTGATCAGCGGGCGCACGTCCACGCCGTCCCGCAGGGCGAGCAGCGCGTCGTCGATCTCCTCGACGAAACGGTACGAGCCCGTCCAGGTGATCTCGCGGGTCACCAGGTCACCGAGGACGGCGCTGACGGCCGTACCGGGCAGGTTGCCGACCTGGACCAGGGTGCCGCCCCGGGCGGTGGCCCGCAGCACCGCGCCGAGCGCCGCCGGAGCGCCGGACGCCTCGAAGACGACCTCCACGTCCTCGGGCAGCACCTCGCCGCGGGAGAGGTCACGGGTCTCGGCGGCGCCCATCGCACGGGCTACGGCGAGGGCGTCCGCCGACAGGTCGGCGGCGATCACGGTGTCCGCGCCGCGGTACCGGGCGGCGGCCACCACCAGGGAGCCGATCGGCCCGGCGCCGTTCACCAGGACCGTCCGGCCGCGCAGATCCGGTACCCGGCCGACCGCGTGCAGGGCCACCGCCAGCGGTTCGGCCAGCGCGCCCTGTTCGGTGCCCACGCCGTCCGGCAGCGGCCTGACCTGGCCGGCGTCGACCACCCGGTACTCGCTGAACCCGCCGTCGGTGTGCGGGGTGAACGCCGCCGAACCGAAGTAGCGGACGTGCGGGTAGAGGTTGGTGCGGCCGGCGATCCGGTCCGGCAGGACGCCGTCGCCGACCAGCCGGGCCGGGTGCACGGTCACCGGCAGCCCCTCGGCCAGGCCGGTGACGCCCGGGCCGAGCGCGGCGATCCGGCCCGCGACCTCGTGCCCGAGCACCAGCGGATGGGCGAGCGCGGCCGTGCCGGACGCGCCCTTCTTCCAGTACGCGATGTCGGAGCCGCAGATCCCGCCCCACTCCAGGGCCAGCAGCACCTGACCGGCGCCCGGCACCGGGCGGGGCCGCGCGTCGACCCGCACGTCACCGGGGCCGTGCACCACGACCGCCCGCATGGTGCGCCCCTCGGTGGCGGCGCGTTCTTCGGTCACGGCGGTCATACGGCATCCTCCAGGCGGACCAGGTCGCGTCCGCGGGTCTCGGGCGCGAGGTACGCGCTGACGAAGGTGATGAGCGAGTAGACGACGAGCATCGCGGCGATGGGCCACCAACTGCCGGTGACGGCCGTGAGGGTGGCGGCGAGGACGGGGCCGATCGCGGTGGCGAGGATGCCGCCGATCTCCTTGGCGAGGGCCAGCTGCGTGAACCGGGTGCGGGCGCCGAAGAGTTCGGCCATCGTCACGCTCTCCAGCGAGAACAGCCCCAGCACACCGACGTTGAGGCCGAGCACCATGCCGATCATCACCCCGGGCGTCGAGCCGGACGTGATCAGCAGCATCACCGGGAAGGCGATGACGGCGGTCAGCAGCGTCAGCGCCAGGTAGACCACCCGGCGTCCGAGCCGGTCGCCGAGCAGCCCGACCAGCGGCACGGTGGCGAAGCCGAGCAGCGAGCCGTACACGATCGCGTCGGTGGGCACGGACCGGCCGACGGCGAGGTTGGTGGCGATGTAACCGACCAGGAACGTCTGGATCACCCCGGAGTTGCCCGCCTGGCCGAAGCGCAGCCCGAGGGCGAGGAAGAACGCCTTGCCCTTGCGCTGCCGGATGCCGGCCGCGAGCACGTTCTCCGTGCCCTCGCCGGTGCCCGCGATCGCGGCCTCCACCTCGTCGCGGGCCAGCGCCACACCGTCCACCACGTCGGGGCGTTCCTCGAAGACGGGGCTCTCCTTCAGGCCCCGGCGCAGCCAGACCGCGAAGATCATCAGGCCGAAGCTGAGCAGGAACGGCAGCCGCCAGCCCCAGGACAGCAACTGGTCCTCGCTGAGCACGGCGAGCAGCACGGCCCACAGCCCGGAGGCGGCGAGCGTCCCGGAGTTGGTGCCGAGCGACACCAGCGAGGAGATCAGACCGCGCCGCTTGGCCGGGGCGTACTCGGCGAGCAGCACCGTCGCGCCGGCGATCTCGGCGCCCGCGCCGAACCCCTGGACGAGCCGCAGCACGACCAGCAGGACCGGCGCCATGATGCCGATCGTGGCGTAGGTGGGCAGCACGCCGATCAGGGTGGTGGAGGCGCCCATCAGCAGGATGGTCAGGTACAGGACCTTCTTGCGGCCGATCCGGTCGCCCATCCGCCCGAAGTAGACGGCGCCGGCGAGCCGGGCCACGTAGCCCACGCCGTAGGTGGCCATCGCGGCGATGAGGCCGATGGCGGGGCTGACGTCCGGGAAGAAGAGCTTGTTGAAGACGATCGCGGCGGCCAGCGAGTACAGCTGGAAGTCCATGAACTCCATGGCCGTGCCCAGCCAGCCGGAGACGGCGGCTCTGGCCAGGTCGCCCGTGGTGCGCTCCGCGGGGCGGGTCTGCTCCGCGGTGACGGCACTGTCCTTCATCGTGAACTCCGTTGTTCGAGGGGACGGGAGCGGTGAAACGGGAGGAGGGGGCGTCAGATCTCGACGCGGCCCGCGCGCAGTGCCGGCAGCCGGTCCGCGACGGCCGTGACGAGGGCGGTGTCGTCGGCCAGGTCGGCCGCGCCGACGGCCCGCAGCAGCGCGGCCACCGTCCCGGCGGGCCGGCCCCCGGCCTTCCAGCAGGCGGCGAGCGCCTCGGCCGCGGGGTCGGACCGGCCGGGCGCGCCGGGCCGGGTGCCGTACGCCCAGGCGCCGACGGCGAGGGCGAGGACCGGGGTGTCCGCGCCGGCCGCGCGCAGCTCGCGCAGGGCGGGCAGCCAGCGTTCGGTGATCTTCAGCGAGGCGTCGGAGCCGATCTGCTCCAGCCGGTGGCGCATCGCCGGGTTGCGGAACCGCACGACGAGGTCGTCGGCGTACGCGCCCGCGTCGGGGCCGCCCTCCGGCAGGGTCGGGGCGACCTCCGCGCACAGGGCCCGGACGAGCCGCTCGCCCCAGTCCGTCGCCATCGCGTCGGCGACGGTCTCGCGGCCGGTGGCCAGGCCCAGGTGGGCCAGGGCCGAGTGGGAGCCGTTCAGCAGCCGCAACTTGGTGAGCTGGTACGGGCCAGCGTCCGGCACGAACAGCGCGCCGTCCCGCTCCCAGGGAGGCCGGGGCGCGGCGAAGGAGTCCTCCAGCACCCACTGGCGGTAGGGCTCGCCGGCCACCGTCAGGGCGTCGTCGAGGCCGAGCGCGGCGCGGGCGGCGGCCCGGTCGGCCTCGCCCGTCGCGGGCACGATCCGGTCGACGACCGTCGAGGGGAAGGCCACCGCCCGGGCCATCCGGTCCAGCACCAGGTCGCGGTCCGGCCAGGCGGAGGCCCGTACGAAGTCGGCCACGACCCGGCCCAGCACGGCGCCGTTGTCCGCCATGTTGTCGCAGGACACGACGGTGACCGGGGGCGCGCCGGCCCGCATCCGGGCGGCCAGTCCGGCGGCGAGGCGGCCCACCACCGTGGTCAGCGGGCCGTCCGGGCCCGCCGCGAGGTCGGCGGCGACCGGCGCCGCGGCCGTGTCGAGCCCGCCCGTCACGGCCGACCGGTGGTACCCCTTCTCGGTCACCGTCAGGGTCACCACCGTCACCTGGGGATCGGCGAGCAGGGCGTCCACGGCTCCGGCGTCCGGGCCCATCGCCAGGGCGCCGATGACCGAACCCACCACCCGGCAGGCGTCGCCGGCGGGACGGCGCTCGACGAGCGAGTAGAGACAGTCCTGCTCGCGCAGGGCGCGCACCGTGCCGGCCGAGCGGGGGGCCACGGCGGTGATGCCCCACGGCTCACCGGACAGCGCGGCGGCGTTCTCGGTGTACAGCGCCTGGTGCGCCCGGTGGAAGGCGCCGAGCCCGAAGTGCACCACGCGCGGGCGCAGCCCGGCCGGGTCCACGGCGGGCCGGAGCCCCGGCGCCAGCCGGGACAGCGCCGTACGGTCCAGACGAGGAGGTGTCACCGCGCTCACCAGTCGTGCACCGAGCCGTCGAGGCGGCGCGCCACGGGCAGATAACGCCGCTGGTACGGGAAGCGCTCGGCCGCCTTCTCGTCGTACTCGACGCCCAGGCCCGGAGCGTCCGACGGGTTGAGGTACCCGTCGGCGAAGGTGACACCGCTGCGGAACACCTCGAAGGTCTCCTCCGCGTGCCCCATGTAC
Source organism: Streptomyces sp. ISL-12 (assembly GCF_018614415.1). Taxonomy (GTDB): domain Bacteria; phylum Actinomycetota; class Actinomycetes; order Streptomycetales; family Streptomycetaceae; genus Streptomyces. The sequence goes on from NZ_JAGGOO010000028.1 coordinate 191,706, forward strand.
TCCTGGATGCCGAAGTTCGGCACCGTCACGTCCAGGTGCACGGCGGCGGCCATGGAGACGGGGGAGAGGTCCGTCGCGCCGTGCGAGCCGGTCCGTACGTGGTACAGGGCCGCCAGGTCGAAGATCCGCCGCAGATGGGTGATGCCGCCCGCGTGCACGACGGTGGTGCGTACGTAGTCGACGAGCTGCTCGGTGATGAGGTGCTGGACGTCCCAGACCGAGTTCATCACCTCGCCGACCGCGATCGGCGTGGTGGTGTGCTGCCGGATGAGCCGGAACGCCTCCTGGTTCTCCGCCGGGGTCGGGTCCTCCATCCAGAACAGCCGGCACGCCTCGACGCTCTTGCCGAACCGGGCCGCCTCGATGGGGGTCAGGCGGTGGTGCACGTCGTGCAGCAGGTGGAAGCCGAAGCCGAACCGCTCGCGGACCGCCTCCAGATAGGCGGGCGCGAAACCGAGGTACGCCTCCGTGTCCCAGGGCTGTTCCTGGGGCAGGTCGGTCGCGGCCGGCTCGTAGATCGTGCCCTTGCGGACCCCGTACGTGCCGCCGACGTCCGGCACGGCGGCCTGCGCCCGCACCGCCTTGTAGCCCAGCTCCAGGTGGCGCTGGACGTCGTCCAGGAGGGAAGGGACGTCGGTGCCGCTGGCGTGCGAGTAGACCAGGACGCCGTCCCGGGACCGGCCGCCGAGGAGCTGGTACACGGGCAGGCCCGCGACCTTGCCCTTGATGTCCCACAGCGCCGTGTCGACGGCCGACACCGCCGTCATCGTCACCGGACCGCGACGCCAGTACGCGCCCTTGTAGAGGTACTGCCACATGTCCTCGACGCGGGCCGGGTCCCGGCCGATGAGCAGCGGCACCACGTGGTCGCGCAGATAGGCGGCGACGGCCAGTTCCCGGCCGTTGAGCGTGGCGTCGCCCAGCCCGGTCACCCCGTCGCTGGTGGTGATGCGCAGCGTGACGAACGTGCGCCCCGGGGAGGAGACGAACACCTCGGCCCGCTCGATTGTGCTCACTTGCGGCTCCATCCTGTCGTGCAGTGCTTGTATACAAGCATCTGTCGTGCAGGGGTGCAATACCCTTTCCGCAGGTACGTAGGATGGCCCCATGCCTCAATCGAACGGGCGGCGGACCAGTCGGCGCGACATCTACCTGAAGCTGCGTCAGATGGTCCTGACCCTGGAACTCGCCCCGGGCGCCGCCCTGTCGGAGAACGAGCTGGCCGCGTCGCTGGGGGTCAGCAGGACCCCGGTGCGCGAGAGCCTGATCCTGCTCGCCCAGGAAGGGCTGGTGCAGGTGTTCCCCAAGATCGGGTCGTTCGTGTCACGGGTGGACCCGGCGCAGGTCGCCGACGCCCAGTTCCTGCGCGAGGCCGTGGAGCTCGCCTCCCTGGAGGACCTGCCCGAACGGCTCGACGCGGGGATCGTGGCGGAGCTGCGGGACAACCTGGAGCGCCAGCGTGCCACCGGCCTCGGCCGGGAGGAGTTCTTCGCCCTGGACGAGGCGTTCCACCAGGCCCTGCTGCGGCTGAGCGGCCACGGCAACGCGTGGACGACGGTCGCCGCGGCCAAGGGTCACCTGGACCGGGCCCGCCGGCTCGGCCTGCACGGGCACGAGTCCCCGGCGGTCTTCGCCGACCAGCACCAGGAGATCTTCGCGGCGGTCGAGAGCGGTGACGTGCCGCTGGCCCGCTCGCGCATGCGCGACCACCTGAGGGCCGTCTTCAACGACATCGAACGCATCCGCGCCCACGCGCCCGAGCTGTTCGCCTCCGGCTCCTCGACGGTGCCGGTGCGGCGCAGTGTGGTGGTCTGGGAGTAGCCCCGGGCCGCCGGCCGGCTCCCGGGGCGCCGGTCACGGCCGTCGGCTCTCGCTCACGGTCGGCGGGGCACTGGCGGTGGGCGAGGCCGACGGTGCCTCGGAGGGGGTGGACGCGGTCTGCCCCGGGCCGGAGGGCGCCGGGGTGGGCGGCTCGTCGGTGGCCGGGGGTGAGGGCCACGGGGCCGTCGCGGAGGGCGGCGCCATCGGCACCGTCGGGGACGCGGGCCGCTCGGGCGCCGCCCGCAGGAACGGCAGCGCGACCAGGCCGGCCACGGCGACGGTCAGACCGGCGCCCGCGGCGGTGCGCAGCAGGCGGCGGCGGGACGCGGCGCGGCGGATCTGCTCGTAGCGGCCGGGGGGCGCGGAGAGGTGCCCGGGGGCGGGGCGCAGGACCACCAGGAACGGGTCGTCGGGGCCGGACTCCGGGCCCTCGCCCTCGCCTTCGTCAACGCGTGTGGTCAAGGCTTCTCCTCAGATGGACACGGAGCAGTTCCCGGGCCGCGTGCAGATCGGCCTTGACGGTTCCTTCCTTCCGTCCGGTCAGCGCGGACACCTCCCGGATCGGCATGTCAGCGTAGTAGTGCAGCAGGATCGGCACCCGCAGCCGTTCGGGCAGCGACTGCACCAGCAGGCGTACGGAAGGGTCGTCCTGTTCGGCGTGCGGGCGCACGGCGGCCTCCGTGCCGGCCCGGCGCACGGCCCGGCGCTCGCGCTCCAGTTTCCGCCAGTGGTCCCGGACCAGGTTGGCGGCGGTGACGTAGAGGAAGCCGCGCGGCTCCTCCACCGACGTCCACCGGGCCCAGAGCCGGGTGAACGCCTCGGAGGCGATCTCGTGGGCCGTCTCGTCGTCGTCGACGAGCCGGCGGCACCAGCCGGCCAGGCGCGGGTAGAGGGCGGCGAACAGTTCGGACGCCGCCCTGTCACGGGAGCGTTTCAACGTACTCCAGGGTCGTGGGGGCGAGGGGTCAGCGGCCGGCGGGGACCCGGGCCGCGAAGACGATGACGTTGTCGGCGTAGCCGTCACCGGTGCGGGGGCCGCCGCACGTGATCAGCCGCAGCTCCGGGCGGTCCACGTCCCCGTAGACCTCCTCGGTCGGGAAGTCGGACTTCGCCACCGTGCGCACGGCGGTGACCTCGAACGTGACGGCCGTGCCGTTCTCCAGGCGGGCCACGGCCCGGTCGCCCCGGCGCAGTTCGGCCAGGCGCCGGAAGACTCCGTCACCGTACTCGCCCACGGTGACGTGGCCGAGGACGACGGAGGGGCCGACCTGTCCCGGGGTGGGCGAGTGCTCGTACCAGCCCGCCGGGTCGTGCGCCCTGACCGGCGGGACCCGCACGCTGCCGTCCGGGGCCAGCCCCAGCCGGACGACCGGCGTGTCCACGCCGATCGCCGGAATCCGCAGCCGCACCGGGACCGAACGGGCCACCGCCCGCGCCGGGTCGCCGGGGTGAGCCGACGCGCCGGGGGAGGCGGGCGAGGGCGGCCGCGGCGTGCGGCCGGCCGTACTGGTGCGCAGGCCGGTACCGCCGCTGCCGCAGCCCGCGAGCAGCGTGGCCGTCGCCGCGGTCACGAACGCCCGCCTGGAGAACGTGGTCACGCCCCGTTCGCCCGACGGCGGCGGACGACGAGGACCGTCGCGCCGCCCGCGAGGGCCACCGCGGCGGCACCCCCGCCGACCAGCGCCCCGCCCGGCCCGGACGACGAGGAGTCGGCCGTGCTCACTCCGGTGTCGGCGGCGCCGGACGGGACGACGGAGACCTGCCCCGGGGAGGGGACCTGCTCCTCGGCGGGCACCGCGCTCGCGGACGGCGCCTCGGTCGGCGCCTCGGTCGGTTCCTCCGCGGGGGCGGCCGTGCCGGGGGAGGACGGCACCGGGGTCGGCGGCTTGCTCTCGGTGGGAACGGGGCTCGGGGAGGAGGCGAACGCGGGCACGGCGGTCGCCAGTACGGCGGTGCCCGCGAGGGCCAGGGAACTGAGGGTGGTCCGGCGCATCGGTCGCTCTCTTTCGTCGGTCCGCCCGGTCGGCGTGACGGGGCGGCGCGGGAATCGACCGGAGAGACGAGGCAGGAGGAGGACCGGTTGTAAAGAACTGGCAAAGTCGAACGGGTGGCGCCGTCAGCCGCGGCGGCGGGCGTCCTCCAGGTAGCGCAGGACCGCGGCCACCCGCCGGTCGACCTGGTCGGCGGGCGAGAGGTCGAGCTTGGCGAAGATGGAGCGGATGTGCTTGTGCACCGCGCCGTCGGTGACGACCAGCCGGCGCGCGATCGCGGTGTTGCCGAGCCCCTCCGCCATCAGCGCCAGGACCTCCCGTTCGCGCGGGCTGAGCCGTTCCAGCCGGGTGTCCTGACGGGAGCGGGTGAACAGCTGGGCGACCACCTCGGGGTCGATGGCGGTGCCGCCGGACGCCACCCGGTGCAGCGCGTCCAGGAACTCCTCGACCCGGCCCACCCGTTCCTTGAGCAGATACCCGAGGCCGGTCACCCCGCCGGTGAGCAACTCGGTGGCGAAGGACTGCTCGACGTACGCGGACAGCACCAGCACCGCGAGTCCCCGGTGGCGCCGCCGGGCCTCGACGGCGGCGCGGATGCCCTCGTCGGTGTGGCTGGGCGGCATCCGCACGTCGAGGATGGCGACGTCCGGCCGGTGCTCGTCGATGGCGTCGAGCACGCCGTCGGGGGTGCCGGCGGTGGCGACCACGTCGAGGGACTCGGCGCGCAGCAGGAGGGCGAGCCCCTCGCGCAGCAACGGGTCGTCCTCGGCAATCACGATGCGCATGTCACGTTCCGCAGTTCGAGTTCACGTTCCGCACGGCAGGTCCACGTCCAGGACCGTGGGGCCGCCCGGCGGGCTGGCCAGGGTGAGCGTACCGTCGTGGGCCGCGACGCGGTCACGGATGCCGGTGAGCCCGGAACCGCCCTGCTCGTCGGCCCCGCCCCGCCCGTCGTCCTCGATCCGCAGGCGCAGCCGGCCGCCCCGGGCGCGGGCGGTGACGGTGGCCGCCTCGGCGCCGCTGTGCTTGGCGACGTTGGTCAGGGCCTCGGCGACCACGAAGTAGGCGGTCGCCTCGACGGAGGCCGCGCACCGCTCGGGCACGTCGACGTCGGTCCGGCAGGGCACCGCGCAGTGCGCGGCCAGACCCGTCAGCGCGCCCGCCAGCCCCCGGTCGGCCAGCACCGGCGGCAGGATGCCGCGGGCGACGGTGCGCAGTTCGGCCAGGGCCTGTTCGGCGGCCGACTGGGCGCGCTCCAGCAACTCCCCGGCGCCCTCCGGGTCGCGGGCCACCATGCGGCGGGCGGCACCCAGCAGCACCGTGACGGTGACGATGCGGTTCTGCGTGCCGTCGTGCAACGAACGCTCGATGCGCCGCAGTTCGGTCGCGTGGGCGTCCAGGGCGGCGGCGCGGGTGGCGGTCAGCTCGGCGACCCGCAGCGACAGGTCGGTCTCGGGACCGGCCGCCAGCAGCAGCCGTCCGGGCGCGGACTGGAGGCGGGCCAGGGCGGGGAACAGGCCCAGGATGATGGCCGTCCAGCCCAGCCCCAGCAGCGTCACGGCGGCGGCCTGGGGCCAGGTGTGCGCGGTGCCGATCCCGAGGGAGGTGCTGGTGGCGTCCGGGGGCGCCAGTGGCCACAGCAGCGGGAAGACACAGTCCCGGACGGCGGCGATCGGCAGCAGCACGCCGAGCAGCCCGAGGACGAACCCCAGGGTGGCGTGCCGGGCCAGCCAGCGCAGCTCCCGGCGGGTGACGGGATCGGCGAGCGCCGCCCGCAGCCGGACGGGCGGCGGCTCGGGGGCGATCACCTCGGGCCCACAGCGGCCGAGCCGTGCGCGTTCCCGGCGGGCCAGGGCGTGCAGGGCGCGCGGCACCGGCTGTCCGATCAGCAGGCCCACGCCGAGCGGCGCGGTCACCGCCGCCACCGCTGTCAGCAGCAGCAGGCCGAGGGCGGGCACGGCGGTGCCGAGCCCGCCGGCGAGCTGTGCGATCGCGGCGCGGGCGTCCCTGAGGGCCCGTACCGCGATGTCCTTGAAGCCGGTGGTCCCGGCCGCCGCGTCGCGGGTCGTCATCCGCCCTCCTCCACTGTGTCGCACACCGACCCTAGGCCGCCCGCGGGGCGACCGTCAGCCGGGGGCCGGAAAGGTACAGCCTGCTGTACCTCCGACCGGGCGGACCGCTGGATCGGCGGCAAGGGGTGCCGGTCCCTAGCGTCGGGGGCAGCAAAGACGGCCGTGGAGACCGGCCGTCACCAACCCCTGGAGGCAGCCGCCATGCCGCACACCGACCCCTACCGGCTGAGCGACGCCGGCGACGGCGACCGTACGGACGGCGTCAGCCGCTCGGACATCGTACGGACCCTGCTGTGGGCCGTGGTGGTGCTCAGCGCCGTCGCCAACATGGCGGTCTCCTACGGCGACACCCCTGTAGTGGCCAACCTGGCCTGCGGCTTCGTCACCGTGCTCGCCGCCGGCACCCTGGCCGTGCGCGCCCTGCGCGGGCGCCGATGAACACCGCAGTCGCGCCGGACACCGCGCGCACCGCACCCGCCGTCGCGCTGACCGGCGTCGGCAAGACGTACCCCGGCGGCGTACGGGCCCTGGACGACGTGTCGCTGACCGTGGAACGCGGCACGTTCCTCGCCGTGATGGGCCCCTCGGGTTCCGGCAAGAGCACCCTGATGCACTGCGCCGCCGGACTGGACTCCGCCACCTCGGGCAGCGTCCGCGTCGGCGGACGGGAGATCACCGGGCTGAGCGAGACCCGCCGCACCGAACTGCGCCGCGAACACGTCGGCTTCGTCTTCCAGGCGTACAACCTGATCCCGTCGCTCAGCGTCGAGGACAACATCACACTGCCGCTGCGGCTGGCGGGCCGCGCACCGGACCGTCCCTGGCTGCGCACCCTCGTCGAGCGGGTCGGCCTCGCCGACCGGCTCGCGCACCGCCCCGCCGAACTCTCCGGCGGCCAGCAGCAACGCGCCGCGCTGGTACGGGCGCTGGTGGCCCGGCCCGCCGTCGTCTTCGCGGACGAACCGACCGGGGCACTGGACCTGCGCAGCGCCCACCAGGTGCTGGACCTGCTGCGCGACCTCGTCGACGACCTCGGCCAGACGGTGGTGATGGTCACCCACGACCCGGCCGCCGCGGCCCGCGCGCACCGGGCCCTGGTGATGGCCGACGGCCGGGTGGTGGAGTCCCTCGACTCACCGACCGCACCCGAACTCGCCGAGCGGCTCGTCGCGTTGGGGGAGAAGTAGCCGATGCTGTACCTCGCCCTGCGCACGGCCCGGCACCGGATCACCGCGCTGCTCGCCGTGGCCTGCGCCGTCCTCGGCGGCGCCGTGCTGATCACCGGCACCGGCGTCCTGGCCGACACGGGCCTGCGCTCCCAGCTGCCGCCCGGCCGGCTCGGCGGCGCGGACGTCGTGGTCGCCGCCGACCAGGAGCACCACCCGGCGGCGGATCCGCCGATCGCCCTGCCGGAGCGGGCCGCGATCCCGGCCCGGCTCACCGACCGCCTGGCCGGACTGCCGGGCGTCACCGCGGTGGTCGGCGACATCACCTTCCCGGCCGCCCTGCTCGACGACGCGGGCCGTCCGCTCCCGTCCGCCGCCGACCCGGCCGCCGCGGGCCACGGCTGGTCCTCCACCGAACTGCTGGCCGCACCACGCGTCACGGGCCGCGCACCGGTCGGCGCGGACGAGATCGCCGTACCGGCGGACAGCGGCCTCGATGTCGGCGACCGGGTCCGGGCCGCCGTGCACGGCCGGGCCGCCGCGCCCTACCGGGTCACCGCCCTGGTCGACGCCCCGGACGCGGGCGTCTACCTCGCCGACGCCACGGCCGCGCGGCTGGCGCGGCGGGCGGCCGGCGGCGACGGACCGCGGGCCGGCACCGTCGACCTGATCGGTCTGCGGGCCGAACCCGGCACCGGGGCCTGGCTCGCCTCGGCGGTCCGCAACCGTCTGGCCGGCACCGGACTGGAGGTCCTCACGGGCACCGACCGGGGCGAGGCCGTGGAGCCGGGTATCGGCTCGGCCCGCTCCCTGCTCGTCCTGCTCGCCGGTTCGCTCGGCGGCATCGTCCTGCTGATCACCGGGTTCGTCACGGCGGGCGCGCTCGGCCTCGCCGTCGCCGGACAGCGCCGCGACCTGGCGCTGATGCGGGCCGTGGGAGCGACACCGAAGCAGATCCGCCGCCTGGCCGCCGCCCAGTCGACCCTCGTCGCCGCGGTGGCCCTGGTCCCGGGCGTGGCCCTCGGCTACCTGCTGGCGGACGCGTTCCGCGACGTCCTCGTCGACCGCGACGTCCTGCCCGCCGGCCTGCCGTTGACGCTGAGCCCCTTCCCGGCCCTCGCCACGCTCCTCCTCACCGCCGGCGCGGTGCAGCTCGCGGCGCGCTGCGCGGCCTGGCGCACCTCCCGGATGCCGGCCACCGAGGCGGTCGCCGAGTCCCGCACCGAGCCCCGGGCACCGTCCCGCGTACGCACCCGGGCCGGCCTGCTGCTGATCCTCGGCGCGAGCGCGCTCTGTGCCGTCCCCCTGATCTCCCGTACCGCGCTCGGCGCCTCGGCCACCTCGATGGCGGGCATCGTCGCCGCGATCGGCCTGGCCCTGGCCGGCCCGGCCCTCGTCCGGGCGGCGGGACGGACGGCGCTGCGGCGGCTGCGGCCCGGGGCGGCGGCCCCGGCCTGGCTCGCGCTCTCCAACGTACGCGCCTACGCGCAGCGGCTCTCCGGAGTCATCAGCCCGCTGGCGATGGGCGTCGTGTTCGTCCTGACGTACACCCTCGCCCAGACCACCGTGCTCGCCGCCACCTCGGCCGACACCAGCGCCGGCACCCTCGCCCAGTACCGGCTGACCGCGCCCGCCCTGGGCGGCCTCCCGGCGGACACCCTGGCCCGGGTGCGCGCCGTGCCGGGCGTCCGGGCGGCCGAGCCGGTCGGCGCGACCACGGTGGTGTGGCCGTACCGGCTGTTCGGCGAGACGGAGACCGAGGCGTCCTCGGCCGTGATCCTCGGCGGGCGGGCGGCCGACGTCCTCGACCTCGGGGTGGAGCAGGGCTCCCTGGACCGGCTCACCGGGGCCACGGTCGCCGTCAGCGGCGAGGCCGCAGGGCAGCGCGACGCGCGGCCGGGCCGGCGGGTGCGGCTGGTGCTGGGCGACGGGGCCCGGGTCACCGCCGAGGTCGTCGCCGTGTACGCGCGCGGGCTCGGCTTCGGCCCCGTGGTCCTCTCCCCGGACCTGGCCGCGGGCCACACCACGGCCGACCCGGCGGCGCAGAGCGTCCTGGTACACACCGACGGCACGGCCGCCGCCGGTCAGCGGCTGGCCGCGTTCGCAGCCGCCCGCCCCGGCCTCGCCCTGACCGGCACCGGTGCGGACCGCGCCGCCGGGCAGGACACACCGCCCGAGGTGTGGATCAACCTCGTCGTCATCGTCGTCCTCCTCGGCTGTCTGCTGCTCAGCATCGCCAACAGGCTGGTCGCCGCCACGGCCCAGCGCCGCACCGAGATCGCCGCGCTCCGCCTGGTCGGCACGACCCCGCGGCAGATCCTGGCGATGACGCGCCGCGAGTCCGCGATGACGGCCGCCGCCGCCCTCGCCGCGGGCCTGGCCCTCTCCGCGCTGCCCCTCGCCCTCCTCGGCCAGGGGTTCCTCGGCCGCCCCTGGCCGGCCGGCCCGGCCTGGCTGCTTCCGGCGACCGCGGCGACGGTGGCGCTGACGTCCTTCCTGACGGTGGAACTGCCCACCCGACGGGCGCTGCGGACGGCACCGGCGGAGGTGGTACGGGCGGTGTGAGGGGCCTCGCCGAGGGTGGTAGGTGCGGTGTGAGCGGCCTCGGCGGGGTGTCCACGCCCGCCCGGCGATGTCAGGAGGACGTGGCCGGCGGGTCCTCGACGGCCGCCCTGCCGTAAGGACCGTGCACGGCCTTGTCCCGCTGCATGGCGGTGAGCTGGACGGCGAAGTACGCGGCGGCGGCCGCGGCCAGGACGTCGAGCGCGTCCGAGATCATGTACTGCACCAGCCCGTTCTGTATCGATCAGCGTCTGGGCGGTCTCGAAATCGTTCCCGGCGAACCGGCCGGACAGGCTGCCGGCGACGAACAGCCCCCACCACAGGTTGACCGGCCACAGCCGCATCCGCGGCAGCCCGCCGTCGGACGGCAGCATCGTGGCCGCGCTCCACATGTCGACGGCGACGCGGTACGGCAGCCACAGGTTCGCCACCGGAACGAGCCAGGCGGCGATGGCCCAGCCGGCACCGTTGCGGAACCGGTCGGGGGCGAGCGGCCCGGTGGCGCGGCGCATCCGGAAGAACCAGACGACGAAGGCGACCGCACAGGGCAGCAGCGCGATCATCTGGCAGCGCGCGGCCGTGTCGTACAGCGAGGCGGCGGCGTCCAGTTCCTCCTCGGAAGCGGTGAGGAACCCGGTGTCCCCGCCGATGACCATCCGGTACCGGATCCCGGCGAAGACGCTGAACAGATCGACGAGCGCCGAGAGCGTCAGCCCCGTGACCACGGCGACGAGGAACCCTCGCGCGGGCACGGGCGGTGACGCGGGAAGCGCCGGCAGCGGACGCGGCGCACCGGATGCGGACATGACGAGGAGACCCCCACGGGTGACCAGCGGAAACGGCCTTGCGGAAGATCGCACGGCCGGAGCACGATACGCCGTACGGCGACCCCGCGCCACGAGCCGGGCCCGCCGCTCTCAGCCGCGCACGCACTCCTCGATGACCGAGGCGACCTGCTGCGTCGCCGGCGAGTTGCGGTGCGCGCGGCGGGCCAGCACCAGGTCGATCGTCTCCGTCTCGGCGAGCGGCACGTACGTCACGCCGTCGAGCCGCAGGCTCTGCACCGACCGCGGCACGAGGGCGACACCGTGCCCTGCGGCCACGAGGACGACGAGCGTCGCGGTCTCGCCGACCTCGACGAGGGCCGAGGGCCGGAACCCGGCCCGGTCGCAGGCGGCCAGCACCCGGTCGTACATGGCGGACCGCGGCTGCGAGGGATGGATGACGAAGGGCTCGTCCGCCAGCGCCGCCAGGGGGATCTCCGTCCCGGCCGCCAGCGGATGGTGGGCCGGGACCACGGCGACCAGCGGCTCTGCCCGCAGCGGCGTGATGCTCACCCCCTCGGTGCCGGCCGCGCCGGCCCGCGACACGGCGAGGTCGTAGGCGCCGGTGAGCAGGCCCTCCACCAGCTGCGGGGTGAGCAGTTCGCCGCGCAGGTCCAGCGTGATGTGCGGCAGCCGCGACCGCACCATGCGGGCGACCTGGGGCAGGACGTCGTACGTGGCGGTGCCGATGAAGCCGACGGAGACCCGGCCGGTGTGGCCGCTGGCCAGTTCCGCCATGTGCACGCGGGCGCGCTCGGCCTCGGCGACCAGCGTGCGCGCGTACCCGGTCAGGTGCCGGCCGGCCTCGGTGAGTTCGACGTGCCGGGTGGAGCGGTGGAACAGCGTCGTGCCCAACTCGTGTTCCAGCTGCTTGATCTGCTGGGACAGGGCGGGCTGGGCGACATGCAGCCGGGCCGCCGCCCGCCCGAAGTGGCACTCCTCCGCGAGCGCGAGGAAGTAGCGGACCTGACGAAGCTCCATACCGACAGTTTATAAGAGAGCCTTATCAATCGATCCGGATTAGGTCTTGGACCCGATGAAGGCCGTGGGCCTAGCGTGAGGGCGTGACCGACAGTTACGTGTACGCAGCGGCAAGAACACCCTTCGGACGGTTCTCCGGTGCCCTCGCCGGCGTCCGGCCCGACGACCTCGCGGCGCTCGCCGTGCGGGGCGTCCTGGCCAAGGCCCCGGAGCTGGACCCGGGTGAGATCGGCGACGTCGTCTGGGGCAACGCCAACGGCGCCGGCGAGGACAACCGCAACGTCGGCCGGATGGCCGTCCTGCTGGCAGGGCTGCCCACCTCGGTGCCCGCCACCACGGTCAACCGGCTGTGCGGATCCTCGCTGGACGCGGCGATCATCGCCTCCCGCGCCATCGAGACCGGCGACGCGGACATCGTGCTCACCGGCGGCGTGGAGTCGATGAGCCGGGCCCCCTGGGTCCTGCCCAAGCCCTCCCGCGCGTTCCCCGCCGGGGACGTGACCGCCGTCTCCACCACCCTCGGCTGGCGCCTGGTCAACAAGAACATGCCGAAGGAGTGGACGGTCTCCCTGGGCGAGGCCAACGAGCAGCTCGCCGAGCGGTTCACCATCCCCCGCGAGCGGCAGGACGAGTTCGCCGCCCGGTCCCACCAACTCGCCGACGCCGCCTGGACGGACGGCTTCTACGACGACCTGGTGGTACCGGTCGGGACCGACGCCAAGGGCACCACCCTCGCCCGGGACGAGGGCATCCGGCCCGGCTCCACACCCGAGAAGCTCGCCGGGCTCAAGCCGGCCTTCCGGCCCGACGGTGTGATCACGGCGGGCAACGCCTCACCGCTGAGCGACGGCGCCTCGGCCGTCCTGCTCGGCTCGGAGGCCGCCGCGGCCCGCATCGGCACCGCCCCGCTGGCCCGCGTCGCCGGGCGCGGCGTCTTCGCGCTCGATCCGCAGGACTTCGGGTTCGCGCCGGTCGAGGCGGCGAACCGGGCCCTGAAGCGCGCGGGCATCACCTGGTCCGACGTAGCGGCGGTCGAACTCAACGAGGCGTTCGCCGTGCAGTCGCTGGCCTGCGTGGACGCCTGGGGGATCGACCCGGACATCGTCAACACCAAGGGCGGCGCCATCGCGCTCGGCCACCCGCTGGGCGCCTCCGGCGGCCGCATCCTCGGCACCCTCGCCCACCGGCTCACGAGGTCCGGCGAGCGGTGGGGCGTCGCCGCGATCTGTATCGGGGTGGGCCAGGCGCTCGCCGTGGTCCTGGAGAACGTGACGGAGGCCAAGGGATGAGCACGCTGCTGTGCGCCAACGCCGACGAGGCGGTCGCGGGGATCGAGGACGGCTCGACGGTACTGGTGGGCGGCTTCGGGATGGCCGGCATGCCGGTCGACCTGATCGACGCCCTCATCCGGCAGGGCGCCACCGACCTGACCGTCGTGTCCAACAACGCCGGCAACGGCGACACCGGCCTGGCCGCGCTGCTGGCGAAGGGACGCGTCCGCAAGGTCGTCTGCTCCTTCCCCCGGCAGGCCGACAGCTACGTCTTCGACGAGCTGTACCGGACCGGGAGGATCGAGCTGGAGGTCGTGCCGCAGGGCAACCTCGCCGAGCGGATGCGGGCGGCCGGGGCCGGCATCGGCGCGTTCTACTGCCCCACCGGCGCCGGCACCCTGCTGGCCGAGGGCAAGGAGACCCGCGTCATCGACGGGCGCACCTACGTCCTGGAGTACCCGATCAAGGGCGATGTGGCGCTGATCGGCGCCCACCGGTCCGACCGCATGGGCAACCTCGTCTACCGCAAGACCGCCCGCAACTTCGGACCGGTCATGGCCACCGCCGCGACCACCGTGGTCGCCCAGGTCCGCGAGATAGTCGACACCGGCACCATCGACCCCGAGACCGTGATCACCCCGGGCATCTATGTCGACCGCGTGGTGCAGGAGGCGACCGCATGAGCACCGATTCCCTCGTCACGGACACCGGGCGCGGCCCGCTCGGCAAGCACGACATGGCCGCCCTGGTGGCCCGCGACATCCCGCACGGCGCCTTCGTCAACCTCGGCATCGGCCAGCCGACCCTGGTCGCCGACCATCTGCCGGCCGACTCCGGCGTGGTCCTGCACACCGAGAACGGCATGCTCAACATGGGACCCGCCGCGCAGGGCGACGAGATCGACCCCGATCTCACCAACGCCGGCAAGGTCCCCGTGACCGAGCTGCCCGGCGCGGCGTACTTCCACCACGCCGACTCCTTCGCCATGATGCGCGGCGGCCACCTGGACATCTGCGTTCTGGGCGCCTTCCAGGTCTCGACCGCCGGTGACCTCGCCAACTGGCACACCGGCGCGCCGGACGCCATACCCGCCGTCGGCGGGGCCATGGACCTGGCGATCGGGGCGAAGAAGGTCTTCGTCATGATGACGCTGTTCACCAAGACCGGCGCGCCCAAGCTGGTCCCCGAGTGCACCTACCCGCTGACCGGGCTGGCCTGTGTCGACCGGGTCTACACCGACCTCGCCGTCTTCGACATCACCGAGCGGGGCGTCTCGGTGCGGGAGACCTTCGGCACCACCGTCGACGAACTCGCCGGCCGCCTGGACCTGCCGCTGCTGTCCGCGGGCGGCTGACGCCCGCCTCCTCCGGTCCCGGCGCGGTGGCGGGACCCGAGGAGACGGCGGCCCGGGAACCGGCCCGGCCGGTTTTGCTACCCGCGCGGACGCGGCGGCCACCCGGCCGGGTGCCGCTGCTGCCCGGCGTCCTGCGAGGACTCCGCCGCCAGGCTGCCGAGGAGGGCGAGGGCCTCGGCGGAGGGGCTGCCGGGCTCGGCGTGATAGACGACGAGCTGCTGGTCGGGGGTGGCGTTCACGGTCAGGGTCTCGTAGGACAGGGTGAGTTCGCCGACGAGCGGGTGCCGCAGGCGCTTGGTCTCGTGCGTCTTGTGCCCGATGTCGTGACGGGCCCACAGACGCCGGAAGGGTTCGCTGCGCAGGCTCAGTTCGCCGACGAGCCGCGTCAGGGACGGATCGTCGGCGTCCCCGGCCGCCGCCCGCAGCGCGGCCACGGCGTTCAGCGCCGCCCGGTCCCAGTCGACGTAGAACTCGCGGGCGTCCGGGTCCAGGAAGACCAGCCGCATCAGGTCGTCGCTGTACGTGTGACCGGCGAACAGGGCCCGGCCGAGGTCGTTGTGGGCCAGCACGTCGAGATACGGACCGAGGATCACCGCCGGGAGGTGCTGCCAGCCGTCCATGATCCGCAGCAGTCCCTCGCTCACCCGCTGATTCCGCCCCGCCCGGCGCCGGCGGCGCGGAGCCGGAGCCGCGAGCCGCCGCAGATACGCGGTCGCCTCCTCGTCGAGCACCAGCGCCCGGGCGATCGCGTCGACGACCTGCGCCGAGGGACGGCGTTCCCGGCCCTGCTCCAGGCGCACGTAGTAGTCGGTGCTCACCCCCGCCAGCATCGCCACCTCCTCGCGCCGCAGGCCGGGCACCCGGCGCCGGACCCCCGGGGCGAGCCCGAGGTCCTCCGGGCGCACGAGCCGGCGGCGGGCCCGCAGATACTGCCCGATCGGGTTGTCACTCTCCACGCGGTCCATACACAGGAGCGTAGAACGAGCGGAGCCGGCGAGGGTGGCCGTGCCACTCCTACGATGAGCGGTCCCCGGTGAGCGGCTGCCTGGTGCGGTCGCCGGACCGGCACGACGGTGGGGACATGAATTCTTCGATCACTTCCCCTTCCCCGGCCACGCCCGACGGCCCGCTCGCCGGGCGGGTGGCCGTCGTCACCGGCGCCACCAGCGGTATCGGTGCCGCCACCGCCCGCCGACTGGCCCGCGGCGGTGCCGGCGTCGCCCTGTTCGGGCGCCGGGAGGACCGGCTCACCGGCCTCGCCGAGGAACTGCGCTCCACCACCGCGGGCAAGATCCTGCCGGTGGCCGTGGACATCACCGACTCCGCCGCCCTCACGGAGGCCGCGGCCTCGGTACGCGCCGTGCTCGGCCGGCCCGACCTGGTCGTGGCCAACGCCGGCGTGATGCTGGGCGCACCGTTCGAGAGCGCCGACACCGCCGAGTGGGACCGCATGCTCGACGTCAACCTGCGCGGACTGCTGCTCACCGGCCGCGCCTTCGTCGACGACCTGCTCGCCGCCGCGCAGACCGGTCCGGCCGACCTCGCGTTCGTCGGATCCGTCGGCGGCCACAGCCTGTACCCCGACTGGTCGGTCTACTGCGCGACCAAGGCCGCCGTGGCCCACCTGACCCGCAACCTGCGGGCCGAACTGGGACCCCGCAACGTCCGGGTACGCAATATCGAGCCCGGCGTCACCGTCACCGAACTGGGCGCGGACATGCTCGACGACAACCTGCGCACCGCCCTGGCCCGGATGCGCACCGACCTGCGGCCGCTGGCCGCCGAGGACATCGCCGAGACGGTGGCCTTCACCGCGGCGGCACCGGCCAACGTGAACATGGCCGAGGTGGTCGTGGTCCCGGTACAGCAGGGCTGACGGACCGCGACCGACGGTCAGCGAGCCGTGCGCGAGGAGCGGGGGCGGTCCGGGGCGGCCGGCTCGATACGGCGGGCCCGGACGTGTCTGTCCTCGGCTCCGGTCGTCTCCGTCATGCGTCAGGCCGGGTGGTGGTCGGCGACCGCGCCGAGTTCGATGTCGTGTTCGAGGAGGGCTTTCAGTGCGCACAGCACGGTGGTGAATCCGCCGACGGTGTCATTGAGCCAGCCGACGGCGTCGTCCCCGGAACCCTGGAATCCGGTCTCGGTGACCCGCACGAGCGTGGCGTTCGCCGTGTGCGGTGTGAACGTCATCTCGACCAGCGTCGGCTGATCCTGGTCGCCCCACTCGAACCGGATCAGCCGGCCGGCCTCCACCGCCTCGACACGCACCTGGACGGACGCCCCGTAGACCGCCCACTCCCAGCGCAGCTCGGCCCCCGGGACCATCCTCCCGCTGCTCCGGCTGTACCAGAACCGCGTCGTGACGGACGGATCGGCGAAGGCTTCGAACACCTCCTCCGGGGGCCTGCGGACGATCATGGACGCGGAGGCGGCCGGGGGCCGGGTGAGTTCGAGTCTCTGCACAGGCACGATGATCAGGCACCCCCTGCCTCCTCGCATCCGTGAACGGCCCCCTTGACCCGCGCCCGTGGACGGCCCCGGCGACCCGCGCCCGTGGACGGCCCCGGTGACCCGCGTCTGTCACCCGCACCCGTGGGCGGCCCCCGTGACCCGCATCCGTGCCGCCCCCGGACGGGGTTCAGGGCACCGGGCAGCTGAGCGGCCACACCCGCTCGGACAACCGCCCGGTGAGGCGCTCGCCGGACAGCTCCGCGTCGCTGAGCCATCCCGCGGTCGTCAACTGGTCGACCAGCGGCTGCAGCGCGCCGGGATCACCGGCACACAGGGCGGCGAGCACACCGACGTCCACCCCCTCCCCGGCGGGTCCGAGCGTCTGCCCGTCCAGGCCGGTGCGCGTGGCGAGGGAGAGGGCCAGCAGCCGGGCTCCGGCGCTCGTCCGCGACTTGCGCAGCTTCCGCTCGGTGACGACGCGCTGTGTCCAGCCGCTCAGCTTGGCCCGGGTGTTCTTCCCGAACGGGAGCGGACGGCTGCCGTCCGGACCGGGTGCGAGGGACGGCACGGTGACCGGAGTCGGGTTCTCGGGCCGGGAGGCGAGCACGTCGGCGGGAGAACCGGGAATCCGCAGCCACCCGCACTCCGTCAGCCGGCTGATGAGCTGTTCGGGTTCCTCCAGGGGCAGGGCGGTCAGATCCTGCCCGGTCAGATTGCCGGCACCGGTGCGGGCGGTCCGCAGGACGAGCAGCAAGGTGAGCAGGCGGGCCTCCGGGCCGGGCAGCGGCGCGTGGTCGCGCGCGTAGGCGAGGACGGTACGGGCGTGCTCCCACAGCTGCGGTCCGGACAGCACGCGCGGAACGGCGGGTTCCTGGCCGTCGACGGTGTGTCCGGTGCGCTGCTGGTGCTGACTGCGGGCGGTGGCCGCGGCCTGTTCCGCCCGCACCGCGTCCGCGCGCAACTGGACGTCGCCGATGATGTCGGCCCACTCGTGGAAGGCGCGGGCCTTGCGGGCGTGCAGGTCGGCGAGGAGCGACAGGTCGGGCTCGGCGCGCTTCTGGTAGGCGCGGAACTGGTTGCCCAGTTCGATGAGTTCGTCGCGCAGGCTGGTCGGCCGCAGATGGTGCGGCACGATGCGCTGCGCGATCTTCCCTTGCTTGCCGTACGGCCGGTTCCCGGAAGGACGCGGGGCGGGCAGTCCGGCCCGCGCGCCGCCGGCTCGCGAGGTACCGCCGGGCTCGGTCAGGGACGCGGGAGCGTGGGAGAAGCTCGGTCCCACCGCGGCCCGGGCGGGCCGGGCGTCGGCCGGGGACGGCACCGGGCCGGCCGGCGTCGGGGCGGTGGCCACGACCTGCGCGCCGGGACGAGCGGCCGCGCAGCGCGCACAGCACTCGAGCGCCTGCCACCAGCGTCCCGCCCGGTCCGCGACGACCGCGAACACGACCCCGCCGCCGCACCGCCACGCCGCGGCGCCGGCCTGCCTGCCACCGGTGGCGGCGTCGCCGTGTCCGGGGCACCCGTCGGCCCGGCACGCGCAGTACGCCTCGCCCCGCGGGCCCGCGGCGGCCCGCAGATGCGCGGTGAGGTGCGCGACGGCGAAGGACCGGCCGGCGGCGGCGGAGGGCAGACGCTGAGCCGGGCACGCCGGACGGGTGCAGGAGAACCGCACCGCCGCGCTGCCGCGACCGACGGGATCGAGGCGCACCATCCAGGACCGCCCCGGCGCCCTCTCGACCGGCCCGCCCGCCGTGTGGGCCTCCAACTCCATCCTCGTCCCCTTCCCTCGCGTCGCCGCACGCCGTGATCTCTTCGCTGCGCGGCAGAGCAGTGTGCCGCAGCCACGTTACGGTCTGGAATCGGCCGATCACCGCAGCGTGGCCGGTCGGCGGGCCCCTCGGTGCCCGCGTCACCCCTGGGAGGCACCCCGGTGACGCGGCCGGTCCGGCCGTACCGCACCGGATCTCGTACGGGTGACCATCCCGGCGCGCTGTTGACGTGAGGCGAATGAAGTGGCCGGTGGGAGGAGGTGTCTCGCGGTGTGAGAAAGCGGTGCGAGAAAATGGTTGCCTGCAGAAACCAGGTCGCGTGAAAGGTCCTCCATGCCCCACCTCGCCATCGACTACTCCGCACACCTGGCCGATGTCTTCGACCGTGCGGCCCTGGTCAGGGAGCTGCATCCGCTCGTCCTCGAGGAGAGCGGATCGGCGGGCGTGTGCAAGACGCTGGTGCGTCCGGCCGAGACGTACGTCGGTGACGGAGCGGGGGAGGGGGCCGCCTTCGTGCACGTGGAGGTCGGTCTCAAACCAGGGCGGTCCGAGGCGCTGAAGGGGCACCTGGCCGAGAGCATCCTGGCCCTGGTCGGCAAGCACCTGCGGGCGGACGACGTGGTCCTGTCGGCGGAGGTGCGGGAGCTGGCCGGCTCCTACCGTCTGTCGCCTGCCGCGCCCCGCGTGCAACGCCGGCAGACCCGTCCGGCACCGTCGGCGTCGCCCGCCGACTCCGGGCGGCTGTCGAACACGCCCGCTGTATCCGGCCATTTCCCACGGGGCGGCCTTTGCCGTGAAGTATCCCGTTCGTGCGGGTGACGCGCCGACGGTCGCGCGCCGCCGACCTCGGACGATGTCCCTCGCGGCCACCGTGCCCCGGTCCTCCCGGGCCCGGCGCGGCGGCCCGTGGACCGTGTCCGAATGACTTCCCGCCCGATAACGGCACCCCGAGGTGTTGTCGGTGCCCGCTGCTAGACCCGTTCCTCAAGACGGGCCGCGCCCGGCGGCCACGACCGGGAGGGGAAGCATGGCGAAGGTACCGGACGGGTTCCACACCGTACGCGCGCACATCCGCCGCAATCCGAGGCCTCGGAGTGCCAAGCGGATGAGTGGGTGGACGATCGCCGGTCTGCTGGCGGGGGTCTGGCTGTGGGGGGCAGCTGTTCGGCTCCGGAGAGGCCGCCCCCGCGTCCCCGGCGTCTCCGAACCCGGCCGTCAGCGCACCGGCCGAGGGCCGGTGAGGCGGCGGTGACGGCGAGGCGGCCATCACGCCCGAGCGGCCCGAGCCGTGCGAGTCGTCCGGGCCGTGCGCGCCCCCCGCGCCGCCTGGGTCATCCGCGCCTCCCGCGCCTCCCGCACGGCCCGGTCGAGTCGGCCTCGGCCGCCGTGGTGGCGCTGGCCGCCGTGGTACTGGCGGTCCGGACGGCCGGTGCGGCCGTCGAGGCTCTGGCCGAGGCGTGGCCGGTGCTGCTGCTCATCGCGGTGCCGGCGGGGGCGGCAGTGGCGTGGCGGCTCCGTCAGGCCGTCGCGGGCCGGCGCCGGGACAGGGCGCGGCTGGCCGCGTTGCGCCTCACGCTCGCCGAGCTCGACGCCATGGACGACCGGGACTTCGAGCACGCCCTGCGGGACCTCCTCGTCCGTGACGGCTGGCCGGCCCGGCGGGTGGGAGGCGGCGGCGACCAGGCCGCCGACGTCATCGGTGACCACGCGGTACGCGGCCGGATCGTCGTGCAGGCCAAGCACACGCGGGTCGCCGGGAAGGTCGGCTCGTCGGTGATGTACGCGGTGAAGGGGACGGCCGGGCCGGCCCACGGCGCGGACCACGCGGTCGTCGTCACCAACGGGTCCTTCACCCGCGACGCCATGGCCTGGGGCGACCGGTACGGCGTCCACTGGGTCGACCGGGAGAAACTGCGGCGCTGGGCGGAGGACGGTTCCGCGCTGCACGAACTCCTCGGCCTGCCCGCCCGCACCCGCGGCGCCCGGTTCGGACGCGCCGCCTGACGGAGCGTAGAGAGGCCCGCACGAGGACGGGCCGCACTCCCACCGAGGAGTGCGGCCCTCGCTGTCTCACGGGGCCGACGGGGTGAACCGCCCCGCACGGTGAACGGCTTGTGGCGACATCACGGTGCGACAACGTTGTCGTAATGGTCCGCCGAGACTACCGCGCGGACGGACAACGATGTCAACCCCCAGGCGATGTCTTACCAGGGGTCGACCACGCGGCGCAGCTCCGCCAGTCCGAGCGACTCCGTCCGCCGTCCACGAGGCGCCCCACCCCACCGGCCGACGCACCCTTCCGCCACACCACCCGCACACGCTACTGTCCCTGCGGCTTGTGCGACCCGTGGTGCGCGACCCGTCCGGAGGAGGGGCCGCGTCATGCGTTTCCGTCCGATGTCCCTGCTGCTGGCCGCGGCGCTCGCGGTCGGCGGTGCCACCCCCGCCCTGGCGGCCCCGGCCGCCCCACCCGACACCTCCCTCGTCAAGGACCCCACCGCCTACGTCGATCCCCTGATCGGCACCGCCAACGCCGGCAACGTCTTCCCGGGAGCCGTCGTCCCCTTCGGCATGCTCTCCTGGAGCCCGGAGAACACCAAGGGTGACGCCACCAGAACCGTCGCCCCCGGCGGCTACCACTACGACGCCACCCGTATCCGCGGCTTCAGCCTGACCCACATGTCGGGCACCGGCTGCGCGGGCGGCAGCGGCGACATCCCGTTCTTCCCCTACGCCGGCGAGGTCACCTCGTCCCCGGCGAGCGACACCGAGGACGCGGTCTACGCCGCCGACTTCAGCCATGACGACGAGACGGCCGAGCCCGGCCACTACGAGGTGGGCCTCGCCTCCGGTGTCACGGCCGACCTCACCGCCACCGCCCGTACCGGCTCCGCCCGGTTCACCTACCCGGCCGACAAGCCCGCCAGCCTGCTGGTCCGCACCGCCAACTCCGAGGTCGGCTCCACCGACTCCACGGTGCGGATCGACCCGGAGACCCGGACCATCTCCGGCTCCGTCACCTCCGGGAACTTCTGCGGCTACCTCGACCCCGAGGGCCGGCGTGCCTACTACACCCTGTACTTCACCGCCACCTTCGACCGCGCCTTCAAGGCCACCGGCACCTGGCAGGACGACCGGCTGAACCCCGGTTCCACCACCGCCTCCGGTGGCACCGGCGGCTTCGCGAACGGCGGCCGGCCCGTCGCCGGCAAGGGCGCGGGCGGCTACGTCGAGTTCGAACCGGGCACCGGACCGGTGGGTGTCAAGGTCGGCATCTCCTACGTCGACCAGGCCGGCGCCGAGGCCAACCTCAGGGCGGAGAACCCGCCCCGCCGCTCCTTCGCCTCGGTCCGGAAGGCCGCCCACGACGCCTGGCGGGAGCGCCTCGACGCGATCCGGGTCGGCGGCGGCACCGACGAGGAGCGCGCCATCTTCTACACCGCGCTCTACCACGCCCTGTTCCATCCGAACGTCATCAGCGACACCGACCGCCGCTACCGCGGCCCCGACGACAAGGTGCACCGCGTCGGCCGCGGCCACCAGGCCCAGTACGGCACCTTCTCCGGCTGGGACGTCTACCGCAGCCAGGTCCAGTTGCTGACCCTGCTCGACCCGCGCGTGGGCTCCGACATCGCCCAGTCGCTGTACGAGTTCGCCGGGCAGAACGGCGGGATCTGGGACCGCTGGCTGCACGGGGCGAGCGGCACCCACGTCATGAACGGCGACCCGTCACCCATCGCCCTGGCCGGCATCCACGCCTTCGGCGGTACCGGCTTCGACCTGAAGGGCGCGCTGAAGTCCCTCGTCGAGGCGGCCACCGTACCCACCGAACAGGACCTCTCACCCGCCGGGAAACCCGTGCTGTCGGTCGGCCAGCGCCCCTCCCTCGACAAGTACCTGAAACTGCACTACATGCCGTCCGTATCCAACGCCTGGGGCGGCGCCGCCGAGACACTGGAGATGTCCGGCGCCGACTTCGCCCTGTCCCTGCTCGCCTCCGAGGCCGGGCAGGAGGACACCGCGAAGACCTTCGCCACCCGCGCCCAGTACTGGCAGAACGACTTCAACATCGCCGCCGACCCCACCGGCGGATACATCGCCAACCGCAAGGCCGACGGCAGTTGGGTCACCGGCTTCACCCCCGCCACCGGCAACGGCTTCGTCGAGGGTACGGCGGCCCAGTACACCTGGATGGTCCAGCACAACCCGGCCGGCCTGTTCGCGGCCATGGGCGGCACCGACGAGGCACTGAAGCGGCTGGACACCTTCTTCCACGACGCCGACGGCGGCTGGGTCTTCAGCGGCGGCGGTGGCGACAAGGCCGGCATGGACAACGAGCCGTCGATCAACGTGCCCTACCTGTACGACTACGCGGGCGCCCCGTACAAGGCGCAGGAGACCGTCCGCGCGGCGATGCGCGCACTCTGGTCGACCGAGCCGGGCGGCATCCCGGGCAACGACGACCTCGGCGCGATGTCGTCCTGGTACGTCTTCTCCGCGCTCGGCATGTACCCGCAGGTGCCCTCCCGCGCCGAACTCGTCCTCGCCTCACCGCTGTTCCCCCGGGTGGAGATCGACCGGCCGGGCGGCAAGGACATCTCCGTCCGCGCGCGGGGCGCTGCGGCCGACGCGCCGTACATCCACTCCCTGAAGGTCGACGGCCGCACCAGCGACCGCCCGTGGCTCCCCGCCTCCGTCGTCGAACACGGCGGCCGGCTCGACTACACCCTCTCCGCCACCCCCGACACCACCTGGGGAGCCGACCAGGCCCCGCCGTCCTTCCGCGACGGCGAGCAGCCCTACCAGATCGGCGTCGGACCCACCGCCGCGACCCTCGCCCCCGGCGACAGCACCACGGTCGGCATCCGCGCCCTCGCGGTCAGCGGCGGCGAGGGCCCCGACGTGCGCTTCCGGGTCACCCCCCCCGACGGCATCACGGCGAGCCCCGCCGCGGGCACCGTCACGGACGGCGCCCAGCAGATCGCACTGACCGCCGCCGACGGCACCGCCCAGGGCTTCTACGACGTGAAGGTCACCGTCACCTCCGGCGACACCTCCTACGAGCAGCCCGTCTCCCTCACCGTCGCCGCCCCCGGCACCCTCCTCGCCGCCTACGACAACACCGGCGTCTCCGACGACGAGGGCGAACACGACGAGGCCGACTACGACGGCGGCGGCTGGAGCTACTCACGCCAGGCACTGGCGGCGGCGGGCCTGACCCCGGGGGAACGGGGCACGGTCGACGGCCTCACCTTCACCTGGCCGAACTCCCCGGCGGGCCGCCCGGACAACGCCTCCGCCACCGGCCAGACCATCGAACTCACCGACCCGGCGGCCCGGTTGTCGTTCATCGGCAGCGCCGTCAACGGCAACCAGAAGTCCGAGGCCACCGTCACCTACACCGACGGCACCACCGCCACCGTCGACCTCGCCTTCACCGACTGGACCGTCGGCGGCGGGGGCGGCGCCGTCCAGTACGGCAACCGGACCGTCGCCAAGACCGCGTACCGCAACGTCGCGGGCGCGGACAAGGACCCGGTGGCGACGTACGTGTTCGCCACCGAGCCGTTCACCGCGCCGGACGGCAAGCGGGTGAGCGGCGTACGGCTGCCCGACAACGCGAACCTGCACGTCTTCACCCTCGCGGTGAGCTGACGCCCCGGGTGGTGGCGGGGCAGGCGACCGACTGCCCCGCCACCACGGGCAGCTCTGCTCACATGTGTTCATTACGGCCATTGATCGAGCACTTTCAAGCATCTATCGTCAGACGTGATCGCCCTGTCCGCAGAAGGGATGACCATGTCGGAAGCCCCAGCCGCGTCCGAACTGCGCGTCGGTGTCGTCGGCGTCGGCCAGCGCGCCCAGTTGGCCACCCTCGCCGACCGCCCGGGAACCGCCCGGGTGGTCTCCTGCGCCGACCCGGCCCGGCGCGGCCGGGACGACGCGCGGAAGCTCTTCGGGGACCAGGTCCACGTCCACGAGCGGTACGAGGACATGCTCGCCGACGGCCTCGACGCGGTGTTCGTCCTCACCCCCGACGACGCGCACACCGAGCCGGCCCTCTTCTTCCTCGAAGCCGGCGTCGCCGTGTTCGTCGAGAAACCCCTGACGGTCGACCTCGCCGACTGCGACCGCGTCCTGACCACCGCCGCCCGCACCCGCACCCGCCTGTACGTCGGGCACAACCTGCGCCACCTGCCGGTCCTGCGGCGCATGCGGCGTCTCATCGACGAGGGCGCCATCGGTGAGGTGCGCGCGGTGTGGTGCCGGCACTTCGTCGGCCACGGCGGCGACTACTACTTCAAGGACTGGCACGCCGAACGCGCCCGTACCGGAAGCCTGTTGCTGCAGAAGGGGGCGCACGACCTCGACGCCATCCACTGGCTGGCGGGCGGCTACTCCCGCTCGGTGACCGCCCTGGGCGACCTCGCCGTCCACGGCGGCAACCCGCACCGGCGCACCCGGCCGCAGGGAGCACAGCGCGTCCAGGACTGGTTCGACGCCGGCGTATGGCCGCCGTCCGCCCTGCGTGACCTCAACCCCGTCATCGACGTGGAGGACATCAGCATGATGCTCACCCGCCTCGACAACGGGGTGCTCGCCAGCTACCAGCAGTGCCACTTCACCCCCGACTACTGGCGCAACTACACGGTCATCGGCGACGAGGGCCGCATGGAGAACTTCGGCGACGGCATCGAGGGCGACGACTCGGTGATCAAGGTCTGGAACCGGCGGCGCTCCGGCTACCGGCCCGACGCCGACCTGAACCTGACGGTCACCGAGGAGGGGAGCGGGGAGCACGGCGGCGCGGACGGGGCCATCGTCGCGGAGTTCCTGCGGTTCGCTGCCCACGGCGGAGCCACCGACACCTCGCCGGTCGCTGCCCGCGAGGCGGTCGCCGCGGGACTGGCCGCCACCACGTCACTGCGCTCCGGAGGCGTCCCCGTCGACGTCCCGCCCCTGGCCCCGCACACCGCCGCCTGGTTCGCCGCCCACCAGTCGGCCGTCTCCGGCGGGAGATCGTGTCCGTAGCCCGGGGAACCCCGCGACCGGTCACGGCAGCAGCCGGTGGCGGGCCGCCGCGGCCACGGCTCCGGCCCGGGTGCGCACGCCCAGCTTGGCGTAGACACGGCTCAGGTGGGTCTTGACGGTGGCCTCGCTCAGGAACAGGGTCCGGGCGATCTCCCGGTTGCCGAGCCCTTGGACGAGGTGGCCGAGGATGTCGCGCTCGCGCGGGGTGAGGGCGGGGCCGGGGGCGCGCAGGCGGGAGACCACCCGGTCGGCGACCGACCCGGACAGTACGGCGCGTCCGGCCGCGGCGTCCCGGACCGCCGCGAACAGCCGCTCCGGCGGCTCCGCCTTGAGGAGGTACCCGGTGGCGCCCGCGGCGACGGCCCGCGCGATGTCGGCGTCGGTGTCGAACATCGTCAGGACCAGCACGCGCGGGACATGACCGCCGCCCGGCGCGGTCAGTCGGCGGGTGGCGGTCACCCCGTCCATGCCGGTGCCCAGGTGCAGGTCCATCAGGACCACGTCCGGCCGCAGCCCCGGCACCATGCCGAGGGCCTCCTCGCCGCTGCCGGCCTCCCCGACGACGTCGATCCCCTCGGTGCTGGACAGCAGGGCGCGCAGTCCGGCACGGACGACGGCGTGGTCGTCGCAGAGCAGTACCCGCACGGTCATGGCGCCCCCGTCCCGGCGCCGTCCGCCGCGAACGGCACGGACACCGTCACCACCGTCCCCTCACCGGGCGCGGACTCGACGGTGAGCGTGCCGCCCGCCCGCCGGGCCCGCATCCGCATCAGCGCGAGACCGTGGCCACGGCCGGCGGCCCGGTCGCGACGGGCCGGCCGGCCCGGGCCGAGCGCGTGCGGATCGAAGCCACGTCCGTCGTCGGCGATGTCCACGGTGATCCGGTCCTCCAGACAGGTCAGGGTGACCACGGCCCGGCCGGCCCCGGCGTGCTCCCGCGCGTTGGCCAGCGCCTGCTGGGTCACCCGCAGCAGAGCCGCCTCGGCCGGCCCGGGCAGCGGACCGACGGCACCCGGCGCGCCGTCGGCGGCGTCCAGGCGGAACTCGACGGCCGGCCCCGGCGCCCCGCCGTCCCGTCCGGCGAGGTCGCGCAGCGCCTGCACGAGCGAGCTCTCCGCCAGGTCGAGCGGTTTCAGGTCGCGGACGAACCGGCGGACCTCGGCGAGCGCCCGGTCCGCGCTCGCGGCGGCGTCCCGGACGTGCCCGTACGCGGTGTCCGGGGCGGTGTGCCAGTGGCGCTGCGCGGCCTGCAGCAGCATCTGCTGGCTGGACAGGCTCTGGGCGAGAATGTCGTGGATGTCCGCCGACAGGCGCTGGCGCTCGGCCAGGACGCCCGCGCGCCGCTCGGTGGCGGCCAGCTCGTCGCGGGCGCGCACCAGGTCGTCGATGAGCACCCGCTGCCGGGCGGTCAGCCGCCGGCTGTGCACGAGGACGGCCGTGGCGACGATGCCGACGGCTACCGGGGCGATCACCAGGTTCGGATTGAACCCGCCCTCGGCGATCCGCACCTCGGTGACGACGACGAGGACGACGAGTACGGCGGCGAGCGGCACCGCCAGCCGTACCGGCAGCCGGTGCAGGCCGGTGAACAGCAGCGGCATGGTGCACCAGGTGGCACTGGGCTCCAGGGCGAGCAGCAGCAGCCAGAGCGCGAGCACCGCGCCCAGCCAGAGCAGGTGCCGGACGGCGGGACGTTCGCCGGGCCGGGGCGCGGGCGCCCGCACCTGCCCGAACAGGTAGAGGGCCCCGAAGGCCAGGAACAGGGCGAGGACCCCTCCGGTGCGCGCGCCGTCGGCGAGGCCGTGGGTCAGCAGACGGGTCACCGCGCCGCCCAGCAGCAGGACGAAGGCGGCGTGCACGGCCGCCGTCAGCCAGCGCGCGTCGGGGTCCGGCTCCGTGCCGTCTCGCTCCACCGCCGCGTTCCCGTCGCCTCGCCCGTGCCTGCCCCACCACGTATACACGCCGGCCCCGCGAGGCACATCATCCGAACGGCCGACATGGCATGGCCCTCCGCGGCCCCCCGGGGATGACTGGACGTGGGACGACCCCGACCGCCCCGCCCGCGAGACTGCGGGGACCGGCCCCGGCCGCACCCCGGGAAACCCTACGGAGAACGAGCACCGCCATGCCCAAGAACCTCACCGCCAACCGCGCCGCCCTCGGCCACCGCCTGTCCTACGCGCTGCGCCACCCCGCCCGGATACCCCGGCACCTGCGCCGCACCGCCCGCGACGCCTGGCTGCGCCACCGCTCGCCGGACCACGTCGCCTACTACCGCGCGGTCATGCGCTCGGACACCCGCCGCGACCCGGACGCCGCCGTGGGCAGCCGCAACCGCGAACGCTGGCTGGCGCTGGGGGCCATGCAGTTCGACTACCTGCTGGGCCACGGACTGCGCCCGGAGCACCGGATGCTGGAGATCGGCTGCGGCAACCTGCGGGCGGGCTGGCGGTTCATCGAGTACCTGCGCCCCGGCCACTACTACGGCGTGGACATCTCGCCCGACATCCTGTTCGCCGCGCAGGACACCCTCCGCGACCAGGGCCTCCAGGACCGGCTG
Organism: Streptomyces sp. ISL-12; assembly: GCF_018614415.1. GTDB lineage: Bacteria > Actinomycetota > Actinomycetes > Streptomycetales > Streptomycetaceae > Streptomyces. The sequence goes on from NZ_JAGGOO010000028.1 coordinate 219,557, forward strand.
CCGACGCTGACACCGGTACGCGACCTGACCCTGGGGTTCCTTCCGGAGGGCCGGTTCGACGTGGTGCACGCGCACAGCGTGTTCTCCCACTCGCCGCTGCCGGTCATCGAGGAGTGCTTCGCCCACATCGGCCGCGTCCTGGCACCGGGCGGCTGGTTCGACTTCACCTTCGACCGCACGGAGGGCGAGGAACACCACGTCCTGCGGGAGGACTTCTACTACCGCACCGAGACACTGACCGCCCTGGCCGCCGACCACGGCCTGGCGGCCCGCTTCATGGACGACTGGGAGCAACTCGGCCACGGCCAGTCCAAGATCCGGGTCACCCACCGGACGGACGGGTAGGCGCCACCCCGGGCGGCGGCGTGGCCGTCCCGCCGCGCCCGCCACGACACGGCCGGACCGGGGTGAGGCCGGCCCGGACGGGCGGATACCGTGGCCGGGCGCACCCCCGAAAGGAACGCAACGCCGTGAACCATCTCTTCCTGCCGGCCGACGCGCCCGTGGACGCCGCCCTGCGCGGCTTCGCGCTCGCCCACCCCGGCCTCGTCCGCCTCCACGAGGACCCGCTCTACGTCACCGCCCGCGACCGCCACCCCAGCCGCCGGGTCGGCCTGCTGTCCGGCGGCGGCTCCGGACACGAACCCCTGCACAGCGGGTTCGTCGGCCGCGGCATGCTCGACGCCGCCGTACCGGGCCGCGTCTTCGCCTCCCCGCACAACCGCCAGGTCTACGAGGCCTCCCGCGCCGTCGCCGGCCCGGACGGCGTGCTGCACGTGGTCAAGAACTACACCGGCGACCGCATCAACTTCGGCATCGCCGCCGAACGCCTGCGCGCCGACGGCATCCCCGTACGCCGCGTCCTGGTCGACGACGACCTCGCCACCGACGACACGGAGACGGCGACCGGCCGCCGCGGCACCGGCGCCACGGTCGTCGTGGAGAAGCTCCTCGGCGGCGCCGCCGACGCGGGCCTCGGGCTGGACGAACTGGCCGAGGCGGGCGCCCGGTTCGCGGCCGCCTCGCGCAGCATCGCCGTCGCCGCCCGCGCCCAGACCGCCCCCGGCCGCGGCGGCGAGGCCTTCGAACTCGCCGACGGGGAGATCGAGTACGGCGTCGGCATCCACGGCGAACGAGCCGCCCGCACCGTGCCCCGCCCCGACTTCGCCGACCTCGTCGACCGCATGACCGAGCAGGTCCTCGCCGCGCTCCCGGACGGCGCCCCGGACACCGTACTGCTGCTGGTCAACGGCCTGGGCGCGACCACCCTGCTGGAGCTGTACGCCGTCCACGACCGGGTCCGCCACCTCCTCGGCGAGCGCGGTGTGAGCGTCGCCGGGCAACTCGTCGGCACCTTCGTGCCCGCACTCGACATGAGCGGGTTCTCGGTGACCGTGACCGCGCTGCGCGACAACTGGCTCGACTGGTGGCACGCGCCCGCCCTGACCCCCGCCTTCCCCGTTTCGGAGACCGCCCGATGACCACGACCGCCGACCAGGAAAAGGTCCTGCGCACCTACGCGCAGGCCGCCCGCACCGCCCACGACGCGCTGACCGCCCTCGACCAGCTCTCCGGCGACGGAGACTTCGGCGACAACCTCCGCGGCGGCCTCGACGGCGTGGAGGCCGCGCTCGACGCACGCCCCGCCGACGCCCCGTTCACCGTCGCCGCCGGCGTCTTCCTCGACGAGGTCGGCGGCACCAGCGGCCCGCTGATCGGCCTGCTGTTCCAGGAGATCGGCCGGGCGCTCGCCGTCCACGGGGACGGCCGCGAGGGCTGGGCGGCCGGCGTGCGCGAGGGCCTCGCCGCCATCCAGCGCGTCGGTGAGGCCGAGCCCGGTGACCGCACCATGGTCGACGCGCTCGCCCCCGCCCGCGACGCCCTCGTCGGCGGCGCGGGGTTCGCCGACGCGGCCCGGGCCGCCCTCGCCGGAGCACGCGCCACCGCCGACATCAAGGCCCGCCGCGGTCGCGCCTCCTACCTCGGCGAACGCGCCCTCGGCGCCCCCGACCCCGGCGCGACGGGTGTCGCCCTGCTCTTCTGGTCCCTCGCCCGGGCCGCCGAACCGGACGCGGACCTGGGCACGGTGGCCGACGTGATGGGCAGGCCGGCGACGTCCTGACCCGCCCCCACGGAGCGCGCACGGCGGCGACGCCGAAGGGGGGCGCGGTACCGCGAGCCACCCGGTTTCGCCCGCGTCGCCCGGAACGAGCCTTCGTGACCAGGCTTAACTACGGCTGGTGACAATGGCGTTCCCCGTTGGCAGGGCACCGTGCCGCCGTGTAGCGTCAGCAGCAGATGTCGTGGTTCGCCGTACCAGCCCGCGCCGTGGCGCGGGCGTTCTGCTGTGTGCCCGAGGACCAGGACGACCACCTCCGGGACGCACCGTGCGGACCCGTCACCGATCGGAAGGCACCAACATGGCCAGCGGCACCGTCAAGTGGTTCAACGCGGAAAAGGGCTTCGGCTTCATCGCCCAGGACGGAGGCGGCCCCGACGTCTTCGCGCACTACTCCAACATCAACGCCACGGGCTTCCGTGAGCTCCAGGAAGGCCAGGCCGTCACCTTCGACATCACGCAGGGCCAGAAGGGCCCGCAGGCGGAGAACATCACCCCCGCCTGACCGCCGCGGCAGGACCGCAGCACGAGGCCCCGCCGGCCGGCAGGCCGGCGGGGCTCGCTGTCACCGGCGCCCCGGCCGGACGGGACTCAGCGGCCGGCCACGACCGGGGCCGTGACCTCCGGTCGCCGGACCAGCTTCGCCAGCAGCCCGTGGCGTGGCGCCAGACACCAGGTCAGGACGAACAGCCCGGTCAGCACCACGACCACCGACCCGCCCGCCGCCAGGTCGTACACGTACGAGACGTAGAGCCCGGCGATGCTCCCCAGGCACCCGACGGACGAGGCGAGCAGGGTCATGGCCCACAGCCGCTCGGTGAGCATGCGGGCCGTGGCGGCGGGTGTGATGAGCAGCGCGAGGACGAGGATGTTGCCGACCGCCTCCAGCGACATCACGATCGTCGTGGTGACGAGGATGTACAGGGTGAGGTCGAGGCGGAACACCGGCAGGCCCGCGCACCGGGCGGTCTCGCGGTCGAGACTGACGGTGACGAGTTCCTTGCCGATCGCCAGGACGACCAGGACCAGTACGGCCCCGACGACGGCCACGGTCCGTACGTCCCCGGCGCTGACCGCCAGTACCTGCCCGAACAGGAACGACGAGAGGTCCGTCGTCCAGCTGTCGCGGGTGGAGACCAGGACGATGCCGAGGCCGAACGCGAAGGCGAAGAAGACGCCGATGACGGTGTCCTCCTTCAACCGCCGGTTCTGCGAGACGAACGCGATCAGCACGGCCGTGGTGATCCCGGCCGCGGCCCCGCCGAGCAGCAGGTTGCCCTCGAAGGCGTAGGCCAGCGCCACGCCCGGGAAGGCGGAGTGGGCGACGGCGTCGCCGATGAACGCCATGCCGCGCAGCACGACGTGGACCCCGACCACACCGCACACCGCGCCGATGATCGCCGCCACGGCGAAGGCCCGCTGCATGAAGGGCAGTTGCCAGGGGTCCGTGAGGAAGCCGGCGAGAGCGTTCACGGCGCGGTCACCGTGCCGATCGCACGGTCCAGGCCGAAGGCCCGCAGCATCTGGTCCGGGTCGGCGAGGAGTTCCGGGCCGCCGTCGGCGACCACGGTGCGGTTGAGCAGGGCCACCCGGCCGCAGGTGCGGGCGGCCGCCGCCAGGTCGTGCGTGGTCATCAGCAGCCCTCTGCCTTCCGCGGCCAGCCGGCCGAACAGCTCGTTCAACAGTTCCTGAGTGGGGACGTCGACGCCGGTGAACGGTTCGTCCAGGAGCAGGACCCGGGGCCCGGCCGCGAGCGCCCGGGCCACCAGGACCCGTTGCCGCTGACCGCCGGACAGCTCGCCCACCGGCCGGCGCCGCAGAGCGGTGAGCCCGGTCAGCTCCAGCGCCTCGTCCACCGCCGCCCGGTCCGCGGGGCCCGGCCGGCGCAGCCAGCCGATCCGCCGGGTGCGGCCGGTCAGGACCGCGCCGGTGATGTCGATGGGGAAGTCCCACGCGAACTCGTGCCGCTGCGGCACGTAACCGACGCCCTGCCCGGCCCGGCGCCCGGTCCGGCCCTCCACGGCGACCTCCCCGGCGGCCAGCGGCACGAGGCCGAGCGCGGCGCGCAGCAGGGTCGTCTTGCCGGCGCCGTTGGGGCCGATGAGCCCGACCAGTTCCCCCGCGCCCACCGACAGGTCGGCCCGCTCCAGGACGGTGCGTCCGCCGAGGACCACCGTCGCGCCGGTGACCCGCAGCAGCGGGTCCGTGCCGTCAGCCACGGGCGGTCCTTCTGCGCCGGGCGGCCAGGAAGGACAGGGCGCCCGCCACGGTGAGGGCGGCGGCCGTCGTGCCGGCCAGCACGGTCCCGCCGGCACCGGTGGAGGCCATCGACCCACCGGACCCGTCCGACGCCGAGCCGCCCGAGGCATCCGCCCCGGAGCCGGAGCCGGACGCCTCTGAGGAACCCGCCGAACTTGAGGCGCCGCCGGAGCCCTTGTCCGAGCCGTCGCCCGGGGACACCGTCGAGGGATCGGTGTCCCCGACCACGAAGGTCACCGTCTCGGTGTCGCTGACGGCCTTGCCGCCGGCGAGCTTCCCGCTCATCTTGAACGTCAGCCGGTAGGTGCCCTGCGCGGTGAACGCCCAGCCGCCGTGCGCGTGCGTGTTCCGCGCGACGTCGAAGGAGTCCGGCGTCCCGTCCCCGCTGTCGAACAGGACGTTCGCGCCCGACATGGCGTCGTAGGTGTAGAGCGCGTAGGCGCCGGGGCCGTCGACCGCGGTGAGCGAGAACGTCACGCCTCCCTCGGTCGCTCCGGCCGTGATGTTGTCGGTCGACCAGCCGGGCCACAGCAGGCCGTCCTGCTGCACCTGGTCGAGCAGCCACACCGGGTCGCCGGCCTTGCCCAGGAAAGCGAACTGGTCGTTGTCCGGAACGGAGTTCTTCGCCGCGGGCTTGACGTGCAGGACGACGGAGGACGGCTCGCGCCAGACGGTCCGCCCCGCGACCGTGCCGTCCTTGAGGTGGATCCGCAGCTTCCCGCCGACGACCCGCGCGGCGAAGTCGACGTGCCCCTCGTCGAGCACCGTCCGGTCGGACACGACCTCACCAGCGTCGTCGGCGGCGGCGAGCGAACCGGCCGTCCCGGTCCCGGCCGTCCGCGCCGCGACCTCCGGTACCCGTGCCGTCACGGTCCCGGTCCCCTCGGCGGCGTCCGCGGACGCGGAATCCCCGGCGGCGGGCACCTCCACCGGCTCCGTGGCCTGCCCGGCCGTCGCCTCACCGGCCGGGGCCGCGTCTCCCACCGTCACGGTGTACACGGTGCCCACCGAGAGGTCACGTCCGTCCGCCGCGGTGGCGTCCGCCTCGAAGATGACCTGGTAGGTGCCTTCCTCGCTGAACTCCCACCGGGTCTCCTCCCGCGCGCCGACGGGAAGCTCCCGTACGTCCGGCCGCGCGTCGCCGCTGTCGAAGACCGGCGCGTCGCCGTCCCCGTCGTACACCTTCACCTCACCCGGACCCTCCAGCCCGGCCAGGGACCACCGCACGGTGTCCCCGGCGACCGCGCCCTCGGGCACCGCGGTGGTGTCCCATCCCGGAGCCGAGCCGTCGAGGGTCCCTGCCCGGCCGACCCGTACCGTGTGCGAGGCGTCCGCCGGGTCCAGCGTGAGGGTGCCGTCCCGCCAGGCGATCCGGCCGAGTTCCGGGTCGGTGCCGGTCACGTCGTCCGCGACGGCGAACCCGCCCTGCGTCATGGTGGCCGCGAGGACCACCGCCACGGCGGTCCGCCGGTTCGCGCGCATGCTGTTCATCAGGCCGATCCCCCCAGGCACCTGGCGAGTTCCTTCGCGTTGTGCCGCATCATCGAGACGTAGTCGTGGATCTTGTCGTCGAACGAGTCGCCGTAGAGCGTGCAGACGCCGACCCGCTGGTCCTCGGCGACCCTGCGCAGCACGTCGGCGCGTGCCGCCAGGTTCGGTTCCAGGAAGACCGAGGGCACCCGCTTGTCGCGGATGGTGTCGCCGAGCTTCTCCACCTCGGCGGCGCTGGGCTCCTGGTTCGGTACGGGGACGACGAAGCCCACCACCTCCATGCCGTACGCCTTCGCGAGGTAGCCGAAGGCGTCGTGCGTGGTGACGAGCTTGCGGTTCTCCTCCGGCACCGTGGCCAGTGTCCGGGCGACCTCCTCGTCGAGTGCGCCGAGCGTCCTGAGGTACGCGGCGGCGTTCTTCTCGTACGTCGCCCTGCCCTCCGGGTCGGCCTCGATCAGCTCGGCCTCGATCCGGCGGACGTACGCCTCGGCGTTGGCGACGTCCTCCCACGTGTGCGGGTCCAGGTCGCCGTGCACGTGCTTGCCCAGCACCGCCTGCGGCAGCACCCACAGGTCGTCGCCGGGGGCGCCGAGGAAGGCGTACGGCTTCTCCTCGGGCACCGACTCCCGGGCGCGGTCGGGTACGTCGAGCACGACGTCCTCGGCGGCGACGCGTCTGGTCTCACCGCCGGCGCCGTCGGTGCGGACGTACACCTCGCCGGTCTCCGCGTCGAGCGCGACGTCGGCGTGCCCGCTGTCGAGGACCTCGGTCCCGGCGGGCGGCTCGGCGGCGTCCCCCACGGTGAAGGTGAAGGTGCCGCTGCCGATCTCCTCGCCGCCTCCGTCGAGTGTCTCCGTCCGTCCCTCGACGGTGAGCCGGTAGACGCCGGGTTCGCTGAAGGCCCAGTTGACGTGGGTGTGCGCCTCGGGCGGCAGGGTGAAGGAGTCGGCGTCGTCGAACCCGTCGGAGGAGTCCACGTACACCTTGGGCCTGCCGAGCGTGTCGGTGAGGTACACCCGCAGGTCGCCGGGGCCCTCCAGCTTCGTGGCCGTCGTACGGACCTGGGATCCCGCGCCGGCGACCTCGCCCTCGACGGCCCAGCCGAGCCAGAGCACGTCGAGCCCGAGGTCCTCCTCCAGCTCGATGACGGTGCCGCCGTACTCCTCCAGCCGCTCGCCGAGCTCGATCTTCGGGGCGGACTTCCCGGCGTTGGTGTGGACCATCTTCATGATGCCGGGTTCTTCGAGCAGCAGGCCGTTGCTGAAGACGACATCGGCCCGGGTGACCCCGGTGGCGTCCCCGGGGCTCGGCTCGTACGAGTGGGGGTCGCCGTTGCGCGGCACGATCGACGTGACGTCGACGCGGTCACCGCCGACCCGGCCCACCAGGTCGGCGAGGATCGCGGTGGTCGTCGACACCGCCAGCTCCGCGTCGGAACCGCTGTCTTCGCCGAGCCGGCCGCATCCGCTGAGCAGGGCGGTCGCCGCGAGCAACGCGGCGGTGAGGGTGGTACGTCTCGGGTGGCCCCGCATGGGGCTCCTCCTTTACTGGGACAGGACGTGTGCCGCGTGCGTTCTCATGGAGCGGTGCGCCGACGGCGTACGAGGAGCAGAGTGCCGCCGCCCAGGACCAGGGCGACCACGGCGGCACCGGCGATCACCGCGATCCGCGCGCCGGTGGAGGCGAGCCCGCCGGTCACCGTGGTGCCGTCACTCCCGGACGACGAACCACCCGCCGTACCCGACGAGCCGGCCACCGAACCCGTCGGGCCGGTGGTGCCGGTCGCGTCCGGTGTGTCTGCTGCGTCCGGAGCGGACGACGACGGAGCCCGCGAACCGCTCGGTGCCGCGGTGGGCGTCGTGTCCGGCGTGGTCGTCGGTGTCGCCGTGGGCTCCTCGCCCGCGCCGGGTACGACGGTCGCCGGGTCCACGTCGTCCCCCACCACCCACGCGAGGGTCTCCGTGTCGGACACCTCCGTGCCGTCGGCGAGCGTGGCACTCACCGTGAAGGTGGTGCGGTAGACGCCTTCCGCGGCGAACGCCCACACGGTGTGCCGGTGGGTGGGAACCGACAGGCCGAAGCTGTCCGGCAGCCCGTCCCCGCTGTGCGCGTGCGTGGTCACCGAGCCGACCGAGCCCTCCGTGAAGACGCTCACCGCACCCGGTCCCCGCACGGCGTCGAGGGAGAAGGTGACCCGTCCGTCGACCTCGGAGCTCTTGAACTGGTCCGTGCTGAAACCCGGCCAGACCAGGCCGTCGACCTGCTGGATGGGCAGCCACCACACCGCGTCGCCGACCGCGCCGAGGAACTCGAACCCCTCCGTGATCTTCCGCCGGGCCTGCGGCCTCACGTGCAGCACGACCGCGCCGGGCTCGTGCCACTCGTACGCCTGCGAACTCCCCTCCTTCACCTGGAACTGCATGCCCCCGTCGACCGGACGCGCGGCCAGGTCCAGGTGCCCGTTGTCGATGACGTGCGAGGAGGGGGCCGTGGGGGGTGTGCTCGTGCTCGGCGGGGGAGTGGGGGAGGGAGCGGGCGTGGAGCCGTCACCGGGCAGGACGTCCGCCGGGTCGACGTCGTCACCGACGACCACGGCCAGTGTCTCGGTGTCGGCCGAACCGCCGGCCCGCACCGTGAACGTCAGCCGGTAGACGCCCTCCGCGGTGAACTGCCAGGTGGGCAGGGCGCGTTCCGCGTCACCGGGGAGGGTGAAGGAGCGCTGGACGGAAGCCGCGGTACCGAGGTACGGGACCGGCGGAGCGTTCACGTCGTCCATGCCGCGGGTGTACGAGGCCATGCCGAAGTCCCCGGGCCCGTCGAAGCCGGACAAGGTGACCTCGGTGTCACCGCCCGCCTCGGTGCCGTTCCAGCCCGGCTCCGGGGCGAAGATGTTGCCCGCCTCCCAGCCGTTGAGCTGCCAGCTGTCCAGGGTGCTGGTGCCCAGCGCCGTGGCCAGGGGATCGACGGTGTACTGCAAGGTGGACGGCACCGCGTGCAGGACGACGTCGGACGGCTCCCGCACAACCGTCGTACCGCTGCCGCGGTCGTCGACCTGCAACTGGAGGGCGCCGTCGACGAGCCGGGGAGTGAGGTCGAGTTCGCCTTCGTCCAGGACGACGGCACCGCCGGCGGCGCGGGCGTCCCCGCCACCGCCGGCGACCAGCCCTGCCGCGCCCAGGAACACCGCGGCCGCCACGGTCAGCGCCGCACCTGTGAGAGCGCGTCCGTCACGCGCCAGGGCCGGTGTCACGAGCCGACGACCACCGTGTACGTCTCGGTGGCGGACTCGGTCACGCCACCGGCCGTGCCCTGCACCCGGAAGGTGAGCCGGTAGGTACCGGCCTCCTCGAAGGCCCAGTTGGCGTGGTTGTGGGCACCGACCGCGAAGGTACGGGACTTGTAGGAGCCGGTGGCCGTGTCGCTGTCGTACCAGCGCACACCGCTGCCCGTGTAGACGCTGAAGTCGTCGGTCGCGGCACCGTCGCGGGTGGCGCTCACGAGCCGGTAGGCGACGCTGTCGCCCGCGAAGACGCCGGTGGTGAGGTGCTCGGTGGAGACGCCGGCGAACAGCACGCCGGCGGCGTCCGCCTCGGCCTCGGTGTCGGGCAGCAGCCATACCTGGCTGCCGGAGCCGAGGAAGCCGTAGCCGGGGTTGGCGACCTTGGCGGCGTCCGGCACGGACAGCGTCACGTCCGCGGGCTCGTACTCGGTGTCGTTCTCCTCGTCGTGGACATGGAGGTGAAGCTCGGCGCCGTCCCACTCGGCGTCGAGGACGTCGACATGTCCGCTGGTCAGAGTGGTGGCGGCGAAGGCTGAGGTGTTCAGACCGGCTGTGGCGAGCGCGGCGGCCGCGAGGCCGGTGACGGTGAGCAGACGTCTGTGGGTACGCAAGGGAGACCCCTCTAGGTCATGTTCATGCCCCCTCGGGCACAGTCAGGGACGATAATCGTTTTCATCAAGGTTTGGCAATGGCCTTTCCTGGACACGGCGTCACCCGCCGGTCACTGGCATGCCGAAGGCGACATCCACACGCATGGCCTGGGACTTCTGGGGAGGTGAGCCTTGGTGTCGATGCCTGACAGCCGGCTGCGGCCCACCCGGCGGCGGACAGCGGCCGCGGAGGCCCTGAAGAGCTGCGACCGGTTCGTCTCCGCGCGGGAACTGCACATGCGCATGGTCGCGGAGGGCACACGCGTCGGCCTCTCCACCGTGTACCGGGCGCTGCGCGACCTGGAAGAGCTGGGTGGCGCCGATGTCGTCCAGACGGCGACCGGGGAGCGGCTCTGCCGGTGGCGACGCGACGGTGAGCACCGGCACTGTCTGGTGTGCCGCGTGTGCGGTTGCGGCCGCACGGTGGAGTCGGAGGCCGTCGAGGCGTGGGTGGCGGGCGTCATCTCCGACTCGGGCTTCGCGGCGGTGGAGCACACCGTGGAGCTGGCCGGTGTCTGCGCGCGGTGCCGGCGCGCGGTCGGCGAAGGGGGTCGCGACGGAACGGAGTCGTGGGCGCCCCGGGCCGGGCAGGGCCGCGCGGCCGAGGGGGAGGCCCGAGGTCAGGCGACGCCGCCGTTGGCGTACAGGACCTGGCCGTTGACCCACCGGCCGTCGGGGCCGGCCAGGAAGGCGACGGCACGCGCGATGTCCTCCGGCGTGCCGAGCCGCTCCAGGGGCGAGAGCGCGGCGAGTCGGTCGACCACCTGCTCGCTCTTGCCTTCGAGGAAGAGCGGAGTGGCCGTCGGCCCCGGGGCCACGACGTTGACGGTGACGTCCCGGCCGCGCAGCTCACGGGCGAGGACCAGGGTCATCGCCTCGACCGCGCCCTTGGTCGCCGCGTAGGCGGCGTAGGTGGGCTGCTGGAGCCGGGTGACGGAAGTGGAGAAATTGACCAGCGCGCCGCCGGGGCGCAGCCGCCGGGCCGCGAGCTGGGAGACGACGAACGTGCCGCGCACGTTGACCCGGTGCATCCGGTCGAAGGTGTCCAGGCCCATCTCCGCCACCGGCGCGAGCAGCATGATCCCGGCGGTGTTCACCACGACGTCGACACCACCGAAGCGTTCCTCGGCGGCGTCGAACAGGGCCGTCATCGCGGCCTCGTCGGCGACGTCGCCGGGCAGGGCGACGGCCGATCCGCCGGCCTCCTGGATCGACGCGACGACCTTCTCGGCGCGCTGGGCGCTGCCGGAGTAGTGCACGACGACCGCCGTGCCCCGCGCGGCCAGCTCGGTGGCGACGGCGCCGCCGATCCCGCCCGAGCCCCCGGTCACGATCGCTGCACGGGTGGCGGACTGTTCCGTGGTGGTCATGGTGACCTTCCTCTCGTCATCGTCCACCGGCTTTGTGGACGATGAGTACATTAGCAGTATGTAGACCAAGCGTCCATATCTATATGGCCATCACGTCCATATAATGATTCTCGGAGCCGTGTCGACCAGACCGGCTGCGCCGCACAGCAGGAGGAGACGGGCACGTGGAGCGAACAGAGGCCGAGGGGCCCGGCCGGCTCAAACCGGGGCGTGGCCGCCGCCGGGCGGAGGACGTCCGCCATGCGACGCTGACCGCGGCGGCCGAGCTGCTGCTCGCCGAGGGAGTCCACGCCCTGACCTTCTCCAAGGTCGCCGCCCGCGCGGGCGTCAGCAAGATGACCCTCTACAAGTGGTGGCCCTCCCCCGGGGCCCTGGCCTTCGACGCCTACTTCAACGCCTTCCAGGCCACCCTCGCCTTCCCCGACACGGGCGACATCAGGCGCGACCTGACCACGCAGTTGCGTGTGTTCGTCGACCTCCTGGACCGCAACGGCGCCGTCATCGCCGGGATCATCGGAGCCGCCCAGGGCGACCCCGACCTGGCGGAGGCGCTCTCGACGCACTACGTCACACACCGCCGCCGCCTCGCCGTCGAACGTCTCTCGAGCGCACAGCAGGCCGGCCAGATCCGCGCGGAAGCGGACCTGGAATCGATCGTCGATCAGCTCTGGGGTGCCGTCTACCACCGGCTGCTGATGCCCGCGCAACCCTTGACCGCGGAGTTCGTGGATCAGCTGATCGCCAACCTCTTCCAGGGCGTCGCCCCGGACTCTCATGACCAGGTGACGTGACCCACGGCCGCCGGCCTGCTCGGTCTCGAAGTCATCACCTTGCGCGAGGCGGACGCGCGGGCAGGCGTGACATGGGGACTGCCCCGCTCCCCCCGGAGCGCAGCCCGGCAGGAGTCGGACCCGGCCGCTGCGCTCCGGTCGTGCGATGCCTGCGGGCTGCTAATAGGGCCTGTCGTTTGGACCAGGACGCAGGACACCGGCGGGA